>NZ_JBWBWI020000003.1:0-392407 GCF_056174585.1 Mesorhizobium kamtschaticum | reverse complement strand
AGCAGGTGCTGGACCTTCGGATGCACCTGGCGGAAAAGGCACGGAAGAAATGGATCAATCCTCGTCGTGTTAAAGGCGAGGATTGCCAGATCATTGCGATCACGAACTTCAAAGGTGGATCGTCCAAGACAGCGACCACTATTCACTTGGGTCATTGGTTGGCGCTACGTGGATATCGCGTTCTCGCAGTCGACATGGATCCCCAGGCGTCGTTAACGAGTCTGCAAGGAGCGTTACCCGGATTTGACTACCGAGAAGGTGACACCCTTTACTCAGCGATTCGGTTTGATGATCCGGTGCCAACGGAAAAGATTATTCATCAGACGCATATCATCGGATTCGACGTCATCTGCGCCGGTCTTGAGCTGACAGAATTCGAAACGGCCGTTACCCTTGAGATGCGCAAAAGCGGTGGAACCAGTTTTCTGCTTCGAGTGTCACAGGCCCTCGAACAGATCGTCGATAGCTACGACATCGTTCTTCTCGACTGTGCGCCGTCACTCAATTTCCTGACACTTTCGTCGCTCACTGCCGCTACCGGAGTCCTAATCCCAGTTCCAGCGCACATGCTCGATGTCGACTCCACAGGGAAGTTTTTGGAGCTGGCCGCATCTTATATGCAAATCCTGGATGAGGCTGGTGCAGGCGCACGTTGGGATTTCGCCAAATTCCTCATCACAAAGTTTGAGGCCAACGACCACCCGCAAGCCAACATGCAGGCCCTAATGCGCCAAGTGTTTGGCGAGGATTTACTTCTGAATTCAGTCTCCAAATCCACTGCGGTTGCGGACGCTCTCACTTGGAAGCAGAGCCTCTATGAAGTGCAACGATCGAGGTTTTCGGCACCTAAAACTTATGATCGTGCAATCGAATCGATCAATGCCGCGAACGCGGAAATAGAAAGCCTCATCACAATGGCATGGAGGCGTGAACAGTGAGCCGTAAAGATTCTAAGGGCATGTTTGCTGCTGTTTTGGGGCAACTCGGGGAGGACAATTCGGAGGAGGGCGTCGGCCGCCGCACGTCATCGCCGCACCTGATGAAGGTGGCGGCTGGTGTTCGCCAAATGCAAGAACGTAGCGATATCGCCGACAAGTTACTGAAGTCAGGCGAACAGATTATTGAACTCGATCCCGACAAAATACGGCCGTCGTCTATCACTGATCGATATGATGACGCCTACGAAGTTTCCGCCATTGCTGAGATCACTGAATCCATGCGGGAGCGCGGTCAAATTGTGCCTGGATTGGTTCGGCCAGTACAAGGCAAGGATGGCGAGTTTCAAATCGTCTATGGTCGCAGAAGATTAGCGGCAGCTAAGCAGCTTGGGATCGGATTCAAAGCGGCCGTCCGCGAGTTAACTGACGAACAAGCAGTCATTTTCCAAGGCGAAGAAAACACCGCTCGAGAGGATCTTTCATACATTGAAAAGTGCGCTTTTGCGCTTGCGCAGCAGGAAGCGGGATACAAACGGGACACCATCTGCGCTTCGCTGTCGACAGGAAAATCGCATGTCTCCGAGATGATCAAAATCGCCTCATCGGTCGACAAGGAGATACTGCAATCGATTGGTAAAGCTCCCGGGATTGGTCGAGGACGATGGCAGGAATTCTCGAACCGCTGTTCCATAGACGGCTCACTCGCAAAAGCTTTCGATCTTATTCGCAAAAGCAAATTTCGCGAGGCAACGTCCGACGACAGATTCATTATTCTGCTTGAGACGCTTCCATCGGATCATATCGCGATCAAAGAACCTGCGGGTCCGGCCAAGCCATCAAAGCCCAAGATTGCTATGAAATCCTGGGCTGCTCCAGACAAAACAGTCAGCGTCAGCCTCAAAGACAACGGAAAAACTACCATGATTGCCGTGGGAGAGGCTGAAGGATCGCGTTTCGCAGCGTTTATCGCCGGACAACTGGACGACCTGTTTGAGGCCTTTCGGAAGTCCATCACGAAACAAGGAGTCTGAAACCGCAAAAGAAAAAGGCCCCCGAACGGCAAGCCGTGGAAGCCTCTCTCTGAACTAAGCACTCTGAGAATCGCATCTCCACGAATCACTGTCAAGAGTCATTGGCGTCGTTTTGGCGAGCAGATTTCTTTTGCCTAATCGAGGGTGAAAGAAAATGGAGACGAATATTGCGACGACGCCCTTTGGGCGGCGGCCGATGACGCTTGCCTTGGTGCAAGCGAATGCGGCATCACGAGAGATTCCGGAAGGGGCTCTTGTGGAAAAATGGCAGGTCTATCGTTGGTTGTGCGAAGGCAAGACTGTCGTAGGTGTGGGAGATCGCGCTCTTGCCGTGCTGAGCGCGCTCTTGTCGTTCTATCCGGACGACCAGATCAGCGAGGAAAACGGCCTGATGGTCTTTCCTTCGAATGCGCAACTGTCGCTTCGCGCACACGGCATGCCCAGTTCCACGTTACGCCGACACCTGGCCGAACTGGTGAGTTGTGGCCTGATCATCCGTCGGGACAGTCCAAACGGCAAAAGGTTCGCCCGGAAGGGAAAAGGTGGTGCTATTGCGGAAGCGTTCGGATTTTCGCTGGCGCCGATGCTGACGCGGGCCGCTGAGTTTCAGCATGCTGCCGAACAGGTGCGCGCCGACAGCCAGGCGCTCAGGTTAATGAGGGAGCGGATTACGCTCCATCGTCGCGACATCCACAAACTCGTTGAGGCTGCGATCGAGGAGGACGTCCCTGGCGACTGGGGAGCCGTCTGGAGACGGTTCAGGGCCATTGTAGATGCAATCCCGCGGCGGGCAGGGCTGTCCGAACTGGAGGCAATTGTTGCCGATCTGACCAGACTTCATGACGAAGTGGATATGATGCTGGAAAGCTTTATGAATTCCACGAATCCTAGCGCCAATGAGTCCCAAAATGAGCGGCAGCAATCTGATTCAAACACAGACTCCATTTTTGTATTTGAACCGGCTTTAGAGAAAAGCAGGGCGGCGGTCGAGCCAAGGCAGGCAACCCATGAGAAGCTGAAAAGCTATCCAATAGGGCTGGTGCTGAAAGCCTGCCCGGAAATTGCAGACTATGCCGTGCGAGGGATCGGAAACTGGCGCGATTTGATGATTACCGCAGCCCAGGTGCGAGGCTACCTTGGTATTTCGCCCTCAGCATACGAGGAGGCTTGCCATGTAATGGGCCAGGAGGTCGCTGCCATCGTGATTGCCTGTATCTTGCAACGGGCGCAGCATATCAACTCGGCCGGCGGTTATCTGCGGGTTTTGACCGAAAAGGCGAGGGCAGGGCAGTTTTCCGTCGGACCGATGCTGATGGCGGCTCTGAAGGCGAATGGCGTGACTGCGAGGATGGCCGGATGAGAAATGCGAGCGCCGCGTGCTTGACGACCGTGTTAGGTAGTATTTTTCGACGCGCCGACGGTGACGGATTCGCACAGGGGCGTTTTGCATAGCGACCAGCAGCTCCGACGATCCAGCTGCGGGTTTTTTCTCCCGGAAGAGGGGAGGGGCTAGCACGATGGCCCTCCCCTCTTAGGTCGAATCTTTAGCTTGCGTAGATTTTCGGGCCGGGAAAAGTAGAGATCGTTGATCTGCGGATTCGTTTCCAAGATTTCGACAATGCAAGATTATCGTTCGTTCTATTAACAAGACAAGCACAGCGCTTTTCGTCCACTTCTGTTGCCAAAAGCGCCGCCATGATTCATCGTGTTTTCGATGATTCTGCGTCCCAAACCCTCTCCACGCCACCATGGCACGCTTGCCGGCGCCCCTTCGACTGTGCCGATCGCAACGGTGCCGGCCTGGCTGCGCCGGGCCATCGCGGATGCGCAAAGCCTTACGGGAAAAAATGTTGAGGACGTCGCGCTCACCGCAGGCGCCACCATCGGCGCGCTCGATGCGGTGGTCCGCCGGCAGGAGCGGTGGGCTGGAGCCTGGCGGCAACGCCTCGCGCTTGCGGCGGCTGCGGTGACGGCACGGCAAGCCGGCCGCGTCGAGAATGAAGGCGCGCTGCGCGACGTCGTGCTGCTCACACGGCCGGGCGATTTTTTGTCCGTCGGTCCCGCCGGGCTTTTGCTGATTGCCTGGCGCCGGCTGGCAGCCCGGCCCGGGGACGAATTGCTGACGGAGAAAAACCTCGCTGCGGTGTTGGAAGAGTTCGGCTACGCCCCGGATGATGAGGTGGTCAGCGATCTGGCGGATGACCTCCGGCAACTGGCGGCCGGCGCTGGCATGGTCGCAAGGCTGACCGGCACATTCATGGCCGCCGAGCGCCACGGCTTTGGGCGCGCAGTTGAAGCTTGGCTCGCCGATGCCTTGCTCGCGCAGCGGCTAGGCTGGACGCATGCAATCCCTTTGCTGGGCGGCGAGGCGGCCTTAGCTATGGGTACGGGCCGGGCGCGTCGACCAGTGACTGCCGCTCTGGCTCCGGGTGCCGAAACGGAATCCGATCGGGCCAAAAGCTTGCTGGCCGCGCAGGCGCGGGCCGCGCTGCGCGCCATTGATCTTTCCGCCGAGCTCGAGCGTCGCGCAGACCGGCTGCTTGCCGTCGCGCCGAAACTCCGGGCCAGGGCGGCGGACATGGTCGTCGAAAGGCTCTTGTCCGACGACGCGATCGTTGCCTCTGAAAAGATCGCCGGTATGAGCGACCGCGGATTGCGCCGCCTGTTCGACCGGCTGGTCGAGCTCGACGCCGTCCGCGAGCTGTCCGGCCGTCCCACCTTCCGCATCTACGGGCTGTGACGATCATGGCGGAGGCAGCGCGCAGGCGAGGGGAGAGCCGGTCAGATGAGCGTCGATCGGGCGAACGGCGATCAGCTGACCAGCTGTTTGACCGGGAGCTGGATCACCTGCCGCCGGAAGCGCGCTGGCGCGAATGGATGCATCGCGTCGAGGCCACGATCTTTGCGGCCAGCGCACCGGTAACACGTGATATCCTCGCGCGTATTGTCGGCAAAAGCTGCAGCATCGACCTTTTGATCGACGACATTCGCGAGGATCTGCGCGGCCGGCCCTACGACCTGGTTGCCGTCGCCGGCGGCTGGAAGCATCTGACGCGGCCGGCCTATGCCGACGCCATCCGTGCCGCGGTCGGCGGCAACGAGCGCGCGACAGACCTCACCCAGTCAGAGGTGCTCGTGCTGATGTGCATCGGCTACTTCCAGCCGATCACCCGCGCGGACCTGTCGTCGTTCTTCGGCAAGGAGATTTCTCGCGACCTGATCGGCCACCTGCGCGGGGCTGGACTGATCGCATCGGGCCCGCGCAGCCCCACCCCCGGCGCGCCCTACACCTATGTGACCACGAAAGAATTCCTGCTGGAATTCGGGCTCGATACGCTGCGCGACCTGCCGGATTTCGAAGCGCTCGAGGATGCCGGACTGCTGTCGAAGGAGAAGCTGTTGGCGGGCGATATCATGCCGGACTTTGCCGGCCTCCAGGAGGCCGTTGAAGTCGGGACCGACGAATAGCTGGACACAGACGACGGAACGACCGCTGCGTCTGCTTGTGCCTGATCAAGAGATTGATCGGCGATAAGCAGTGGGCAGACCGACAGGTGGCGCATTGTCCGAAATTTGCGGCATATTTCGGACATGGGTCGAAATTCAGGCCGGCCTCGTTAGGGCCGGCCTTAGGGCCCATCGTTGTCATCGCAGATCGGCTATTGTGAATGGAGATCCTGTTCGGGCTGAACGAGGACGAGTTCGAGGGGGAAGAGTGCAATCAAAGGGATCGGCAGTTTCTGCTGTTGAACGTCCCCTCATTCGGAGGAAATGTAATAGCGCGAGTTCTCAAAAGAACTCATCCCAGCTATGCTCAAACTGGGACGGCGGGGCAAAAGGGATGAGGTTGCCATTTTCTTGGACTGTGGTGGTCGCCTTGGCGACAGCATTGAGCGTCACAGACCCCGCAACTTCACAGGAATCGCAACATTCCGCTCGGCAGATTCAACAAGCGCTTGCCGACCATGGCTACGATCTCGGGACCGCGGATGGAATTGGGGACGTCGGTCCATCAGTGCGCTCAAGGCTTTCCAGAAAGCGAACAATCTTCCTCAGACCGGTACTTTGGACGAAGCGACGTCAGCCGCACTTTTTCCGCGACCTCAGGTGACGCGTGGCCCGTTGACGCCCATTGCCACGCAATCGCCCCCGTCGGTCTTAAAGAAACCTGGTGTTCCAACGAAGACAACTCCACAGACAGGTCACGGTGAAGCCCGGCAAGCTGATGGCGATGTCCACCAGGCGCCGCCTTTGGCGGCGCACACTGAGGGGGCGTCAGCCAAATCCGATCGTTTGGAGCCCGAGCCCAATAAGGTCGGCGAGGCGCCAACCACCCCCACACCGCGTTTGATCTATTTGGGCCTGCTAGCGGTCGCAACCGCGTTCTTCTTCTTGCGGAGACGGCGAAGAAAGCCAGGCGCGGACCCGGTTCCAGCACGGTCCGGAAGTAAGAGCAGCGAACCTGATCGCGGTCTCGACCGGTCGATCAGAAGTAGCAGGCACCGCCTGCGTATTCCGAACGATCGCGTGGTGCCAGCCAGCATTGCTGATAGAAGGCAGCCACTCGAACAAACGCCGATCCTGTCGCCGAACATTGCGGCTTCAATCGCAGCACACAACGCCGCTGTCCACGATTTCATCCGTCAGAGAGGAGCAATCCGACGGCCAAAATCAGGGGCCAATCCTTCAGCCAGGCTGCAGGCACCTCCTGCAAAACCGAGTTGGGAAAGCTTAGAGGCTACCAAGGTCACCCCGGTAACGACAACAAGCGACGGATCGCTCGCATCGCATAATGCTCAGATAGCGGAATCCATTCGAAACCGCGATCCTGTTCTCATTTTACCTACGGCCGCAACGGATCAGACGCAGCCGTCGGGTTCCGAAAGCAAGGGCAGCCAACTTGATAGCAGTCTCGACCAATCGGCCAGAAGCAACAGGCACCTCTTGGTTCGGAACGATGTGATCGTTCCAGCCAATATTGCAGTTAGAAGACAACCGGTCGAACAGAAACAAACCTTACCATCAGATATTGCGACTTCTGTTGCGGCACATAATAAAGCTGTCCACGACTTCATCAGACAACGCGGAGCCTTTGGACCGCCCGAACCAGCGCCTAAGTCTTCAGCCGCTCCCGCAGCAGCGGGTTGGCAAAGCATTGAGGACACCAAGGTCGCCCCCGCAGCGCCAACAATCGAAGGATCGCTCGCATCGCATAATGCTCAGGTTTCGGATTTCATTCCGCGGCGCGGCCCTATTCTTGTTCCCAACACGGCCGTGTCGGACCAGCCGCGCTGGTTCGACCGGCTACCCCCAGTGCGAGCGAGTCCCGCCGCGAGCCAGGCGCATTGGATTCGGGCTAATTCCGCAACGACGGTCGGAAGCCATAACATTCGCGGGGGCATGATTTATGTAGGTGAGCATCTGCCGAGACAGGGAAGTTCAGTCGACGCGGAGAACTGTCTGATCGATCCGAGGTTGACCGTGGCCGCTCGCGGCGATCCGCTGGGTCAAACGATGGGCTACTGGCCGTCTTACTCCCGCATTTCGCCCGCGGCGCGAAAATCCTATCTGGACTGGCTTGCTGGATCGCGCTCCGATCCCGAAGCCTATATCGGATACGTGTTCCTCTATTTCTACGGTCTCGAACGACGCCTCATGTTGGAGGAAAGCCCAGCCGACGCCGATGGTGTCGTTGCCGAGGTTCGCAGGCTGTTGCAGGTGTACGGAGGGAATGGGTCGTTCAAGCGCTATGCCGGTGAGCTGCTTTCGGCTTACCAGCTCAAATCGGCTGAGTTGCCGGAAAAGCTTGATCTGGAGGTCGAGGAAAATAGCTACGACATCCCGATAATGCTGAAGGTTGCCCTCGGGATGCGGGTGCGTAGCGGAGACGCGATAGAGCCAGATCTTTTGCTGGCTTACGTCATCGCCGATCCTGAGACGCGGGTGCGAACGCCGGCGCGACGGGCACAGACTGTATTGCGAGAACTGTTCGCAGAAGCGGTGGAGAAGAAATATCCCAATGGTGTGCGCGTTGCGGCAGCCGGAGTGCGAAAACTGAAGGTCAACTACCGTGCGTGCAGCGGGACGTTCGATCTCGACATTCGCCCCCTTGGCGGCGACCTGCCGGACATCACCAACCGCAGCGAACCGATAGGCGGCGCACGCCGCATCTTTGATGACTGCACCGATCGGCTGGACGACTACAGCCGCATGCTCGGCCGTTCGGAAGGACTGAGGCCTACCCTTGCCGCCGTGGCTCAGCTGCCTTTGGGTTTGCGCGTGAAGAATGCTGAAGAGCTTCCTGGTCAGCCGTTGAGCCGGTTCCGGGAACTGGTGAGCGATGGTGCCCTGGTATCCATTCAGCAACTCGCCCAACTGGCCGGGATGGAGCCTGGCAAAATTGCCACGCGGGCCAAGCAGAAGGAACTGTCGGGAATTCTGGCCGCGCTCGGCTATGGCAACACCGCGGACCCTTGCTTTTCTCTGAAGTCCGCAAAGCCAGACGCACTGGCAATGGTCTTTGCCCTGGAGCGCGAAGCTGAAGCCGATCCCGAACCGGGCCAGCACTACCGCTCCATGCAACTGTCAATCATGCTCGGCATGGTGATTGCGTTCGCGGACGGTCTCCTCCACCCCCTGGAGGAACGCAGGCTTTTCGAGAAGATAGACGAGGCGCCCGGTCTGTCGAGGGACGAACGTGTCCGCCTCAAAGCCGAGCTCAAGGTCTGCGCGGCCGATGCCGGCCGCGTTCTGGACTGGACTAAACGCATAGGGGACGTGCCAGCGGACCGCCGCGAAGATCTCGCCGATGAATTGGTGGCTGTAGCAGCCGCAGACGGAACCCTTCACGCGCGAGAAGTGTCGCAGCTCGAGAAGCTGTTCCGGCAGATGGGTCTGGACGAAAACTCGCTGTATTCGCGACTGCATGGCAGTGTCGCGCCGCAGAACAGGCCGCGCGACGGAAATGACGATCTTCCCCTGGTTATCCCTGCCGGGATTCAGCCGCCCGGCATTCCGGTGTCGCCGGCGTCTGCCAGCGCGCCTGCGACGCGCGTCGACATCTCGCGTCTCGAAGCGATCCGACGCGAAACCCGCAGCACCTCCAGCGTCCTTGCCGATATCTTCGTGGACGAAGCAGAGCCGCCGATCGAGCTTCAGCCCGCGATCGAAGAAATCGAGACGTCCAATGGGGATGCGCGCTTCGACGGACTGGAGCGACGCTATGCGTGGCTTCTGTCGCAACTGATCGAGCAGGAAACCTGGACGGCTTCGGATTTTGAGCGTTTGGTGCGCAATGCCGACCTGATGCCGGGCGCGGCGAAGCAAGCACTAAACAATTGGTCGCTCGACCGCTTTGACGAACTCGTCCTGGATGGCGAGGACCCTGTCCTCGTTAACCCCAGCCTGTTTTCCGAAGCTACTCCCCAATCTCCGTCGCTTACCGTATCCGTCGAAGGAATGTCAGCATGACGACAAAACCCCCGCCTATCAAACCGAGAGATCGAGACACCATTATCAGCGCCTTGCGCGCCGGTGTCGTGCCGCGCATCGGTCTCCAGCATATTCAGGTGGGGCGCCAGCGCGAGATCGAAGCGCTGATCCAGGACATCGAGCGGATCAGCAACGGCGGGTCGAGTATCCGTCTCGTCATCGGCGCCTATGGTGCGGGCAAGACCTTTTTCCTGTTTCTCATCAGGCAAATTGCACTTCAGCGCAAGCTTGCCGTCTGCCAGGCCGACCTCTCTCCGGATCGCCGCATCCACGCCACCGGCGGGCAGGCGCGCACGCTCTATGCTGAGCTCGTCACCAGCCTTGCGACCCGCACGGCACCAGACGGAGGCGCGCTCAGAAACATTCTGGAAAGCTACATACAAAAGGCATCCGAACGCGCTTCCTCAAACGGGACGACTATTGAAATCGCCATCAAGGAAGGCCTTGGCGATCTTCGCGAGATGGTCGGTGGCTATGATTTCGCAACTGTCATCGTTGCCTATGCGCGGGGTTACGAGGAAGGAAACAGCAATTTGCAGGACGCCGCGCTGCGTTGGTTGCGCGGCGAATATACGACCAAGACAGAGGCGCGAGGCGATCTGGGCGTGCGTACCATCATCGACGACGCGTCCTTCTACGATGGCCTGAGATTGCTCGCTCGCTTCACAAGACTGGCTGGCTTCGGCGGCCTGTTGGTCTGCCTCGACGAACTCGTCAATCTCTACAAGCTGCAGAGTGCCCAGGCCCGCAAACAGAACTACGAGCAGATCCTGCGCGTCTTCAACGATGTCCTGCAGGGCACGACGCAGGGCATCGGCTTCATTCTGGGCGGCACACCAGAATTTCTGCTCGACACGCGGCGCGGCCTTTACTCCTACGAGGCCTTGCAATCCCGCCTTGCAGGGAACAGTTTTGCCGGCAATGGCCTGGCCGACTATTCCGGTCCGGTGGTCAACCTGCCGAACCTGACGCCGGAGGAACTCTACCATCTCCTGGAGCGACTGCGCGACGTCTTCGCGGCCGGCGATCAGGAAAAATGGCTGGTTCCGGACGAGGCACTCCACGCCTTCATGGACCATTGCGCCAACCGGATCGGCGAGGCTTATTTTCGGACCCCGCGCAACACGGTGAAAGCCTTCGTCGATCTGCTCGCGATCCTCCAGCAAAACCCCGGCACAGATTGGAAAGACATGCTCGGCGCAGTGGACGTCGCGGACGATCGAGGCGGTGCAGGCGACCAGCTTATCGACGACGTAGGGGGAGCGGACGACGAGCTTGCAACCCTCCGCATTTGACACGCTTTCCGAGCCGGTCAGGCGCTGGATATGGCAGCGGAAATGGCCGTCGCTACGGGATGTCCAGGAAAAAGCCATCCCGGCCATCCTCGCGGGCGGCGATGTCGTGATCTCCGCGCGCACTGCCGCCGGCAAGACTGAAGCCGCCTTCCTGCCGTTGTTGACCCGGTATGGCGAGCACGCAGGCAGCGCCGATGGGTTCGCCATCCTCTATGTCAGCCCGTTGAAGGCGCTGATCAACGATCAGCACCGGCGGCTGGAAAGCCTGTGCGAAGGGAGTGGCGTCCTCCTGCACAAATGGCATGGCGACGTGTCGGCGGACGCCAAAACCCGTGCACGAAAGCGACCGTCGGGTGTCGTGCTGATCACTCCGGAATCGCTTGAGGCGTTGCTCGTCCGCAGGGGCGGGGAGGTTGCGCAGATGTTTTCGCGTTTGGATGCGGTGGTCATCGATGAGTTGCATGCCTTCATCGGCACCGAGCGTGGCATGCAGCTGCAGTCGATCCTGAACAGGATCGAGGTGGCGACCGCGCGGGACCGCATCGATCGAATTGGTCTTTCGGCAACACTTGGCGACATGAGCCTGGCTGCCGAGGCGCTGCGACCCGGCAAAGGGGCCAGCGTCACGATCGTGGAAGGCAAGGACGAGGGAAACGGGGTCCGTTTGCAGATCCGGGGTTATCTGCTGGACGGCACCGCACCAGGCGATCTCACGCCCACCACAGACGATGGCGATCCGACGGGAAAGCCGGCCGAACCTTTTGAACAATCGACGGTGCCAGCGGCGCTTGCGGCCGACTTGTTTCGTCTGCTGCGCGGCCAGAGCAATCTGCTGTTTGCCGGATCTCGCGCCAATGTCGAGGTCTATGCCGACATGCTGCGTTCGATGTGCGATGAAGCGAGCTTTCCAAATGAGTTCTTCCCGCATCATGGCAATCTGGCAAGAGCCATGCGCGAGGAGGTCGAAGCGCGGCTTCGAGACGATCCGCGCCCGACTACGGCTGTCGCGACCACCACCCTGGAACTCGGAATCGACATTGGCGAGGTGGAGACAATCGCACAGATCGGGCCGGGTTTTTCGGTCGCGTCACTTCGCCAACGCCTCGGCCGATCCGGCCGCAGGGCCGGAAAGCCCGCAACGCTGCGCATGTTCGTCATCGAGCCTCCCGTCGGCAAGGGACGACACCCAATCGACCGGCTTCGCCTGGATCTCGTTCAGTCGATTGCGATGGTCGAGTGCCTGCGGGCAGGATGGTGTGAGCCGCCCTTGCCAGCTGGGCTGCATCTTTCAACGCTCCTCCATCAAGTAATGGCGCTGATCGTGCAGACCGGGGGCGTAAGCCCGACGGTCGCCTGGAAACTGTTGTGCGAGCGCGGCCCCTTCCGAGCCGTGGACAGGACGCTGTTCGCCGAATTGCTTCGGTGCATGGCCACGCCTGAAAACCGCTTAATAGAGCAGTCCCCGGAAGGCTTGCTCATGATTGGGGAGATTGGGGAAACCATAACGGAATCGCATGAATTCTATGCAGTGTTCGCTACCGAACGAGAATACCGGATCATCAACGATGCACGTACGCTCGGCACCTACCCGCTGAGCTCTCCGATTGCACGTGGCGAAACAATCATCTTTGCCGGGCGCCGCTGGCAAGTCATCGAAATCGACGATCGCGCTCGGGTTATCATGGTCAAGCCGACACGGGCTGGAAAGCCACCGCATTTCAATGGCAAGGGGGCGGCCATCCACGATCACGTGGTGGCAACAATGCGCACGGTTCTCGCATCCGATGAGGCATACCCCTATCTCGATCCTGCCGCCAACCGGCTGCTGGATGAGGCGCGCAGTTCTTTCCTGGACATGCACTTGGATCGCCGTTCCATCATATCGCATGGGGAGGGGGTCCTGATTTTCCCCTGGGTCGGAACCAGGAAGCTGCAGACCCTAACCCTGGCATTGCTGGCCCGAGAGTTCAAAGCATCGCATTTCGGCCATGCCATCGAGCTTCAGGAATGCGAGGCCGAGAAAGCCATCGAAACTCTGCAGGATGTGGTTGTTTCGCCGGTGCCAGACGGAGAAGAACTTGCTGCTCGGCTGGCGCAACCGGCATTGGCAAAGTTCGACACGTTCCTGAGCGATCACCTGATGACATTGGTCACAATGGCGGAAGAATCAGCGCCAAGGACTTGCCCCTGATCGCCGCCAACGCACTGGGAAATCATACGACGCGTGAAGTCGCATAACGACCGCTCGCGCTCGGCTCTGGTTGCCTTTCGCATATGTCGAACACTGCTATAACGGGATGGCGAAACGCGGCTGCCTTTACCCTCCACTAAGCCATCGAGCATAGCTATGGCAACACTCCTGCTGGTGCTCACCAACTACAGCCCACCCTCCCATAAGCTGACGTTTCTGAGGTCCTTGGCCGAGGATCAGGATCGACGGTTGTCCGAGGCGTGGCCACGTGAACAGCAACGTCACCGCGCCTGGTTCAATACACTGAACGAAGCTCACGTGAAGGCCAAGTATTTTAAGCACTATTCAATAAGCGAAGAGGCGCTTGTCTGGTTGGGCGAGCATACCGACGTACTTCACAAACGCGTCGAACAGATTTGCTTGTAGCATCTGGACCGGATGAGGGAAACTGCTGGCGCATAGAGGACGCGTCGGCGATTGGAACAGGTCTGCTGTGCGTCAACTGGCGACGCTCGGCGCGAGACAATCAAGATCTTGTTTTGGGTCGAAAGCTGACTTTCAGCTATGGGTCCAATTTGCTCAGAACAGACGTCGCGCTTTTCGCAACGGTGCCATTGCTCAACTGAGGCGGCGTTTCGGAGCCGAATGTCACCCCGTCAGTCGGCATTTTTGCGGCAGTTGGAAGCCACAAGAACACGCCTAGGAACCTCGTTGACCTGAATAGTCAGCGGCGGTTGCATGCCCGCCTCTTGTTTCCAGCACCGTTTTTTATCTTTCGGCGACAGGCGGCGACCTGTGCTATAAGTCATGAGAACATGCCTTGATTGATTCTTTCATCCGACTAGATTGTGCCCGCGCGAATCTAGGCGCAGATTCGTGATCCTGCCGACGAAAGGCATGGCTTCTCCGGATCGGAAACCCCGTCACCTGGAGTGCTTCGGATGAGTGTGTCCTCGACGCCGCGTGCTGCCAAACGAGAGGCTCATCGAGGGTCGCAGTGGCTTAAGTGGGATCTGCATTTGCACGCGCCAGGTACGAAGCTCTCTTGCGGATATGGCAAACCGGACGACGCGACGTGGAAACGCTTCCTGGCTATTCTCGAACAATCCGAGGTCCACGCCTTTGGCATAACGGACTATTTTTCATTCGATGGCTACCTGAACACCGTCAAGTGGTATCGCCAATTGCATCCGGACTCGACCAAGCTGGTGATCCCGAACCTGGAACTGCGTTTGACCGAGACCGTCAGCATCGACGGCAAAAACGTCAACACGCATGTTCTGGTAGACCCGGCTGTCGCGACGGCCGAAGCCTTGAGCAAGTTCCTCAACGACCTCGAAACGCACATATCCGTTAGTGGCAGACGGTTACGCTGCAGCGAACTGACGTCTGCGAATTACGCTGCGGCCACCGTCAGCATACATGATGTTAAGGACTCGCTAAAAGGATGCTTCGCGCCGGAGCAATACATTATCGTCACCGCCGCCGGAAACGATGGCCTGCGCGGTACCGCCAAAAATTCCCAGCGTAGCAAATCCATTTCCGATGAACTCGACAGGATCAGTAGCGCCTTCTTTGGGAAGTCGAACAGCACGGCATTCTTCCTGAGCGACTCTCGGTACGAGGACGGGTCGAAGTCGGAGCCTAAGCCCCTCTATGACGCCAGTGACGCTCATTCCTTCGAGGACCTTGGACGTTTGACAGGTGACGAACCGAGCTATCAATCGACCTGGATCAAGGCCAATCTGACTTTCCGAGGTCTCCGGCAGACGATCTTCGAACCGGAACATCGCGTCTTTGTCGGAGACCGTCCAACTGTTCTCGTCCGGCTCGAGCGTGAGGCTACGCAGTTCATCGACAGGCTGGAGATCAATCCCGTCGCCCAGTATACGGGTCATAACGGCACTTGGTTTCGGAACGTCGAAATCCCGTTCAACCCTGAGCTGACTGCCATAATCGGGAACAAGGGAAGCGGCAAAAGCGCTGTCGCGGATATCGTGGCGCTGCTCGGAAATACTCGCCAAGCGAAATATTTCTCGTTTCTAACCGACAGCCAGACGAACAGGAAATTCAAACGGCCCGGGTTCGCCGAGAATTTCTCGGGTCGTCTCGTATGGAAGAGTGGGAGCGTTGTAGAGCGGACTCTGAACGATGATGTCGATGAACTTTCGCCGGAGGCGGTCAAATACCTGCCACAGAACTACTTCGAGAGCCTGACGAACGAAATCGAAGTGCAGGCGCTGCGTCGGGAAATCGAAGACGTCGTATTTTCGCACGTCGACATCAGCGACAAGATGGACGCCAAGAGCTTCCACGATCTCGAAGAACGGAAGACATTGAACAGTCGACAGGAAGCTAGTCAGATCAAAACGAATCTGCGGGAACTCAACATCAGGATTCTCGAACTCGAGGACCAGAGCGAGCCTGGATTCAAGACCAAACTCCAGGCGGAACTAGGGGTCCTTCAGAAGCAGGTGTCTGCACTCGAAGCGTCGAAGCCTCCAGAGGAAGCTGCCCCGGCTGCTCAGAGTGCAGAACAGGAGGCGGCGACAGAAGAAATCGCGTCACAAACCCGGTTGCTGGACGACCTTGCTGCGCGTGAAAAGAGCGCCGTCACGCGGCTCGGTCGGCACAAGACTACGTTGCAAGAGGCCAGTGAATTCAAGGACGCCGTAAATGCCCTGAAAAGCCGTGTGCAAAGCGACAAGGAGGTTTTCAAAACCAAGTATAGCGGTCTCGGCTTCGATGTTGACCAGGTCATCAGTCTTACGGTTAACCTCGAAGAGGTCACCAAGAAGATTGAGGCTGTGAACGAAGAAATCGTGGCGATTGAACGCGAGAGCGCCAGGGTTTTCGATTCAAAGACCGATCTTTCCAAAGTCGCCAGCGTACCCGACCTGCGTGCTGCGCAGAAATATATTGCCGATCGCATCGCCGAGACACGCGCCGCTCTCTCGGCACCTCAACAGCGCTATCAAAGGTATGTGCAGGCCGTCCGCGAGATATCCGAGAAGATCAGCGATATCGTCGGTCAAAAGGCCTCGCCGAAATTAGGGACTATCGCGGAACTGGAGGCCCGCATTGCCCGGATCGACAACGATCTGCCGGGTGAGTTGTCCAAGGCGTTTGAAGACCGTAAGGCGCTGTGCTTGGCCCTCTTCGAAAGCAAGCACAAGATAAGAACGTTCTACGAGGGTTTGAAAACCAAGGTTGAGTCGCGGCTCACCGCGGTGAGTACCGGGGACTTCAAGGTGTCGATCGACGCGTCTTTTGTACCTTCTCCCAAGTTCGGTGATGAATTTTTCAACCATCTGAACCAAAACGTGAGCGGCCCCTTCCGCGGAGTTCGCGGAAGGCGCGCGCGCCCTTCAACAGAAGCTATCGATAGTCGACTGGAACTCCTTCGAAAGCATCTTCGCCTTTGTGGACGATGTGGTCGGATCGATGAAATCGGGTGGCATCAGACGGCAGACCAAAGACGTCAAGAAATTCTACGACTTCCTTTATTCCCTCGAATACTTCGAACCCCGGTACGAGTTGAGACTGGGAGGCAAAGACCTGAACCAGCTTTCCCCCGGAGAGAAAGGGCTTCTCCTGCTGGTCTTCTACCTGCACCTGGATACCGACAGCTCGCCCCTCATCATCGACCAACCCGAAGACAATCTCGACAACGACAGCATATTCGCGGTACTCGCAAGGTGTATTCGCGACGCGAAGAAAACCCGGCAGGTCATATTGGTGACGCATAACCCAAATCTCGCGATCGGAGCCGACGCCGAACAAATCGTCTATGTCCGGTTGGACAAGGTGAACGGTTACAGGTTCAGCTATGATTGCGGCGCGATCGAGAACCCGAATACCAATGGTCACATCGTAAGGGTGCTCGAAGGTTCGCGGCCAGCCTTCGTACAACGTAGGCTCAAGTATCAAATCACCTGATGGCGGGGTATTGCGGCGTTGCTTTGTTTTGTAACGTCCGCTCCTGGCGTTTCCGGACGTGGTCAATGGCGAAGCATCCGACTACCATAAGAAGAGCGGGTGATGTGGACGACCGAAATGAGGCGCAAAGCCACCATTCCGCTTTCCACCATGTCCAGATTGCTTACCGTCCCAACGGCCGACATGGTTATGTCATTGACCTTCAAGTCGACGGCGCCCTGGAATGAATCGTTCTGGCGGACACGGGATTTCGACCAGTTACTGGCGCATCGCGCGCGGAACTCGATAGTGAGAAACGAAAAGTTATGTACGCTGATCTGCAGGCAATGATCTCTGATGATTGCGGGTTGATCATCCCAGTCTTCGTCGACGAAATATTTGGTCTTTCAAATAGTGTTGACGGGTTGATTTCGTCGCCGGTTTGGGTTGGCGCGCGAGCAGGTGAGCAACTCTACTTCACGTCATAGCCTGACGGGCACATCGAGGAAGGTCCAGGAACGACCGTATGTCCGTCGCTTCCTGTATCGCTCGCAACGTCGTCGTGGGCAATTTCTAACCCTTCAGGATCGGCGGCAAAATCAGCCAAAACCATTCTATGGCAAAATTCATCTATCGAGCAGCGGTCGAACACTCGTATGTTTGTGATCGGAGACTGCTCAATGGCATTTCGATTCGTACACACCGCTGATATCCATCTCGACTCGCCACTGCGTTCGCTGGCGATGCGAAACCCCGACCTTGCCGAACTTGTCGGAGACGCCAGCCGCCAGGCATTCATTTCCATAGTTGACCTCTGCCTTACGGAACGTGTCGATGCCCTGGTCATTGCCGGCGATCTCTATGATGGCGATCAGACGTCGATGAAAACGGCGCGGTTTCTGAGCTCACAGATGACACGACTTCACCAGGCCGGCATCGGGGTTTTCAAAATCCGGGGAAACCATGACGCAATGTCGCGAATATCGAAACAGCTCGTGTTCCCTGACACGGTCACGATCTTCGGAGGCCGTTCCCAGTCAGTGCTGCAGACAGCCGGCGGACTCGACGTCATGTTCCATGGCTTGAGCTTTGCCAACCCCAAGGCGCCGGACAGTCTGCTCCCCAAGTATTCAGCGCCGCGTGAAGGCGCGGTCAACGTCGGCATCATGCATACCAGCCTGGCCGGATCGCCCGGCCACGACGTCTATGCTCCCTGTAGCATCGCTGATCTGCACAGCCATGGTTTTGAGTACTGGGCTCTTGGGCACATCCATGTGCGCCAAGTCCATCCTGGGGCGAGCACCGTGGTGATGCCGGGAATTCCACAGGGCAGGGACATCAACGAGGCAGGAGAGAAATCCGTCACCCTGGTGACGGTACGCGACGACCGCACCGTCGAGATCGAGGAAAGGCTAACCAGTATCGCGCAATTCGAACGGGTAAGCGTCGACCTGACCGAAACGGTGGAATGGTCCGAAGTCGTCGCGCGGGTCCGCTCCGCGCTCGAAGATGTGCGCGCCTCCGTCAAATCCCGTCATGTTGTGGTCCGTCTCGGTTTGACCGGGGCGTCACCCTTATCCTGGGCGCTGATACGTGACCGCGACCTGCTGCTCGCAGAAGCCGAGCAGGTCGCGGAACACACTGGGGACACCTGGGTGGAGAAGCTCGAGCTCAATGTCTCTCCATCCGCGGGCGAAACATCGGAGGGCGTCGCTGATCCGATTTTCGAACTCGCTCAATCCATGCGCGCCGATGCCAGCTCGGAAGCTTTCCGTGCCGGGGCGAGGGCGTTAGTCCAGAAGATCATCGCGGATCTTCCGCCTGACGGGCGCGATTTCGCCGGTAAGGACGAGGCTGAGTTGGAGGTGTTTCTCGACAGGGTGCTTGCCAACGGCGCCGACCTGGTCACCGCCCGCCTTAAGGCTGGTGGGTCACAATGAGGCTCCGGCGACTTGATCTCATTCGCTATGGTAAGTTCACCGACAGGACGATCGACTTCGGGTCGAAACCGGAATCCGGTCCCGACCTGCATATTGTCTTCGGCTTGAACGAGGCCGGCAAGTCGACTGCGCTTTCTGGTTATCTCGACCTGCTGTTTGGAATCGAGGAACGCAGCCGCTACAATTTCCTGCACGAGTACAGCGCGATGCGCATCGGCGGGGTGCTCGAACTCGGCGGCGCGGAACACACGTTCACACGCACGAAGCAGCGCACCAACTCATTGTTGAACGCGACTGGCCAACCGGTCAGCGAAATGGCGATATCAGCACATCTCGCGGGGCTGTCTCGAGACGCATACGAGACCATGTTTTCGTTGGACGACGAAACGCTGGAAGCAGGTGGAAAATCAATCCTGGAATCGCGTGGTGACCTGGGCAAGCTGCTGTTTACAGCGAGCGCCGGTCTCGGGCACGCAAGTGATACATTGAGCGTACTCGAGACCGAAGCGGACAGGCTCTATCGCAAGCAGGCACACGGAACCGAGCTTGCGCTGCTTAAGAAGCGGCTTGCGGAACTGAAGTCCGGGAGGGACGCGATCGACACCTTGGCGTCGACTTATGAGAGCCTTGAAGCCGAGCGTCTCGACGCGACAGAAAAATACGACCGCAGCATCGCCGAACGGTCGGTGCTGTCGGCTCGGCTCGATACGATCGCGAAGTATCTTCGCGCGATCCCGATCCTTGCCGATATCCGACGTAAGGAAGCCCAACTGGCCGACTTGCCTGAGATCCCATCACCGTCACGGACCTGGACGGGCAGTGTCGCCGACATGATCGAGACCGACGCCAGTCTGAGAACGCGGCTATCCGCGAGTGCGGACGAGCTCGAGCGGGTGACGACGAAAACCGCCTCGGTCGGCGTGGACGCGGTGATCCTTGCGATCTCCGAACGGGTTCGCGGCCTGGCCGACCGCAAGGTGCGCTACGTCTCGGCCGGCCTCGACCTGCCAAGTCGCAGGACGGAGCTGCAAATCCTCGACAATGCCGTGGCGACCTGCCTTGCCGCTCTTGGCAGGTCCTCCGAGCCACACCCTGCCAACCTGCTCTTGCCTGCTGCAACCATTGGCGCGGTGCGCACCATGGTCGAGCAGCGATCCGGGATCGTTACCAGCGTGCACGTCGCGCGCGAGGAGGCTGCGGCCGCTGCTGATGCGCTCCAGGGGGCACGCGAGCGGGTCGGCGAAGAACGGGCCGTGCCCGAGCCTGCCAGGGCGAGGCTGGTTTCGGCTTTGTCTACGGCAAGGGCCAGCGGGCACATGAGGGAGACCAAGGCGGCACGTGAGGCCGCAGATGCAGGTGCAATTCGATGGGAGGCCGCGAGCGCGCGCTTGCATCCCTGGTCGGGAGATGCGCAGGCATTGGCCAGGATCGCTATTCCGAATGCTGGGCGGCTTGGCGCATGGAAGGCGCTGGCCTCAGAGCTCGGTAAGAGCAGGGGCGTACTTTTCGAACGTCTTGCCGAGCACCAAGGCAATCACGATTTGCTTTCGGCGCGGCTGGATGCCCTTCGTGCCTCGGTCGATGTCACCGACGATGATGTGGCGGGCGCCATTCGGCGCGCCCGGGACGAGGCTTGGGCAAGGCATCGCGATGACCTGACTGGCGAAACTGCGGACGATTTCGCGGCAGCACTGGCCCGAGACGACAGCGTCGCGGCAGGCCGTCTGGCTAACGCCCGGGAGCTCGTTGAGATTCGCAGCACAAACCGCAACCTCGCTGAAGCCGCGGCCAACATCGCGCATGCGCGCGACCAACTTGCACGCATTGGCTCGGATCTGGAGGCAGTGTTCTTGGAAATTCGCGCAGCGGCAAGAGACTTGCTCGGACCGTGCGAGGAAACATCCCCCGAACAGCTGATCGAAATGATCGAGGATCGCATTGCTGCCCGGATCGATGCGCTCGCGGCATGTGAGGAGATCGAGCTTTCCCGCAGGAAGACCGAGCGCTCGGTTGATGAGGAAGGGCGAATACGCCTGGAGCTGAGCGGTGCGCTGGCGAGCGTAGGCGTCGGTTCAGATCTTGGTGACAGCCTGGAAACGGTCATGGCCGTGGCAGAGCTGTTCCTTGAGAGGCAATTCAAAGTGGACGCTGAGCGCACCGAGGCGCTCAAGACCGTTAGCGCAAGGCAAGATGACTTGGCCGCCAGACGCCGAGCCATCGAAGTCGCTGAGCGGCGAGAGGAGGAATGGCTAACCGGCGTTGCCGAAGCGCTCAAGGGGACCTGGCTCGAGAGCGGCATCTCGGCGCCCGGCGTCGGCGGCGTCCTCGATCAATTGGCTGAACTGTCCAAAGGTCTTCAAGACCGGGACGCCATGCAACTGCGTATTGAGAAGATGGAGGCCGACAGGGACAATTTCCTGGTCGAGGTTACCGCCATTGCAGCCGAAGCGGACGAGGCGGCCGACGACGACGAACCGGAACAGCTGGCGATTCGACTTGCCGAGCGCCTGGAGCGCGCCGAGCGCACGCGCGAGGCCAAGGCAAGCCTCGTCAATGACCTGCAGCGCTTGGAGGATGGGCGTGAGATCCTCGATGCCGAGATTTCGGCACATGAGCGGCGCAAGAACGAGGTCCTGAGCGTCTTTGGCGTGGCAACGCTATCCGAAGTCGTGCAACGCGACGAACTGCTGCGCGACAGGGATCGCCTGCGCACAGCCGTGGCCGAACTCCAGGAGCAGGTGTCGTCCGAGCTGGCGGTAGAAGGGTTCGAGCAGGCGCGTTCGATATTGGATGCCGTCAATCTTGACAGTCTCGCAATCGAGAAGGCCGAGGCGGAGCAACGGCTTCGCGACCTTGACGAGGTGTTGCAGCAACAGCTCATTCGGCAGACGCGCGCGACCGACAAGCTGGACGCCATTGGCGGCGACAGCGCTGTTGCCCGCATAGATGCCGAACGGCGTACCGTCCTTCTGGAAATCGAGGAGAAGGCCGTCCGCTATATCGAGCTCAAATTGGGAATAATGTCGGCTGGAAATGCTCTGCGTCTCTATCGCGAGCGTCACCGCTCCGGGATGATGGAGCGCGCATCAGACGCGTTCGCCCTTATGACGCGCGGCCAGTACTCTGGCCTGACAACGCAACCTGTGAAGGGTGGGGAAGTGCTCATCGCGTTGCAGCGCGATGGGCAATCCAAGGTCGCTGATGCGTTGTCAAAGGGCGCGCGCTTTCAGCTCTATCTGGCCCTGAGGCTTGCGGGGTACTACGAGTTTGCGCAGTTTCGGCCCTCCGTACCCTTCATCGCAGACGACATCATGGAAACCTTCGACCATGTCCGTTCCGAGGAGGTCTTCAGGTTGTTTGGCGAAATGGCAAGTGCCGGTCAGGTGATCTATCTTACGCATCACCAGCACCTATGTGAGATCGCCAAGGCTGTTGTGCCGAGCGTAGCGATTCACGAACTGGGATAGTAATGGGTGATTGTGTCGTAACCGCTCTACGTCGATGAGGGCGTTTTGCGCTACCAATCATTTGATGAGGACGTCGAGCTCGGCAGCTACTTGGGTTGTAGCAAGTTAGCCAGGTTATCTGGTCCGAAATATGTGGACATTTTTCGGACATTCCAGGGCTTGGCATTCGTCCGAAATACGTATACATATTTCGGACATGAGCGAGACTCGATCCGACCTGAAGGCTCTCATCCAAGATCGCATGGTGGCAAGTCCACCACGCACGGTCTGGACGCCTGCGGATTTTCTTGACCTTGGCAATCGCGATGCGGTGGACAAGGTGCTGCAGCGGATGGTCAAGGCCGCTGAGCTGCGGCGGATTGATCGCGGACTGTACGATCGACCGACATTCAACACCCTGACCCAGCAGAAAAGCCCACCAGACCCCCGTGGCGTCATTGACGCCGTGGCACGGCGCGATCAGATCCGGGTCCTCGTCGACGGTATGACCGCGGCAAATGACCTCGGTCTGACTGACGCGGTGCCGGCTCGCATCGTCGTTCACGCCGACGCGCGGTTGCGGCCGATTCGCCTTGGCAACCTCGACATCACCTTCCGGCCCACGTCGGCCAGCAAACTCTATTGGGCAGGGCGCCCGGCAATGCGCGTCGTCCAGGCGCTGCATTGGATGCGCGATATGCTGGGCCAGCATGACGGAAACCAGAAACTGTTGCGGCGTCTGCGCCGACTGCTGAACGATCCCGACCAAGGTGAGCGCCTCCGGGCCGATCTGGCCGAAGGCCTGCCAACCCTTCCCGCTTGGATGCAAGTTCTTTTGAAGTCCCTGCTGAAGGACGCGGCCGAGATATCCCAAGGTCAGCTCCAGCCGAACGGGACTACGTCACCGAGAATGCCGAGCCAATGAATTCTGCTTATGACCAAGTTCTGAGCGCCGACGCCGAGACAAGGGCGGGCCTGTTTACGACAACAGCTCAGCGTCTTAGCTCCACGCCGCAGAATATCGAAAAGGACTTCTGGGTGTGCTGGACCTTGGACGCGCTGTTCAACGGCATGCCCGACGACAGTCCACGGCTGCTATTCAAAGGCGGCACCTCCCTTTCCAAGGGGTTCGGCCTGATCAGCCGGTTTTCGGAAGACATCGACGTCACTGTGTTCCGCGATGATCTGGGGGAGGGGACGTCGATCGCTGAACTTCAGAACCTCAGTCGAACCAAGCGCGAGGCGAAGCTGGATGCCATCAAGGACGCCTGCACGGCCTATATCCAAGGACCGATGGCGGAGGCCCTGACTGTATTGGTAGCCGCAGCCGCAGAGCGCACGGGACTGCCGCAAAAAGACTTTCAGGTACGAACTGACGACGATGACAGGCAGACCCTTCTGCTTTGGTATCCGACCGCAACGCCTGTTGAGGCGTATGTCCGTCCGGCGGTAAAGATTGAGTCAGGCGCGAAGTCAGCGCTCGATCCGAACACGCCGCAGATCATCCGACCCTATGTCGACGACGACGCGCCAGGTCTCGATCTAAGTGTGGCAGACGTCACTACGGTCGATCCGGAGCGGACCTTTTGGGACAAGGTCGTGATCCTTCATGGCTTGCGGCGCTGGTTTGAGCGTCGCGGTGAACTGCGTGGTGGCGGCCAACGGATCTCGCGACACTACTATGATATTCATCGGCTCATGGAGTCCGAAACCGGCCGCCGGGCGATCGCGAATATAGACCTTGGCGCCGACTGCGTGGCTCATGCTCGCATGTTTTTCAACCGCAAGGACTACGACCTTGCATCAGCTGAACCGCCGACCTTCGCCCTGCTGCCTCATGACGAAATGGTTGATGCCCTGCGGCGAGACTATGGTGCCATGACCGCCATGATTTTTGGGCCTGTGCCGAATTTCAACTTGGTGCTCGAAAGCGTCGGACAGTTGGAAACGCTATTGAACGCGCCAAAAGGTTGACGTTCAGCCTGCTGTATGTTCGCCATTTGTATCGAAAAGTCGCATAAAAAGGCAGACTGGAATTCGGTCTAATGTCCATACTTTCCAATCTGACATTCAGTCAGGGTCGGCCTTTTTGACCCATGGCAGCCGCGGCGAGTTCATCGTGAAGGCTGGTTTGCGCCGCATCTTGGTAGTTCCGCCGGGACCTTCCGCCTTCCAGAAGCGGACATCACTGGTTCCAGTGCCCGCGCGGCGACTTCGCTCCCGTCTCGGCCGAAGATGCAATCATTGAATGCAAACCTTAACAATACCCACAATTTTGAACATGGACGTCGCACTACATCGTGGTCAATCTCAACCAGGGAAACGTCTTCTGTTCAGCAGAGTCCATGATCTGTACACAGTTTCGCCAGCACCTGTGTGCTTAAATATGCAGCATAGGTACGTTGCGAGTCTCCTTTATCCTCGTCAGCGAAGTCGGACACACCTTTGAGGATTAAGAACTCTCGGGGTGGAAGAGGGAGCTCGCTCACAGCCGTCGCGACGCCGTAAGCTTCCATGTCTATCGCAAGCAGCTTCCGATGCTGCAACTGCACCCGATTTATCATCGCGGCTCGGGCCACGACGGCGGCACCAGATGCAAATGGTCCAATGTGAAGTCTAGGCATGTTAGATGGTGGCGAACCTTTGAACTCGCCCCGCAGTAGGGTGAGAAGGTCGCTCTCTCCCTCAAATTGTTCAAGTAGTCCGCGCACTCGAGACGATAGAGCGAGTGGATACGGTGCTGGCTCGAACACCTCCTCCTTGCCTCTAGTGCTATATTTGCCGCTGCCGTAGTCCCATGTTGGATTCGCGGCGATCACATCACCTATGTTTGTATCGCTTTTGCTGCCGGCACAAATGCCCACCATAGCAATCAGTCTTGGCCTAAACCTGATGCCTAACTTGGTGGCCAATGCTGTTGCCGCAGGCATGCCCATCTGTCCAGAACGGGCGACAACTGCTCGGCCGATTGTTCCATCAATCCGTCGAAAGTTACCGGAATAATAGGCTGTTGGGTCGTGATCACCATTTGCGACACCCCACGACCAGGGCAATTGCAGGACGGCGTCAAGTTCAGGCGAGCGGAGCGCTACAACAATGCCAAGGTCGTAGTCAGGTGCCGGAACGTCGCCCACGGTTTTCACACAGAGAATGTGACGTACCTTCGCCACGAGCTGCTCCGACCATTCACTACTAGCGCGCTCATAGCGAAGAACAGACCAAAGCTCGCCTCCAAAGCGAGCAGCCGCCGCCTCGTAGACATCTTCACGCGCTGTCACGCCGATCACTTGCGTTGGCATTTTAAATCGAGCGTTCGCTATTCGGAAGCGGGCGTTGATCTCCAAGCTTAGCAACGGTGATGGACTGCGCAGGCCTCACCCGTGTCCAACCCCTGAAAAGTTACCGGTCGCCTTTACGGGCGCGATACAAAGGGCACTGGCTGAACTTGGCGGCCGGGGGCAGGATTTGTCGACCGCTCGATCGAAAGTGCGAGATGAGGAGGAGAACCACCGACCTGCAGAGGCGGCAAGACGCTCGCCTACCTCCCGGTCAGTCACCGTTAGCCGATGGTTTAGACGAAGATAGTCCGTCCATGTCGGCGTGCGGAATGTCTCGGTCCAAAGTGTCGGCTTCTGAAGGTCGCGCTGGAGGGTCCAGTCCCGCGCACCGGCACGGCTCTGAACGCGCCGCCTTTCGCGCATGCAACTCAGAAATTCCGCGATATTCCCCTCGGCGATCGAGTACTCCACCTTGATCACGATCGGGCCGCTCCTGGGCTTCAGATTGAGGGCCAGTTCTGGAGGCGTGAAGTCGAAGGCTCCTTGATCTGATTCTTCCCAGAGCTGGATCGGCAATAGCTTTCCCGCTGCTGCAACCAGCAACAGTGCCCCTGCGGCACCTTCCAAAGCCCACGTCAGGGAATAGTTCTGCGCGACAGTACCCCAGATCCAGCTGCCGGCTGCCATGCCGCCGTAGGTCAGAGCGTAATAGATCGACAGAGTGCGACCAACGACCCACCTTGGGCTTGCCAACTGCACACACACGTCGGTTCCGGTCCAGGTGACAACCCAGCCTGCGCCACCGATTGCAAGCGCGATCGCCGCCACAGCCACCGATGATGTGAGAGCCAGTAAAAGGCAACACGTTGCGCAGGCAACGGACGCGAGCGTGATCAATCGATTTTGGGACGTGATGCGTCTCAAGTAGCCATTGCCAATGCCGGCGATGAAGGCGCCTGTGCCGAAGCCGGCCAACAGGACGCCATAAACAATTGGACCACCCGCCAGTTGGTCGCGAACCAGGAGGGGGAGCAGAGCAAGGATCGAGATGCTTGACAGCCCGAACAGGGTTGCCCGCACAATCGCCACTCTGATCTCCGAGGAGATCGCCGTGAAGCGCATGCCATCATGAATGGCCGTCGTCATCCGCTCGCGCGGAAGAGGCGAAGAGCGAACTTGCCATTTGGAGCGCAGGACAGCGCTCAATGGGACCAAGTCGCTCAGCGCTGCAAAGGCGAATGCCGCGAGGGGTCCCAGCAACGCCAAAATTACACCGCCCAGCGCCGGTCCTATGCTTCGAACAACGTTGTACCCCACCGACATCAGCGTCACTGCAGCGGGTATCTCGCGCTTTTCCAGGATATCGCCGACGGAGGCGTGCCAGGCTGGATCATTCAAGGCAAAGCCGCATCCGGCCAAGAAACTCAGTCCCAGGATCAGCCATGGGCTGACAAAGCCCAGCCCCACAGAGAGCGCCAGGGCCGTGGATGCCAGTGCGATCAGGCAATGTCCGGCAAGCATCACCCCGCGGCGGCTGAAGCTGTCTGCAATCGCTCCAGCAAGGATCGACAAGAAGAAGGCGGGCAGGGTCGATGCAGCCTGCACGAGCGCAACCATCAGATCGGAGGCTGAGATCGTGGCCATGAGCCAGCTTATGGCAACGCTCTGCACGAGCCAGCCAAGGCTGGATATCTGCGTGGCTGTCCAGATCGAACGAAAGACCGGGTTCTGAAGAGGGAGTAGGGTGGTTGCCGCAAAGGGCGGGGAATCTTGACGCGGCATGACTTCTCACCTTCTCCAAGTGTTCTTTCGCCCACCTGCCGACAGCGGTGCGCTTTACGCACAGCCTGCGTCACAACCAGGTTCCGATATCGCGCTGGCGACAAAGTAGATGTCGCATCCACGGTGCTGATGCGCGATGAGAGTGCCTGTTGGGCGTCAGCTAGTTGGGGTCGCGCAGCCCGATGGGTTGCGGTCGGTTCTGCCCTGCGACTCTTAGCTTTGGGATGGTGCTACCGCCCCGACGGCCGGGTTGTCAAACTGCCGCGGTGCCGAGGTGATTTCGCCGTTCTGTCAAACGACCATTTAATTGCCGGTAGTTGTCGAGGATGTGTTGCAACGTTTTGATTGCCGGCGCTATGGCAAGCCTCCTTCGACATTTCGGAGGATTAGATGTTTAAGGGCCGTCGGAGCCGTCAGTTCGACCAATCAGTGATCCTTGCTTTGCGTGCGCTGGCACCTGGCCTACAATCTCAGGCTGCGTGATCTTGAGGAGATGATGGCCGAGCGGTGGATCGCCATCGACCACACGACCATTCACCGCTGGACCGTTTGTTTCGCACCGCTACTGCTCCGCGGCCGGTGGATGTATCTTTACCGCGCCATCGACAGTATCGGCGACACAGTCGATTCTGGTTCAGCTAGCAGCGTGACCTGTCCTCGGCCAAGCACTTCTTCATAAAAACGCTGGCACGTCATGGCCGGCCCGACCGCGTCGTCATCGATGGTAGCCAGACCAACCACGAGGCTATCTTTTCCGTGACATCACAAATCGCTTGCAGGGCGCGGCGTCGGCCGAAGCCGATCCGGATCCGGATCCGCAAGAGTAAATACCTGAATAACAGGATCGAACAGACCAGCGGCGCATGCGGCGCGGCAAGCGCTCGCTTCCCATCAATGGTCGGCTTCAAATCACCAGCATCAGCCGCGATCATCCTAAACGGCGTCGAAATGGTTCACATGATGCGTAAGCGACAGGCGGAGGTTCGCCTTCAATCCGGATCCATCCCTGGCGGAGCAGTTCCAAATCCTTGCCGCGACATTGGCCTCGTGTCAGACCTCTCTGCGCTCCCATTCATCCGTTGCAACAAAACCCTCACCCTTCGTCAGGCGACCATCACGGCGATCAAGACCGCTTTGACGTCGTTGCCCTTGCCTCCAGATCCGCGTGCCTGCTGCGCCTTAGCGGCCAGTGCGGAGGCGATATCGATGGTGAACGGGCATGTCCAAAGCAACCACTTTACCAGCGATGGCTAGCTCAGGCTCGAGCGCGCTCGGATGGCAAAGCATTCGCCTGCCCGATGGTGAGGACGCCTGGCTCACCTTCGTCAAGGTGGCCACACGACGGTGATCAGGTCCGCTTTCACGTGGTTGGCTTTGGCTCCCGGTCTGCCTTTGCTGGTTGGATTTGCCGATGGCCACGAACCTGGACTGGTTGGCAAAGGTGCGCCGGTTAAGCAGCTGAACCGATTTAGTTTATTTTGACGATGACTGTCGGCGCGGCATCTCGCTCGCAATCGCGAATTTAACTCTTCGCACCTGCACAAAAATGTGCCAAACGCGGCACCCATGGTTGGTAACGTTGGGGAAGGAGCCCTAGGTGAGTGCGGTTGCTAACACCAAGGCGATCACACCGCCGGATATTCGTTCCCGGAAGGGTGGAATGTCGCTGGTCTGCCTGACGGCCTATACCACGCCGATCGCAAAGCTCGTCGATCGGCATTGTGACATTGTTCTCATCGGCGACAGCGTCGGCATGGTGCTCCACGGCTTGCCGTCGACGCTGGGCGTGACTCTTGAGATGATGATCATGCACGGCCAGGCCGTGCGACGCGGCCTCGAGCACGCGCTGATGATCGTCGACATGCCGTTCGGCTCCTACGAGGAAAGCCCCGAGCAGGCCTTGCGCAATGCTGCGCGCGTCATGGCGCAAACCGGCTGCGCGGCGGTCAAGCTCGAAGGTGGCGAGGCAATGGCTGAGACGATCCGCTTCCTCGCCGCACGCGGCGTGCCGGTCATGGGCCATGTCGGCTTGACGCCACAGGCGGTCAATACCTTCGGCGGCTACCGCGTGCAGGGCAGGGGCGAGGACGGCGAGCGCATCCTGTGCGACGCGCTTGCTGTGAGCGAAGCGGGGGCATTCGCGGTGGTGCTGGAGAAGGTCCCCGAGGCGCTCGCCCGCCGGATCACCGCAGAGGTAGCGATCCCGACGATCGGTATCGGCGCCTCGGCGGTCTGTGACGGGCAGATTCTCGTCGTCGACGACATGTTGGGCATCTTCGGCGACTTCCGGCCGAAATTCGTCAAGCGCTATGCCGAACTCGGTGAGATCGCCGAGGCGGCGATTGCGGACTATGCGCAGGACGTGCGAGACCGCCGCTTTCCAACGGCCGAGCATCTGTTCGGCGATGCGCCAAGGGCGGCAAACAGTGGAGAAGGCGCATGAGCATTCCGATCGCACGAACCGTCGCCGAGTTGCGCATGGCTGTGGCCGGATGGCGTCAGAATGGCCTGAAGGTCGCTGTCGTGCCGACTATGGGTGCCTTGCATGAAGGCCATCTGAGCCTGGTGCATGCCGCGCTCGCCAAGGGCGACCGGGTTATCGTGACGCTGTTCGTCAACCCGAAACAGTTTAACAGCGCGGCCGATCTCGCGGCCTACCCGCGCACTGAGCATGACGATGCCGCCAAGCTTGCGCCGCTCGGCGCTCATCTGCTCTACGCGCCAAATGCAGCGGACGTGTATCCGGAAGGTTTCGCCACTACGATCTCGGTGAGTGGGGTGAGCAGGGGCCTGTGCGGCGCGTTCCGTTCCGGCCATTTCGACGGCGTGGCAACCGTCGTCGCCAAGCTCTTTCTCCAGACGCGTGCCGATCTCGCCTTCTTCGGCGAGAAGGATTTCCAGCAACTGCACGTCGTTCGCCGGCTCGTCCGCGATCTCGAGATTCCGATCGAGATTGTAGCATGTCCCACGGTACGTGAAGCCGACGGCCTGGCGATGTCGTCGCGCAATGTCAGGCTCTCGGCCGCACAGCGCTTGGCAGCGCCAAGGCTCGCCGAAGTCCTCTCGGCTTCGGCTGGGCGATTGTCGGCGGGATTGCCAGCCGAGCTTGTGCTTGGCGAGGCCAGGCAACTGATCCTCGCTGCCGGTTACGACGAGGTCGAGTATCTCGAGCTACGAGCAGACCATGACCTGTCGCCGCTTTCCGCCGCGGATCGACCGGCCCGCCTGATCGTCGCCGCCTGGCTGGGCGGGACGCGGCTTATCGATAATTTCGGAGTTCTGCCCTTGCAGCGCAAAGGCGAGCTGCTCGCGGCAGCCAATGCCGCATGATTGAAAATGCCGCAAGGCTTGTACAAAGGCGCCTCGGCAGAACGACCCAGACAAATAGCAGTAGCAGGGAGTGGATATGGTCTTTCGATTGAAGGAGCGCCTCGGCAGGAAGTTCGAAGAAGAAGTGCAATTCTTCAAGGGCTGGCAGAAGGACAAGAAACGAGTGGGCGCACTCATGCCAACGTCCGTTCATGCCGCGCGTCGTATGGCAAGCGTCATCAATCCGGCATCCGGATTGCCGGTGCTTGAACTTGGCGCAGGAACTGGCGTCATCACCAAGGCAATCCTGGAAAGAGGCATCAAGCCGCATCAGCTGATTTCGGTCGAATATTCCAAGGATTTCTATCAGCGCCTGACGCGAGCCTTTCCGGGCGTGGATTTTCGACTGGGCGATGCGTTTGCGCTGGGAGAAGTGCTGGCCGAACGGCGCGGGGAGCAATTCGACTGCGTGATAAGTGCGGTGCCGATGTTGAGCTTTCCAATGGAACAGCGTGTTGGCCTGCTCGAGGACCTGCTGGCCCGCATACCGGCTGGCAGACCGGTGATTCAAATCACCTACGGACCCTTGTCGCCGGTGATCAAAATGCCCGACCGCTACGTCGTGTCTCACTATGATTTCGTCGTCCGCAACATCCCGCCCGCACAGCTCTGGACTTACCGACGAGCAGTCTGACGGCGCCCGACGCGCGGGAGACCGTGGGCCTTCGCAAAATCATGCTGAAGGACACGACGGTGATCGTCACGAAATTCGCATCGATTGCGCTTTTGTAGCCGCCTCCGCTTTGCGGAAGCGGCCATGCCTTTTAGCGCACACTCATCGGCTATGCACACCGCCCTGCGGACAACAGACAGAGAAGCCACCACGGCCGCGAAAATCTCGCGATGGCGTCTCGATACCGGGACCGGCCCGCCATTTTTGGGAGGCGATTCGCGCAGGTGTCTGGCCTGGATCGTGCCATTTATCTTTGGAGCGCATCATTAGCCGTCGTCCATTCACCGGCCGAACCTCCCGATCGCCGGACCCCTGATGAAGATTCCCTCTGGAAAGTGACGTTTTCTTTGGAGCGTGACGGTCTGCGCCGTCTTGCCGTACTTGGCATGAATCTGCCATTCCCTGCCGCGAGCGGCGAAGCGTTGTCACTCTACCCTGCGATGGCCTTGGGAAATACGACAGGCGAACCACAATAGTCATGTTTAGGCTGAAGACTTTTCAGCGGACCGTGAAAAAAGGAAACGCGAGTTCTTCCGCTCCCTGTGAGGCTCCTTGAACCGCCTTGCTTTGGAGAACGGAGGTCGCTTGTCAGCCCGTTCCCGTGTCATCGGCAAACCGCCGTAACGGTCACACGGAAATTATGAAAGTGACAGAAAATGCAGCCTACAGGCGCATTCCGGTTTGCCTCAGCGAGAGCATTGTCGCGCCGTGCCGTTCAGATCGAGAGGCAATTTACGGCCATGAGATGACGTTCCCAGACAAGAAACGGGGCCTGTCTAACCATAAGCTTGAGCTCGCGCGTGATTGTCGGAAGCCGCCCAAAGCGACGCGAGTAACCATGAAACGTGTGGAAAGAGCACGGCCTTTCGTGCCGACGGAAATCCATGTCGGCACGGTCATGGACGAGAAAGGCACCTTTGGCATTCTCTCGATCCGGACAACTGAAGGCCTGCTAGACATCGCGCTGGACCGGCAAGCCGCCGACACCATCATGAAGGCGATCGGCACAATCCGCTCAAAACTGGACCCCAGGGGGAGCTAGATTCAGTCCGGCCGAGGCGGAGTAGAGACGTCTTGGCAACACCGAACGTCCAGCGGTCGGCGTGCCTAACTTGCGATGCCGTCATGACCGCCGGATGCAGGCCATACTTGTCTGTCGCCAAGCATCAAGCGATAGCCACCGACCATACAGCCTAAGACGGCTAATGCCTCGGCCGCCGAATAGAAAATCGCAAGAGGTATGGCGCGACCATTGTCCATCCGCTCGAGGCGGTAGGCGTCGCTATGCGCTTGCTGTTCGTCCACCAACGATGAATCGCTCCCCCTAAGGAAGAGCACGTTAGCCATCATTCATGACACTTCCGTGTGGAAATCGAGCAACGACACTCTGTCTGTCAAACTCGTAAGCGCCGAGTTTTCCAAGAATGCGTCTTACTGGATGCAAACCTGGGGGTCACTTCGCAAGGCCGGCGGCTGATTGCACTCGGAAAGAGCCATTTCTTCGGCGTCCGGGATCGTCGCTTGCAACTGCAGTTCATAGCGCGAGCGCTTCGTATGTTCGCGATTGGAATGCTTCACGGTCTCATGCTTGTAGGCGTTGGTTTCCAACCGTTCCCGGACCACAAGCCGGTCATGTCGCCTCGCCATTCCAGCCTTGCCAGTGCAACCCTGCGATCACAGCCGGAAGAAAAATCGCGTCGATTGATCCCGCTTGCGGGTTGCCCCGGTCGGTCGTTCAATCGAAAGCTTGGTATGAGGCGGAATTCCCATATTCAATTCGAGCAGATGTTGGTCCAACTCCTTGTCCGCGGTCGTCAGGCGATGGTTCAGGCGCAGATAGTCCATCCACGTCGGCGTGCGGAAGGTTTCTGTCCAAAGCGACGGATCCTGAAGATCGCGCTGGAGGTTCCAGTGCCGTGCACCGACGCGGCTTTGCACTCTCCGTCGTTCCTGCATCCGGTCCAGGAAAGCTTCGACGTTTGCCTCCGGTATTGAGTACTCGATCTTGACGACGATCGGCCCGCTTCTCGGCTTCAGGTCGAGAGCGAGCTGTGGCGTTTCGAAGCCAAAAGGATCCTGATCAGAGTCTTGCCATTGACGGATAGGCATCAGAAAGCCGGTGGCCGCGACCATTATTAGCGCGCCAGCGGAAACCTCGAGTGCCAAGGTAAGCGAATAGGTCTCAGCCACTGAGCCCCACAGCCAACTGCCGGCCGCGATACCGCCAGACGAAAGGGCATAGTGGATCGAGAGCGTGCGACCGACGACCCACCTTGGGCTTGCCAATTGAACACTCACGTCGAGCCCCGTCCAGGTGACGACCCAGCCCGCGCCGCCGAGCGCCAGCGCAACAGCCGCCACTACCACTGAGGAAGTCAGAGCAAGAGATAGACAACAGGCCGCACAGGCAATGCATGCCAGTGTTGTCAGCCGCTCCTGGGACAGCGACCGCCTCAAGACATTGTTGCAAATGCCGACACACAAGGCGCCCGTCCCGAAGCCGGCCATCAGGACACCATAAACGATTGGGCCTCCCCCCAGTTGATCGCGGGCAACGAGAGGCAGGAGCGCGAGGATGGAGATGCTGGTCAGGCCAAAGAGCGCTCCACGCGCGATGGCCGCCTTGATCTCCGCCGACAGGGCCGTGAAGCGCGCTCCGTCATGGATGGCAGTGGTCAATGGTTCACGCGGGAGAGGTGAGGCGCGAACATCCCATTTGCGGCGCCCTATGGTCCAGAGCAGCGCTAGATAGGTCAGGGTCGCCACAGCGAAAGCTGTCAGTGGTCCAAACGAGGCAACGATGATGCCACCGAGCGCCGGGCCGACGCTTCGAATGGCGTTGTATCCAACCGAGATGAGCGTGACCGCGGCTGGGACTTCGCGTTTTCGCAAGATATCGCCCACCGACGCGTGCCAGGCGGGATCAGTGAAAGCGGCGCCCGCTCCGGCCAAACAGCTGAAAGCGAGAACCATCCATGGATTGAAAATCCCGAGCGCCGCAAGAACAGTCAGCATCGCCGAGGATAACGCTATCGCGCACCAGCCGGCGAACATGAGATTGCGGCGGCTGTAGTTGTCAGCCAGGGCCCCGGCGAAGATCGACAGGACGAATACGGGCAGTGTGGTCGAAGCCTGCACAAGGGCGACCATCACGTCCGAGGTCGAAATGGTCGCCATCAGCCAACTGATGGCAACAGTTTGAATCAGCCAGCCAAGGCTGGCGACCTGTGTGGCAAGCCAGATCGATCGAAAGGTCGCATTCTCGAGCGGCGCAAATGTCGCCGACGAAGCCGGACTCGCATCTTCGCGCGCCACCCTGCTCATTGGGTTGAGCCCTCCCTCGGTCTACCGGTCGTGTTAGAGGTGCCCTCCCGGCGCACGTGCCCATGGAGGAATGTCCCCATGAGCGCATTTTGTCGGCGCAGCACAAGATATTTCTTTACCGCTGGCACTCTGGCGCAAGCGATTACTTCATCTGGAATTGCCACCAACGCGGTTTCATGATTGCTGGGCCTATGTCACGTCCTCGCTTGCTGCCCGAAAAGAATTTCCCGGGCTACGCGTACCTGCCTGGCAAATATCCGCATCCGGTTCGTAACCCCTTGGGTCACAGTTATCGAAGCGACGTCGTGACCGTTGCTGGCGTCGAGGGGCCGCTCAGCTCAAACGTGTTCCGATGGGGCATCGACCTTTTCAACCACGGCTATTACTGGGAAGCTCATGAGGCTTGGGAGCCGCTATGGCATGCTGCGAAACAAAGCGCCCAGCATCGCCATTTCTTCAAGGGATTGATCCTGCTGGCAGCGGCCGGGGTAAAGATCCGTGAGGGAAAGCGGGTCGCTGCCGCGCGCCATGCGGCAAGGGCTGGAGCGCTTTTCGTCAGCTGGCGCTTCTGCCGAGCCGACTCTTTGAGGCCGCAATCGGAATGACACCCGCCGCGCTCGCGGTAGAGGCCGAAGCGGCCACAACTTTTCCGACTGTTTTGCGAGATCCGACACATGGCCAGCTGCCTGAGCCCGTTTTTGATTTCATTCTAACACCCAAATCCGAGAGCGGCTGACAGGGCGGCTCTTCGTTACTTTGACACGCTGCCGGATTGTCATGAATGGTCTGACAAGGGCAGATTCAATCTGGAGCGGTCGACCTGCCGCTAGGCCCGGCTCTGACGGAGCACCCAAGGCAGGCGCCGCTTCCATCGTTGGCCTCGCGGCAAGGGAACATCTTCTGCCACCGCTTTAACTTGCGGGTTCGTCTGCCTCCAGTATGTGCGATCGATGCTTCCGGCATCGGCGCTTCCTCAACCGCCAGCGGCTTAGAAAGCGCTCCATCGGACACGGTCACGTCGTTGGCGTCGGACACCGCTTCACCGGGGGTTGGCACGGGCTGAGCACGAGCATCTTCGGGAAAAGTCGGCGGCGGCGTCGCTTTGGCGATCGCACCTTCCGTCTTCGCTTCCGCGACTTCGTTCGCGATGGCAGCGAGGTCGATGCCGCCCCAGACCGACTGGGGCCGCTTCAGGAGCCCACGCTTCTGTTTGATCTCGACGACAAAGGGTCGCTGCGGCTGCCTCATGGTGATCTCGCGGACTTAGGGGAGTTGCGAGTGTCCTCTAGGCGGAGCGTACGCTTTCGTCCACCCGCCGCCACGCATTCTCCAAAGTTTTTCGGAGACTTTGCCGCCGTCCAAGCCATGACGAAAGCTGCTCACCGCCGACGCCTGGGGGTACGCTCCCGATCTCTTGTCCTGCTGTCAGCATGATCGTCATGACGATCATTTCACCCACGCAGTCGCCATTGCTGGGCCTATCGCAAAGCCGCAGGAGATTCAGGATGCAATGAAGTTGAGGACCGCTCCTATCCATGCTCCGATGTTGCCTAGTGCATCGGACGCGTCCAACTGGAATCGGTCACGAGCGATCGATTCATGCTGTTGATCGACAGCAGCGCGGTAAGCAGGCTAGAGCGGCCGACCGTCGGCAACGCTTTGAGCTGGCGGCCGGCTGTCAGTCCAGTTGGAGGTCTCGGATGAGCCCGTGCGACGACACACTGCCAGGACAACACAGCCCCACAAAGCCGGGTCATCGCATCCTCATTGCGAGGTTCTGGAGCCGCGGCAGGTTTAGCCTACCAAAGCCCCTGCTTTCCTCTTGAACCGTCATTGCCCTGACAACACATTCTGCAATCGTCGGCGGGTGTCGATGAAGCGCCTGTTCACGCGGACCAGTCGTTCAGTAGGTCGGGAGGAACCAATGAACATTGATGCTTTCAGCAGCCCAGTTTTCGTGAAGCGTGCAACCTACATCGTGCAGGAGATTGCCAGCCTTGCGGACGCTATCGATTTCCTCAATGACTGGCCAGAAGATCGCAGAGACCTGATCCACGAAGCCGCCATCAAGGCCTGCTATGATGCATACGATGGGCGAAAACCCGTAAGCGCAGCACGCAATGCCTTTTTCGGCTTTGCGAAACGGGCAGCCATATTGGAAGATGCAATTTCCGCCATGCAATGGCTCGCTGCCTGCAAGTCCGGCCGTGGAAAAGTGCCGGTATAGGCATCTGGCACGGGCATGGTTCACATGTTCCGAAATCGCTTGCGTCGGCCGCTCCGCGATTTCGCAAGCAGAGGCCTCAGATGCCGCCCATGCAGAGATATTTCATTTCAAGGTAATCCTCGAGCCCGTGACGGGAACCCTCCCGCCCGATGCCGGACTGCTTCATCCCGCCGAAGGGTGCCGCTTCCGATGACATGCGTCCCGTGTTGATGCCCACCATGCCATATTCCAAGGCCTCGGCCACACGCCAGACACGCTGCAAGTTCGAGGCATAGAAGTAGGCGGCCAGACCGTAGATCGTGTCATTTGCCTCGTGCACGACCTGATCCGGATCGTCAAAGCGAATGGTGGGGGCCAGCGGTCCGAATGTCTCCTCCTGCGCAATCGTCATCTCGCTGGAGACTTGAGTGAGGACCGTCGGTTGGAAGAATGTGCCGTCCTTGCCAATGCGTTCGCCTCCGCAGCGAATTGTGCCGCCTTTAGCGACGGCATCGGCGATATGCGATTGGATCTTGGTGAGCGCATGCCTATCGATCAGCGGGCCGATGGCGACACCAGGATCGAAACCGTCCCCGACCTGAAGCTGGCGAACCCGCTCCACGAATTTGTCGACAAATTCGTCGTGAACGCCCGACTGGACGTAAAGCCGGTTCGCGGAAACGCAGGTCTGGCCGGCGTTGCGGAACTTGGCCTGGATCGCACCGTCGACGGCCGCATCGACGTTTGCATCGTCGAAGACGATGAAAGGCGCATTGCCGCCCAGCTCAAGGCTGACCTTCTTGATCTGGTCCGAGCACCGGCGCATGAGCAGTCGCCCAACCTCGGTCGAGCCGGTGAAGCTGATCTTACGGACCCTGGGGTTTGTGCAGAGTTCACGGCCGACGGCATCGCCGTCAGACGCGTAGATCAGGTTGACCACGCCTTCGGGAAAGCCAGCCTCATGCGCAAGGGCAAACATTGCAGCGGCAACGAGCGGCGTCTGTTCAGCCGGTTTCAGCACGATTGTGCAGCCCGCCGCCAAGGCCGGCGAGATCTTGCGCGCCACCATTGAGGCCGGGAAATTCCATGGCGTAATGGTGCCGACGACGCCGATCGGCTGCTTGATCACCAGCAAGCGACGGTCCGTCGATGGCGCGGAGATAGTCTCGCCATAGATGCGGTTGGCCTCTTCGGCGTACCATTGCAGGTACGCCGCCGCATGCGACACTTCCGACTTGGCCTCGGCAAGGGGCTTACCCATCTCAGCGGTCAATATCGCAGCAAGGTCATCGGCGTGGTCGATAATCAGCTGATGCCAGCGCCACAGAACGTCGCTGCGTTCACGGGCCGTCAATGCCGCCCATCCAGGCTGCGCGATATAGGCCTTGTCGATCGCGGCGCGCGTCTCCTCGACGCCCATGTCCGGAAGCTCTGCCAGCACTTCACCCGTCGATGGGTTGAGGACCTTAAACGTGCACTCACTGACTGGTTTGCCAAGCGCCGGCAGGCGGTCAAGGCTACCAAACAGGTCAGGAGATTTGAGGTGGCGGATCAAAGGCGGGAGCAGCGGCAACGTCGATTCCTTAAAGGCTCTTGGCCTGTCCGGCCGGGTGGACATCTACTGCGCACGTGTGGCTTTTGCAAAGGACCACCTCTCACGAAAAGTCGTGCGTCCCTTGGCCGGGTGAACCTGCCGCGGGGAAGGCTGACGGCGAGCTTCCGTCCAACCCGGCGAGGCCCGAACCCGTTCTATACCGGCTTCGTCCCCGACGGTAAGGTGATCGCTTGGAGCAAATGGGGCCGATTGTAGCCCGTCCGTCTCGGCTATCGAATCGGGGCCGTAAAGCGTGTCGCTGTGAGCCTCTACCGGCGGACGCTGGACGGTCCATGAGGAGTTGCCGCCGCCGGTCAAAACCGGGGCTTGCAAATTTCTCGTTTTTGCTGCGCCGAACGCAGAAGTTTCGGTTATGAATCGGGACTGGCCTGAGGGCCTGCCCAAATTGCAATTGTTACAAAGGAAAACGCATATGGCGACTGGAACGGTAAAATGGTTCAACAGCACTAAGGGATTTGGATTTATCCAACCCGACAATGGCGGTCAGGATGTTTTTGTCCACATTTCCGCCGTTGAACGAGCGGGTCTCTCGACCCTCGCCGATGGCCAGAAGATCAACTATGAAATCGAACAGGACCGCCGCACCGGCAAGTCCTCGGCTGGCAGCCTCAGCAAAGCTGGCTGAATCTTTTTTCCCCTGGCTCCTTAAAAGCGGATGGATACGATGGGTCCAGGGTGGTCTGACGCCGCGTGATAAGAGCGGCGAGCACAGGGCTCGACTGGATGGCTTGAGCAGCGGAATGCTGCAGCCCGCGCGAATTGTTGGGGAAGCCAAGCTGCTTGAATGGGAAAGGCGGGGTAGATCCCCGCCTTTTCATATTCCGGACAGATGCAGATTGTGCCAATGGCAACTGCGCCCCGGAACAAAGCTCGATTGCTGAAATCAAGCTGCGACCTTCTTGCGGGTCCGCTTCGCCGGCGCGGGCGTTTCCGGCTCTTTCGGTTTGCGGCCGAGTCCCATCGTCTTGGCCAATGCCGAGCGCGTAGCGGCGTAATTCGGCGCGACCATGGGATAATCCGCCGGCAGAGCCCATTTTGCCCGATACTCGTCCGGCGTCAGCCCATAGTGGGTCGACAGATGGCGCTTTAGCGATTTGAATTTCTTCCGTCCTCAAGGCAGATTATGTAATCCGGTGTTAGCGACTTCCTAATCGATACAGCAGGCTTGAGAGCCTCCGGTTCTTCTGCGGAAACGCTGGCGCCGGCCGTGCCTTTGAGTGCCGCGTGCACTTGGCCAATCAGGGCAGGAAGTTCACCCACCGGGACCGGATTGTTGGCGACATAGGCTGAGACGACATCGGCGGTGAGCTCGATGAGGACGTTGATGTTGTTGTCGGCTTCTTCTGTCACGAAAAACCCCGGGTGGCTTGAAAGACAGTCGGCGAAGTGTCGCTACATAGTGGCGCTTGCTGCTGAAAGCAATAAAGCTCCAGCAAGACTTTTGCGATGCTCATCCTGCGCTGCGGCTAATAGCGACGCCATCCCGCCGTCGTGCGCGTACTGATCCGACCGCTGTTGGCGTATCCATGCTGGATGTGGCATGAGGAAGCGATCCTGAACTGAAACGCTGCCAAGCCTGTTCTCGATCTCTTCTATTCTGAAGATCGGAATCGATCATTCGGAGAATTCCGGTCCGGCACGCTCGACGATGGCTACCCCCGCGAGGAGAGCTGGCCGCATGTAATCCAGTAGAATCGGACTTGCCGGTGGGGCGGGTGTACTCCTGTTCCTCTGCGACGATCTGGTCGAGACCGGGAACGATTGCACCGGGCACCCGGGGGCACCAAAAGCGCGTGCTCACGGGGAGGGCCCCTGGTACTCAGTCGCATCAGGAAAAGCCGGGGGACTTCGGCTGCGCGTTCAGCTTCATCGTCGACCAGCGTTTCGCCCCGACGAGCTGCACCGCGACAGGAAAGGGAGGGGAAGACGCCTCTGGCCAATCCTCGCCAAAAAAAGCCCGCCGGAACGAACCGGCGGGCGAGACGGGAGGAAACTCTTTTGGTGAAATCAGGCTGCGAGAACGGCTTTCGGCTCAACCAGTTCGTAGCCGAGCGCTTCGGCGACCGCGCGGTTGGTGATCTTGCCCTTGTGGACGTTGAGGCCGTTGCGCAAATGGTGGTCGTCGACCAAAGCCTTCAGGCCCTTGTCGGCGAGCTGTAGCCCATAATGAAGCGTCGCGTTGTTGAGCGCGTGCGCCGACGTGACCGGCACCGCGCCGGGCATGTTGGCGACGCAGTAATGGATGACACCGTCGACTTCGTAAGTCGGGTCAGCATGGGTGGTGGCATGCGAGGTCTCAAAACAGCCACCCTGGTCGATGGCGACGTCGACCAGCACGGCGCCCTTCTTCATGCCGGACAGCATTTCGCGCGAAACCAACTTGGGTGCCGCGGCACCCGGAATGAGCACGGCGCCGACGACGATGTCGGCCGAAAAACATTCTTCTTCTAGCGCTTCGACGGTCGAATAGCGGGTGTGGACGCGGCCGGCAAAGAGGTCGTCGAGTTGGCGCAGGCGCGGGATGGAGCGGTCGATGATGGTGACGTCGGCGCCAAGACCGGCCGCCATCCTGGCGGCATGCAGGCCGACGACGCCGCCGCCAAGCACGGTGACCTTGCCAGGCAGCACGCCGGGTACGCCGCCGAGCAGCACGCCGCGGCCGCCATTGGCCTTCTGCAGCGCGGTGGCACCGGCCTGGATCGACAGGCGGCCGGCGACTTCCGACATCGGCGCGAGCAGCGGCAGGCCGCCGCGGTCGTCGGTCACGGTCTCGTAGGCGATCGCCGTGACGCCGGAAGCCAGCAGGCCCTTGGTCTGCTCCGGATCCGGAGCGAGATGGAGATAGGTGTAGAGGATCTGGCCGTCGCGCAGCTGTACCCATTCGTTGGGCTGCGGCTCCTTGACCTTGACGATCATGTCGGACTTGGCAAACACGTCCGCGGCCGTCTTGGCGATGGTGGCGCCGGCGGCGCGGTAGGCGTTGTCGTCGGCGCCGATGCCGGCACCGGCGCCGGTCTCGACCAGCACTTCATGGCCATGGGCGACATATTCGCGGACCGAGCCGGGCGTGAGGCCGACGCGGTATTCGTGATTCTTGATTTCTCGGGGGCAGCCGACGCGCATCTTTTTATCTCCTGATCCGGCCCTTTTGGGCTCGTTCCCTGTCTAAACCCAGTGAACCATGGAATCGGCGCGCAGGTGTTTGCGAATACGCTTGCGCGAGAGGGTGCGCTTCGATAATCGTTGCGCAAAATGGCCAATTAGTCGCAGGAATCACGAAAAATGCCACTCGACAGGATTGATATCGCCATTCTCGGCTTTACAGACGGATGGGGGGAACGAACGATGCTCGCCGGATTCAGTCCGGCTTGAACCAGTGCTCTGGACTGCTTGACAAAACGAGTGGGCGATCGTGACGCGCTGCTGCAAAAACCACGGCTTGCCGACGATGTCCTGCTGCCCACCGGTCGCGACCTGTTTGCAGCGCAGCCATTAGATTGACTGAAGCACCGCCACTGTTGGCCGGCTGCATCCATCTGCAGCTTCTCCGCGCCAGCGTTTCACAACCGAAAAACCCGCCACTCTTGAGGGCAAGAGCGGCGGGCTTTTTGCAGAGCTACTCGAACTGAATACGCGTTCCCATCCACATTAGCCGCGGATAATTAAGGCCGCATTAACATGCAAAATTCGGGCATCTAAATCGATCCGAATGCAAGATGCGGCGGGCTCGGAGGTTCCGGGCCGAAATCGCTGCCCCCGTCCAATCCATAAAGCGTCAGCTATCAGATAATCTGCGCTTGACGTTACGTAAGGTACCGTGTTTTTCGCTTTGCGAGGAACGACTTCCAGTCTCGGTCCAGGGCGACCAAATGAGGGGCATCGATGGTGGCTGGCGAACCAAACGACGTGCGCGTCAAACGCGCCGGTGGGGGATGGGTCGTTCATATTGTTGAGGACGGCAAACTGACAATTCTTCGGTTCAAGACACAGTCTCCCGCCGAAAATTCCGCCGATGACCAACGAGCCAGGCTCGGCCTTGCTGGCAAGCCACCGATTGACGAACGCTGATATCTACACCGGATCTGTGGAGAGGTCGGATGGCTGGTGAGCCTTTGGTACCGGCGGGAGAAACACATCGCCGAAGGGCCATTTCAACGCTACTTGCGGCCGCCGGCTGACCACATTTATGGCGATGGTTGGCACCGCTGCCGATGCGGAAGACGACTATGTGGCCTGCTTGATCGACACGGCGGCAAAGATCATGAAAAGCCAGGTCGTCAAGGATCCGGCCGCGGCGCTAGAAAAGCAGCAAGAATTTGCAAGCCGCCACCGCAAGTAACCTGAGACGGGGTCAAACACGCAAAATCACATTAGAGTCACCCAGCACCATGGAGACGCGGGACATTGCGCCATCTCACGAAAACCCGCTGTGGCGAAAGGCGAGCGGGCCTCCTCCTTTCGAAGCTGGAATGTCACAGCACCGCGAGGCTTAGGACCTCTCTTCAGTGCTGGGCGAGTTGCAACGGGGCGGAGAGGCTCGCACATCTGGAGTTGAAGTCACGCCCCGGAGACCAGGGCAGGAATGGCCAAAGCCTCATTCGCCTCATCAAAGATCGAGAAACTGTAACGGCCGTCCGCGTCAAGATCGACGGAGTAGCTCAGGCGGTCGAGTATGTGGTTGTCCTGGTCGAACGTAACGATCCGCGGCTTCACCGAGGTAATGTGCGCTTCGTCCAGATAGATGGAGCTGCAGACAATGATCTGGTCGTCGGGCTGGCAGGTGCGGGCAGCCGCTCCATTTAGAACACAGCATCGTGAGCCGCGCTCGCCGAGAATGACATAGGTCGAAATCCGCGCACCGGAATTCTTGTTCCATATCTCCACGAATTCCATCGGTAGGATCCCGGCTTCTTCGCAGTGGTCAGGGTCGAGCGTAATCGGACCATGGTAGTTGAGGTTTGCTTCGGTGACGTAAATGCCGTGCAGTTTGCCGGCGATTATTTTTCGCATTGGTTCTGTTGTCCCTATCGATCATACACGGTCAGGTTCTTGCCGTCCTCTTGGCGGCTCGGTCGCCCCGCTAAACTCCGACGACGAGCGCGCCGCCGCTGAGGCCCGCCCCTGCGGCTGCCAGCAGGATTTTCTCGCCCGGCCGAAACGGCTCCATCTGATGGGTTAGCGACAGGGATAGCGGGATCGTCGCGGCGGAAGAGTTGCCGTAGTCGGCGATCGTCTTGACGATTGCTTGATCCGCTATGCCGAGGTTTCTCCCGACCGCATCGAAAATGCGGGCATTGGCCTGGTGCGGCACGAACCGATCGATGTCCTGCGGCTGCAACTGGGCAGCAGTGAGCGCGTCCTTTGAACATGCAGTCATCATCTCGACGGCCTTGGCGAACACTTCGCGGCCATCGCTCATCGTCATCCGGGTTTGCCCAAGGTCGAGCTCGCCATGGAACGGGATGTTGCTTCCGCCTGCCGGGATATGGATCAGCCCGTAGCGCGAGCCGTCGGAATCGACCGAGGCACCGAGAATGCCGTGATCGGCATCCTCGCAGGGACCAATCACCACGGCGCCGGCGGCATCGGCGAACAGGACTGAGCTCGCGCGCTCGGCCGGATTGATGCGACGGCTGAGGATATTGGCGGCGATGACCAGCGCTGGTTTGCCATGCAGGCGGGTGAACCCGTTGGCGAACATCAGCGCATAGATGAAACCGGCGCAGGCGCCGGTTAGATCGACCGCGCCTGCGCGGCCAATGCCGAGCTTGTGCGCGACCAGAGGTGCGCTGGGCGGCAGGAGGTGATCGGGCGTCGAGGTGGCAAGCAACAGCAGACCGATGTCGCCGCGGTCAATACCGGCATTCGCCAGCGCCATTTCTCCGGCCTGCGTGGCAAGACCAGACAGCGTGTCTTCGTCCGTTGCCCAGAAACGGGAGCGGATTCCGGTACGCCTTTCGATCCAGCCCAGTTCGAGGCCGAGACTGCTCTCGATCTCGGCATTCGCCACTTTGCGCCCAGGCGCGTGATGGCCAAATCCGAGAATGCGCGACGACCTGCTCATGGTCTCGAACCGAAGCGTTCGCCGGCCTCCTCAATGGCGTCATAGAGCCCGTCCAATTCGTCGCCGGTGATGCAATAGGGCGGCAGGAGATAGAGGACGTTGCCGAGCGGGCGCACGAGCATGCCGCGCTCGAGGAAAAAGGCGCGCAGTTTTGGCCCGATCTCGGCGAGATAACCTGCGGAACCGGTTCGGAGGTCGAGCGCTGCGATCGTTCCTGTGCCGCGGCAGTCGGTGAAGAACGGATTGTCGCGGAAGCGCCGAAGCCCGGCGGCCTGCCTCGCGCTCAAGGCCGCGATCCGTTCGGCCACCGGCTCGTCGTGCCAGATCTCGACATTGGCGAGAGCCGCCGCGCAGGCAATCGGATTGGCGGTATAGGAACTCGAATGAAAGAAGGTCTTCTTCCGATCCTCGGAATAATGGGCCTGGAAGATGGCATCGGTGGCGAGCGTGGCCGCCAGCGGGATGGCGCCACCGGTCAGGCCCTTCGAGGTGCACAATATGTCCGGAGAGATTGACGCCTGCTCGCAGGCGAACATGGTTCCGGTGCGCCCCCAGCCGGTCATCACTTCGTCGGCGATCAGCAGCGTGCCGGAGGCCTCAGTGATCTTCTTCAATTCGGCCAGAACCCAGGCCGGATACATCAGCATGCCGCCGGCGCCAAGCACCAGCGGCTCGACGATCAGCGCGGCGGCGCGTTGGTCGCGGCTCACGGCCTCGAAACGATCCAGCGTCTCTTGTTCGCGTCCCGCGGCCGGGAAGGGGATGGTGTCGACCTCGAACAGCAAGGGTTCGTAGGCGGCGTTGAACACGCCGCGGGCGCCTACGCTCATCGTGCCAATGGTGTCGCCATGATAGCTGTGCTCCATGACGACGATGCGCGAGCGCGGCGCGGCGATGTTGCGGAAATACCCGAGCGCCATCTTCAGCGCGACTTCGACGGAGGTCGAGCCGCTGTCGGAATAGAACACCCAGTCGAGTCCGGACGGAGCGAGGCCGACAAGCGCCTTGGCCAGACGTTCGGCCGGTTCGTGCGTGAAGCCGGCGAAGATGATCTGGTCGAGGCTCGACGCGGTCGTCTCGATGGCCTTCATGATGCGGGGATGGCGGTGGCCATGCGTGACGACCCACCAAGAGGAAATCGCGTCCAGGATGCGCGCGCCATCGGCCTTGTGGAGATAGGCGCCCTCGGTCAGGACGATTTCTGGGATCGCCGGCTCGAGCGCGTGCTGTGTGAAGGGATGCCAGACATGCGACATCAGTCATCTCCCGTATTCGAGGCGAAGGCGAAGCCGGCAATCATTGCGTCTCTCAGCGTTTTGTCCGTCAGCGGAACGAGGTGCGGTAGCCTGCCGAGCTGCGGCGCACCGCTGAATTCCACGATTGTCCGTTGCGTATCGGCCATCTCATCGCCGATGAAGGCGATGCCGGCCAGCGGGATGGAGCGGGCGCGCAGCGCCTCGATCGACAGCAGCGTGTGGTTGATGGTGCCGAGCGTGGTGCGGGCGCATAGAATGACCGGCAGCCGCCATTCAGCGAATATGTCGATGAACCTTGTCTTCCGGTTGAGCGGCACCATCAGGCCGCCCGCGCCCTCGATCACCAGCGGCGCCGGCAGGACCGGAAATGAAAGATCGGCAGCCTTGATCGATATGCCGTCGATCTCGGCCGAACGGTGCGGCGACAGCGGGCTCTTCAAGCGGTAGGCTTCCGGCAGCACGCGCCCCGGCGGCAGGCCGGCGAGCCGCGTGACCACCTCGCTGTCCGTCTCGTCGTCGAGGCCCGATTGAACCGGCTTCCAGTAGAAACCGTCGAGCAGGCCGGCGAGCCCGGCCGCAAATACGGTCTTGCCAATTCCGGTATCGGTTCCGGTGATGACGATACGTTGGGTCATGCCGCCTCCGGTCATGTTTGGGCCAACACCTCGACGAGCGCCTCGACCATTTCGGAAATCTCGACTTCGTGGACGTTGAGCGTCAGCGAAATGCGCAGGCGCGACGTGCCCTCGGGCACCGTCGGCGGGCGGATGCCGCGGATGTCGAAGCCGCGGGCCCGCAGTGCCGCCGCCACCGCCATGGTGCGCCCGACGTCGCCGATGACGAAGGGCTGGATCTGCGAACCGCTGGGCGCTACGCCGCAGCGCTCGGCCAATTGGCGGCCCGCGAAGGCAACGCGCTCCTGCAACTGGACACGGCGTTGGGGCTCATCGGACAGCATGGCAATCGCCTCGCGCACTGCCACTGCCATCAGAGGCGATGGCGCGGTGGAATAGATGAATGGCCGGCAGCGGTTGACGAGATAGTCGCACAGCAGTCCCGGCCCGGTGACCAGTGCGCCGGACGCGCCGAGCGCCTTGCCGCAAGTATGGAGCGCAATGATGTTGTCGCGACCCTCGAATACGGCGGCCAGCCCCCGGCCGTCCGGTCCCCAGACGCCTGTGGCATGCGCTTCGTCGACGACGAGGAATGCCTCGTGCCGATCGGCAAGCGCGACGAGGCTCTCCATCGGCGCGCGGTCACCATCCATGCTGTAAAGGCTTTCGACCGCGATCCAGACGCGCCCCGTGCCGCCTTCGGCGCGCCAGCGCGTGATAGCATCCTCGAAAGCATCGACGTCGTTATGCGCGGCGAGCTTGAACTCAGCACGTCCTGCCCGCGCGCCCTCATGCATGCTGGCGTGGGCGAGCTCGTCCAGGATCAAAAGGTCGCCCCTCTGCGGCAACGCGGTCAGCAGAGCGAAGTTGGCGATGTAACCGCTGCCGAAGAACAGTGCGCGGTCGGCCCCGAAGAACGCCGCCGCGTCTGCCTCCAGTTGCTCATGCTCCGGTGCATTGCCGCGCAACAGCCGCGACCCGGTGGCGCCAACCGGCGTGCCCCGCGCGATCGCCGCCGCAACCGCGCCGCCAAGCCTCCTCGATGCGGCAAGCCCGAGATAGTCGTTCGACGAGAAGTCGAGCCCGGCGCGCGGCGCAAGCGTGCGCAGCCGGTCCCTGCGCGCCAGCCCTTGCAAGGTCGCGTCATAGCGGGCAAGCGGCGCCCCGTTCATTGCGCCTCGAGTTCCATCGGCTCGATGCCGAGGCGTCGGAAGAGTAAAAGATCCTTGTCCTCGCCGGGATTGTCCGCCGTCAGCAGTGTGTCCCCGACGAAGATTGAATTGGCGCCGGCAAAGAAGCACAGCGCCTGCATCTCGTCGGTCATGGCGGTGCGGCCGGCCGAAAGTCGCACATGCGATTTCGGCATCATGATGCGCGCCAGCGCGATCACGCGCACGAATTCGATCGGCTCGATCGGCCTGGCTTCGGCAAGCGGGGTCCCGGCGATCGGGATAAGCATGTTGATCGGAACGCTTTGCGGATGCTCCGGCAGATTGGCCAGCGTCAACAGCATGTCGATGCGGTCCACCGGCTCTTCGCCCATGCCGACAATGCCGCCACAGCAGACCTTGATGCCGGCTTGGCGCACCTGCTCGAGCGTCTCCAGCCGATCGGCAAAGCTGCGCGTGCTGATGATCTCGCTGTAGTAGCGTTCCGACGTATCGATGTTGTGGTTGTAATAGTCGAGACCCGCTTGTTTCAGACGAGCGGTCTGCTCAAGATCGAGCATGCCGAGCGTCATGCAGGTCTCCATGCCCAGCGCCTTGACGCCTTCGACCATCGCCACCACCGCATCCATGTCGCGCGCCTTGGGATTTCGCCAGGCCGCGCCCATGCAATAGCGGGTGGCGCCGGCATCGCGCGCCTTGGTCGCCTCGGCGATGACGCGGTCGACCTCCATCAGCTTCGACGCCTTCAACCCGGTTTCGTGATGCGCCGACTGGCTGCAATAGCCGCAATCCTCCGGGCATCCGCCGGTCTTGATGCTGAGAAGCCGGCTGAGCTGGACCTTGTTGGGATCGAAATTCTCGCGGTGGACGGTTTGCGCGAGGAAGAGGAGATTGTTGAAGGGAGCGTCGTGAACAGCCCGAGCCTTCTCCAGGGTCCACATCCCGCCATCGTTGCATTGCGCCTGTGGCATTGTCTTCGTCGAATTCGATGCGTGCATCCCTGTCCTGTTCCCTGGGTTCCGGCGTTACGGCTTCTTTGCTGGCGGATTGACGGCGACTGGAAGGCTTATCGGCCCGCTGCCGTCCGTTTGTAGTCGATCATGAGTCCCGATAATCAAGGCCGATATCCAGGATCGGCGCGCTGTGGGTTAGCCAGCCGATGGAGATCATATCGACGCCGGTCGCGGCGACTGCTGGCGCCGCGGCGGCGGTGATACTGCCCGATGCTTCGGTGATGCATCGACCGGCGACCATCGATACCGCATGGCGCAATTCCTCGACCGACATGTTGTCGAGGAGCACAGCGTCGGGGGCGAGAGCCAGGACATCTTCCAGCTGGGCCAGCGTATCGACTTCGACCTCGATCTTGACGAGATGGCCGACACTCGCACGCGCTCGTTCAATGGCCGGGCGGATTCCTCCGGCCATGGCGATATGGTTGTCCTTGATCAGGATGGCGTCGTCGAGGCCGAAACGGTGATTGGCGCCGCCACCAGCGCGCACCGCGTATTTTTCGACTGCCCGCAAACCGGGCGTCGTCTTGCGGGTGCAGACGATTTTCGCCTTGTGGTCGTGGATGGCATTGACGATCGATGCCGTCGCCGTGGCGATGCCGCTCAGATGGCTGAGGAAATTAAGCGCGGTGCGTTCGGCGGTGAGAATGGCTCCAGCCGGCCCGCTCACCGACGCTATGGTCTGTCCTTGCGCCACCTCGCCGCCGTCCGGGCACTCAAGCGTACTCTCGATCCTCTCATCGATCAGCCTGAAAGCGAGCATCGCCAGATCGAGCCCCGCGACAACTCCACTCTGTCGTGCCGAAAGCACGGTCGTTGCCCGAAGGTCCTTCGGAACGATGGCGTCGGTCGTCAGATCACCGGCCCGGCCGAGATCTTCCAGAAGCGCTGCCCGCACCAGGGGCTCGAGCATGATTGCGGGAAGCGGCGAGAGGTTCATGGCTCGACCTCTTCAAGCGTTGACGAACATGCGAGTTCGTCGGCTGTCGCTAAGGCTTCGTCAAGCCTGAGCCTGGAGCGGCGGGCGGTGGCAGCACGATCGGGAAAGTCCGTGCGGTGGTGAGCGCCGCGGCTTTCCTGGCGCAGCAAGGCGGCAACCGCGATCATCAGTCCCACTGCGGCGGGATCGGACGCCGCATTGTGGCGTCTGGCCAGCGGAAGCAATGTCCGAACGGCCTCGCGCAACATCTCGCCATCACGCTTCACGCCAAGGGTGCGTGAGAGGAGGGGGCGCAAGGAGACTGAATCGGGCGCCGGAATTTCCCATGCCGTCGATCGCGTTCTGCGACCGATCGGAGCTCCCGCCACGCTTTCAGCGACCCAGCGCGCGCATACGATTGCCTCGGTCAGCGAGTTGCTGGCAAGCCTGTTGGCGCCATGCAGTCCGGTCGAAGCGACTTCGCCGCAAGCCCACAGTCCGGCAACGGAGGTACGGCCGTCCTGATCCACTGCGACACCGCCCATATGGTAATGCTGGGCCGGCCGTATGGGTATGAGGTCGCGTCCCGGGTCGATGCCGGCGCCCCGGCAAGCTGATGCGATCGTTGGAAACTGCCGCGCGAATGTCGGGCCGGGTTTTTCGCGTCCATCGAGAAGAGACGCGATGACCGTTCAAAAGATGCTTCGAGATGGCGCGGGCCACGACGTCGCGCGGGGCGAGTTCCGCGTCATGCAAGTCTTCGAGGAAGCGCCGGCCGGTTTCATCGACAATCGTCGCGCCTTCGCCGCGAACCGCCTCGCTGATCAGCGTCATGGGGCGGTCCGGTCCGTCGAGAGCGGTCGGGTGGAACTGGATGAACTCGATATCGGCAAGGACAGCACCGGCACGCGCCGCAAGTGCCAGGCCCTGTCCGCAACTGCCCAAAGGATTGGTGGTATCGAAAAACAGGCCGCCGATCCCACCGGTCGCGAGGACGACACGTCCGGTACCCAGGAACACAGGGCTCGTCGAACAGCTTGCCCAAACGCCCCGGATCGTATTGTCCTCCACCGCCAGCCGCCGCGCCTCAACGCCCTCGACGACCACAATCGACGCAGTGGAACGCACGGCTTCGACCAGCGCGCGCATGATCTCCTGCCCACTGCCGTCGCCGCCGGCATGAACGATGCGCCGGCGGCTGTGCGCGGCCTCCAATCCCAGGCGCAGTGCTCCTTCAGGCGTCCGATCGAAGCGGACCCCAAGGGTCGCCAGGGTCGCAATCGCGTTAGGAGCCGCATGGAGGATGCGGCTGGCGATTTCCGCGTCGCACAGCCCGTCGCCGGCGGCGAGCGTGTCGGCGAGATGCAGTGCCGGATCATCGTCGACGCCAAGGCTGGCAGCCAGGCCGCCCTGTGCCCACGTGCTCGATGCGTCGGTTCCAAGCGGTGTCCTGGACAGAAGAAGCACGGGTTCCGGCGCCAGATGAAGCGCGGTCAACAATCCGGCAATGCCGCCGCCAATGATGATGGGCCGGCCAAAGAAGCTGCGCACATCCGCGCTCACTGGTGCACCTTTGGGCGTCTCATATCGCAAGCATCCGCTCGACGGCGAGCCGGGCCCGGCCGGCAATCTCAGGATCGATGGTTACGACATGCCGGTTTTGCTCGAGAGCCTCGCGGATGTTCGCGAGCGTGATCCGCTTCATGTGCGGGCAAAGATTGCAGGGCCGGATGAACTCGAGCTCCGGATGCTGGAGCGCGACATTGTCGCTCATCGAGCATTCCGTCAGCAGCACGACGCGTGGCGGCTTTTGCCTTTGGACATAATCGGACATGGCGGCCGTGGAGCCGGAAAAGTCTGCCTCCGCGACCACGTCGGGCGGACATTCTGGATGCGCAAGCACGATCACACCAGGATGATTTTCGCGCAACTCGCGGATGTCGGCCGGCGTAAAGCGCTCATGGACTTCGCAGTGGCCTTTCCAGGCGATGATCTTCACGTCGGTCTGGGCGGCGATATTCTGGGCGAGATATTCGTCCGGCAGCATGATCACCTGGGGAACACCAAGCGACTCGACGATGGCCTTCGCGTTGCCCGAGGTGCAGCAGATGTCGGACTCAGCCTTCACCTCGGCCGACGTGTTGACGTAGGTCACGACTGGCACGCCGGGATAGCGTTGCCGCAGCAGGCGGATGTCTTCGGCAGTAACCGAATCCGCCAGCGAACAGCCGGCGCGCAGATCGGGAATGAGCACCGTCTTTTGCGGATTGAGCAGCTTCGCCGTCTCGGCCATGAAATGCACGCCGGCAAGCACGATGACATCGGCATCGGTCGACATCGCCTTGCGGGCAAGCGCCAGGCTGTCACCGACGATGTCAGCCACGCAATGGAAAATCTCCGGCGTCTGGTAGTTGTGCGCCAGGATGACGGCGTTTCGCTGCCGCTTCAGATCAAGAATGGCATCGATATCGCCGGCAAAGACCGGCCATTCGATCGGGGGGACAAAGTGGCGAACGCGGTCGTACAGGGACACGCCTGAAGGCAGGATGGCGCTCATCGAGCCTCCAGTTATAGTCTACAAGAATATAAGACCTATATATCCTTTGTGACTATAAGGGATGTCAAGCCCTCGCAAGCGGCAATTTTGTCCCGGCCACCGGCCTCTCATCGAGAATGTCGTGGCGGAAGCGGTAGAGCTGCGCCGGTCGGCCGCCGGTTTCGGTGGTTGTCTCCCCGGTCTTTTCAACCAGCTCCTGCTGTTCTATCAGCCGGCGAAAGTTTGGCTTGTTGATGAGCCTGCCGGAGAGCGCTTCCACGGTTCGCTGCAGCTGCAAAAGCGTAAAGAGCGGCGGCATCAGTTCGAACACGACGGGCCGGTATTTGATCTTGGAGCGCAGCCGCGCAATAGCCGTTGCCAGGATGCGGCGGTGATCGGCGATCATCGATTTGCCCACTACCGGAGTAGGTGCGACTGAAGGTCTACCGCGTATCGCTTCCTCCACAAGCGCCGCCTCATAGAGTAGTTCATAACGCTGCAGCGCGAACTCTTCGTTCCATGACCGGTCGTCGAAGCCGAAAGCAACAGCCGTGCGCCGCCGGCGATCGAGCCGAATGGCTTTCTCTTCAGCGCTATCCGCCCATTCCCTCAGGCGCGGTCGCAAATCTTCCAGCACTGCCGCCGGCGCGCCAGAGCGGTGATCCTCCCATGGAAAATAGTCGTACCAGCTTGCCCAGGATCGCCTGGCTGCGGCGCCCGCATCCTCGATCTGCGTAAGTGCGAGATAGCTGATCGAGATTACGCGCTCCTCGGCGCCAATCCGGTCGCGATCGGCGAAGGTGTAGAGCTGTTCGATATAACCGAGCGGCTGGCCGGTCTGTTGTTCCACCCATCCCCTGAGGCCCGACTGCAGCGAACGATGAGCAAGCTCGAATGGCCCCGAGGCTTCCTGTCCAACGGTGAGAACGCAAGGTCCACCACCGTTCATTGCCACAACGACGGCGATCAGGTCGGCTTTGACGTCGTTGGCCTTAACCGCGGCCTTGCCTTTCTTGATGCCTTTTGCGCGATCGTCCATGGTCCCCGAAGTGGTTGGGTAGAGCTTTGCCGCGTAGGCGGCTGAATCGATTTAATTTGGTTTTGTCTGATAATTGTCGGCGCGTCAACACCACGCGTCGTGGCGATTTTAGCTGGTCGCCGCTGCACAAAAATGTGCCAAACGCGACACCCGTGGGTGGTAACGGTGGGGAGCGAGGCGTCCATTGAGCGCGGTTGCCAACTCCAAGGCGATCACACCGCCGGATGTACACGCCGATTGCAAAGCTCGTCGATCGACATTGCGACATTCTTCTCCAGTTCGCCCGCGTCGCCATCATCGCACTCGAACTCCAGCACAGCCTGATGCGAGTCAATAAATCGACGCGCCGGCACTATTGTTTCAGGTGAAATGAATCTAGTTTCAAAGGGTTCGACCGATAGGCCGGGCACAGCTGCGGCCATCACGGCCATTTGACATAAACGCGTCGACCGATTGAGATTATCTTGACGGTAGCGTAGTTCGCCATCCAAGCCAGTCGAGATGATCATGGGCAAATATCGAGACCATCGCGAGCCACGCGGGCATCGCCATGACGATGACCCCGTTTCCGTTTCGGAACGGACCTCCGAGCCAAGCTACTTTCAGCGCCCGGCGCCCGTCACCGCACACCCTGTCGACGCCGAGGTATTGTGGTTCACAGTCAGCAAGGGTTTTGGCTTCGTCAAACTGTCGGACGGCAGGGAGGCCTATCTGCACGTCCGAGCGCTAGAGGCGGCCGGAAGCCGGGATGTTGCCGAGGGGACGCATCTCAAGGTCACGGTCGAAAAAAGTCCGAAAGGTCATCAAGTCGCGCAGGGGCTGGAGATCGGCGATCAGATCGCGAAAACTCCGTCACATAAGCTCGCCGCTGGAGGGACCATCGCCGAGACGGGTGCGGAGCTGGAGAGCGCGGGCACGGTCAAGTGGTACAAACCCGAAAAGGGTTTTGGCTTCATTGCTCCTGACAACGGTGAGAAGGACGTCTTCGTTCATGCCAGCACCCTGGCCCGCTCAGGGCTCAGCGTGCTGGTGGAGGGACAGAAGGTGTTTGTCGAATGCGGGCAAGGCAAGAAAGGCTTGGAAGTCCGGAGCATTCGCCTCGCCTAGACGGCGCATCGCCCACGGCCCGTACGAAGATATTGCAGTGATACAATTTACGGGCCGGTCGCAATATAAGTACAGGATTTGACCGATATGCCCGAGATCAGTCGGACGGGTTGGCCCTCCAACTTCTGTCTCAGAAAAATCCGACACTTGTCGAGCATGTTCGACGAAGTTGCAGGGGTGCACGGGCTCGGCCATCGCGCCGGCTACCATTCAGTGCGGGTCCATGAGGGAACGGTTAGCCTGCCCGCCTCAAATCCCGCTGTCGCGCCCTAGCTGCTATGAGCAGGCAAGTCTGGTCGCTTAGTCCGGTCTGGAAAAGGCGCACGAGGTCAGAGGCAACATTTTCGGCTTCTGGTGAACCCGGCTGGATATGGCTCTCTTGGCAAAGCTGGTCGAAAACCGACTTCAGGCTTTCCAAATCACTTGGATAGAGGGCTGGGTCAAGGTTGAGACGATCAATCATCCGGGCCTCCTGCGGGCTGAGATCTTGAACGACACAAAGGCGGCGGCGGAGAGACCCGCCGACAGGCGAAGATGACTCCGCCGAAAGTGCTTGTCATCAAAAAAGTTACTGACGGCTCGGCACATTCTTGACAACGAGGCAGGACCATATTCCTATCATGTTTTTGGCCGGAGACAGCAATGCCTGCCTGCCGCAAACGCATCCAAACCGATGCCTATCTGGACCGCTTTTGGCCCTATTACGCCGCTGCTGCGAGACGGCCTACGAACCCGCCCACAGCCGGGCTGCGTCAATGGCAACCGGGCCACTGCAGAGGGCAGAGGGCATATCTGCCGCGACACCCAGCCGCGCTCAAGGTTTGCTACTGGCCCAGGTCAACGAAATCGAGACCTTCTGGCTGAATCGATGTGCGAGGCTATAGCGCCCTTTGATCAGACCGCGTCGGGACCTTCCGATGCGAGGAGCAGTGCAACTTCGACGCGGTTTCGGCCTTTGTGCTTGGCCTTGTAAAGTGCGGTGTCGGCGGCGAGAAGCAGGCCTTCTGGCATCCTGATTGTCCCGCCCGATCGTGACAGTGCGGTCGCTGAACCAATGCTGACTGTGACGTGTCCGCCGCCTTCCAAATTGTCGCCATGAGGCAGGCCGAGGTTTTCGATTGCGAGCCTCAGCCGTTCCGCTATTTCAAGTGCTCCCTCGCTGTCGGTATCAGGCAAGATGACGGCGAGTTCTTCCCCGCCGTATCGCGACGCCAGATCCCCTGGACGATGAAGCACGTCTCTCATGGCGGCAGCGACGGCACGAAGACAATCATCACCAACCTGATGACCGTATTTGTCGTTAAAGCCTTTGAATCGATCGATATCGAGCAACAGCAAGGACATCTGTCCAGCGCTGCCAACGGTGCGCCGCCATTCCCTGTCCAAGGTTTCGTCGAAGGCTCGACGGTTGGCCAGGCCGGTCAGCCCGTCCGTCATCGCAAGCGAGCGGAGTTGTTCTTCGAGCCGTTTGCGTTCTGTTATATCTCTCATGATCAGGACGAAGTCGCCTGGAACGCCAGTTAGCGGATCACGGACGATGCGCGCCTTGCTCTCCACCCAGACGGTTTTCCCATCCTTGCGCCGGATCTCGATCGCAAGAGGCTCGCCTTCATCTGCTCCGGCAAGCAAGAGCGCGGCTGCCGCAGCGATGTTTTGAAGATGCTCGGGCGGGACGAACTCCTCCGGACCATGCCCCACCATTTCCTCCGGAAGCCATCCCAGAAGTCGGGTGCATGACGGTGAAACGTAGCGTGCCTTCGTGTCCGGCCCGAGTTGCATGATGACGTCACCGCTGTTCTCAGTGAGCATCCGGAAATTCGTTTCCTCCGGAAGAATGTCCGAACGGATAGCCAGGCCGGCCGGCGATTGCCCGGACCCGGTGCGACCAAAAGCCTTGCGAATAAGCTGTGACGCGGTTGGCAGGCGCATATTTGTCTCCTCTTCGGACACTCTGCGGGGCGCCGCAGCATTCTTTATCGGTTGTGCAAGCCACCCCCAGGGAGGGTTTCTGTCAGGCGATCCGATCGATTGGGTTCGCTATCCCGCTCGCCATCCTAGTCTCCTCAGCAGGTGGTCGCCCGAACCGCTTCAAAAGGCCTTTCGCTATCTGACGTGGTACCGCTTGCGAAAACAGATATCCCTGACCGAGCTGACACCCGATCTCTGCAAGTAAAACGGCCTGGGCTTCGTTCTCGATGCCTTCGGCGATGACCTGGATGTCGAGCTTGCGAGCGATGCCAACCAAGCCCTCGACGATGGCCAGGCTCGGATCTCCCTGGACAAGGCGATCAATGAAGGATTTGTCGATCTTGACGATATCGACCGGCACGGTCAGCAGATGCGTGAGCGAAGCGAAGCCGGTTCCGAAATCATCGAGCGCGACACGCAGCCCATGGGCCCGCAGCGCCTTGATCTCCCGAGCGACGACCGGATCGCGCTGGCCGAGATAGACCGACTCCGTGACCTCCAGAATGATGTGCTTCAACGGAACATTCTCGCGGCCGAAGGCGGCTTCGAGACGCGCGTAAAGGGTGCCGCTATGAAAATCGGCTGAGGTAATGTTGATGCCGACATGCTGCAACGGAATACCTTGATCCAGCCACGAGCGCGCGTCGGCTGCGACGATCGCTATCATGCGTTCCGTCAGATTCGAAGCGACGCTGACATCGGACGTCGCCTGGTGAAACGCAGCGGCGGAAACGACCTCGCCATCCGGCTTGCGAAGGCGGCAGAGGGCCTCCATGCCGACGATCGCGCGGGTGTCGAGCCGCAGGATCGGCTGGTAGAACGCGTCGATCCGGCCTTCGCGCAAAGCCGCGTCAACATCGCGGATCACCTCGATCCGGGTCTTGATTGTGCTGCCGATTCCCGGCGAGTACAGCACGAAGCCGCCTCGGGAAGTTTCCTTGGCGTGGTAGAGCGCGAAATCGGCGTTTTGGCGCACGCTTTTCGCATCGATGTCCCCCGCCGACAGCACTGCGCCGCCGATGGTAGCCTGTGCCAGGATCATGTGCCCGTCGCAATCGGCGGGCACAGCCAGAGTGTCGAGAATATGACGCGCCGTGCTTTCAATGCCGGAGGGCGCGCCAGCTCGCTGAAGGATTACGACGAACTCGTCGCCGCCCATGCGAAACACACGGTCAGGCGCTACGCTTTCGGCGAGACGTGACCCCACCGCCTGTAGCAAAGCATCGCCGGCGGCATGGCCGAAGGTGTCGTTGATGGTCTTCAGGTTGTCGAGGTCGATGATCAGGACCGCCCAGGCGCTCGGTTGGCCAAAGGACAGCCGCTCCAGGGCGACGTCCAAACTCGCCCGGTTCGGCAGGTTGGTGAGGGCATCGACATAGGCGCCGTGCTCTCGCTCGACGACCCGCCGGTGACGCTCAAGCGCGATGGCGCACAGGGAGGTACAAGAGGCGACAACCTTCTCCTCGCGAGGGGTGGGGCCGCGTTTCTCCGGAAAGTACAGGGCAAAGGTGCCGAGCACAGCGCCCGCGGCATCGCAGACCGGGCTCGACCAGCAGGCCTTCAGGCCCAGCGCCAGGACCGGCTCCTTGAAGCCGATCCAGCGCGGGTCGGTCGCGATGTCCTTCACAGCCACGGCTTTTCCGAGATAGGCCGCACTGCCGCAGGAGCCCATAAGCGGACCGATCATCAGGCCTTCGAGAAGAGCCATATATTCATTCGGGAAGCTGGACCCTGGGAGGGGATGCAACAAGCCGTTGCCGTCAACGCGCAGGACGGAACACCGGACGCCCGGCAACAGTTTCTCGATCCGGTGGCAAAGACGGTCCGTCGTTGCTTCGAGCGTTTCACCCCTGGCGATCATTTCGAGAATAGTGTTCTGGAGATGCAGCACTTTAACCCACCAATCCGCGCTCCTGAGTACCCTGCACGCATTCCTGGTGGAATCCCTTTGAGGAGACGCAGTGTACGAGATGATAATGTCGGGTAATTCTTTATAAGTTGGACGAACCCGTTTCGGTGAGGATCCGCGTTGAGCGGGGGGTGATTTCCTTGAGGCCAGCCCGGGCCTCTAGTTCCGGGACCACCGGCACGGCGATGTGATCCAGCCCATTTCGGTTGAGCGCCATACGTTAGCGATCACGGGTGATATGGGCCGGTCGGGCTTCAATGACGGGGAAGGTGAAGGATTGACTGATAGGGTTTGCGGGCCGAGCTTGTCGGACGCTCAATCGCAAGCGTCATTTGAGGCACTTCCTCTCCCCCATGCAACTGGAAGACACGCTCGTCCAGTCCGTCCAGGTCGGCGTGCGGAACGTTTCTGTCCATTGCATAGGCTTCTGAAGGTTACGCTGGAGCGTCCAGTTCCGAGCGCCGACGCGGCTGTGGACATGCCTGCGCTGCCGCATGAGGTCGAGGAAGGCCTCGACATTTCTTTCGGCTATCAGATATTCGACCTTGACCACGATCGGGCCGCTTCTTGGTTTCAGATTGAGAGCGACAGCTGGGGCGTCGAATTCCACCAAAGAATCGGGCTCGGACTCGTGGCGCTCGCGAAGAGGAAACAGCACGCCGGCTGCGGCGACCAGCAACAGGGCTCCAGCGGAACCCTCCAGCGCCAAGGTCAGGGAATAGTTCTGGGAAGCCGTGCCCCATACCCAGCTGCCGGCAGCGATGCCGCCGTCTATCAATGCATAATAGATCGAGATGGTCCGCCCCACGACCCAGCGCGGGCTCGCCAGCTGTACGCTCACGCCAACCCCCGACCAGGCGGTGACCCAGCCCGCGCCGCCCAAGGCGAGCGCAATTTGAGCGGCATATGTATATCCTTTGGAAAATCCGTAATCTGCCGTCTCGGCAGGCACGAGGAATGCGGCTCGTGAAAATCACCGGGGAATTCATCCGAGACTCGCTCCTCATTCAGCCTCGCCTCGACCATACAATTCGAAGGCCAGGTTGGCTTGACCGCCGGAGCAGGCGGAGCCTTGGGTCCCCGATGGCGCGCGGACGGGCCGGTGCGAAAGGTTCGGCGGGCGTTCGGGGCTTTCGAACTGGGTTGTCAAAATTTGCGGTTGAAATTTACTTTTACCGAATTGTTCGGTAGGGGATCAACACGCAGCGACTACTCTAGCGCGGGGGGTGAAAGAGTGATGCAGCGTCTGTCTGCCGCAAGGCTCGGTGACCTTCTGGCGGGCGACCTGCGGGCTTTTGGCGGGCCCTCGACGATCGAACCACTTGCCGGCCGCATTAGAGCGGAGCAGGTCAGTATCGTGCTTCGCAATACCCTTCTTGGCATGGTTGCGAATATACTCAATGCAGCCACTCTTGTTATGGCGGTTTGGGGCTCGCCCGACCAGACGAAAGCCATCGTCTGGGCGAGTGGGATCATCGTCGCCGCTGGTTTCGTGGGCTTGAGAGCGAGATCATCGTTTCGGTCAGTCAAACCAAGGTCGGTGTCTCGCCGGACTACGCAAAACCTGGTGCGGAACGCCTTCCTGTTCGGTACTTGGTGGGGCGCACTTCCCATTCTGTTCTTCAGTGGGGCAACAAGTGCCGCCCAGGTCGTCATCACCTGCCTGAGCGCAGGGATGATCGCAGGCGGTGCCGCTTCCTTTTACACGATTCCTATTGCGGCCATCGCGTATACGCTACCGATCTTCGTCGGTTCGGCGGTTGCCATTGTGCGGGTGGAGACGCCGTCAATCTGCCCGTCGCAATCCTGATAGTGAGCTACGCCATCACGCTGTTTCGTGCAGTGCTTGCTCACGCGTCCGAATTTACCCAACGCTTCGTTCTACAAGCGGAAAGTGAAAATGCCATTCGCAGGGATGTTCTAACGAGTCTGCCAAACCGGTTCAGCTTCAATGAGCGGCTCGAGAGCGCGTTGCTGGACGCAAAGCAGTTTGACCGACACTTTGCGTTACTGTTGTTCGATCTGAATAATTTCGACGAGGTGAATGATCACTTTGGTCGAGCAATGGCGGATGCCCTTTTGGTCGAAGTGGCTGCGAGACTTCGCAAATCAACGCGGGAGAGCGATGACATTGCTAGGTTGGAGGGCGGCGAATTTGCAATAATCGCTCCACGCGATATCAGGCCAGATCAAATCAGGTCCCTGGCTAAACAGATCATAGATGTCATGCGCGCGCCGTTCTTGATCGAAGGCCGCGAAATATATTGTAAGGCCTCTATCGGCATCGCTTTGGCGCCCACTGACGGTTTGGATACCAACCAGCTCCTGCGGTGCGTCGATACCGCGCTATACAGGGCCAAGACGCGGGGGGCGGGCTCCATCCAGTTTTTCAGCGCAAATGACGATGAAGCTGCTGCAAGGCGCCATGCCCTTGAGCGCGATCTGGCATCTGCGCTCGCCAATGACCAGCTCTGGCTTGCATTTCAACCCTTTCTCGACCTCGGGAGCGATCGCATCCGCGGTTTTGAAGCGCTTCTGCGCTGGCAGCATCCGACCCTCGGCGCGATTCCTCCATCGGAGTTCATTCCTATCGCTGAAGAAACCGGATTGATTCACGGCATCGGACATTGGGCCGCCAAGACGGCTTGCTTGGCCGCGGCACAATGGCCGCGCGACTTGCGGGTTTCCGTCAATTTGTCGGCAGTGCAGCTTAAGGACAAGGCCTTGCTGGATGGAATTGTAATGGCCTTGGCTGAAGCCGGTTTGGAGCCCCAAAGACTGGAGGTCGAGATCACCGAATCGGTGCTGATTTCCGATTTTGAAGACGCTATTTCATTGTTACAATCGTTGAGTTTTCTATCCATCACAGTCGCGCTTGACGATTTTGGCACTGGCTTTTCATCACTCACGTATCTTCGTAAATTGCCTCTTTCGCGGCTAAAGATCGACCGATCTTTTGTCCAGGATATGCTCACCGATGTGGACTGCGCCGCGATTGTGAGATCACTGATTGAACTGGCGCACGAGCTTCGAATCGAGGTAACGGCCGAAGGCGTCGAAACTCCCGAACAGCTCGACTATCTTCGCCGCGTCAGGTGTGACGAAGCTCAAGGCTATTTAATCGGGAAACCTGTCCGGATAGACGACATTCTTTGCATTGCTGCGAAGCCGTTTGGTCAGTAGCTAAATACATGAATGGCACGACCCGCACTTTGCCGGCGATGGTCTGGTTTTTTCTCGTATGCCAACGGTGACGAGGTGAGGCAACGGACGCCACCCGGCAACATTTTTCGTGAGGCAATGCGGTCTGCTTTCATCTTGATAGCAGGCGATGCCACTCCGCGAACTCATCGGAATTTCCGACAGTTTTCTTGGCCATGGCAGGCGTCGGTTCCGGGGCAGCATCGTGGGATCTGTCCTTCAGGAATTCCCAAGGCAAAGAACTGTTTTCGATCTCCTCGATTACAGATCCAGTGGCGAATGATGCAGCAAGATCGACAGCTTTGCGGCGGCGTGTGATCCGGATTGCCGACGAAAGAGCTTGGGCGGTTGTCCTGTAGCGGACCGGGCTCTTGCCGGAAATTCGGCGGATGGGGAGCAGGACGTTGAGAACCTGTCTGATCGGATTCATGGAAGCTCCCCTTTTGACTATCGGCGGCAACCATATAACCAGTCGCGGCAACGAATGACAATTGCACGACGTGATTCCATCCTTCGTGCGCGACCACAGCAGCGGCCACGTGACGGAACTGACAAAACATCTCGGCACCGTGATCGTGAGGTCGGACGGCACCGGCCTGTCGGCTCCCACGGGCTGGGCAGCGTCACGCCGCGTCATTTCTTTAAGGAGTTGGAACGCGCGGGATCGCTGGAGCAGCTGGTCGACAAGATGAGGCGGTTGCCGAGCCGCGCACGAAGAACGTGTGAGCTGGCGCGCCTGGTTTGGCTAAAGGAGCGGGGCGAGAGCCCATGGCCTGCAATGAAGCAATCAAACATTGCTATCGTGCAACCAAGCTGCCCGGTCGACCATCCGGACCGCGGCCTTCAATGCCAGTTCGCCTTGGAGCCGGCCCTCCAGCAATTAGTTCAGCACGCGGCGGAATCCGGCTGGACTAAGGACGAGATAGCCTCCGCGCTCCTCGAGGGGCAGCTACCGAGCGAAGCGTGATTTGATCGGGATACAGCGACCTGGATACGCAGCATCTGAAGTTCCTTCACTGCCAATCCCAGGCGACAACTTATCGGCGGTCAGCCCGATCAGGCTGATGTGCCTCTCGTATTCTCGTCGGCCATGGTGTGCCCTGATGGAGTTCTTTGTGCGGACGCCACTATCGTGGCGGCATCGTCGGAACAGGGAGAACGGTTTTTTCGCCTAAACCTTGTTGAAGCCGGGATAAGTCAGCCGCAAGTGCTGCAGGCATGAATCCGCGAGGTTTCGCGGCGAGTGACTTGGCTCCTGTGCAGAGCCCATTTCCCGCTCTTTCGGCTTAATTCCCTTGTTCCAGCCCGGACCTTGCCGATCAACCCGCTTCGGGGTCGGACTACGCAAGCGTGCCGTCGCTCAAGGCTTCGCCATCGCGATGATCGCGGTCCCGGCTGGACCCGACGGGCGCCTGTCGAGCGGGGAATGGTCCCCGCGAACACGGGAGCCAAACAAATGTCGCACGAACTCAGCCTCGCTCAGAGCCACGCCTGGAACCTCGCTCGCACCCTGATGACGCCGGTCATCCTCTTCAAGGTCAATGACAACGAGTACGGCGTTCTCCCTGCCGAAGACCTCGACGGCGACGAGGTCGAGGCGATCGCCGAATACTGTCCATACACAGGAGGCCGGCCGGTTCATTGAACCGGCATCTATGCCAGGGCGTGCCGCTTGCGAGCGGCAGGCCGCAAGGGAGGCTGCGCCGCGGCGGAAGCCGCGCCCTTGCGCCCTTTGCTCTTCGCGGCGGTCGCCGAGTGTTCCGCGAATTGTGTGGAAGAAATAGACTTGGAGAAAGGCCGGCCGGAAGGCTGCCGGGAGAGAAAAAATGGAAAAGACGGATATAGAAGCGCTGCGCGGCCGGGTCGGCTGTGCGGCGGTGCTGGAGACCAGCGGCTTCACGGTCGACCTCAAGGAAAGCACGCGCAAAGCGGTCAAATACCGTCGTGGCGACGATATCATCATTGTCATCCATGACGGCAAGGGATGGTTCGACCCCTTGTCGGATGCAAAGGGCGATGTCTATTTGCTGGTGCAGCATCTGGATGGCGGCGATTTCCTGGATGCCTTGGTGCAGGTAGCGTCGCTTGTGGGATTCGTGCCGAGCGAGCCCGAATGGAAACGGCAGTCCCGGGAGACCGAACCCGACTATTCCGTCACGGAACGATGGGCGGCGCGACGCAAGCCGTGGCGCGGGTCGGCGACCTGGCGCTATCTGCGCGATGAGCGGCACATTCCCGAACAGGTCATCGCGACAGCGATCGCTCAGGACGTTCTGAGGGAAGGCCCGCGCGGCAGCATGTGGGCCGCCCACAGCGACGCGGCCGGTATCGTCACCGGCTGGGAGGAGCGCGGCCCACAATGGCGTGGTTTTGCGGCCGGAGGCGGCAAGGTGTTGTTCCGGTTGGGGACGGTGACAGCCACCCGCATCTGCGTCACCGAAGCGGCGATCGACGCCATGAGCCTGGCCGCGATCGAACGGATCCGGCGCGACACGCTGTATGCCAGCACCGGCGGCGGTTGGTCGCCGGCGACGGACACGGCTCTTCGCCTGTTGGCAGGAAGGCCGAACACGCGGCTTGTAGCGGCCACCGACGCCAACCCGCAGGGTGAGACATTCGTATCGAGGCTGCGTGAGCTTGCCGGCGAGCTCGCCTGCGACTTTGAGCGGTTAAAGCCGCTCGCCGAAGACTGGAACGCGATGCTGCAGGACGCGGCATCCCCCTGACGGTGCCGATCACTCAACTGCCGCTGCAGAATTGAAGATCGCCGCCCCGCTTTGCCATGGTCATGTCAACTTGAAAGGGTGCGTCACGCGGCCATGACAGCCGGTTCGCACCGTCAAATTGGGGAGGGCAAGAAGGGAGAAAAGAAAAGGGAACCCGGCTGCCGCATGCCCGCCGGTCGCGTGCAAGGGTGAAGCTTCGCCCGGCTGCGCCGGCCCTTGACCCGCCCGGACGGAGAGGCGGCCGCGGGGAAGGGGTCATGAAGGGCTGAAGATGATGGGCATCCACGAGGTCAGCCCGACGAGGCCGAAGGAGCCCGCCGATGAACCCTTTTTCTCCCATCCGTAAAGTCTACCAGGGCATTGCCGACCGCCGGCAGATGTTCCGTTTGTTCGACCGCCATGCGCAGCGCCCGAACCGGGATCACGTCGATGCCGGATCTCTTTATAGCGGCGAGTGGTTTGGAGTCGGCCGCGTCGAGCACGACTACATGCTGGAAATTCTGCCACCGCTCTGGATGCGAGGCGAGATGTTCGCGCTACGCGAGTTCCTTACCGATAGCATCACCAGCGTCTTCTACACACTGCGCATCGACGGCGGAACGCGTTACTATCATGCCTATTGCGATCTGAATGTGGCGCGATCGCCTGCCGAAATGCGGTATGCCATCGTCGAGCGCGAGTCCTGGCCGGTGAAGGCGATGACGCGCGAAGAGCGGCTGGAGCACATCTGGAGCGCCACGCACGACGATTACCGTGGCTATGCCGGGGACCGCTGGCTGCCGAAGCATCGAGGCAAGCGCACGGTGCTCTGTTATGGCGGCCGGCAGGGCACCATGCTGAAGCTGCTCGACGAGCTCACCGATGATGAGATCGCGGCCAAGCTGCCGGTGCATCTGCGCCATCTCCCCCTGGCCGTTGCCGCGTGAGGGGGATGCGATGTTCACTTTTCCCATTCTTGCAGTTCGCAAGGTCATCGAGCGCGGAAAAACCGATGCCGCCGCCAATGGCGGTTTTCGCAATCCCTATTATGGCCTCAAGCCCGGCCAGGGCGAGATCCCCGGCCTGTGGTTGGTCGGAGACGAGGGCGTGTATGTGCTTTCGAATGGTAAGCTCGCCGAGGGCCAGAAGGCGCTCCTTTGCTATTCCGAAGAATGCCACCCGATCGGCAACCCCGACTGGTTTCACTACAAGCAGCGCCATTTCGGCGGCGACGACGGCATCGAATTCATCGACGCCGAGCAACTGATCCCGCTGTTCGATCGCAACCTTCGCTGCACGCATCTCAACGTGCAGCTCACCGAGACCGAAGTCTCGCTCTCGCTGATCGCCCGCTAACCCCAGCAAACCCGCCAGTAATCCCAGCAAACCCGCCAGCCCTTTCACGCGGCCGCCAACGGCGTCCGCGTGCTCGCGCTTGCCCTCAAATCCAAGGAGATTTTCCATGGCTCATGACGACCCCTTACCATCGACCTGTTAGGCAGCACGGCCATTTCGTCCGGACTTGGCCTTGGCGTCACCGCCTTCGCGGCTGACTTCGGGCCGGGCGATGACGATGATCCCAATTCTTCCGCGCCTTCGCCGGTCACGCCGGCGGTTGCAGCCATGCAACCGACGTCGAAGCCTCGACGGGGTCATGGACTGAACTTTCATCTTGCCGGCGATCGTGGGCTGGCCCGTAGCTGGAAGGATCGGGCCCGCGACAACATCGCTTCGATCCGGCTCGCCGCCGAGATCGAGGCCGATGAGCGCTCTGCCACGCGCGCGGAGCAGGAGCGGCTGATCCGGTTCACCGGCTTCGGCGCTTCCGACCTTGCCAATGGTATCTTCCGCCGTCCCGGCGAGAGCGAATTCCGTAAGGGCTGGGGCGAGATCGGCTCGGACCTGGAAGATGCTGTCGGCGAGATCGACTATGCCTCGCTCGCGCGCTGCACCCAATATGCCCACTTCACCCCGGAGTTCGTCATCCGGGCGATCTGGTCAGGCCTTCAGCGTCTCGGATGGCGCGGCGGTCGGGTTCTTGAACCAGGCGTCGGAACCGGCCTGTTTCCGGCACTGATGCCGCAGTCGTTGCGCGATGTTTCCCATGTCACTGGGATCGAAATCGATCCCGTCACCGCCCGCATCGCCCGGCTGTTGCAGCCGCAAGCGCGGATCATAGCCGGCGATTTCGCCCGAACCGAGTTGCCGGCGAGCTTCGACCTCGCCATCGGCAATCCTCCGTTTTCTGATCGAACCGTGCGCTCCGATCAGGCGTATCGGTCGATGGCATTGCGGCTGCATGACTACTTCATTGCCCGTTCGGTCGATCTGCTGAAGCCGGGGGCTCTTGCCGCCTTCGTCACCAGCTCAGGCACGATGGACAAGGCAGACAGCACCGCGCGCAAGCACATTGCGAAGTCGGCCGACCTGATTGCCGCCATGCGCTTGCCCGAGGGCAGTTTCCGAACTGACGCCGGCACGGACGTCGTGGTCGACATCCTCTTTTCCGCAAGCGCAAGGTCGCCGAGCCCGAAGGTAATCTGTCCTGGCTCGACATCGAGGAAGTCCGCCAGGCGACGCACGATGAAGGCGCGATCCGCGTGAACCGCTGGTTCGCGCGCCACCCGGATTTCGTGCTCGGCACGCATGCCACGATCTCGGGGCCTTACGGCGAGGCCTATTCCTGCCTGCCCCATCCCGGTGTCGATCTGGAGCGGGCGCTCACCGCAGCGATCTCCCTCCTTCCGGAAGAAATTTATGACGGCGAGCCGGACGAAATTGATCATGACGCCGAGCCCAGTGCCGATATCGTCGATGCCTTGCCAGAAGGCGCCGGCGTGCGCGAGGGCAGTTTCTTCGTCGCGGAAAATGCCGCCCTCGCGCAAATGATCGATGGCGCTGCTGTGATCATCACGGTGCGCAAGGGCAGCGCGGCTGAAGGTGTGCCGGAAAAGCACGCGCGTATCATCCGCAAATTGATCCCGATCCGTGATGCCGTGCGTGAAGTCCTGAAGGCCCAGGAGTTCGACCGGCCCTGGAAGCCGGCCCAGGTCAGGCTGCGCATCGCCTGGTCGAATTTTGTGCGCGCCTTCGGCCCGATCAACACGACCGTCGTTTCGACCAGCGAGGACGCCGAGACCGGCGAGGTCCGCGAAGTGCATCGCCGGCCGAACCTGCAGCCCTTCCTCGACGATCCCGATTGCTGGCTGGTCGCCTCCATCGAGGACTACGATCTCGAAACCAATACCGCCCGGCCGGGTCCGATTTTCACCGAGCGCGTCATCGCGCCGCCCGCGGCACCCATCATCACAAGTGCCGCCGATGCGCTTGCCGTCGTGCTCAACGAACGCGGCCATGTTGAGATCGGTCACATCGCCGAGCTGCTGCATGAGGATGTCGATGACGTCATCTCCGAACTCGGCGACGCCATTTACCGGGATCCCGAGACCGGCTCCTGGCAAACGGCCGACGCCTATCTCTCCGGTCAGGTCCGCGACAAGCTCAAGGCCGCAAAAGCCGCTGCCGCACTCGACCCCGTCTTCGAGCGCAATGTTCGTGCCCTGGTCGAGGTTCAGCCGGCCGATCTTCGGCCTTCCGATATTACGGCGCGTCTTGGCGCACCTTGGATCCCCGCCGCCGATGTCGTCGCCTTCGTCAAGGAGACGATGGGTGCCGAGATCAGGATCCATCATATGCCGGAGCTGGCATCGTGGACCGTAGAGGCGCGGCAATTGGGATGGATGGCGGCCGGCACGTCCGAATGGGGCACCGATCGCCGTCATGCCGGCGAGCTCATAGCCGACGCACTGAACAGCCGGGTACCGCAGATCTTCGATACGGTGAAGGAGGACCATGCTGAAAAGCGCGTGCTCAATGTTGTGGATACGGAAGCCGCCAAGGAAAAGCTGCAGAAGATCAAGACCGCTTTCCAGAACTGGATCTGGTCCGATCCCGACCGGACCGACCGCCTGGCGCGGGTCTACAATGACCGCTTCAACAACATCGCTCCCCGAAGATTCAACGGGGATCACCTGCGACTTCCAGGCGCCTCCGGCGCCTTTTCTTTATGGGCACCAAAAGCGCGGCATCTGGCGCATCGTCTCTGCCGGCTCGACCTACCTCGCCCATGCCGTCGGCGCCGGCAAGACCATGACGATTGCCGCGGGCGTCATGGAGCAGCGCCGGCTTGGCTTGATCGCCAAGGCCATGTTGGTCGTTCCCGGCCATTGCCTTGCACAGGCGGCCCGCGAATTTCTGGCGCTCTATCCGACCGCGCGAATCCTGGTGGCCGATGAGACGAATTTTTCCAAGGACAAGCGACATCGCTTCCTGTCACGGGCGGCGACCGCCGCCTGGGACGCGATCATCATCACGCACAGCGCCTTCCGCTTCATCGGTGTGCCGTCGGCATTCGAGCAACAGATGATCCACGACGAACTGGAACTCTACGAGACGCTGCTGACCAAGGTCGAGAGCGACGACCGCGTCTCGCGCAAGCGCCTTGAGCGGCTGAAGGAGGGGCTCAAGGAACGGCTGGAGGCGCTGGCGACCCGCAAGGACGAGCTGCTCACCATCTCCGAGATCGGCGTCGACCAGATCATCGTCGACGAAGCCCAGGAGTTCAGGAAGCTCAGCTTCGCCACCAACATGTCGACGCTCAAGGGCGTCGATCCAAACGGCTCGCAGCGGGCCTGGGACCTTTATGTCAAATCTCGCTTCGTGGAGACGAAGAATCCGGGCCGGGCGCTCGTGCTGGCCTCCGGCACGCCGATCACCAATACGCTTGGCGAGATGTTCTCGGTGCAGCGCTATCTCGGTTACGAGGCGCTGCTTCGGCGCGGCCTGCACGAGTTCGACGCCTGGGCTTCGACCTTCGGCGACGTCACGACTGAACTCGAATTGCAGCCATCCGGCAAATACAAGCCGGTGACGCGCTTCGCCACCTTCGTCAACGTGCCGGAGCTGATCGCCATGTTCCGCTCTTTCGCGGATGTGGTGATGCCGCAAGACCTTCGGGAATATGTGAAGGTGCCGGCGCTTTCGACCGGCGCACGTCAGATTATCACCGCCAAGCCGTCCGCCGCCTTCAAGCGCTACCAGATGGTGCTCGACGCCCGCATCAAGGCCATCGAGGAACGCGACCGTCCGGCAGAACCTGGTGACGACATCCTGCTCTCGGTTATCACCGATGGCCGGCACGCTGCTATCGACCTGCGCCTGGTCGATCCGGACAATGACAATGAGACGGACAACAAGCTCAACGGCCTGATCGGTAATGCCTTCCGTATCTGGCAAGAAACAGCGCAAAGCAGCTATGTCCGCGCCGACGGCAAGCCGTTCGAGCTTGCGGGCGCAGCGCAGATGATTTTCTCCGATCTCGGCACGATCAGCGTCGAGAAAACCAGAGGCTTCTCGGCCTATCGCTGGATTCGCGACGAGCTGATCCGCAGGGGCGTTCCGGCATCGGAAATTGCCTTCATGCAGGACTTTAAGAAGTCGGAAGCCAAGCAGCGCCTGTTCGGTGATGTGCGCGCTGGAAAAATCCGGTTCCTAGTCGGCTCTTCCGACACGATGGGCACCGGCGTCAACGCGCAGCTTCGCCTCAAGGCGCTGCATCACCTCGATGTGCCCTGGCTTCCCTCCCAGATCGAGCAGCGCGAAGGTCGTATCCTGCGGCAGGGCAACCAGCACGATGTCATCGATATCTTCGCCTACGCTACGGAAGGATCGATGGACGCCCAGATGTGGCAGAACAACGAGCGCAAGGCCCGGTTCGTCGCGGCCGCTCTGTCCGGAGACACGTCCATTCGGCGGTTGGAGGATATGGGTGAGGGGCAGGCCAACCAGTTCGCGATGGCCAAGGCGATCGCCTCTGGCGATCCGCGTCTGATGCAGAAGGCAGGTCTGGAGGCAGACATTGCCCGTCTGGAGCGCCTTCGCGCGGCCCACATCGATGATGAGCACGCCGTTCGACGGCAGATCCGCGACGCCGAGCGCGACATCGAATACTCAACCCGGCGCATCGGAGAGGTCGGGAAGGACATCGAGCGCCTCGTGCCGACGACCGGCGATGGGTTCAGCATGGTGGTCGGGGGCGACGCGTTCATGGAGCGCAAACTCGCCGGTCGTGCGCTGATGAAGGAAATCCTGACTCTCGTGCAGCTTCAGAAGGAAGGCGAAACCACTATCGCCTCCATCGGCGGGTTCGATTGCGAATATTCCGGCGAGCGTTTCGGCAAGGACAGCTACCGCTATGCCACCAGGCTGATGCGCACCGGCGCCGATGATGAGATCGAGCTGCCGGTGACCACCACGCCGCTTGGTGCGATTTCTCGCCTCGAGCACCCCTTGGCCGGCTTTGAGGGCGAGCAGGAACGATACCGCCAGCGTCTTGAGGATGCCGAGCGCCGGCTCACCTCCTATCGCTCGCGTGAGGGCGGCGAGTTTGGGTTCTCTGGTGAACTGGCTGAGAAGCGCGGGCGGCTTGCTGAAATCGAAACCGATCTTGCGTCTTCGATTGATGGCCAGGATCCGCGTGCAGCCGCATAGCAAGCTCGATACAGGCTGCCGATCATTGTCAGCCATTGACCGGCGGCAAAGGTTCAAGGCCGCTCGGGTGCAGGCGATGCAGGAGGCGCGCCGAACTGCTTACCCATGTTGATGCCACGTTTCGGTCATGCTCGGCTCCGCCCAGCCAGACCAGATGACGCAACGTCAAGAATCAGCTAACTGGATCATCGCGGCGGACCTGATTGGACCGTCCGGCCGGCGCCTGCCAGAGCCCCCCGCAAAAGCAGGCGCCGGCCTTTTAGCGCTTCAAAGGCGAGCAGTCATATTGTTTCGTCTTGTCCCCATCCAGACACGAGGCAGTTGCGATGGACGACACCAAAGGCGGCGCAAACCACACGTCCGTTGAGATAGTCGAGGCCATGGGCGAGTGGTTCGTCCGTGTTGTTGGGAACGGCGAAGAACTTACCCGATCATTCGACCTAGAATCGGTCGCCCTTGCCTTCGCGGAAGGCCAGCGGATACGCCTAGGGCTTAAGGACTTCAAGCGGATCTGACCCGACTTCCGCGTTCACACCATAGCCGCCTAAATTCAGTTTGCTATCGATCCGTTGCGGATGGCCCTATGTCGTGCCGATCAACTTCCGTTCTTCAACATAAGACGGCAGGACGAAAGTCTTGCGCCATGCGAGCAAAGGTCTGACGTAACCGCTTTGGTTCCGTACTTGTCCGTCGGACGTTCCGTTATTTTAGCTAATCCGCATGCAATCGGCCCGTCACTTGGATGGCTGACGGGCCGCCTTTTTTGGTCTACAGCTTTAGTCACGGCCAAAAAGAACGCGTCAATTTCGGCGTCGCTCTTGCCCAGCGCCGCAAAGCCGGCCGCCATCATTGGCCTAGAATAGATCAGGCCGGTTGCGTACTGGACATTGCTCAAATAGAGATGGGACAAATCAGACAAAAGGACCGACACATTGACAGAAGAATCCGACCACCGCACCGCCGAACTAGAGCAGATTCGACTTACACCGGGTCATATCCGGCTGCCTCGAAGTAGTTTCGGCATTCGGCCGGTTTGAAGGCGTCGAGGCAGTCGGCGATGACGGACCAGAGTTGATCGATGGAGCGGGCAGCTGCTTTTCTGAGTAGGGCCTTGAGCTTCGAGAACGCCATCTCGATCGGATTGAAGTCGGGCGAATAGGGCGGCAGCAACAGAAGCCGTGCGCCGGTCCTTTGGATGGCCTCGCGAACGCCGGTGATCTTGTGAGCCGGCAGGTTGTCCATGACGACGATGTCGCCGGGAGAAAGTTCAGGTGCGAGCACCTGTTCGGCATAGGCCAGGAAGGCGGCGCCGTTCATCGGCCCGTCGAGCAGCATCGGTGCGGTCAGGCCGTTCAGCCGCAGTCCAGCGGTGAAGGTCGTGGTCTTCCAATGACCATGAGGAACCGGCGCACGGCAGCGTTCGCCACGTTTGGCCCGCCCGCGCAGCCGCGCCATCTTGGTGGAGGCGGCAGTCTCATCAATGAAGATCAGCTTCTCGGGGTCGAGATCGAGCTGGCCGTCGAACCAGGCGCAACGGCGCGCCTTGACGTCGGGGCGCTGTTGTTCGCTGGCATGCGCCGTCTTTTTTTAAACGTGACGCAGCGCCTGTCGAGAAACATCCAGATCGTCGAAGGAACCACGCGCACGCCATGCCCGGCCGCCAGCCTCTCGGCAATCTCCGCCAGAGTGATGTCGGGCGTCTCCTCGATCAGGCCGAGGATGAAGGCTTCGTGAGGATCAAGCTTCGAGCGCGACGGTTGGCCCTGCTTGCGTGCCGCCATCTCACCCGTCTCGCGATAGCGGCGATACCAGTTCCCCGCCGTAGCAATCCCGATCCGGAACCGGCGTGCTGCCTCTCGCATCGAAACACCCTCCGATATCGCCAAAATCACCCGACCGCGAAGGTCCGCACTCAAGCTGCGTGTCATCGTCATCTCCCTGCGAATCACAGGGAAAATGAAACAGACTTCCGCCACCGCGTGAATCCCAAATCTGACTCGGCGTTCACGGAAAATGCTCTAGTACTACAGTTGCGGATATCCGCACCGTTTGTAGTGGGAGATGGTAGCTGCAGCCTGATGTCGTCGTCGCCATAGCGACCATGCGATGATGAAGGGTTTTTGTGTCGGTGGAAAGATGAGTATCCGGGCGAGGAGATAGCGGATCTCGGGGACGCTCGGGACGAGTGCAGCCATCCGGATCAGGCGGCGATTGGCTCCTTTGGACTCGTTTCGTTCGGTTTGCTCCATGCGCTGCGGCGAAGATCAGCCGATAGCTTGGATAGGAACGCCAGGGCAGCCATGCACAGGCTCATGTGGCGATGCCATCCGTGCCAGGACCGAGCTTCGCAATGATCAAGTCCGAGATCATCCTTGGCACGCTCAAAGCACTCCTCTATTGCCCAGCGCAGGCCGGCCACTGCCGCCAATTCGGCCAAGGAGGAACCGGGCGGGGCGAAGACCAGATAGTAGGCTTTTTCTCCGGAGGTCGATCGCTTGCGGCGAACGAGAAGCCAATGCTCAAATCCACCTTTTGACGTCCAAGGGCGGCGGATGCGTGCCCAGTCGTAGACCCGAGGCCCTTTGGCGCCTTCACCTGCCGCATGACAGACCCAGTCCTCGGACGCGAGCTCGCCGGCCAGTTCCTCGGGCGATGTTTCCTCAAACCGATGATCCCCTCCACGGCGCATGAAGTGAGCGCCGCGAACCGCCAAGACATAGGGTTGCTCGCGAGCTTCCAGCATCCGGCGAAGGCTACTGTCCGCCCCGTAGACAGCGTCGCCCAGAACGTAAGCGCACGGGACGCCGGCATCGAGCGCCGCCTCGACCATGGCGCGCGCCATCTTCGGCTTGGTCGCAAACTCGACCGTCTCCGGGATCGACGCCTTGGCACATCGCGCCCGATCCTTTGTCCAACTCTCCGGCAGATAAAGCCGACGATCGACCAGCGCTTGGCCGTAGCGGCTCGCGTAAGCCAAGAACACGCCGATCTGGCTGTTCTCGATCCGCCCCGCCGTTCCCGAGTACTGACGCGCGACGCCGGCGGAGCGATCGCCCTTCTTCACAAATCCGGTCTCGTCGACGATGAGGACGCCATCCTCATCGCCCAATGCCTCCACCACATAATCGCGAACCTCGTCTCGGAGCCGATCCGCATCCCAGTGGCTGCGCCCCAACAGCGACTGCATCCGATAGGGTCGCCCCGCTCCGGACTGCTCTGCCATCAGCCAGCCCGTCTTGCGCTCAATGCCGGAAAGAAGGCCGTCAAGGAAATCTGCGCCTGTCTCCCGCAGCTCACGACGAGGAAGCACCCGACCAACCCGTGCCTTTAGCGCCGAGAGCTCCTGCTCCCAAGCCAACAACGACCCTGACCACGAAGCGACAGACATGGTTTCCTCCATAACCTGTCGAACTGAATCAGAAAATCAAACGATCCGCAACTGTAGTACTAGCCGAGCTTACTGCGGAGATTGTGTCCGCCTACGTAAGTAAGAACCCTGTACCGGCTACCGGCCTGCCTGAACTAATCGCATCCGTGCACATGTCTCTGTCCGGGCTTGGTACGCCGATCGCGCCTGTCGTTGAGCCGCAAACTCCTGCGGTCAACCCGAAGAAGTCGGTGACGCCAGACTTCATTATCTGCCTCGAAGACGGCAAGAAGTTCAAATCCCTGAAGCGGCACCTTAGCACGGACTTCGGTTTGACGCCGGACGCCTATCGCGAGAAGTGGGGCTTGCCGCGCGACTATCCGATGACGGCTCCGAATTACGCCGCTCAGCGCTCGCAACTGGCGAAGTCCATCGGGCTTGGCCGCAAGGCTGAACCCGTCGCATCAGCCAAGAAGGCACCTGCGAAGCGGAAAGCCAAAGTGTCCGCGACCACCTGACGCGACGTAACGACTCAGCTATGTCGAGGCGCGGCGGATCCCAATCCCGCCCGTGGCCGGCGCCATTCGGATAAGCTTCAGCGAGGGCGCCGGCCTTTGTTCTTAGCGTGGCGGAACTCGCCGGGCGAAGAAACCCCAACCACCTCAAGCCCGGCGAGCCTATACCTGATCAAAGTACGCGATCAGGACCGGGATCAACCGGCACCACGTCCGAAGCAAGAGCAATGCCAGCACTTTGGTGCCGAAATGGGACAATACCGGGGTCCCCGCTAGCAGCCGGGTTTCTCTTCAGAAAGAACAAACACAGAACAAAAACCTTGTGGGCTCTCGCCACGGAGCCGCAGCGCCGAGACAGAGAACCCTGCAACGGCCTGCGAGCGCTGATTGAGGTCCACAAGACAGCATACGCGGCGTTCGGCAAGGCCCTCTACGAAGTGGCGAAACAGCCGTGACCATGATCATGATAGAGCGAGCCGAGTTGAGAAAATGGCGCGGCTGGCCATCTGCGCCTATCCTGCGATCAGGGAAGGCAATGCTTGGCTAAGGCCCGATATCTTTTAGAGTTCGAGGCGCGCGGCTTCGCTCAACGATGTGGAAGGGTTGAGAAAGACTGCCTGGTAGCCTCCATCAGATGGTTCGGAGTTCGCCGGTCGACGTCTTTCCGGAACGTTTGTCCTGCACGAGTTCGTAGCTGACCTTCTGACCATGAATGGGTGACCTCATGATCACAGCGCGACAGCTTCGAGCCGCTAGAGGGCTCCTCGCGGCGTCCGTAGGTTCAAAGACGTTAACCTCCAGTTTGCCGTGCTAAATTTTCCGCTTATCTCCATACCCCGGTCTACGTCGCAGGGATGAGGAAAGGAAAACGGAGGAAGAATAAAGCCCGCTCGCAGATCGGGCGGGCCGGCGCCGCTGACGCTCAACCGCGCCGCTCGCGATCCCGGCCGCGTCGTCCTGCGCAGGGCCTAAGAGCCCCGCTCGGCCAGCCGGGCAGGGATGCTCGGCCGCGGTTGCACCGGCCCGTCCGCTCCGCGGGCCGGGGGATGTCTTCGGGAAGAAGACGAGGAAGGACACAGCGAACGGCGGTGTCCGCAAACCCCTTGAAGGAGCATCTCCATGGAACTGAAGTTTGTCGATCCGCGTGCGCTGAAGGATAACCCTGACAAGGCGCGACGCTCGAAGTCCAGTCCGCAGGCCGACGCGCTGCTGCTGGCCACCATCCGCGCCGTCGGCATCGTGCAGCCGCCTGTCGTCGCGCTGCAGACGGATGGCGGCAACAGCTACGTCATCGATGCCGGCCATCGTCGTGTGCGGCAGGCGATTGCCGCCGGTCTGGAAGAGATCGCCGTGCTGGTGATCGATCGCGCCGAGGATGGTGGCGCAATGCGGTCGCTAGCGGAAACGCTCGCTCATGAATCGCTCAGTCCCGTCGACCAATGGCGCGCGATTGAGCGACTGATCGCGCTCGGCTGGACCGAGGAAGCGATCGCCGTCGCTTTGGCGCTTCCCGTCCGCCAGATCAGGAAGCTGCGCCTGCTCGCCAACGTTCTGCCGGCCATGTTGGACCAGATGGCCAAGGGCGACATGCCCAACGAGAAGGAGTTGCGCACCATCGCGTCGGCTTCGCTTGATGAGCAGAAGGAGGTCTGGAAGAAGCACAAGCCGTCCAAGGCCGATCCGCAGGTGTCGTGGTGGAGCGTGGCGCAGGGCCTGACGAAGCGTCGCATGTACGCGCGCGACGCCAGCTTCGGTGACGATCTCGCTCAGGCCTACGGCATTGCCTGGGTCGAGGATCTGTTCGCTCCGGCCGACGAGGACAGCCGCTATACCACGGATGTCGAGGCCTTCCTTGGCGCGCAGCAGGAGTGGATGGCAAACACTGTGTCAAAGCGTGGTGTGATCGTGGAAGCCGGTCAGTGGGGCGAGCCGAAGCTGCCGCCCAAGGCCGAGCGTGTGTACGGTAAGCCGTCGAAGTCCGATCACACTGCCATGTATCTCGACCGCGACGGCAAGGTGCAATCGGTCGTGTACCGCATGCCGGCGGCCAAAAAGCCCAAGGGCAAGAATGGCGCTGATGTTGAGGCCGATGGCGATGATATCGTCGTTACGGCAAAGCCGCGTCCGGACGTAACGCGCAAAGGCATGGAGATGATCGGCGACCTGCGCACCGACGCGCTGCACGAGGCGCTGTCGCGCGCACCGATCGGGGACGACACGCTGATGGCCCTGCTCGTTCTCGCTTTCGCCGGCCAGAATGTGACGGTGGCATCCGGTGCCCGCGACATCTCCTATTACGGGGCCGCAGGCCTTGGCGAACATGCCGCGCGCCTGTTCGACCAGGACGGCAAGATCGAGTTCGACATGGAAACGCTGCGCATTGCCGTGCGGTCCTTGCTGATCGACGTTCTGTCCTGCAGGGAGAATCGCTCGGACAGCGGCGTGGTCTCCCGCGTGGCCGGCGACGTCATCGCCGCCGACAACTTCCTGGCCAACATGGGGACGGAGGATTTCCTGTCATGCCTGTCGCGGCCGGCATTGGAAGCCGCCTGCGCGGATACATCCGTCCTGCCCCGTCAGAAGGTCAAGGATACCCGTGCGGCCCTGGTCGAGCACTTCAAGGAAGGCCGCTTCGTCCACCCGTCGGCGCTGTTTGCGCCCACTCCGGAAAAGGTCACTTCCTGGCTGAAGAAGAACGAGGCCAGGGAACAGCCTGAGGACAACGGCACGCCGCAGGACCAGGACGAGCTCGACGGCGATGCGGGTGTCGAGCCCGCGCACGACTACGTCGGCGAGGACCCGGCTCCGCAGGAGGAGGACCTCACTGACGGACAGATCGAGGCTTACAAGGTGGCCGCCGAATAGCAGCGCGCGCCTTCTTCCTTCCGTTCGCATTCCCGCCGCCGGTGACCTCACCGGCGGCGGTTCTGTTTCCACCATGAGCACCACGGAGAAAACTATGTCCGCCCAATTGATCTATGACCTTGTTTCACTCGCATCCATCGTGACTTATTCCGACGGATCACCGCGCCCGCCAGAGCGGCATCGCAAGAAGCTCGCAGCCTGGGAAAATCGCAACGGTGGCGGCCGACTGATCCGCAAACAGGCCGAGGCCCGCGTCGGTAGTACGACGCTGCCCGCCTCGATCACCCTGCACAAGGGTGACTTTGGCAGTCAGGGAACCATTGTGCTGCGTGTCTACAACACGTTTTCGGTGAACAGCGACCTGAAGTTTTCGGTCAAGGAGCGACCCGCCATCGGCTCCGTCGTGGTGCTCGACCGCGCCGGCGACGATGCGGAGCTTGTCCATCTTGCCGCCAATCGCACGGCCGCCGAGGAATGGCTGACCCGCCACGGCTATCCGAACGCCGTGTTGCAGCAGCTCACGGCCGACACCGTAGCGGCGGATACTGTAGAGGGGAGGACGGCAGCATGACTGCGCGAACTTCTGAAACCCATGTCGTCGAAACCCCCGGTTTTCCGGGAGTTTCTTTTGGCCGAAGCGCCGATGGGCTTTGCGTTGCCCTTGTCGGTGAACACGCCTTCGCCATGGCTCCAGCCCCCGATGGCCGGCACTATCTTGTCACGGGCTGGCTTATCCGCCGGCCCATGGCCGAATGGACGCGCGGCGATTTCTACGGCCATGCCGGTGAGCTTGCCGACGAGGCGGCGTTTCGCGCGCATGTCGAGGAGAACGCCCTTCACCAGCAGCAGCGCGCTGCTCTCGGACGCCGCGAGATCCACTCCCGTGCCCACACGCCATGGGGGCCGTCGCAGGGTGCCACCGTCTATGCCGATGGGGTCGTTTTTCACTCGACGGCCGGTCATGGCGGGTTCCTTCTTTCGCCCGAGCGCAACCGAAAGGTTCATCGGTCGCTCCGTGTCACAGGCGGCGCCTATGAGGAGGATGAGGCCTGGGCGATCGTTGCCTTCAGCTTTCCGCCCCTGTTCACCAGCTTCGAGTCGCGAAGCGCAGAGAGGACGATGAAGGACAGCTTCCCGGACGCCTGGGAAGCGATCACAGGCAACGTGCTGGGACCCGGTGAATCCTGGAAGAAGGATGAGCGTGCCTTCTCCGACAAGCACGCCGGCCACTGGATCGTGGTCTCGGCGATCCTCTCCGATCATCAACTCGGGTTCACCGAGGTCATCGCGACCCCCGGCGGTAAGCGCGGGCCGGGCACGGAGGAGCGACGCTTTCTCGTTCCGACCGACGAATACCTTGTCGGCCGCTTTGGATTCGTCATCGATCCTGATCGCCACGCCGTCTATGGCGGCCCTTCGAGCTTCATTGGGTGGCAGCGGAGGGACACATAATGTCTGTCCGCGATCGCCGCGCGCAGCTCTTTCGCATGGAAGAGGCTCGGCGCCAGACACAGCGCCAGCTCGATCTGATCGACCGGCAGATCATGAGGCGGATAACGGCAATCATTCCGCAGCTCACACCCAAATGTGCCGGCCATCGACGTGACAGGGGCCTGGAGCCGGCAATGTTTCTCGAACGATATCGGGCCAACCTTGCAGCGATCACACTGGAGAGGCAGCACGAGATCGACGCTCTCTCCCGCAAGCTCGCAAGGCAGGATGCTGCAATCGAGGTGCTGCGTGCCAGACTGCCACCGGACCTGATGCGCGCCTGATACCGCGGCCTGGTCAGCGCTTGCGGACGAATTCGGCTCGCAACACCAGCCCCTTGATCGCGTCATGCCGGCAGTCGATTTCTTCGGCATTGTCGGTGAGGCGGATCGACTTGATCACCGTGCCCTGCTTCAGGGTCTGCCCCGCGCCTTTGACCTTGAGGTCCTTGACGAGGACGACGGAGTCGCCGTCGGCCAGCACGTTGCCGGCGGCATCGCGCACTTCGATGCTTCCGGCAGAAGCTGCAATGGCAGCCATCTCCGACGCTGGTCGCCATTCCCCTGTCGCGTCGTCATAGACGTAGTCGTCGTGTGATCGGTCATTGCTGCCCTCGCCTCGGGATTGAATGCAGTGCGCTGTCAGCCCGACATGGGAGCAGGCCAAGAGTTGATCCGCAGCGGCGGACCGGCGCAGCTCACCTATACCAGCAGCAGCCGGCGTTCAAACCGCGGACGCCCGGCGTCATTGGGCAGGCCGTGCGATGGCATGGCAGCGCGGGTCGACCGGGTGCTTTTCCTCCCGCATGCCGGTATCCGTGCCATCTCCTTGCCGGCCTTCCCGGCGGGTTTGCTGCGGTCTGAACCCGCGGCTGTCCGCTTCAAGGCCGCTGTCGCGCCGCGGAGCGGCCGGAACCCGCCGATCTCGGCAAGGCTGGCCCGCGTCCCGCGCAGGGCCAGTGAAGAACTGGCCTCGCTTGTCCGCAAGCCAACCTCGCTCGCCTGTCAGGCTCCGGACCCTGAAGCGTCCAGCTTCCGCCGGTTCCTTTTGACCGCACCCGCAGGGAAGACCGGCAAGGGCCGGAACACCTGAAGGGCATCGCTAGAAAGGAAAGCTCAATGTCCAGTTCAACCCGCTCCACCAAGACCAAGGCCCGCGTCGTCCAGCTCCGCAAGGGCACCACCCTCGAAATGGTCCGGCTCTGCTGCCCGGATGGCCACCAGGCCACCCTCATTTCCGAAAGCTTCGGCCTTCCCGTCCTCGACAGCGACGGCATCCGCGAATTCCACGAGCGCAGCCTGATCGATGGGGCCGATACGCTCTCCGAGGGCCTTTCCGAAAAGGCCATGCAGATCCACCTGCAGAGGATCGTCGGCTCCCATGTCGGTTCGGCTTATGGAGCAGGCCAGTTTTACTCGAAAGCCGTCACCGAGGCGAAGGACGCTACGGCCAAGCTCGCCAATGACACCCGCGACGAAGACATTGACGGTCCGGTCGGCTTCGACAGCAAGGCCCAGCGCAAGCGCGAATTCGCCGCCGAAATGGGCCTGCAGGCCCATGCGCTGCGCATGGCGGCCGAGGGCGCCGTGGCAGCCTACGAGCACGTCGTTGGTGAAGGCTGGAAGCCTTACGAACGCCAGACCGAGAATCCCGGCCAGGGCGTCAGCCGGCAGGCGGCCGATCTCCAGATGGCGGCTCTGGGCTGACACTCTTCGGGCGGAACTTCGGTTCCGCCCGATTCCATAGGCTGGCTCCCTACGGGGCGCCGGCCTGCTTGCGTGTCGCAATGTATCCGACTCCAGATCCTTGAAAGAGAAGGAAATCCTTTTGGTTTGGCCGCGCCGATCGCGGCCGTCACGAATGATGGTCCTGCTTGCGGTCCTCGGCCGCGAAACGGCTTCGCCGTCCTCCACTGCCGTTGCGGCCCGGCTGCGAGACTTCTCCTTCCTCCGATTCAACCTCGACCGGGTTCGCGGACCTGCGGTCCTCCGCGGTCGGACCTCGTGACGGTCGCGATCGGCGCGGCCTCGAATGGAGGTTTGAAATGGACAAGAAGAGCAACAAGCCCCGCGTCGACATCTACGCGAAAATCACCGATCGCATCGTTGCGGACTTGGAAAAGGGTGTGCGCCCATGGGTGAGGCCGTGGAGCGTGGGCAATGCGAAGGGTCGCATCACGCGCCCGCTACGCCACAATGGCCTTCCGTATCAGGGCATCAATACCTTGCTACTCTGGTCGGAGGCCGCTTCGAAAGGCTTCGTCTCTCCGACGTGGATAACCTTCAAGCAGAGCGTCGAACTGGGGGGTCATGTCCGCAAGGGGGAGACCGGCTCCATGGTGGTTTATGCCAGCCGCTTCACCAGGACCGAAACCGATGCTCATGGCGAAGAAGTCGAACGGGGCATTCCGTTCCTGAAAGCCTATACGGTGTTCTGCGCCGACCAGATCGAGGGTCTGCCGGCCCACTACTACGCGGCGCCCGATCCTGTTACCGATCCTGTCCAGCGCATCGAGCATGCCGATCGCTTTTTCGACAATACTGGAGCGGTGGTGCGGTATGGCGGAGACCAGGCCTACTATTCTCCCTCTTCCGACCATGTGCAGTTACCGTCCTCGGAGTTTTTCCGGGACATGGCTTCGTTCGTCGCTACGCGCGCGCATGAGACTCTGCATTGGACATCGGCTCCTCATCGGCTGAACAGGGACCTCAGCCGCTACCACGAGGACCGCACGGATCGCGCGCGCGAAGAATTGCTCGTGGAGCTTGGTGCTGCGATGCTGTGCGCGGACCTCGATATCGTCCCCGAGCTCGAGCCGAGGCCCGATCATGCCGCCTATATTCAGGGCTGGGCCAGCCTGCTGGGCAGCGACAAGCGGGCGATCTTTCAGGCAGCCGCCCACGCGCAACGCGCGGTCAATTATCTCCACGAATTCCAGCCGCAGGCGGAAGAATTGGGGAGGGCGGCCTGATGTTACGCGCTCCGCTCTTGCAAGGGGAGGGCGCCGAGCCCTCCCTGATCCGCCTTCGTGTCCTGAGTCTGGGGCGCAGGTGTGCAATCGACCACGCTCGCCCTGATGGCGGCACATGGTCATTTCGGGCCTTTGGATTGCGCTATATTCGCCGATGCTCGCTGGGAACCGGTCGCCGTCGACGAGCATTTGCGCTGGCTATATCGCCGAATGAGCTGCCCGTTTCCGGTTCGTCTCGGACGGCAATCTGCGCGAAAATCGCCTCAACGCCGCTGAGGGCAAGCGTTGGGCATCGATTCCCGCTTCTACCCGCACCGTCGACCGGCGCGCCAATGTCTTGATCGGCGTGACCCGCTGGCAGTGCACGACCACAGCCGGCGGATCGAAACGATCCCGTGCCGGTTAGCCTCACGCGCTGGCGCTCGCTGCAGCATCCGGTCGCCACTCAATGGCTCGGAATCCGCCCAAAAGCGCCTGCATCGGCTGCCCCATCTACGCCAACAGCCTCTGGCGATCCATGCGTGACAATGACGCCGAGGCATGTCCCCGATGCTGTCGACGTTGACCGGGCAACTCGCACCGGCCTGCGCGGTATCGGCGGCGAGGTCTTTCTGCACCGATCCGGCGTTCCCCTTGGCGAAGTCGGTTTGTCGACGGCACAGGCCAGCTCGATTTGTTAATGTGAAGGGATGTGCGCCGTGTGATCGTCCAGCCTGGCAAGCGTCGTTGGCTACACCGGCACTGCACAGCAGGCTGAAGGCCCCGCCTTGCGGCGGACGCCTGTTCGGGCGGTAACCCGGAGCCGAAGCCTGATCAGCCGGCCCGTACCGGCGTCCAATCCAAGATGGCTATCGACGACTGCTATGCGGCCGTTCCTGCTTGAAGCAGCAGATTACCGGGCTCCTGGAGATTCGCCTCTCGGCCCCGTCGTCGTTCGACCGATATGAGGAGGCGGGTGCGTCTCTTTCCGATTGTGGCTGTCCGTCGTTTCGCAATGACGCGTGACGTGGACGGCCGGGCTTGATGGCGCCCCACCGTGGCTGCGGTTGCGGTGATCATGCCGATTTGCTTCGCCTGTCGTCCGTGGCCGGGGTTTCATGGAAGGGCGCACCACCTGCGTCCTCGATGTGGCTGGTCTGACCGAAGGCCGTCTTCGCTTCGCTTCGCCTCGTTCTCAAACCCGCAACAGCCGGTCGTGACTTTCTTCCCCTGCTGGCTTCGCCATCATTCCTCGCGGAACAAGAAAGCCTCGCCCTGGCTGCCCTTCACTGTCGTTCCGGCCCTTCGGGTGCGGGCCGATCGCCTCCGGTCTGTCGACCGCCATCGAGGTCGCGGTGGTCGCGGCCCGAGAAACTCAAGGAGACGACAAATGGCTACCATCGGCACTTTCACCTCAAACGGCAACTCCGGCTTTTCCGGAGCCATCAAGACCCTCAACCTCAACGTCAAGGCCAAGCTGATCCGCGTCGAGAACCCTTCCGACAAAGGCCCTCACTTCCGCGTCTACTCGGGTAGCGTCGATCTCGGAGCCGCCTGGCAGAAGGTCTCCAACGAGGGCCGCGACTACCTCTCGGTCAAGCTGGACGACCCGAGCTTCCCCGCTCCGATCTACGCCACCCTGATCGAGGTGGAAGGCGAGGAAGGCCTGCAGCTGATCTGGTCTCGCCCCAACCGGGACTGATCGCCTCGACGAGGGCTCCGCCGCAAGGCGGGGCCTTCGGCCGTTCCCAAACGAACGCCGGCAGGCGGACGGAGCAAGAAGGCCGCAGGCACGGCCAACATGGCGGATGCGTATGGAAGCCGTTTCATTACAGCTCCTAGAGCGGCAATGTGCCTCCGATTTAAAAACGGGCGAGCCGTTGAGCGGTTCCGATAGGATTGTGGACTTTCCGTGTATTTTGGGGCGCATTCTTGCGCCGGGGAGAAGGGCTTGGATAAATCCCGCTATAATGATTGGTCGAGCCCGTGGCGCAAGCGTACTGCCGCAGGACGCACGCTCGTACGGCGCTGGGCCAGCGTGCCGATGCGGCTGGTCTTCGTGACCATGGCTGCGGCTTTCGCTCTGGTGACGCAGTTTGTCATGCATAACAGCGGATCGCTGCCGGAAATCAATCTGCAGAACTTAATCAAGCCGAGGCCGGCAGCAATTGCTGGGATCGCATCTGTGATCGACGGCGACACGATCGAGATCCATGGCCAGCGCATTCGCTTCAATGGTATCGATGCACCGGAGTCAGCACAGCAGTGCGACGACGCCAACGGCTTCCAGTATCAATGTGGCGCCAAGTATGCCGCCGCTCTCGATGCCTTTCTCGCCGCCTCCCGACCGACCCAGTGCATGTTTGTGTCATGGGATCGGTACGGCCGCTATGTCGGCAATTGTAGCCGGGCCGATGGGGTCAGCGTCGCCGCCTGGATGGTCGAGAACGGCCAAGCTCTTGATTGGCCGAAATACAGCCAAGGTGCCTACGCCATGCTACAGGAGAAGGCCAAGGCGGCAAGGGTTGGCATCTGGGCAGGAACGTTTGAAGCGCCTTGGGATTGGCGTGCCGAGCATCGCGCTGACAACGAACAGCCATCGACGATCGCTCCCCTGCTCGCAGCGTCGCCCAGTGCCTGCAATATCAAGGGCAACATCAACGCCCGCGGTGAGCACATCTATCACATGCCCGGCCAAGAGTATTACGATCGCACGGTCATAACGACCAGCAAGGGAGAGCGGTGGTTCTGCAGCGCGGAAGAGGCGGTGGCCGCCGGTTGGCGCAAAGCAAAGCGTTAAGCCACAGGGGCAGGTGTTGCCCTGTTTTTTACTGCGCTGGCGCGGGCGGCGCAACATAGGCGAAGGCCCCGAAACTGCGACAATGCGGCAGCAGCATCAAGATCACTGATTTCCGACTGGCGACATCGACCCGGCGCGGGCGACATCGCGCCCGCGCCGGGTCGACGGCAAGGTGGTCAAGGCGAAAACGGCTAGACCGAGCAGGGTCACCCAATGGCACCGCATCAAGTGCTTCAACAGCCTCGCCGAAACTTGGCAGAAGCACGCAAGGGCATGACGGTCGCGGTCTTGGGCGCATCCACTACACCAGTGGACGGACAACGCGGCATCGAGCGCTACAGCTCCGAAATCGTTGTCGGCGCCGTCGAATTCCCCGCTTGACCCAAGCGCGACAGCTCCAACCAGAGCGAGGACACGAACGACTTCGCCTGGCTCCCGTCGCCCCAGCGGCTACCCTGTCAACCAGACGGGATCGCTTCTGCGCGTCGGGTAGGTGGATCGCGGCTGATAGCCGCGCATCCGCTTGGCGCGCAGCAGCGCGAGGAAAAGTTCGACGGCTTCGCCCTCGGTATCAAAGGAGTGCTGTACCGTGCGGCCGGTGGTTCCGATCCGACCCCAACGCCGGACCAGGCAGGTCTGGCCGAACAGGGTCTCCTCGATCGACAGCGCATAGAAGCGCGCCATGTTCCGATCCGCGTCGCGGCGTTCGATACAGAGGCGATAGAGCTGCGCGATCATTGCAGACAGAATCGCGCAGCCGGACGCGCGCGTCCAATGAATGGTTTGAATCAGCAGACGCGGATCGATTCGCTTTGGTGATGGATGGAACCGAGCGTCAGTCGTTCAACAGCGTCTTTGATGGCCCTTCCCGGAGAGATGTAGCCAATCCACGTTGGCCCGTATCGTGCGCGGTCGGTCGTAACGATCGACGCTGATGGACGCGTCTGGCTACTTCGGCTGCCGGGCAAGGAATTCCGTTATCAGACCCTGAACCACCTCCTGCATGGTTGTCCTGTTGCGCGCGCAATGGACCTGCAGCTCGATCATCTCCGAGACCGGAATGCGCGTGTGCAGCCGGGCTGTCCCGCCGTCTGCCTTTGGCCTTTCAATCTTCGCTTTCGCCTCTCTGGCAGACCGGGTTCTCGTCTGCTGCTCCAGGTTGTCCGTTTCGCTGATGCTGGATTCCACTATGGCAGCCATGTTGCGCGAGAACGGATCATCCGAACGGGCACGCGGTTTCAAGGCAGGCAGCGGCAATTGGTTTGCGGTCCGATCGCTTTTCTCGTTCATTGCGGGGTGGCTCCGTTCAGTTTGCTGATGATCTCGGCGGTCAGGGCATTCGTCTGGTCGCGAGCGTCCTGCACCGCCTTGTTCACAGGCTGGACTTCGTAAAGCGTCCCGGCGGTTGCGATTGAGGCGAAGGTCGGCCGTTGCGACAAAAAGGTCTCAAGCACACTGGCATCAGCCTGCCGCAGCAACTGGATCGCTGTGCGGAAGGCCATCGTGTTGTGCTCGATCCCCGAAACCATGTTGAGCATCACCGCGTAGGGAATTTCGCGATGGCGTCCGCCAAGCGAGCGGATGTGCCGGATCAGACCGAGGCATTGCTTGACATCGAAGACGTGCGCTTTCGTCGGGATCAGCACGAAGTCGGCGTTGGCGACGGCTGGTCCCAGGGCAGCCACGGCCGTGCCTTGGACGTCGACCAGCAGCAGGTCCTCGGCGTCGGATTGCGCCAGGCGATCGATCAGTTCGTCGGTCGAGCCGATGGGAATGACGTCGATGTTTGAAAGAGCGTACCCGGCGCGGCGACTGTTTTTGCTCCACTCCAGCGCTGACAGTTGCGGATCAGTGTCGAGCACCGTCACCCGATGACCGGCGGCGGCGAACTCGCCAGCGAGCAGGATGGTGGTCATGGTCTTGCCGACCCCGCCTTTGGGAGAGGCCACTGTGATTTGCACCGCGCGTTGTTCCGGCATTGTTTTTTCCTAATGTTCGCGTTCGACTTTGGCGTCAAGGCACATAGGTGATTTGGCGCCAAAGTGACTTTCTTGCGTTTTGCCTATGCGCCGATGCAACAAAGTGCGAAGGCGCATAAGTGCCTATGTGATAATATGAATTTGCGCATCGGTGCAATGTCCCGGGATGCAGAGGCGGCTCGGGAGCGACACATCAGTGAGTCAGTATAATGTTGCGTATTGAATTGACAAGATACGCAATTTGGGTCCAAATTGGCTGAGCAGGTCGTCGCTTCGCTTCGACCTGGACCGTCTTCGACGTGAGGCCCATCCGCCATAGCGAGGAATTTTGGACACCAGCGCCGCCCACAAGGACACTCGAAAGCGTTCCCGGATCGATATCGGCCGGAGGCAGGCGCGCTCCTGGATGAGGCCTGCAAGGTGTTCCAGCTTGACCGAGCGGAGACGTTGCGGCGCATTATCCGGGCCAGCCTGGATGTCGGTCCCGCTCTGTCAGCTGAGAATTCACGCACCGTCGCGGCGTTGGCCTCGCAACTCCGGATGGTCGGCCGAAACCTCAGCCAGCTTCTCCATGCCATTCATTCCGGCCACGCTGCCCCCATGGAGGCGGCGTTGCCGATATGGGAAGCGCTGGATGAGAGGGTGAAAGCTGTCGACGCCGAATTGACGGCGATGACGATCGCGCATGGCCTGAAACTTCGGAAGGCGGCGCATCTGCTGGATGGTGAGGGCGCGTGAACCTCGACCAGTCTTCCATACAGGCCATAGCCGATCGAATTCGCGCGAGCGCGGCTTTTGAAGACGAGAACCGCAAGCGCCGGCATCGGGCCATGTTGTCCTTTGCTGGAAATGACGATGATGGTTTGCTCAAGACGATTCGCAGCCGGAAGGGGGAGGGCGGTTTCGGGGCAAGCCAGCCACCTGAACCGGCCGTGCCGCGCTCGTCTCCCGGGGAGCTGGAGCCGCCGCGCGGTAAAGCCGGGCGACTAAACCTCGCCCCGCCAACGAAGCGGCGGAAGCTCGCCGGCGGACCTGCACCGAGGGCCGCTGCCGACAAGCTGGCGGCCGGGTATCAGCCGGCCGTTCTGAAGGTGATTTCCTACGGGCATGGCGTCACAAGGGCAGCCGCCATCGGTCAATATATCCAGAAGGAGGGCGTCGCGCTCGAGACGCATGACGCGCGTATCCTGGCAACGCAGGAAGCCGTTGCCGAGGAAATGAAACAGTGGGGCAAGGGTTTCGACAAGCGGCGGGAGAGCGAGGATGTGGCGACGTTTCGGCTTTCGCTGGCAGGGCAGGAGAATGCCGAGCGCCTTTCACAGGCAGTTCAGGCAGGTTTCGCCGGCCACGGTTTCGCCTATCGTATCGACACACTGCAGGACGGATCGAGCGTCGCGCGCGTCGTCGCGACCATGGCCGGACACAGCGTCGTGAAAGGTGAGAACGGGGACGACAAGGTGAAGCATCGGTTTCACCTTTCCGATCGACGCCAGCATGATCGCCAGTTCTCGGCCCCCACCCGGGTCATGATCGCCTCGCGGATCTCCGAGGCGCTTGGGGTCAAGGAGGATGCCGTTTCGGTGAAGCCAATTGGGGAACCCAGCCACGGCAAAGCCGGTGTCGTGTTCCAGCTCTCGCGCCTTACCCATGACGGAGCGGCGATCGGCGGCGACGGCGCCGCGATCGCGTCTGAGGAGGCGGTTCGGCAGACCGCGCAGTCCTGGGACAAGACGCTGAATTCCTACAAGCCTCGCGACACCATGCACATGATCCTGTCGGCCAAGGCGGGCGAGGACAGGCAAGCTCTGGTGAGGGCCGCACGTGGGTTCCTGCATGAGCAGTTCCCCAATCACAAATTCGCCTTCGGCATGCATGCCGATATGGCCGAGGAGGGCGGCCATATTCATGTCCATGCCATCGTCGCCGTGAAGGGTGAGGACGGTGAGCGCTTGCGACCAGGCCCGGCCCAGCTTCGTGAATGGCGCGCGCTCTATGCCCAGCACGCACAAGCGCAGGGCATGAAAATCGTCGCGACTTCCGCGGCCTATCGGGCGTCATCACAAAGCTATGGTCCGCGCGACAAGGCGATAGTGGCCACGGCCGAGAAGCCGCGGCCGGGCAGGGAGGCGCGGGACCGCGCCTACGCCCGTGCAAACCCGCACGTCATCGAGAAAGCCCGCCAGCGGATCAACCACGCAAAGGCCAACCCGATAAAGATTCCGATTTCGGCGCGCCAGCTGCAGGCCACCCAGACAGGCCTTCAGGAATGGCACTCAGTCGCCGCATCTCAGCCGGATAACACGATAGCGAGTCACTTCAATGATCGGATGACGCAAGCCGTCCGATCCGGTACTGTTGTGGTCGCTATCCGAGATGGAAAGGGTGTTCAAATGAGTTCAGATGCCACCGCGGACCAGATGCGGGAAAACCTAAAGAGATCAACGAGACCGTTAACAAGACAGCGGCGATGATGAATGGGCAAGCCAAAGCGGAGTTCTTACGGCGCGCGGCGCCCACCATGGAGCTGCTTGCGATCCGGACGGATCTCAAATCCCTGCAGGAAGGAGGCGTCACGCATGTCAGTGAAGACCAGGCCCATCGGATTGCCGGCGCACGCGCCGAAGCTTTGATCCATCGCGCCCAGGAGATCGAAGCGGCTGAGCGGCTTGAGGCCGATCGCGCTCGCGAGATCCGCAACCGCGCCATCGAGCAGGAGATCCGCGACGAACGAGCCGGATCGGCTGATCCGACCTCGCTTGAGCAGGTTGCGCAAGACCGCGAAATGGTGCGCAACGCCGAAAGCATCGCTGCGAAGGAAGCCCGCGAGGCACAAGCCGCAAGCGAAGCCGCGCGTGCATTGGCGCAGAATCCTAACGAGCGGCTTGATCCCGAGATCGTCAAAGGCGAACGGCTCGAAGAACTGCAGCGCCTGCAGTCGAGGAGCATCAACACCGCTCCGGTCGAAGGCGAAGAGCCGGATTCACAAAAGCCGCAAAAGCAGTAGTCGCCTCGTCATGCAGCACTGCGTGGGCTCGTTGTTCCCTAACCGGGCTCTGGCTGGGGCTCCGTTCGGCCCACGCTCGCGTCCAAACGCGGATGTACTCCGAGGAAAGGCGAGGATTAGACACCTCGTGATTATGCAACCTCCTTCACCCGGATTTCTATATCCAAGTGAGCGGAGGCGGCGATGTTGACGAGCGCGTCAAGCGAGAACTTGGCGAGCTTACCGCGCAGCAGATCATTGATACGAGGGCGCGTCAGGCCGAGCCGCTTGGCGGCTTCCTCCTGGGGAATGCCCCAACGCTGGACTGCCTTACGGATTTCGTAGAGCAGCGCCGAGCGCGCTTTAAGGTTTGCTGCCTCCTGTTCGGTGTCCGCCAGGGCGTCCCAGACGTTCTCATAGATTTCTACATTCATCGTTCTGCCTTCCATCGTTTTAGCCGTTGAGCCGCTAGATCGAGGTCTTTCCTGGATGTGGCCTGTGTCTTCTTCTGGAATGCATGAAGCACCAAAACGCGGTCTTCCAGGGTTGCCAGATAGATGACGCGAAACGCTCCGGATGCCTCCCGAACCCTGATTTCCCTGACGCCGGCCGCTACGATCTGCATAGGTTTCCAGTCGTCGGGATCGTCGCCGCGCTGGACAAGTTCGAGCTGCCAGCCGGCCTCTATCCGCGCATCGTCAGGAAACGCTCGAACATCCGCTCTGCTGCTTCCAAGCCATTCAATCACCTTCATCGCGCGCACTGTATCGGTATTGATACAGGTTGGCTAGAATGAAAATCAATCGCATTTTACGGACCAGCAATCAGCCTCACTTGCCCACCAAGAACCGGATTTGCCGATCCTGCCAGATCCTCGCCAGCGGGCTCACACATACCACCGAGGGCTCAAGGAAACCGTTCGATGCGCCCCTTATATCGGATAGGGAACCCTTCGTTTTGTTCTCATGTCTCGACATGGGCACCGAACGCACAAAGCGCTCTTTGTATTCAACTGAATTTCACGTCCTAGCGATCGCCGTGACGTCTAATTTGATCCTGCAACGCCTCAATAGCGGCTGACGGCACCTCGTCGACATCTTCGCTATCCACTGACGGCGACAGTGAACGAGCGTCGGCCTCCACCTCCTGATCGAGCGATGCGAGCAGCGCGGCGATCGACGTGGACTTGTTTCCCGGCCGGACTTGGAATTGCAGGACACTGGCCTTGCCCACAAACGCACTCGGGTCAGACGCGTTTAATGCTGCCGGCGCCGATCGCCGGCCAAGGGTGGGAAGCGGCCGCGGCGCATCATCGGCCGTCTGATCGGTCCGCTTCGGTTTCAACTCAGGAACTTCAGCGGCGACCTCACTCTTTGCGTCAGTCTCACCGCCCGTCGGACGGCCTGAGCTTGGCAGCGCCCGCGGTGCGTCCGAGCTGTTGCTATTCACTTTCGGCTTTGACTCCACAGGATCAACCCCTTCAGCCGCCGCACCAGTCGCCGGCGGCACCGCATCGGCATAGGCTGCATCGCCCGAAACCGGCGCTTCGACGGTATCAGGGTCCCTTAGCTCGAAAGGCATGGCTGGCGTACTTTTAGCCACCGCTTCGACCTCCGCCATGGGGCGCAGTGGAAGATCCTGCCATCGGCTAAGAGGCGGCACTTTCAGGCGCCGGTGGCGAAATTCCCGGTAGGTCGCCTTATAGGGAGCGTCCTTATAGTAGGTGACCTTGCGCACCATGAAACCAGGTGCGCTCGGCACCAGAACCACGGCCTGCTTCGCTGGCATCTGTCGAAGCTCCGCCGCCGTCCGGAGCGGCCTTTCCTGATAACTTAAACTCTTATCTCGGGCGCCGAATATACCTTGACCGGCTCTGATAATCGGTGTGGGCACCTCGATCGTGGTCGGTCCCAGCATTACAGAGACATATTCCGATGTCTCCACGTCGTTCATGCGGATAAAAAGCTTCACCTGGCACGCGGACACCGTGGTCTGCCGCGTCGCTTTTCCATAGACTTCGTCGAGCTGGGCGAGGTCCTGCAGGACAAGGACCATGCGGAAGCCATAGCCCGCGTTGATCGCCAGCTTGGACACTATAGACTCCATTTTGCCGAGTTGGCGAAACTCGTCGATCATCACCAGGACCTGGTAGGGCTCGTCCGGGCCCGGCAAGGAGGCCATCAGCACATCATGGATTTGCTGGACCAAGATTTTGATGATGGGCCGGAACACGTCGAGCTGGGCCACCGAGCAGCCGATGAAGAGAGCCGTCGGGTCCTTGCGAAGCTTCGAGATATCGAAATCCGTCGACGCCGTAGCGGCCGCAACGAGGTCATTGGTCCAGGGATTGAGAGCCGCCGTCAGGTTGAAGTAGGCCGAGTTTCGCGTTTCCTTTTCCAGCGCAATGAACTGGTTGAGCCCCTGCACGACCCACGAAGGCAGATATTTTTCCTCGTCATTGCGGATATTCGTCAGCACCCTGAGAAAATCCACGCCGGTCGAAAGAAGCATCGCGACGGCGCGCAAATGACGCTGCCCCTCATAGCGTGGTGACGTCAGAACATAGCCGATCATGGCCGAAAGCAGCTGCCGGCCGGCGCGCGCCCAGATCTCGGAACTTCCTGTCGCCTCCGGGATGATGAAGGAGGAGACCACCGCGCAGTCCGTCGGCATGCGCGCATCGCGCCGGATGAAATCCAGCGGATTGTAGCGATGCGAATCCCGCTCGCCGGGAGAAAAGAAAAAGACCTTGTCGCCGAGAGCCTGCCGGTGTGCACCGAACGCCTCGAAGTTCTCCCGCTTCGGATCGAACCACACCGAGGATCCTCGCCACATATAACCGTTCGGAATGACAAAGCTGACGCCCTTGCCGGATCGGGTCGGCCCGACCACCAGGACGTGCGCGGGATCATCCGAGCGGATCGTCGCCCCACCCATCTTGCCGAGGATCAAGCCTTGCTTTGCCAGCAGGTTTTTCTTTTCGGCGTCCATGATCGTGCCGAACCGCGCATCGCCGTAGTGCTTTGGCTTGCGGTTGATCAGGCTTGCAAAGATCAGGCCGACGCCGATCGCCACGACAACCGCGACCGCGATCGCGCCGCGGATGATCGTCTCGCTCTGCGTGGGATGATAGGCCAGGCGCTGACTGAAATGCTGCCAGGCAACGAACAGGCCACTTAAGCTGCGTTGCGCGTTCTGGTACTTTAGAAGCCCCCAGCGCGAGGCGCCTTCAGAGGGGAGGGCGGGATTCCACCGCCATGTCGCCACCAGCTCGTAGGCCAGGCTCCAAAGGGCAAGGAAGGCGGCGAGGCCGATGAGGCCGAGGAGAAGCCTATAAGCGAATACGCGAGACATTCTGGGGAACCTTTCTGGCGGCTCTCCATTCGGTCATGCGGTTGAACCAGATCGCCGAAGTTCCGCGCCAGCCGCCCCGGCGCGTTTGTTGGATCACAATCGGCAGGACGGACCGCACGTAATCGATGATCTCTGCCTTGCTCAGCCCGAGCCCAGCCTGCATGACCATCAAGGCTAGCTGCTCAAACGCACCGGTCGGGCTGTCCGCATGGATCGTCGTGATCGATCCGGGATGACCTGTGTTGACGGCGCGCAAGAACGAATAGGCTTCCGCTCCCCGGATCTCGCCCAGGAAGATTCGATCCGGCCGCAACCGCATGGCGGCTTGCAGCAGCGTTTCAACGGTCACGTGCGCCAGGCCCTGCTCGCCCTTTGATGCGACGAGGGGCAGATAGTTGGGCTGGTGTGGTTTAACCTCTCGCGTATCCTCAATGGTGAGGATCCGCTCATCCGAAGGCACCTCGTGCAAAATCGCGTTCAGAAACGTCGTTTTGCCCGACGATGTGCCTCCTGAAAGCAAGATCGAATACCGTTCCCGCACGGCCAGGCGGAGGAAATCCTCGATCTTGCCGGCGTCGAGATATTCGCAAAGGGCGCTGTCGGTCTCGCTCAATTCGCCGGGATCCTGGACGGAGATCGTATCGAACGACCCCCGCTTCCGGTAATCATCAAGGCGCATATCCTTCACGACCTGCTTGCGGATCGCGAAGGCGCCTCCTGTCGGCGTCGCCGGCGCAAGCACGCCCTGGAAGCGTTCGCCGCCGGGGAGGGCGGCCGAAAGCAAGGGATTTTCCTCGCTGATCGATTGCGAGGATGATGCCGCTATACGTTCCATGAGGTAAGTGATCGCGGCGCGGTCGAGCTCGGGGACGTCGAAGGGCTCCATATGTGTCGAGCCAACAATTTCGACCCACACAAGTCCAGGCCCGTTCGCACAGATTTCGACCACGCGATCGTCGTCGAGCCAGCGCCGCACCGGCTCCAGCGCCTTATTTAGAAAGACGGTTCTTTGCTGCCCGCTCACGTCGTATCTCCGTCAACGCCTCGCGTACCGGGTCCGGATAGAACTCCGAAAAATCGAGGTCCCGGCGGACGAACACCATGATGCGCGACCCCTGATCGACATGGATCGTGGGCGCGATATTGATCGAATTTCGAAGCGCCTCTTCGGCAATGCGGTTGAGGCTTTGTGAGACCTGTTGCGCGCCGATCTGGCGGGCGCTCTGCAGGTATTGATTGGGCTGCGTCTGGATTGTCACCGTCTGTCCGGTCTGCGGGTCCGTGGAGGTCTGGTTGGTGTTTGACCCATTCTGGTCGTTGCCAAGGTTGGCGATGAATTGTGTCGCACCGCCCACGACACTTAAAAGGATCGCCGAGCCGAAGCGCTCGAAATAATGGTTGTCGACCTCGCCCGGCATGCCGCTGCGACCGAGCTCGTCGGTGCCCGTCGAACCGAGCTGCACCGACATGCCGTCCGATCGAAGCAGGCGTGTCCACACTATGAACACCCGCGTTTGGCCGGTTGCGAGGCCACTGCGATATTCACCGATAAGGCGGGAGCCAGCGGGGATCAAAACCCTGCGACCGTCGAACGACCACACATCCTCCGACACGACGGCCCGAACCATACCGGCAAGATCGCTCTGGATCGCGGTCTCGAGTACGCCCTTGATCATCGTCCCTTGGGCGACCAGAGCGTCCGTGCGCGGGTTCATCGTGGCCTTCGATGTATCCGCTCCGCTCTGGCTCGCCCTTGCCAAAAAACGCCGATTGGGGTCCTCCTCGCCCTCGCCTGCGTTTCCGGCCGCCGCTGCATCCGTACCATTGCCGCCCAGTGCTGACGCACTGCCAGGCGCATCGCCGCTATCGACGACGAGTTGCTTGGCGCGCAGGCGCTCCCATTTGCGCCGCTCCTCTTCTTCTTGCCTGCGCCGTTCTTCCTCAGCCAGACGACGGGCCTCGGAATCATCCTGCACCTGTGGTGGAGCTGCAGGCGGTTGCAAGGCTGGCGGAGGGGGAGGCGGAGCCTCTATCGTCGACGGCGGCTGCGCCGGCGCAGCCGGCGGCTCCTCGGGAGCCGTCGGGATTTTCAGGGTCCCGTTGTCAAGCTGGGGACGCGGCGTATCGAGCCCAGGTGCGGGAAACTGTGTGGTGTGAAACTCCTCGCCATCCGACGCCGTCAACAGCGGCTTGTCTGGCGCACGCGTCGCCGCATAGATCATCCAGCCGGCGAAGACCACCGCACCCAGCGGCACCACGATCTTGAAGAATGTGCTCGCCCCGAATTTTGGCGGGGCGACCGCCGTGCCTTCCTCGGCGAGCATTCTGTACTCATTGGGAGATGGCATCAGGCCCCCTCACTTTCCGAACAGTCCCACCGCCGACACGCTGCGGCTCGTAAGGTTCAAGCCCGGTCGGTTCGTTCACATTGTTCAGTCTCAGATTGAAGACGCAGGTTGCTTCGTTGCCGTTGCGCAGCGTCCATTGGTAATTGACCTTGTCGACGACGATGTACGCGCCCTCGCGGCGATAATTCACAAGGGTCTCATTGCGCTCGCTGTCGACGACATAGATCGCCGGCACTTCCCTTGCCGGATCGAAGCGGAACCAGGTCTTCACGCCGTCGTCGTAGATCACGAGCGGCTTATTTGCCGACGACCCCTTGTAGGCATAGGACGAGTTGGCGTTTTCGGCCTTGAAACCCTGCCGGTTCGGCTGCGCCGCCCGGGCCCGGGCTTCGTCCATCAGCGCCGCGTCCGACGCCTCTTCGGGATAGCGAAATTTGATCGCATAGACCTGTTGCGCAACCGGCCGAAACTCGCCGTTGAGGAAGAACACATAGCTGCGCTTGTTCGTCAGGACGTTGAGATTTCCGCCCGCATTCTTCTCGATCGGCTTCACAAACAGCACATTGCCCTTCTTGTTGGGCTCGATGCTCCAGGCCGGGACGTCGCCAGCGCCGAGGGTTTCGATTTTCTCGTCATCGCCGAATTCGATCATGGTCGAGGCGCCATAGCTGGCCGGCACCGACACCACATCGTCCTCCTGATACCAGACGAAGCGAATGCGACTGTCACGAGATCCCGCCCGAGGGGTCTGTTCGGCAAGGGCCGGCTGAACCGCGCAAACGCCGAGCCCGATTGCCATCAGGATGGCGGCGACCTTCATTGCGGTGTCTCCGCGGTGGGTGCCGGCGCCGTCTCCTGATCGCGCCGATATTCGAGCACCTGGAAGCCGAGCGGATTTTGAAAGCGGATCTCGTTTTTGGCCGGCACGCCGGTGTAGCGGAACCGGATCAACGACACCCAATGCCGCTGCACGGTGTTCGCCTGGCTCTTTTCCTCCGTCATGAACCGGACCAGGGCGGTCCTTTGGTTGGGAAATGTCACGGACTTCACGGTCACAGCCACGACGGTGTTTCGCCCGTACAGCACGACGGGGTTCGTCACCTTGTTTGCCGGGCTGAAAAGCTCGACGAGCTCCCTCGAGGCATCGCCGGCGCTCAGCAATTGCGCGAGATCGAAGTTGTCCTTCAGCGCCTTCGGATCGTAGGTCTCGCGAGCCTTCACATAACGGACGATATCGAACATCCCCATCGACTCGTCCTGCTGCAAAGGACCGTCGGCCAGCGGCCGCTTGACCTCGACAAACCCGGTGGATTTGTCGACCACCACCATGTAGGGCTCATAAGTCTTGAGCGGCAGCGCAAGGATCAGCGCGCCCACCGCTGCAACGGCAATGACCGAGGCGACGCTTGCCACACACCACGCCAGAGATCGCGACCAGCGATTGCGCCGCGCGATATCTTTTTCCCAGATTGCCGCATCCACGTAGTACGGCAAGGGAGACTCGGTTTCCTTCGCCGGTCGCCCAGCGTTTTCCTTCACATCGCTCATTGGTGCCCCAAACCTATGCGGGATCCGTCAGCTTTCGGGAAAGCCGTGCATATTCCGCTGAATTCTCATACCTTCTCTGTGCGAGGCTCACGCGTGCCCGCTCGCGACCCGCCAGGCGTTCCTGCCGGGTGCTCCAGCCCAAGCGTCCCATCAGCCTGCGCTGACCGGCTTGGCCCATCGCTGCGAAGGCGCCGCCGTAGAAGCGCCCAAACGAAGGCGTTCCAATACCAATTCCGCCCGCGAGAGAGGCGGCAACGTTGGTGATTTGCGACAGCAGCAGCACGCCAACAAGGCAGATCAGGATCAGCGGCGCGGCTTCGGTCAAGGTCGTTGTCGCAGCGCCGTTCGACCGGTTGACCGCGTCGAAATAAGTCTGGGTGATCGAGATGAAGAAGGCACAGAATGCGTAGACCAGTATCTGCACACACATGTACTGCACGATCGCGGTTACCCAGCCGGCGAAGAACCGGGTCGTGTAGCCGAACAGCATAAGAATGATGAACACTGGGGCGAGCGCCAGCAAAAGCCAAAGAAAGATCTTCGACAGGATGATGAGGAAGATCGCATAACCGATGAGCAGCGCGCCGACGACAAGGATGATCGCCGCCAGCACGTAGCCGCCGAAGTTCAACACCCCAAGGCTCTTGATAAAGGCGGAGGTGGAATTGGCGAGCGAATCCCAGATATTTTGCAGGGCCGTCTGCACCGAGTTGACGGAGTTCAGTCCGGCCGATGTCCCGGTCACATTGGCCGAAACGCTCGTCAGAAGGCTGTTCCCGATCGCGGAAGGTGTCTCATTCGCGAACGAATAGGCATATGTCTGAAAGTCCCCCCAGCTCGTCGCCAGAGCGTAGATGACGAAGGCGCGGAACAGGCGCCAGACCATCTCTTTTCCCGATCCGGTCGAGGTTCCCTGCCAGATGCCGATGGCCCAGAATATCACGTACAGCGTCAGCATCAGGCCGGCGACGCCCACCTGTCCGCCGCCGGTCAGGGCCGACGCCAGGTTCTGGTAGGCTTGCGATACATAGTTATTGCCGAACTTGTCGACCTGTTGCAGAAGCGTCGTGATATTGAAGTTCATTTTTTTGCCATCCCACCTGGAAACAGAGATGGATCGCTATTGAGTGCCTTCATCGGACCGCACTCGAATGGCTTCTTCGCTTCTGTTCTTGGTTCGGGCGCCGCGAACGCCATCGGCTGCATCGGTCCCTCGTCGCGCGAGCATGGAGCCTTGAGCGGCTTGTGGCCGCACCCGGAGGTCGCGACAGCGCCAATGATGGCGGCCGCTGATAGAAGAAAGCGCACCGTCATTGGCCGGACTTGTATTCGAGCCCCCGCGAGGCCTGCGTGATCAGGTTCATACGATCGATGTTTTCCTGGTTGGCGGCAGCCGTAGCGGTGTTCACCGCGCCGATCAGCTCGTTCACGGTCAGACCCGTTTGCACCATGATCTGGCTGTTCTGATCGATCGAGCCCTTGATGTCCTGCGCCGTGCCGATCCGTTGAGCGCCCGACTGAAAAGCGCTGGAACGAGTCTTCACCCCATTTTGCGAGGAGTCCACCAGCCCGGTAACAGTGGCCGCGACGTTCACCAGGGCGCTGTAGTTCTTATCCATCTGCGTCGTCTGGCCATTGATCAGGCCCGAAATGGTTTTCACCAGCTGCAAGCCATTGATCATGTTCGAAACGATGCCCTGCGATCCATTGCCGAGGCCGGCGAACGACAACGAGCCGCCCGAGATCACGCTACCAAGCGAAGGCGCGTCCCCCATGGAGAAGCCGCCATTGCCCAAGGCCATCTGCGCGAGCTGGCCGGCCTGGCTCGACCGGTCGCCCGTGACGGCCTGCAGCGTCTTTTGCGTATAGTTCATGATGTTGCGGTCGGTGCTGAGGATCTCGCTCGTGGCCGATGCAATCTGCCGAGCCTGTTCCAGATTAGCCTCGTCGATCGTAGGCACCTGCGCAAAGGCGATGCCGCCAAAGCCAAGCAAGAGTGCCGCTGTTAACGGAATTCCACGCATAGCGCTTTCTCCTATTGAGCCTGATATTGCTTGACGGCCGACATCAGTTCGTCGGTCGTCATTGTGACGGGGGCGCTGTTCGCGTCCCTTTGGATTTGCGAAAGCATGGGCGAGACGTTTTCAACCGTGTCGGTCGTGCGCGGCACCGGGCATGCGCTGTCCGTCGAGGGGCAGCACGGGTTGCCGGCCGTGCCGCCGCCGCTCGTACCCCCCGGACAGCTCGTCGAGCCACCCGAGCCAGGCGGCGGGGACGCGGGAGTGGGCACCACCAGGCCGGAGGATCCCCGACTTGTCAGTGTGGCAGTGCCGATGTTTCGCACGTTGAAAGCTTGGGCGAAGAACCCTGTCGCCTGGATCACCTCGTTGAAGGTCAGCCCGCCTTGGGCGCGGATTGCACTGTTGCGGTCGAAGGCTTCCATGACCGTTTTGTCGGTCCCGATATCCTGACCCATGGTCTCGAAGGACTGCTTATTGGGGGCCACCGTTGACATGCTGCCATTCATGCCCCCGAGAACCTGACCGGTGATATCCAACTGGCCCCTTTCGCCCGCATTGCCGCCGACAGCGCCCGATCCCGACCCGGTCGAGGCGAACGCCGAAGAGCCCTTGATGTCCGGATTGGCCTGTTCCAAGGACGCCCGGCCACTCGCCGGATCGACCGAAGCCTTCGGGCTCTTCATGTTCTGCGCCTTTTTGGGTGTCGTTACCGAGCAATTGACGCCCTGCGTGGCGGACTTGGTATCCTCCTGGATGAGCTTGATCTGAACCTTGTCGGCCTTGTCCTCGCTCCGCTGCGACAGGATCGGGCTGTCAGAAACCGGCACGGCCGCCATCGCCGTCGATCCCGCGAACACCGTCACAAGTGCGGCCGTCGCGCCTATAATGGTCTTCATTCCGGGTCCCTCCCAAGAAAGATTGGCAACCAAACCTGCGGATCGTCGCCGACGCGCGCGCGTAGCGCGTCGAGCTCCTGAACCGTCTCAATTCGACCGGAGAGGATCTTGATCGCGTCAGGCATCGCGCCCAGATTGAGGCGCGCAATGACGCTGTCCTGATCATGCTTGATCAGGAATTTGCGGGCTTCAGGCGGGGTTTCGCGGATCCATTTGATCTCGCGCTCCGACAGCCCGAACGCCCTGTGCGATTCCTCGTCGGCCTTCGGGTTGGGGAAAAAGATATTGGTCGGCGTCTGTTCGATCAGCGTGTTGGCGATCGATGACTTCACGATATCCGCCGCTGACTGCGTGCCGAAGCCAATGATGCCATTCAGCTTACGAATGGTTTTCAGCTTGTCCTTGATGAAGTAGCTGAAAATATCATTGTCCAGGAGCTTCCAGCCTTCATCGAGGAAGATCATGACCGGTTGCCCGTCAAGCAGCTCCTCGATGCGATGGAAGATATAGAGCAAGGCCGCCGTGCTGGTCGTTGCGTCGCTCAACACGCTCGTCATGTCGAAGCCGAAAATGGACGACATCGAAAACGAGTCTTCCGCGTTGTTGAACAACCAACCGCGCTGATCCGGCCTCATCCATGGCTGCAAGCGCGAATAGAGGTCGTCATCGCCGGCGCGCATCGCACCGCGCAATAGCTCCGCGAACTCCTCCATGGTTCGGCCTTCCGGCGGCGCGCTCGCCACCTGGGCGATCGCGTTGCGGATGACTTGCTCCTCGCGCGTCGAGTGGGCGTATCCGTCGGATCGACGCAGCATGAAGCTGAAAAGCTGGAAGAGAAAATCCCGGTTGCGCGGCGTATCGGGCAGGCGCAACGGATTGAAGCCGGAAGGCTCCCCGGCCTTCAGAACCTCATAGCGGCCGCCAAGCGACCGCACGAAGATATCCAGGCCCCTATCCTTGTCGATCATCACCAGCTTGGGGCGCGGCGTGATGCGCTGCGCCTGTGCCGCGAGAAAGCCGAGCAGCACCGTCTTGCCCGAGCCCGAGGGACCGTTCAGGGTGAAGTTGCCGAGGTCTCGAACATGGAAGTTGAAGAAGTAGGCCGTTTGCGACGTCGTCTCGAGGACGCTTATCGGCGTTCCCCAATGCACCCCGCCAGCCCGGCCGCTCGGATAGTTATGAAAGGCGGAGAAGCCCGCCATGTTCTTCGATGAGATCATCGATTTGCGCGCCACATAGGCGAAATTGCCAGGCAGGGTGGCCCAGAACGCAGGTTCACAATTCAGGTCCTCGCGAACCCACAGGGCGGACACCTCCGTCAGCGCCGTGCCGACATCGGTCACGCAACGCGCCACGTCGTCCATGGTTTTCCCGAGGCACAGCACCGTCAGATGATGCAAGCCATAGAGCGCTTCCGAGGACAGAAGCTCATCGCGCGCTTCACCGAGTTGATCGGCCACGATCGAGCCTGCTTCATCCGACATGTCGATCTTGCGCCCGACCCGCTCCATCTGGGTCAGCGCCTGGGGCTTGTCGATGATGGCGAAGGATTGCGTGACGATGAATTCGTGCGGCACCTTCAGCATGGGGTTGAGCATCCCTGGTCCCGTAATGGAGGGGTACTCGCCTACGGAAATGATGGCGCCGTATCGCGTTTCGCCAGGGAACGCCCCGCGAATTTCCAGCGCATTCGGGCCGAAGAACAGCCGCTTCGTCGCTAGCGCCTCCGCGAGTTTCATGCGCGGCAGTGCCATCGGCCGCGGAAATCCGCCATTGACGAGCTGCACCAGGAATTCCAGCGGCTCGGAATGCCAAACGTCACTGCGCTTGACGACGGTGAGAACCCGCGCGCCATACGCCTGCAGGCTCTCTCGGACGGCTTTCATCACGTCCGTGAGTTCGATCAGCGCCCGCTCCTCGCTCGAAGAGCGACCGTCCGCAGCCCTCCGTCCCAAAAGCTTGCGGATCACGAGATCCGCCGTCCCGACCGTGCCTTGCAGCTCGCGCCGCACGATGGTCAGGTAGATATCGTTCACAAACATGCGCTGGGTGCGTAGGGCCGCCGTATAGCGCTGGTCCAGCTCTTGGCAGAACTTATTCTCGAAGCTCGACTCGATCGCGGGTTTCACCTCGCGGCGCAGGATATGCGAGTAGATCGCATAGCGGGAATTCGCCAACCCCCGAATGAGATCGTTGCGACCGAGCAGGCGCGAATTGATCTCGGCGATATCGATCGTCTCGAAGCATAGCCCGCTCATGTGAACGAAGGACATCAACATGCCGTCCTGCGTCTTGATCACCTCGTCGGACACATGCCGCGAGTAGGGTATATGGGCCGAAACCGGGTTCTCCCGACGAGATACGGCCCCGAAACTCAGTTCATCGCGAAGAGCCCGTGCGATCGCCACGTCACACCCGGTAACTGCGCGCGCCCCAGAAGCTGGCGCTCCGGGGCGGCATCTTTCGTGAACGGATGAACATGATCTCGATGAACATGGGATCGCGCATGATCGCGATCCTGGCAACCGCATAGAGCGGCACGCAGATAGAGAGCATGACCAGATTATGGGTTGCGAGGAACACGACAGCGGTCAACACGCCGATGAACCCCGCTAGCTCGTAGGGGATGCCGAGCACCGTCGGCGCTCGGGTCAAGCCCTTGACGAGAGGAGTGATCAACAATCTGGGCTCGCCAGGATCGATCCGGCCGTCTGCCATGCCGATCACCTGCCGACCGCGGATTGAAAGAATTCGACGATCTGGGCCGAGCCGAAGACCAGCACGATACCCAGGACCCAGCTGCCGGCCACAAACCATGACAGGCGTGCCGCCCAGGCCATGAAGCCCATGAAAATGCAGAACAGAACCGCCAAAGCCGTCGCGATCGGCCCGGTCAGGGTCTGCACCAACGTCTGCAGCGTGCTTTGCACCGGCTGGAGATTTCCGCCCCCAGCCATCGCCTGCGTTGCCAAGAGCATGAGCGGCATCGCCACACCAGTCTTCCATAAGGTCATCAAAGCTTCTCCTCAGTCAAAGTTTTGCACCATCCCGCCCTGCCAGACCGGCGCCGTCGCTTCGCGAGACGTCATTGTGCTGCCATTGCGAGAGTTGGTGCGGGATGTCGGATCATTTCGTTGATCCGCTGCGCCGGCCGCAGCCGGTTGAACGCCGGCCAGGTCAAGGCTCACCACCCCGGTGGGCATCACTGCCCCAGACCCGACCGATGGCCATTGGTAGAAATCGTTGATGACGTTGGCGACGTAGCCAACCGTCTCGGGGTAGGGCGGCACGCCCTTATATTTGAGAACCGCGATCTCGCCGGCATTGTAGGCGGCGAGCATGTATATCGGGTTCGGAAATTTGCGATGCAGATCCCGCAGAAAGCCGATCCCACCTTTCACATTATCCGCGGGATCGCAGATATTGACACCGTAGCTTACCGCCGTGGACGGCAGAAGCTGCATCAGGCCATAGGCCCCTTTGGGCGATAGCGCGCCGGAATTGAAGCGGCTTTCGGCCCGGGCAACCGCGAGGACGAGGGGCGGGGCAAAGCCTTGCTGGCGCGCGACCGCTTCGACGATCCGCTGTCCTTCTTCCTTCGACAGGGCAGCGACGCCGGGGCAGGGGTTGTCAGCCTTGGTCGATGTCACCGTAGCGGCCGCGCTGTCAGCGCTTCCCGCCGTACCGATCCGCTGCACGTCATGGCTCCCAACCTCAAAGGCCGGCATCACCCGGCCCTTCGAGTCGACAGCCGCGTTGACGATGCGACCGGTAGGTGCTGTGACGTTGCCCAGGAAATTCCCGGAAGCTTCCTGCGCAGACGCTGCTTGGCAGGTCACCAGGATCGCACCCGCTGCCAGTACCGTTCTGCGGGATCGAATCATTAAAATAACCCTGCGCCGTTGCCGATTCTGAAATGCTGAATTAATACAATGAATCGATGAACTGCAATCGCGAAAATGAGGCAGACACAATGAAAATGAGCAAGGTTCTTCCCGTTGTGGCGTTTTTGCCGACCTTGGCGGCTCTGTCCCCGGCGCCGGCCCATGCTGATGATTTTGGCTGCAAGGTCTTGCTGTGCATCCTCAACCCGCAGGGTTGGGCGAGCGTCGGGGAATGTGTGCCTCCGGTCGAGCGCGCTTTCCGTATGGTCGCGCATGGGGAGCCCTGGCCCCAGTGCCCCGAGGCCGGCAGTTCCGGTCGCATCGGATATGAGAAATTCAAACCCTGCCCAGACGGCACGATCGCCGTCTCGCCCGAGACGGAATCGAGCGGGAGCGACAACAGCTCTCGCTCACAAACTGTCTACAAGCCCGACAATAACGGCGCTTTCTGTGCTGCGCGGAATGCAACGAATGCCTCTTGGAACACGAACCCGAGAGGTTCGGGTTACGGTGCGCGTCCAACATCGGCCGTGACGCGGCGCGAGCAGAGGACGGAGCCAAACTATCTCGATCTCACAACGACCGACGGCAAACAACGGTTCTGGTTCAATCTGAGCAGGTATCAATAATGAAACGTGGCTTCGCCGCCGCCGGAATTCTCGCGGCCGTCCTCGCCAGTGTTCCGGCACTGGCCGAGGACAAATCCAATCCCTGGTTTCCGATCCCCGCCACGGCATCGTTCAGCACCGGCGACACCTGGACCTATGCCGGTGAGACCCACCGTCTCTACGGCGTTCAAGCCTGCCTGCGAGGCACATATTTCACAAATAGCGCAGGGGGGCATGTCGATTGCGGGGAGGCAAGCCTTGCAATGCTCGTCTCTCTCATCCGGGATCTCAAACCTCAATGCTACACGGCCGCTTGGCAGGCCGCGACCAAAACGCGCTTCGTCGTTTGCGTCGCGCAGCCTACTTCAGGTTCCGCGGCCGGTTCTCGCATCGATCTCGGCACGGCGCTGATCTCGACCGGCTGGGCGTTCGCGGCCGTCACTCCGACCGGCGCTCCGGTCCATGCTCCCTATATCGTCGCGCAGGAGGTCGCTAAAAGGCAGGACCTTGGCCTGTGGCAGTTTGCCGACGTGCCCGATCCGAATGCCATCATCCTCCGCGATATCCGAAACGCATCTAACCAGGCTGGTCAGTCTTCGAATCCGCCTGCAAATCGATAACCGGTCCCCGGCGCGTTGGATCATACCGTACATTCTGCTGAGGCCATCGCCGGACCAAGAACGCGACGGCAAGCGCAATCGCCGAAATCAATCCGAGAACAATAGCCGCGATCAGCCCCGGCTCTCGCCAAAACGATAGACTGTCCCACTGGTTCAAAAGCCGGGCGCCGGACAGCACCAAAATGAGGACTGTTGCGATGACAATGCCCGTTCCCGGATCCATGTCGAATTTCTTCAGCATCGCTTTTCTCCTTTTCGCACCCCCTGGTCACGGCCCCGATCAACGGTCGCTTTTAGCGTAAACACCGGCGCCAGGCGCAAGCCCCTAGGCTCAGCCTGCCCTCTGGGTGCGCCAGCCGTCGCCCGCGCTTCGGCTTTTCAATTGTTCGGTCAATATTCCAAAGCCTGCCTGCCGGGCGGAGCCGAAAGCCGCTGCTGTTTGCCCGGTAGCGCCGGTCGGGGGCCGCTTGCGTCCCAGCGCCAGGTCTCGAGCTCGCAGCTTGAAATCAGATGGTCGAATTCCGCCCGTACCGCCTCCTTGGCATCGTGCGGTACGACAAAAAGCGCGGTTCCCTGTTGGTCAACGTCGGTCAGAAGACCGAACGCCATCGGCACCGCCGGCAGCACGTTGTAGCGCAACGTTTTCACAAACCGCCGATGCTCCCCGGTCAGGACCTCGATCAATTCCTTTTCGTCGTTGTGCTGAAACGGAATCCAATTCTCCGTCACGTTCATCAAGCCGATTTCGTCGATCGACAGAATGCCGGACGGCGTCTGCATGACCGTTGCGATGGTGATCAGGTGCGAATTTTCGTGCAGTCGCCACAGGTCTAATTCAGCTGCAAAGCGCTTCGGCACTGCATTGAACATTTTCTCATCCAGGAAGAGCGGCGCGTCGGGCATATGCTTGATCGACAGCTTGCCACCAAACCGGGCGGGATCCAGCGATTTCACAATTCCGATCACGATCTTCTTGTGCTTCGCCTTAGCTGCCGCCGCGAAAGCCCGCTCCCGATCCGCTGCCAGGCGATCCTTGTGTTCAGGCGAGTACATTGCCGGCATAAACAGCAGCTCGCGCAACTGGAACTTCTGGCTCGACTTTGCATCGGCCGCGCCCCAAAGAAATTTCCGGACCAACCCCCAATTTCTTTTTCCCGCAAAGCCGGGCGCCATTAATGTCAGTTCCGCCTCTTCCCAGAGATAGTCAAGCAAGCCTCGCAGCGTGAGCTTCTTCGGATCGGCTTTCACGGTGTGGTGCGAAGTCCCCTCGCCGGATGACCCCTGCCGCGCCTTGCCTTGTGTCAGTGCAAAGGCCAGCTTCAGCCGCGCGGCCTCCGATGCAGGATCCTCAATGATCGCTTGACCCAGGACCTCCGCCTTTCCCGACAGGGCAAGGGGCAGTTCATAGCGATCACAGTCTACCGCATGGTCCTTGCCGGTGTTCGGCATGCGCTTGACGATCAATTCCTCGCCGACAGCGGCAATGTACATCGGCACTCCGGGATGGCGACACAAACACAAGACACGGGCCTGCTTGTCCCGCGCCTGACGCAAGAGCGTCTGAATTTCCGGATGCTGTGGGCCAACCGTGCGACCCAGAATAGCAAAGTCACTCATAAGGATGCCATCCGACTTTAGATCGTGTGCCCTATGATTAAATCATTGAACCGATATCTCATTCAACCCATTGGGCATCAACGATGCTTCCCATGGATTGACGTGGTTAGGCCTGGGTCGTCGCCGCGTCAGAGGGGTCGTCCATTCCACCGCCATCGCTTTCCCTTCGAACAAAGCGACGCTCATGGACTACGCGGGCCTAACAACCTGTATTCGACCCAGAGAAATTACCGGTCTCCCTCAACCCGTCGGCCCGTATCGCCAACAGGTTGACGGTCTGCAAATCCTCTTGGCCAAGATGCACGAAGTAGCGGCCTTCCTCGATTGCCAGGCGCCAGTGGTCGTTGACGATGAGCTGGCAGTGGTACTCGGCGCACGAAGCCTTTTGGAACTCGGGACGTCGCCTTGCGCAAAGGCGTCTAATCATTTGCGTTACCGTATCAGGCAGATCGCAGACCTGATGAAACAGGCGGACGGTCTGTGTGCGTGATTGAGCGGTTGCTGGCGTGTTGGGACTGTTAGAGTTTGAAGCGGCCAAGGCGCCGATCGTTGAGGCGGTATTGCCAGATGAGGTTCGGATCCTTGGGGTTGACGCCGGATGTCGACCATGCGGACCGCTCGAACTTTCCAGCGTCATGCAAAGGAGGATCGTCATCACAGCGCGACGGCTGTAACGACGAGCGAAGACGATAACGTCCGAGTTTGCGCGTCAGAAACGCGATGACACAGACGGCGGCGAGGGACAGGATCAAGAAAGCAGTGGAAAAGCTGAGCATGCGAAGGCCGGCTTCCTGATCGGGCAGAGCGAAGAAAGCGAGCACGCCGCCGGCGAAAATTGCGAACGCGAACCTCATGAACATGAGAGAGAGAGCCTCCTATTTCGATGTTGATCATTATAATACCACAGATCGATCGTCATTATAATGATCAATGGAGATAGGATGGCCCCTCATGGATCAAGCGTTTTTCGACGGCGGGCGGCATGGTGCCGCTTTTGGCGGCACCGGCTTCAGACTGCGGCGTATTACCCGGGGCCTTTTCCAGCTCGAACAGGCATAGAGATTGGATCCTCGCCGACTCCGCGGGGCCAAGCCTTGCGGTCCGTTTTGAGCGTAATCGGCAGTAAGAATCGTGAACTGCGCAGCCGCCTAATATGGTTACATAGCCGGGAAATCATCCACGCTCTTGAAACAGCGGCGTCGAGGTTTCGCTTCTGGTCGATCTGAACCAGGTCATTCGAGATGGTATGGGGCAACAATTGCAGGGCCTGCCCGCCGCAGGGGCAGAGATCAGGGTTGTCCCTCCGGATGAGGTGTTGCACGACAAATTCATAAGTCGGATGACTAGGCCATCCAAACTGGATCATTTAATTATTCATTTTCAACAGGGCATGCAGATCGAAATGCTATCGTGCTCTGGAATGATTTGCGACGGCCAAAAAGGCTATACGCCTCACTTTGAGGGAGGTATGGGGAGGATGCCGCGACACTTTAATGGGGCAATGAGTCATCGTTTCGGCTAACAACCTGAGCACTAGACATTTTACAAAAAATGGCCGTCATATTCCGACAGATAAGCAGGAGTGCAACCGTGCCGATATTTAAAAACAAGACAGAAGACAGCGATGGTTGGCTTTCGATCCTGCTCGCGCTGCGACTTCGCCAAATCGAGAACGAGTACCCGGACTATGCGAGTTTTGCCGACGCTACGGGGCTATCGCGCGGCACGCTCTACCAGTTGCGGACGGGGAAGGGGAACCCGACATTCGTCACCCTGGAGCGGCTGGCACGGCACCTGAAGGTTCCGGTGTGGACGCTCATTGGTCGGACTGGTGACGACGACAGCGTGAAGCGGGACATCGAGACGTTCGGCTTCAACTTCAACGAGATTGCGCGGCATATTGAGGCCACGCGTGCTGTGAAGCGCTCGATGACGGAGTTCAGTGGTGTACCTTCTTTGAAAGAGGCAGCCAGCCCCGCTGGGGCAACCTCCGAGAAGAAGCGGCTGCCTCCGGCCAAAAAGGGACGCAGGACGAGCCAGTAGCATACAAGAAAAGTAGAAACTACTAAACTACCAGCGTAGATTCATTTGCTACGATAGGCCGAAAATATATTTTATATTTCTTTGACTCGCGTCAGAAAATCCGCCAGCGTCGATGCAAAGGCATCATTTTGCTGGAGGGGTCACCATGCAAGCGAATATCTGGCAAGTCGCAGGAGACAATGCGCTCTATAAGGAAACGGCGGCGTTTGTCGATTGCCAGCCGAAACCATGGGTGGAAGAGGTTTCGGAATTTTTGCGGAAGAAAGGCAGGCCCGAGGCGATCACGTTGGTGATCGGACAGTTCATCGTGGCGGCTCTATTCGAAGGACGATACGCGGATCTGCTGTACTGGTCGCTGGTTGCGGCCGAAGTGAACTGCGTTGTGATGGAGCAATGGCCTGATGATGTGCGCCAGGAGCTGGCAAGCCATCTGAAACGGGGATTTGTAAAGCTCTGGTCGCGCAATCTCTCCCATTGAAGGCGGCGGGCCGACGGCATGGCCCTCAATGGGGAGACGGCGTCACACCTGACCAGGGGCAACGTTGATGTCGCTGCCGGCGGGACCGGGAGCGGATGAAGCGAGTTTTGTGTCACCTGCTGTATTGAAATCCCCTGGCCCCAGGCACGCGGCGGTGTCACCTTCTTGGCAGCTGGCGTCGGCCATAGAGCGTGCGTTCTTCGCCATATCGCAGATCGTTGTCCCGTTGATATCGGAGAATCCGCTACAGCGGCCTGAGCGAACCATCTGCTGGCAATTGCCAGTCCCCAATTGAATACAGGCCGCAATAAATGAGGCATCGACCTTCTGACCGTCGAAGGTCCCCATCTGGATGAGCTGCTTGACGGGCGCGGAGTTATAGCCGTCGTTTGTAAGCTTGGCCCAGGTGTCGACCTGAAACTGGAGGGATTGGCAGCCAAACTCGGAACGCGACATGCCTGCGTAGTTTTTGATGTTGGTGTTGTTCAGCTGGAAAATGCCGGTGCAGCAAGAGCCATTGTAGACGCCTTTGTTGCCGCCGGATTCGAAGCGACCGAGGCCGCCAAGGCTGCACGATGTGGTTTTCAGCTCGTCGTGCAGGGACGAATTCTTCACGGCATCGGTGATGTCCTGTGCGGAGTAGTCGGTGCGCTCGCAATATTGTGCGCCGGCTGCATATGCTGCCGCCACCGAATTGCAGACTAGAAGGCCGGCGGCAAGGACGCGGCTGAGTTTGGAATAGAGACGATGCATAGGATCGTGCCTCACGGAAGCTTGACGCTGGTTGTGCATCGAGACCAATTCGTGCCGCCGACGAAGGAACGAAAACGGATCTCTTTGGCGTTTGCTTTGACGTCGATTTCGGTTCGATCGTCACGATTGGCCTGGGGTCGATCGTCATCGGACAGGTCGACGTAGCAGGCTTCCGCGCGTGCAAAGACTTTGCCGCTGTCTGGATCGATGATGCGCGCCTCGCATAGGTCAGGCTCGATGGAAGAGCCGACGTTGTTTGCGCCGGTCTCGCATTTGCGGGTCGAGGCGATTGAGACGATGAAGGTATGCGATCCGACTTTGATGGGCTTCGACAGGATATCGAGTGGCGGTATCTGCCCGGCCGGAATGGTTCTGTGCAACTCGTCACGCCAATAGGCGGTATTCGAGGCGATGATATCGGACCAAGCGGTCTGCATGGCCGGCTGCGCGTCTGCGGTCCTAAGCGACTGGTAGCCAAGAGGCTCCCATGCGTGTGCGGAGATGGCAGACATGGGGATAATCGCGAGGGCGGCAAGCGTGGACATGGTAAACCTCCTGAGCTTCACACCGCCGTGGCCGCCGCCAGGAGCCGCGGTCAAGACCGCGCATCGCGCGCCGTCAGGGAAGCCTTGATCCGCTGGCGATGGCCGGTGGCAGGCTGGTGTCCTGAACAAGGTCAGGTTTTCCATGTCGATCATGGTTGCGCTCCTTCGGGATATCGAGGTTGGTTGCCGAAAACACAACGGCATGGGCTGCTTCCTCTAGGGTTGCGGGACAGGGACCCGGAATTGGCATTCCTGGGCGATTTCACCTTGGAATACGATGCCGGAGCGAATGGTTTTGGCCTGAACATCATATGCACCCATCGCACCATTCCGAGCGAGGTCGGGGCGGACGTTGTTCGGTTGCGCGCCATATTCGATGAAACAGCCGGAGCCGGCGTCAGCGACCGTGGATCGGCCATTCTGATAGATCGCCAAGCGCATGGGGCATCGTTTCAGTGTGGCATTGCCGACAGGATCGGTGCGGATCGGCGAGCAGCCGGTGAGCGTGTGCAGGACCGAGAGGACGACGGTTTTGGTCGGGCTGCGAACGACGATGTGACTCTCGGAAGCCGGCGCGTTGGCGACCGCAAAGCGCGCATCGCCCTTGGCCACGTAGGCGTCGTTGTTCTTCTTCAGTCGGTCGGCCCATAGGGAGGCGTAGGGCACAGCTTCCGAGTTCGGGAGCTCGAGATCGGCATAGGCGACGGCCCGCCAGGCGTTCGGATCATGCGTGAGCGACTGAGCCGAAGCGTGAGGCGACAATGTAAGGGCAGCCGCGACTGCGACAAATGTCAGGCGTTCGTGCATTTCTTGCCTCGCTGTTATGCCCTATGATTAAATCAATGTCTTAGTGATTGTCGAGCGTGATATTTGAATGGAACAAGAAGCTCGCTTATCGGGGCTGGATGAATTGCGAGGCCTGGCGATCGGGCTGGTGGTGCTGTCGCATGTCGGGCCGGTCTTCGGAGAAGGCGGGACGGCCGCCGCTCTGCTGTTTGCGCCGGCGTGGAGCGTGGGGGTTGACCTGTTCTTTGTGATTTCCGGCCTGGTGGTGGAACGCTCATTGCGAAGCCTGCGCCTCGAGCGCGGTGCGCTCGAGGCGGCCTCCGCCTTCTATGTCAGGCGTGCCATGCGGATCGTGCCGCTGGCCTGGTGCGTCGGCGCCATCCTCTCGATCGGGTTGATCATCCCGGGAAGCGGCGTTGAGCCTGCAGACGCGAAGGCGGCATTCGCCTTCATCTCGAATGCGCATTGGGCGCCCTGTTTTGGGGGCGCCGCAGGATGCGGGAACGCCTTTGCGTTCGCGCCATTCTGGTCGGTCGCCGCCGAGGTGCAATTCTATCTGCTGGCTCCGCTCCTGGTGTTCCTGCCACCCCGGCGTGCGCTTGTCGCGCTGGCCGGGCTCGTCCTCGTGGTCGGGGTGTTCACGCTGCGGCCATGGGGCGGGACGCTTTGGACGTTTCGTATCGATGCAGTCGCGGTCGGGCTGGCGATCGGAGCAATCATGGGGACAAGTGCATGGCCGCGTCTGGCGAAACACCTGCGGGTGATCGGCAACATGGAAGCGGCGTTCTGGATGTCGGTCGCGGCCTTCCTGTTGGCGATCTTGCCGCCGGCGACGCATGGCGTGGCGACTGCCTTGCTGGCGTTGATGTGCGGATGGATCGTGGCAAGGGCGACCCTGCGGGGCGGTTCCGTGACTTGGCCTGGGCGGATGCTGCGCCGACTAGGAGGCATCTCCTATGCCCTCTACCTGATCCACCTGCCGGTGCTGGCGCTGTGCAACTGGTCGCTTGGCCATTTCCTGGGTACCCCGGCGACCGCAACGCTCTCGATCGCGACGGCGATCGGGATGTCTCATGTGCTAACGGCGGTCATGGGAGCTCCGCTCCACCAGCTCGGTCGCCAATGGTCAAATCGAACAGTACGGGAGGTGTCGCCGTGACGGAAGAAAATCGTCAATGGTCGCTTGGTGGTGTAGATGTGGATCAGATTCCGCGAGGGGTGAGAGCGCTGGCGGAGCAACTATTGACGGAGAACGACGGCGATGCCGTGGCAGCGCTCGTCGGGGCATGCTGCGTCATTGGAGCCATGCGCCCGGCGATATCGAGGGGGATGGTACGCGATGCATCCTCGTCAGGGGTCGATATAGCGCAAGTGCTGGATGTGTTCGTCCGAAGCGAGCACCAGCCAGAAGAGCAGGACCGGAAATTGTGAATTGCGTGTAGCTGCTTGAATTTGTCCGCGATCGCCTGGGAAAAAATAGGCTCGGCGAGAGCATTGCCGAGCGGTCATCGGTCGACAGCGAGGGAGACGTGGTAGTAAATCGGCAAGCTGCGTGACGACACATCCGTAGCGTCGCAGAAGCCAGTCGCGAAAGCTTTGGTTTTGCGACAGGGATCGTTCCGCCGTATGTTCGTCTCGACCATTGGAGTGTGACGGCGCCGCTTAATAGCGGTCGCCGAACAAACCCTTGCTCTTTGGGGGCGAAGGTTCCTGATAAGTCCACGGCACGGACTTGTAGGACGGTCTTGGGTCTTGGACGTGCCAAGCCTTCCGCCAGTAGTAGAAATTGAGGGGTACTCGGGCCAGCACGCGGCCATCGTCCGACAGGAGGTCGCAAGCGCAGGCGACGACGGGGCCGTTGTAATATTGCACGCGGCCGGAATAGCCGTTGAGCGCTCCTGGCCGGCAGGCAAAGACGCGGACGCCTGCAGCAATCATGTCCGGGGCTTCTGCAGGGACGGAGACCGTCTTTATACCTTCCTTCGTGAGCGAGCGCACAGGCACGGTGCTCCAACGCGAGCGGCGCAAAGCGTTGTTCGCCTGGGCTTCTGTTGGGTAGCCGGTGCGCCGGGTCACGATCGGCGGGAAGCGGCCCCAGTCGGGGGCATATTCCTGCCGGCTGCGGCTGACCCAACCCGGCTTCCAATAGGGGTCTGTGACCGCAACGGGGCTGGCCAAGGCAGAATGTGAAGCATCCAGCGAACGCCCGGCGCAGCCGGCGAGCAACGCCGCGGATGCGACGACGGGAAGGATATGGCGAAAGGGACGCATGTCGTGCTCCGGGGTCATGGATTTGGCGAGGATTTCCGGTACAGCCAAGGCATCTGGAATGCATTGGCCCAAATACCGCGATAGGATTTGCGAGCCTCACGCTGGAGCTGGACGTAGATGGGGATGCGACGATCGGGATCGTCGGGGAGGGTGATGGCTATACCGGCTTTCAGCATTTCGCCTGCGACGTCGGCCATTTCGCCGGTTGCGCAACGCGCGACGATGACAGCCTCGTCTTTCCGGACCGGCAAGCAGGCAACCCATTTATCCAAGGTGGCCTTCACGAGCCATGCCACGGCGACAACGCCACATGGCCATGTCTGCTTTCCAAGCCTCGCGGTCTGGCCCAGATCGCAGGCGTCAACGCCGTAGAGCCGGTACTTTTGTTTGGTTTCGACATCCTGGAACGTCGTGGGCGAGAGGACCACGACGCGCATCGGATTGCTCGCTGCGTGGTCGCCCGGGGTATAGACGTCGGGCGCCGTGGCGGTATCCAACGTGGGGACCTGCGCTGGGGCGACTGGCGGCATTGTCAGGGCGAGGCCGCAAGATGTCGCGGCGATCGCAAGAGCAGCGCCAATGGTTTTACGCGCCGGCTTCACTGATCGGGTCTCGGGCTGGCGTGAGCGCACAGATCGATGCCTTCGGCGATCACCTCCGTGGTGGAGTGGATGACGCCGTCCTTCTGATGCATGCTTTCCGACACGCGCGCCTGGACGAGCCCCTTGTCGCCTTTGTGAATCTGGCGCGGCACGAAATCCGCCATCTTTCCCTCGAAGAAGGTGACCGTCATCCAATCGCTGACTGATTTTCTTTGGCCCTCGTCGTCGAGCCATGACCGGTGGGTGGCGACACTGAGCTTGACTGTCTTGCCGACCTGGCGCGGTTCCCGACCGACCTTTCCAGGAAGCAAAAGTTGGCCGCTGGTTCCCATGACTAACTTCTCTCAAGATTCATTGGATCAGTAAACTATCTCACAAATCGCTGTGCAAGTGTCTCGGGCTCAAAATCCGGACGGTGGGGGGGCGCTCGTGCCCTGGTCCGGCGCCGGATGCGCCGGGGTCGGTTCCCGGTGTCGAGCTGGGCGCGGGCGGTCTGATTTTTATGATTTCGGCCAGGGCTGAGGCCACGACCGCATGCTGCGCTGCCCTGCTCGGCAGGGCGCAGCCCCGTCGTCAGTTGGGCGACAAGCGGATTGATATAGCTGGCAATGTTGCGGCCGGTACGCTGGAAAAGGCGACGAGCGTTTTCATAGGTGAATGGGCAATCGCGGAGCTCGAGCACGGCTGGAACTGCCACGCGCGGCGTGCCGTATTTGCGCAGCATCAGGATTGCGAACGCCACTTTCGATTGCCGAAAACGTTCGAACCCTTGTCGCCTCACTCGGCTTGTCGCCTCCGGCCACTAGGTCGGTCCCGATCGCCGTCCGGCTTCAGCGGTCCAGGAGGACCTGAGCGAAAGAGCTGCAAATGCGTGTGTTGTTGAGGGCGGCGCATTCGGTTTTCGCATACGCGCAGACGATCGCCGGGTAACTCGACCACGATCGACCTACCGCCAAGGTTGACGGATTGTCGAACACTTCGACGCTGCGGAGCTGAATTTTCATGGCGCAACCTCACACGCGGAAATGAGCGACAAGCGCCTGGTTGGCGCGATCCGACACCACGGCTCATGCGGTCCTGTCGCGATCCGTGATCGCCGGCACTGGGAAATGCCTGTCAGGCAATCGATACGCTGAATTCGCGCCATGCCGCAGCTGTTGCAGCGGCATCCGACTGGACGAATTCAGCGGCTTCGTGGGCGGCCTTGCCTGATGTCGCTGCGAGCCTTCTGAATCTGCTGTTCGAGCGCGAAATAGCGAGCCGTAATCGAGTTCAGCTTTGTGAAAAACTGCCTGCTCTGCGCAGGGTTGCCCGGCGCAGGCGGAGGAAAGAAAGCAAAAGAGCGTCCCGATCCGCGTCTAATTGTTCCAGCTCCGAGCAGAGGCGGCAAATCTCGTGGTCATCCGTCGCGGAACGCTGATTTGATGCACGGCGGTTGGCACGTGTGGAGTTAGTCTGCCGAGCCACATCGTTTGACGAAAGTACAATCGTATCCAAGGCGCTTCCTCCACGCCGGGTTGTGGTCATCCAATCTAGAATAATGCGGGTTGCAGTCTATGTATACTGGCGGTTTCGCCTGTCACTTTTGACACCTCGTGAGGCGCTGGAATTTCGCGTGGAGCAACCTTAATTAGATGACCGCCGGAATGGCTTGGATAGCTGCACGTCGATGACAAGGAGGTATGGCTGGAGATGGCGCAATCTGTGACTGATTTTCATGGCATAACTGAGCGAATTAGGGCAGTTGCCTCTCCTACGGACGCAACGGAGCTTTTGAACACAATTGTCAAAGCCTACGGCCTAGAGACGGCCGCCTTCCTTACCGTCAGGCCGGTTTACGAGGAGCCGAGTCAGCCATTCTATGTGACCACATATTCGCCTGACTGGGTGAAACGCTACATCGACAAGAGGTTTTTCGACATCGATCCTGTGCTTCTCCATGGGCTGCGTGCTGTGACATTGGTCGATTGGAAGGAGATCGACCTATCAGACAAGTCCGTACGCACGTTCTTCGGTGAAGCGAGGGAACACGGGGTCGGAAAGCATGGCGTCACGATCCCGGTTAGGGGTGCTGACGGCGAACGCGGCATTCTGAGCGTAACGAGCAACGAGGACGCAGCAGGGTGGCAGGCGTTTCTCAAATCCCAGGTTCGTGACTTCCAGCCTCTCGCAGGCGAATTTCACAATGCTATCAGCCGAATCCAAGGAACGCCCCTCCATCAGACGGCCTGCTCTGATAGAGAGATCGAATGTCTGAGGTGGTACGCGAGGGGAGAGAAGGTCAAGAGGACCGGGGAGATATTGTCTCTGTCCCCTCGCACAGTTCGATTTCATCTTGATCTGGCACGGGCCAAGCTGGGCGCCAAAAGCTTGACGCATGCAGTTGCGATCGCGACAGAGCGCGGGCTCTTCTTCCAAAAACTGTTTTGATCGGTAGCCAAGCGTTTCGCGAGAAGGGCTCGCCGGCAATAAGCTCCGGAAAGGCGACGCGACGCTCCGAGGGTAGAACGGTGGTCAACCAAATGGCTATTCGCAAACCATACGGTACCGCTTGCCGGACGCGCTGACGCTCTTGCAGACAGCGGCTTGTGCGGCCCGGAAGAGGAGAGCGGAGGACTAGCGACCCGCGGCATGCGTCTCCTTGATGTCCTGTGAGTTGCCGTACGGCGCGGTTCGAACCTTTCCGGCTCCTGTGGCGCTACCGGAAACACGCTGGCTTCGATTTGTGGCTGTTGCAGGCGAGGCGGCTCTTTGTCAAAGAATCGCCTAGCATCCAGCGGTCTTGGAATAATCACCGTACCATCATCGCTGCGTGCGCAGCCGCTGCCCAACAGCAAAGCCAGCCCGAGGAAAAAAGGCAGTATCCGTTCAAACATAAGTACATGTTAGCGGTCGTCAGGAAGTGCGCATAAACGGTGCCATGTGCAGTTTGGGGTTTTCCTGTGAGAGAGGAAGGGGCTGCTGATTGGGTTTAGTCAGTTGGGGCCTGTTGGCTCTGGATCTCCTGCTGGATGTCGATGGCGTAGCATGACCAGATCTTGTCGCGCAGCTCGGTGAGGAGCTCGAAGACGGCGAGCGCCTGGTCGGGTGTCCATGTTGTTGGGATGTCTAGCGGGAAGAAGAGCGGCAAGCCTGGTTTTGCAGGTGCTGTCATGGCTTTGCCGGCCTTCTTTGGACGGCGCGCTGTTCGGAGCGTTCGGTCGCCTCTTTGAGACGGTAGGATTGGCCTTCGATGGCGATCACCTCGGCATTGTGGACGAGACGATCGACCATGGACACGACGCAGGCTGCGTTGGGAAAGACCTCGTGCCAGTCGGCGAAGTTTCGATTTGTGGTGACGAGAGTGCTCTTGGTCTCATAGCGTCGGCTGATGAGCTCGAACAGCAGGTCGGCGTGGCGGTTGGTATAGGATAGGTATCCGACCTCGTCGATTACGAGAAGCGTGGGGGCGGCGTAATGTGCCAGACGCCGGCGCAGGGCGGAGGCACTGTCGATGGCGGCCAGATCACCGAGAAGCTGTCCGGCGCTTGTAAACAGGGCGGTGTGGCCATTCAGGACAGCATGGTAGGCGATGTTCCGGGCGAATGTTGACTTGCCGACGCCGTTGGGTCCGATAAGGACGGCGTTGCCGGCGTCGCGGATAAAATCGAGCCTCATCAGAGCCTCGATGGCCTGTCGGTCGCATCGGGTCGGAAAGGACCAGTCGAAGTCGCAGAGCGGCTTGAATCGGCCGATCTTGGCGTCCTTCAGCCGGCGGTCTTGACTGCGCCTGGCGCGCTCGTCCTCTTCCCAGTCGAGGAGTGTAAGCGCCCATCCGGCTTGAGTGGCGTCCTGCCAGTGGGCCACAAGCCCGTGCAGATGCAGGCGCGCGGCGCGGTCACGCCCGTCTTCCGGATCAGGAGTGGTCATTGGGGGTTTCCTTGAGACGGTCGTAGATGTCTAGACGGGCGGGCCTGACGGGGCTGTCCTTGTCCTGCACATGCTGAGGCAGCGCGACATGCAGCAGTGGGGGTTGGCGGCGCCGTTCACGTCGGCGCTCAAGGATCAACTGCACAGCGTTGGGATGGGGCGCTGGCCCTTCGAGTGCCAGGACCTCCAGGATCCCGGCCTGAAGCTCATTGGCTCCGTAGTGCTCGAGCAGTCGGTTCAGTCCGATGACGGCAGAGTGCAAGGAGTGACCGTTCTGAGCGGCGCGCTCAAGAAGCGCGGTACTGGCCGGGACGGCCATGGCCAGGCGATCAGTCGCGCTGTGACGCCGGGCCCCACGCTTCTCATCGACCAGTGCCTTGATATGGGCGGTATCTTCTGTCTGGGCGCCCTTGTCGTAGCTGCGGACGTGACAGGCAATGATCTGCGCACCGTCCAGGATGCGGACCTCCTTTTGCGTTGCCGTCACGCTCAAGGTGCGAAGCACGTAGGCGTGGGGCACGGAATAGTCGTTCAGATCGAAGCGGGCGTACGGGGTCTTGCCGATGGAGACGGCGATCTGCGCCGGCCATGGGAACGGATTGCCTGGTAATGGCAAGAGGTAAGGCGCCTCCAGGGCGGAGGCCTGTCGTACGGTGATGTCCTCACCTGGGCAAAGCCTGTCTGCGGCGACGCCGTCGCACCAGGCATCGGCCTGGGCGTTGAGGTCTTCCAGGCTGGTGAAGCCGCGGGCGGCAAAGAAATTGTCGCGGATATACCGGATGGCGCGCTCCACGCGCCCCTTCTCATTGCCCCTGGCGACGGCGACCGGACGGGGGTCGTATCGATAGTGGGCGGAAAAGGCGATCAGGGTAGGATTGAAGCGGATTGTGTCGCCGCGACGCTCGAGCACTGCGCTCTTCAGATTATCGTAGAGCACGACCTTTGGAATCCCGCCCCATCTTTCGAAGGCTTCGAGGTGACCGGCCAGAAACGCTTCCATCCTTGCATCCAGAAAGAAACGCAGGAAGATCCGGCGTGAGTGGCTCAGGACGATGACGAAGGCCATGAGTGGGCGCCGCGCCCGGCCAATCTGCAGATGTCCGAAATGACCCCAGTCGGCCTGGGCCTGTTCGCCAGGGAGTGTCCTCAAGCGCAGATAAGCCTCGGCCTTGGGGCGAGGCCGGTGGCGGGCGATCACGTGACGGAAGTGGCCGCTGTCACCGCGGTATCCCCGCTCAACGACCATGCCGTAAAGACGGGCAGCAGTCAGGCTGGGAAAGGTCTTCAGGGTCTCAAGGATGAACGGGAGATAGGAGTCGATCTTGCTGGGTCGGGTCTGCGGGCCATGGGGCACCAGCCCGGATCGGGCAAGCACTCCATGAACGGTGTGGTGGTGGATGCCGAGCTGCCGGGCAATGGTGCCAGCGCGCCACTTCTCGACATGGTGATAGCGCAGGATCTGGGCCTGCAGTTCAGGAGATATGGCCATCGTTATCCTCAAGACGGAGACGTTCGAATGGCTTGGCGGCGACGCAGAGGCTCGCGGCGGACAAACGGCGAGCAGCAGCGATTACACCAGTGACAGTGGCGCCCTAAAAACCCCCCGAACGACCCCGTCGAGATCGCAGGCTCGGTTAAGGACGGCGTATCAGCGGTGTCAGGCGCCTGGATCTGCGTCGTCGCCGTTGCCGTCATGACATAAACATTGGCGTCGTCAGCGGGTGAACCATGGTGCGTCACTTTATTGCGTCGGGCCCGGTACCGGCGGCTGCGCTCGGCGTGAGCGAAGCGGCCGTTTCTGCTGGCCTGGTAGCGCCTGGCAACATCCCGTCGCCGCTCGGCACGCGCAACACACGCGCAACCACCGGCACAATAGATCTGTCCACGGTCGCAACATCTGCAGATCAGTGTCTGAGCCCGGCAACACTCGCAAAGGAAGAAGCGCCCGGTATCCTCTTCTGCCGCCCTGTGGCGGTGTCCATGACGTGGACGCGAGGTGTCATCTGCGCCATAATAGCCCGGCATTCGTGTTCCGCACGGTGTAGGGTGCGGCGCCGGGTAAACTTGCAAGGTTGGGTCGGCGCCGCGCCTGCTTTAACGATCTGGGAAAAGATTAAAGCACGCGCTGCGGCTCCGCCAGCGCCCACGCGCTTCACCGAAAAAGCATCGGCGAAAAATATTCTCCGGACCTCGCCCCCGCAGCTTCGCTACGCGCGGACCGCGCTACGCTGCGCTGCGGGGGCGAGGTCCTCCTATGCGATCCCGCGGAACACTGTATCTCCCTGCTGGCACCGAATACGCGCACTTCCTGACGACCGTTTACAGTACACCCCTGCCGGGCATATACCCCGGCTTGCGGGTCGCCGACAACCGGCGGAATGGCGCAGGCACGTTGAGGCAAGAACCGTGGCCACAATGAACCCTAGGCGGACCGGCCGCTTGCACCAGTGGCGGGCAGTGATGCCGAATGTTTCGGAAGGCGTCACCTTGGCCGAAAGGCTCAGCCGACTTGTGTGATGGTAATCGTCGCAGGCAAGGTGGTCGCACACGGCCTCTGCTTTTTCCCATCACCAGCAAGGCTCCGCGACCTGACCGTCGTTGCGTCGAGATCCCGGAGACCGAGGCGAAGGGCGAAGCTCTATACGCCGGCCTGGATCACCGTGGGTGGACGAATTCAATGGGGCAGCAGTGGCGGGAACAGATGTCACAATCGACGCCTATTGGCTAAATGTCTCGGTCGGGTTGCCACGCGCAATTTGAAGGTAGTTAGGCTGAGCGGCCCGGCGACGCGTAAAGCTGGTGATCCTGGGTCTCCATCTTTACCCAAAAAATAGGTGAAACAGTTTCTTTCAGTATGGCTGATTTATACCAAGAGTCATGGGATTTGACCGATATGGGCCCACTCCCGCATTCCGATTGAAGTGATGGCATCCGGGACGGCGAGGAGTTTGTGCCAAGCCTCGCATGCGGCGTTGATGATAGCCTCATAGCTGTCGAAGACACGGTTGGAGAGCCAGTTCTGGCGCAGGTATTGCCAGACGTTCTCGACCGGGTTCAACTCCGGCGCCCGCGACGGCAGGAAGGTCGGCGTGATGTTGTCAGGTACCCTGAGGTTTGCGGTGGTGTGCCATCCGGCGCGATCCATGACGAGCACGGCATGTGCGCCCTTTTCGACGTGCCGGCTGATCTCGTCGATATGGAGTTGCATGGCCTCGGTGTCGGCAAAGGGAAGCGCGAGAGCAGCGCCGATGCCGCGCGCCGGGCAAATTGCGCCGAACAGGTAGGCGCTCTTGTAGCGCTGGTCAGCCGGTCGGCGGGGCCGCGTTCCACGCCTTGCCCATTGCCGCACGATACCGTTCTTCTGGCCAATTCTGGCTTCGTCCTGGAACCACAGCTCCACTTTTGTTCGCGGTGGCAAGTCGCAAAGATGCGCCTTCAGCGTGCGCGGCCAGTTTTTTTGAATGCCTCGACGATGTGGGCGTCCTGTGCCGGATGCTGCGGACGTGCGCTGACGTGCGAGAAACCGAGCCTGTGCAGCAGTTTGCCGACATAGCGCGTGTCGTAGTCCACGCCGAAGCGATCCCTGATGACGCGCTTCAGATCGACGCGCCGCCAGCGCACGACGCCGTCAAAAGTACGGTCCGGACCCTTTTCGACGATTGCGGCCAGGTCGGCTTGCTGCTCGGGCGACAGACGCGACGGCGGACCAGGCGACCACTGATCGACAAGACCTTCGGGACCTGCCGCATTGAACCGATGCACCCAGTCGCGCAGCGTCTGACGATCCATCCCGCCGATCCGCGCCGCATCGGCCCGGCTCATCCCGTCCAAAACCGCCGCGATCGACAACAGCCGGCTGCTCTGGCGCACATCCTTCGTCATTCGCGCGAACCGCCGAAGCTCGCCAGCCGAATAGTCACCCCGCAACTTCAATGCTGATCCCATCGCCGAATCTCCTTCGGCAATATGGAATCACGGCCTCCAAACGCCTCAAAATCACGAAAGAGTCAGCAACCAGGACCTTTGGTATTACCTGTTCTAGGAAGGACCATCCCGATCAAATCACGCCCCGCTCGGGAGTCTCTCCTTGACGCGCGTGCCGGCGAGCTCAAAGAGCGCGCAGGCTATCTCGTCCTCGGTCCAGCCGGATTCCGCAGCGCGCTGAACCAATTGATCGAGGGCCGGTTCCAAGGCGAGTTGGCACTGAAGGGCGCGGACCGGATGGTCTACCCAGCTTGGGTGCGCGATCGCAATGCTTGATCGCTTCGTTGCAGGCCATGGGCTCTCGCCCCTCTCCTTTTGCCAAACGAGGCGCACCAGCTCACGTGTTGTTCGTGCGCGGCTCGGCAACCGCTTCATCTTCTCAACTAGCCGCTCCAGCGATCCCTCGCGTTCCAACTCCCTAAAGAAATGACGCGGCGTGGCGCTACTGAGCCCGTGCATCTGGGCCAGGTTCCACACATACGGATAGTCGACCATGAAATCGGTTCGAGGCGAGACCTTGGACGGTTGAGCCTCGGTCAGGATGCCGCCGCCCACGAGCCGATCGGCCCTCTCGATGATTTGGCGCACCCTCGGTGTCGACAAGTCATGTTCCTGCGCCAGGTCGGCGAAGCGCTTACCCTTCAGAAAGCCTTCGACCAAGGCGACGTTCCTATCGACGTTCGAGCTAAAACCCCAACAGGCCCGCAGTTTTTCCAGCATCATCCCGTTCGTTCATCCGGTTGTTCGCGCCCCTGCAAACCTAACCGGCCAAATCGGCGCTTGGAAGCCCTCAGGTTCACGTCATGGCTCCGGTGCTTACGTCGCCGCCAAAACGGCCAACTGACAGAACAATCAGCGAACTCTTGTTCTGGCCAATGCGGCCGACGGTGACCTTGTGAACACGAAAGATCCGGGCGATCACCATGATCGTTGTTGACCGCAGATCTGGCGAGTGTCGGCTTCAACAAGACACCCGGTAGCTCTCGGGAAATGTTGAACAATCCCGTCTGAAGATTGTTGACTTTCGTGTCCGAGGCTCGATCCATCAGGATCGATGTTGTAAGCCGCTGTCGACCTATGCCAGCGAGGCTCGCCGCCTCGGCCGCCTCCGGGCGTGACCTCCGTCACGGTGCTCAACGCCATCCTTCGGGATGGCGTTGAGTGTCGAGGGCGGTAGCTGTTCCGTGGCTTCTTGATACCGCCAACGAACTTGCGAGCTGAGTGCCTGGATATTTATCGTCATTCCGCTTCCAGAAGACCGCAAACCAAAAGCAGAGGTCGTGCTCGCGATGGTCGAAGTGTGCCGTCAAGGCGCAGTGAGCTGCAGCGGTGGCCGCATTCGGCCCATACAGGTCGAGTGCGGCCTTGACCGCCTCTTCCGGCTAAGCCATCCAAATCCAAAAAGCGTAAAATCGCTGCGATGCCACAAGCTCCCTTTGGCCTAGACGGGCACAGCTCAGGCCTTCGCCTTGCGTTTCGCCGCAGGTTTCTTGACTGGAGTTGCCTTCCTTCCCAAGCCCAGCGACTTTGCCAAAGCCGATCGGGTCGCCGAATAACTTGGCGCAACCATGGGATAGTCTTTCGGCAAACCCCATCTCGCCCGGTATTCATCAGGCGTCAGCCCATGACTGGTCGCAAGATGGCGCTTAAGCGACTTGTATTTCCTACCGTCCTCAAGGCTGATGATATAATCCGGAAACACTGACTTTTTAGGGTTGACTGCCGGCGTCGGGGCGGGTTCTGCGATGGGAGTTGACGCACCAATATTAGACAGTGCCGAATTCACGCTCGCAATCAAGTCGGGCAATCCAGAGACTGGCACCGCGTTTTTCTGGACATAGGCGGCAACGATATCTGCAGTAAGTTCAATCATACTATTGCTTGGTTCCCCGGGCATCGACGTGCTCCTTCAATTATCACATCCTCATATCCGTCAAAGAGACGATATGCCACCAACCTATGCCACTCGCACTTTCCCCGATCAAGCCGGATATTTGGCATTTCTGTATGACGCAGGGTTACAACGAACTTTCGTTTGGTGACAAAGCGTATCCACGCCAAACCAGCCTCCCGATTGGTGCTGGGCCAAAGGATGTTGAAATGTCCTCAATTGAAGATGGTCTAGGGGGCGTCAAAATTCGGCTCGAGATTATGCGAAGCGGGATATCATGGAGTGTAGAACGCAAAATGCTAATAAAGCCGTCGCTGTTGCTACAGAAATCCCCTGGTCGGATCGCCTAGCTGACGCCGAGAAGCCCGGAGCGCAACACTCCGGCCTTTCTGTGGTTGTCCAAATGACATCGCGATGCCGGGCAGGGGCCTGGCATCGTCTTAGGAGAAAAGTTCAAGACTCTTGAAACGCCCTGCGTCGGCGCAATGCCGCGCCTAGAAAAGAAGCATGGATTGCTTAGGCGAGGTTCCGAACGGGACCGGGGCAATCCTGGAGGAGCTTCGAAGCGTACCCTTTCCATCATGCTTACCGCTTATCAGACGGCTTTGGCTTCCTTCGCTCATGGGCAATGACGCCAACGCAGCAGAGAGAGGAGAATCGAAATGAATCGTCATCTTAAGAAGTACACCGCCGCTGGGATGTTCGTGCTGAGCATGACCAGCTTTCTGCCCGCTGCGCACGCGGCGGACTGGTGGAGCAGGAATGTCGCTCCCGTCGGCAGGGGGATCAACAAAACGTTCAACTCCATTGTGAAGAACCCGGGGGAGATTCTCCCCGTCTGCTGGGGCTCGCCGCAGAAGTGCCGCAGCGAGAACATGCCTGGAGACGCTAAGACCTCGCCAGTTGCGGACTCGGACAGCGCGACCTCGATCTGCGTGCAGCCCGACGGGCAGGGCGGCGCAATTGCCTGGTTCTACCCCTTCCGGCCCGCGCAGTATCAGCAGAACGGCACCGTAACGGTTACCAATCTACGGCAATGCGAAGAGCGCACGATCTCTGGTCCCGTCCTGCCTGATAACAAGCTCACCATTGCTCCGACGGGCTGGACGGAGACCGTTTTCGCCAACGGAACGAAATTCTGGATGATGCGCGGGCGCATCCTCTGACCAGCCATGGCGCCTGGCTCGCGCACATCGCGAGCCGGGCGAAGACTGTCCTTTCCCTCGAAACTATCAGGAGAACACAATGCGCTATTTCATTCTCACCGTCGGCTTCATCGTTGGGCTCCCCGTTATCTCGGCCGAGGCTCAGAACCACAGCGACAATCCCCGGCTCATGGGCAGTACATTTCGCCCTGCCAGGATGGCAATAGCTGCACCACGATGAATGTTGGCTCGCTTGGCGGTAAGCCGGGGCCGAACCCGGTGCCGGGCGGCTACCCCGGCGTCCCGTCCACCGTTGCGCCACCCCCGCCTCCACCACAGAAGTAGGCGTCGGCCTCGTCGATGCCTGGGCGGAAATTGCCCCTCCAACGGCCTCATCTCCTCGATCATAAAAGGTGGTCGAGGAGACCAGTTTGAGGCAATGCTATCAATGGATGGCTCTGGGGCAATTTCCCGGCCATACCAAGCTTTGCGCTGCAATTTAACAAGAGCCGGAGTCGGTGCGCGGCCCTTTCGGGCTTGGCATCGAGCGCTACATCCACTGGACGGCTACCAAGAAGCTATCCGCTTAGGGCCGACGACGCCCGTAGGCTCGGCCGCATCAATGTGTAGCCGATGGCGCAGATCTGGGTTGCTAGGCATCGCCCTAGGAGCCGGCTGCTCTGCCATTGTGCCACAGCGCACCGTCCAGGACGGTGCGCTTTTCTTTTTCACGAGGTAGACGGTCGTGGCAGGCGTCGTCGAGACGAAGAGACCGGGCCCCGGTCAATTAAAATATTTTATCCATCCATACTTGTCGTTGTCTTTGAAATGCGATCTGATGATTGGGGTTGTTGGGATGGCTTCCAATGAAGCAACTATTGGCGGCTTTGGTGTTTTTCGTCGTGGCCGGACCAAGCTTTGCCGGAGACGTCGGAATTGACCGCCAGATAGAATTTGGGGCAGGCCTCAAAGGCGCCTTCGACGGTGGTGCACTTACAAAACTCAATGTCGCCCCACACTCAATTGCGACATGGTCTAATCCTTCATGGTCAGATGCTGTTCATAACCAACCGGGTGAGGGGCTCAGTTTCGGCTTCGACACGTTTGACCTTAAACCCAAAGTCACGAAATTCCACCTGGGTTTCGACACTCCAGATCATTGCCCAACGTGCATCATCTTCCCTCTCGATCCTCTTCCCAAAGACGCTCCGATCAAGCTTCCTCCCGACACACTTGCTCACCTTCAACCAGGTGTGAATGCACAGAGCGTCTTCCGCGAAGCCGCTGCGTGGGGCGGAGACGACAGCGAGGTGTTGGGGTGCAATATAGCCACCAGTTCGTTCCTGAAGACGCTCAGCCACAAGCGCCCGGAATTCTCCTGGCGCCAGTTCCCGGAAGTGGTGAAGCTTTCGATCACCCGGCCCGGGACTTTGGGCGTCGAGGGATGCACGGGGACAATCGTCGCCGCCAACTGGGTACTGACCGCTGCGCACTGCATCACGGGAAAAAGCTCGGCCGCGCTTGCCAACAACGACGCTAACCAACCGGAGGAGCAGGATTTTGTGTTCTCGCCACCGACGAACGATCAGGCGCTTCAGATCAACGCCATGAATTCAGCACTCGTAGATGTCGACAAGGTCCGATATGGCGATAAGGCCATCGTCAATAAACTTTATGATGCCGAACCCTCTTCAAATTCTCACGATGTAGCGCTGGTGCATGTCGCTCAGCCATTCAATCCCGGGGATTTTCCAGAGGCGTCCTTGGCCGACGCTTTCACCAGTTTAGCGACGCTCGCTGGTTATGGCGTATCGAACACTGCGGCGCCCCTGGGGGAGTTCTTTGTCACGTTTCCTCCTTCACTGGCAGAAGAGGGCGAACATTTCACGTTTGTGCCCGGAGAGAAAAAGGGAGCGTTCTGCCAAGGTGACTCGGGCGGTCCGGTCTTTGTTGGTCTGAACAGAGGCTGCAAGCCTGGAGATACTTTCGCGGAGAAGCGGCCCAGAGCGGTCCAGGGCGTCATTTCCTTCAACATCGAAGGCGTGGAGAAGTCCATGGCGGCGACCTGCATGGCAGCGAGCAAAATGGCAAGCCAGAGCGTCACGCTCACGGAAATCCACGACTGGATCTGCCGAACATCGAACAACGAGATTAACGGATGCGGCTCACAACCAACAGCGGGGAAAAGCAAATGAATAGGCGTGAAGTGCTCGTCGGTGGTGCGGTATCTGCTGCGTGGACAGTCATGGGTCTGCCCGCAATGGCGCTCGCCGACAATCTCAACTTCGATCAGACGCTGGCGGCTCTCCGGGACAGCGGCGTAACCTTGCTGGGTGCTGGAGGCAGTTTGGAGGCCAAGGACGCGTTGCACGCCGGCGTCGCGACTTCGGCCGGCGTGTCCAACGGCCCAATATCGAACACACCGATCGCGCCGGAAGCAATCGACCTAATTGTGTTCTGCGAGGTTACCAGCAAAAAAGCCTATACGAAGAAATACAAGGGGTTGATTTGGCCCGGTGGCAGGTCCGGTGTGACCTGTGGAATCGGTTACGATGTCGGATATGTGACTGAGGAACGGCTGCAGGCGGATTGGGCGGGGTACATTTCCGACCAGGACATAAAGAATATCGCAAAGGCCTGCGGCATCAAGGCCAAGGCGGCCAAAAGGCTGCTTCCGCGAATGGCTCACGAAAGTATCGAGTTCGACACCGCCTATCGTCAATTCATTGAGAAGGACGCACCGCGCTACACCGGTGAGGTAGAGAACGTCCTGTTCAACACGAAGCTGCTGAGCCCTAAGTCCTTAGGTGCTCTGGTGTCCTTGGACTACAATCGCGGCTCCAGCTTCAAGGCGAAGCCCGCTAAAGACAGGAAAATCGATCGCTACACCGAGATGCGCAACATCTATGCCCACATGAAGAGCAAAGAGTTCAATAAGATCCCGGACGAAATTCGCAATATGGTCCGCCTTTGGGAAAACGATCCCGAGGCGTCGGGTCTTGTTACGCGCCGCAATCTGGAGGCAAAGCTCTTCGAGGAGGGGCTGTAGCGGGTTTGCACATATTCGATTTAACATAAGATAGATTATGCGAATAAAATCAATTGGTTAGTCTAAGTTCCATAATTAAACTTATGCAACTTTGGCGTGTACGAGCAAAGTTAAAATGTCCCACTTCTGCAAAGTAGGAATGTCGCTTCCCCTTTGCTGAATGCCATTCTCCCCGGCGCCGTTTGTGAGGGAGACAGCAAGTGGGATTTGTTTTGATGAGCGAACGCGAGCTCCAACGCATAGAGGTTCTATCGAAGGCCATCGAGCGAAGGATGACGACTGTCGCGGCAGCACATGTGCTTGGATTAACCAGGCGCCAGGTGCAGAGGCTTTTGAAGTCGTTTCAGGCCGATGGTGCTTCCGGACTGCGCCACAAGGCGCGCGGCCGACGCTCGAACCGTCAGATTGTCGACGGCGTTCGGGACTTCACTCTATCGCTCATCCGCGAACACTATCTGGACTTCGGCCCGACTCTTGCGGCTGAGAAGCTGGCTGAGGATCATGGTGTCACCGTATCGCGTGAGACGCTTCGCAAATGGATGGCTGAGGCCGGAATCTGGCTGTCGCGCAAGCAGCGCCGGACATTCCATCAGCCGCGCTTGCGCCGCGAAGCCTATGGCGAGTTGGTGCAGATCGACGGCAGCGAGCATCGATGGTTCGAGGAGCGGGGCGGTCCATGCACCCTGCTCGTCTTCATCGATGACGCGACCGGCAAGCTTCAGCAGCTGCGCTTCGTGAAGTCGGAGAGCACGTTCAGTTACTTCGAGGCCTTGGATCTTTATCTGAAGGCGCACGGCTGCCCAGTGGCATTCTATTCCGACAAGCACACGGTGTTTCGGGTGGCGAAGGCCGAGGCTCGTGCCGGCCGCGGCATGACCCAATTCGGCCGAGCCTTGTCCGAGCTCAACATCGAGATCCTGTGCGCCAATTCGAGCCAGGCCAAGGGCCGGGTCGAACGTGTCAATCGCACGCTGCAGGACCGGCTTGTGAAGGAACTGCGTCTTGCTGGCATCTCAGATATCGAAGTAGCCAACGCTTTTCTGCCGGCATTCACGACCAGCTTCAACGACAAGTTTGCGAAGATCCCTACCCGGCCGGACAATCTTCATCGTGTCTTGAACATGCCGGCCGATCGACTCCGCGACCTGCTCTGCAAACGCGAGCAGCGCTATGTCGGCCAGCAATTGTCTTTCTCCTACGAACGCAAGCAGATCATGCTGGAGAAGAACGATATCTCATGCGGCCTGGTCGGCAGATATGTCGATATTTACGAGTTCGCCGACGGTCGCCTGGATGTTCGGTGGAAGGCATGCTCCCTGCCCTACACTGTCTTCGACAAAGAGCAGCGCGTCACCCACGCCGCGGTCACCGAGAACAAGCGGCTTGGCGAGGTTCTGTCCTGGATCAAGAGCCAGCAAGATGAGGCTCGGCCCGCGCCGAAGATTAAGACGAACAGCGAACAGACTGGCTATCAGAAGCGCGACAGGAAGCCGGGGCGTAGGAAGGATTTCATGAATGATCCTGCTGTCATCGCGCGTCGACAACAAGCGCTGGCAAGGCTGGATGCTGCCGAGTGAAGTCAGCTCTCAAAGCTAAACCCGGGGAGCCTTGCTGGATCGCACCCGATCGGGCTGCGCGATCCTGACCAGCTGACGCCCGATCGGGTGCTCTCGTCGCGGCCAGCAGAACCGTGATGCGACATTTCTACTTTGCTGGCCCGGCGACATTCGAACTTGGTTGCAACATGGCGTGTAGGAGCTAAGTTAAAATGTCCGGGTTTGGCAAAGTAGGAATGTCGCTCCTGCTTGTGCGCTGCCAATCTCTCCGCCTTCGACGGTGCGGGAGATTGCAACTTGGGACTTGTTCTGATGAGCGAACGCGAGCTGAAGCGTATCGAGGTTTTGTCGAAGGTCATTGAACGACGCATCTCCACTGCGTCGGGCGCGAAGATCCTGGGGCTCACGGTTCGCCAGACCCAACGATTATTGAGGACATTCCAAGACGACGGTGCCGCGGCTCTCCGGCACAAGGCGCGCGGCAGATGTTCGAACAATCGCATCGTCGATAACGTTCGCGACTTTGTCCTGGAGCTTCAAGTTTGTCGTAGAATAAGGTCTATGGTCGCTTCGGCTTGAGAAGAGGGACCACATGAAAAGGCCGTGCGCTCTAATTGTGTCGACGTTGATTGTTCTAGCTTCCACTTTAGCCGGATCATCTCATGCCACAACACAAGCTGAATTGGCCTGCTTAGGACGCCATCTGACACCGTTGACCCGCAAAGTCTGAATTCCATAGCGGAAGTGAACAGAGCAGAATTTAAAAACCATTGCGACGTTGGTGGCGCCTGACTCAGGTGCATGGCTGGTCTGGGGGCTACTGTTACACATTCCTGATGGAGTTTCTCGTTATAATTCAAGCACTTGCTTTGAACTGACGTTCTATCTCCACCTTGTGGCTTTAGACCTCTCGCAAACTCAAATTGCCGCTCCTGCAAGGCGAGACAAAGTTGCGTGCCTTTATTCTCAACGGCGTCCTAGCCCGGATTGTTAGGACGGCCAACGTCCCGAACGGATCGGGCGAAGATCCGCGGCGGCGCCTGGTTTGAACTATGCCAGTGCCGCCCTCCAAGGCGGCCGCAGGGGGCGGGTTGACCGAACCCGCGAAGCATCATTTCGCCGGAATTGAAACCTACGTCGTCAATGCCCACATCATCCGCGTAGGTGGCGCATCGTTACAGAGGTGCAACATGGTTGGTTCGTTTTTCCCCCGGGCATCGTTCAGAGCGGATTTTGGCTCTGGATCGGGCGGTGGGTCGCTCCCTAGCGACAATCCGGGCGTTTTGACCCGGAAAATCGGCAGCATTGCCCATATCGCGCTCCATGATTTCGAAAGGGAGCGCGCAAAGCTGTTCTTTAAGGTCTACGAAAAGAAGCTGCCGTTCCGATATTACGCCCCTGCCTTCGTCGTCGCTGAGCTTGAAGAAGCGCACCGAAAGCACCCGACCACGGACATGGTGCACAAGAGTCTGGCCTGTTTTCTCGACCAGACCTTCCAGTCCGCCACTGAGGCGCTGCAAGGCGCTGTTTGGCATGGCATCGTCTGCCGCCAACAATCCGATGACAGCAGCAAGGATATCGTGCGTCTGAATGACACCCAGCGCAACCAAGCAAGCAGGATCGAGCAGGGTCTGAAAAAGCTTCATTCGGAATTCGCTCTTCGCCTGGCGAAGGAGCCCTAGGAAGAAAAAATCGAGACTTCTTGAATCGCCCCGCAATAGCAAAGCGCGGACGCTACAAGGCGGCATGGGTTGCAAAGGTGAGGTTCCAAGCGGAACCGAGGCAATCCTGGAGGATGCTTCCACGCGTGCCTTTATCATCATGCTCGTCGCCTTCGGCATCGCGAGCCCTATAGGCGCCGCTCATGCCGGAGGTTGGGGACACGGGCCCAGCTGGCATCAAGTTCGCAAAGACGCGGGAACCATAGCCCGGGGCGCAGGTCACACTGTGGAGAAGGCGGTCCAGGAACTCGGCAAAGTCAAGGTGAACGTTGCTATCGGATCGGCGGGAACGCACGGAGCGGGTATGCGCGGTGACGCCCCCTGCACGATTGACGAGGCCAACCAAACCCAACAGCTACCGGAGTACCCGCGGTTCGAGAATGCGACCGGGTCGAGACAAGAAGTTTTTGACGGGCCCTGTCGAGGCATGGGTTGTGAAGGCCCGATTGAAACCAATCCCGGCAACGATCTCGCCGAGAGATTGCCCGAGCCCGTGGGCGAGCCCGTAGCGGATTGACCAAACGCTTTCTGCGTTCGTGTCGCGTCGTCGATCGGCATCCGTCGGCTCTCTCGTCGGCTTCGGCATGATGATTTACAACCAATAGCACGTCATTCTTCATGCTTCGGCTGTTCGGGCTGATGATGCTGGAACTGCCGCCGCACGTTGCCGCGAGAATGGGCCATCATGTCCAAAGGCAGGGCGAAACCGACACGGAATACAGTCATTGCTGGATACGCAGGCGGAATCTCATCTAACGGTCGTCTGCCGACAGCGATTCCGAAAGGCCAAGGGTCCGAAGGACGGGAACGCCTCCGGAGGAAGCGGTCGACCGTCGGAGCCACGGCGAAAGTGCCGGCATAGCCGCCCCTTCTCCTTATGGTTTCGACGGTATTTCGCCGACGAAACGGACCTCGGGGGCTATCGCTCCGATCGGCCTGGACGGGCGGTAGTCCGGATCGAAGTCGAGCAGCCTGCCCGCCCTGGAGCGGTTGTAGATGAGCCCGGGGATTGATACCCAACCCATCAGCGGTACACTGCCGTCGCCGGGGAAGAAAGCACCGAAGGCGAGCATGTCGTTGTGTGGCGATCTTTCGGAGAGCAGCCACTCCGATCCCGTGTCCAGCGAAATAATTCGAACGACCGGGAAATGATCGAGAGAGCGTCCGCGCTCTGCTGAGGCTCGGCCATTTTCGAGCAATTTTTCCATTTGTGCGATCGGAATCATTTTGCCTCTCCAGAGAGCCTGTCGTTCAGCCTGCTTGCCATCCAGAGGCACGCGGTAGGTTGATCGGCCATGTCACCCACCCCCTTCGTGGCGGTGCGGTCGCGACGAGCGGTCCTGAAGGCGGTCGCACCCTCTGTCCGATGCTGCGTAACCTACGCGGACAGTCGCCAGGCAGACGTGTGCGGCGGCCTTTGGCAGCTATGCGCCCAGCACCGCTTGAACAAGTTGCTCTCGACCGAGCGGCACTGAAGGTTCGCAACCTCAGCTTCCTCGGCCCGACCGGGTGGACAGCCTGAGAAGTCACAGCTAGGCGAATAGGCCAAGAAGAGTTGGGCAGACGCCGCATAGCGTGATCACGGATATTGGCATATATCAAAACAAAGCAGCTTGGCCTTAGGTCGCTATTCGGCGTACCGGCGCTCCAGCGCGGTTGCAATTCGCTCGCAAAGCAATTCTGATGTCACGACTGTGAGGTGGAGACGGAGGCGAAGTCCGCGTGCATCAACTATGGTAGTGACAATACCGCGATCAGAATACTCGGCGAGGTCGAGAACATCGTTGATGATGAAGTCTGGTATTTCGCGAAGCCTCTCAGGGTGCCCATTCACTGGGGTATCCTCCCAGATTGGTGGCTTTCCAGGCAGGCCAAGCCTAACTCTCTGGAATTCGGCGTAACTCTCGGCAACGGCTTTAGCGTTGAATGAATGCCGAGTTACTTTGCCATTTTCGACGACCTGAACAATCCATTGGCCGTTGAGATTGTTCAATCTCACGTCGTTCGGTTCTCCGGCAACCATATTCGCCATCCGTTTCAGCAATCAGGAGGGAGGAATGACAGTGGACGTCCCAAGCCGCGGTATCGGCCTTTAGACCGAAAACGACATCGACAACCCTCGGTTATAGTCGACGAGCGCAGGGCTGCTCGTCACGGACCGCCGAAACCCAGCTCTCAAAAAGCCGTCGCCCGAAAACGTAGCCACTGCGGCCCTGGCCGAGCCTAGACGGCAAGTCTCTTGTGGGTGATAGACGGCGCTACAGTTGCATGATCGAGGGAGCCGTACGGATGATCTCGTCCCAGCACTCGACGATCGTGTCGATCGGATTATCCACGCTATGCTTTAGCCCGTGATAGCAGTTCGCAGGTCCAATCGAGGCGAGCCGGCGTTCGGGCAGATGCGCAGCCGTGGCACGAAACCGGTCAAGCAGATGGCAGAGGTCGACAACATGGTCTGAGGCCTCTACGCCCTTGCGAATCTGTCTTCGGCCGATATGGCGACCTATGGGGAAGGACGGCCGGTTTGGGAGAGCAGGTGCATCGACCGCGCCACCGCACATGCTGCCTAGAGCAAGGACGAAACCCGCCGATCGTTCGGCCGTATCCATCAGTCGCTGTACCAGGACTATGCGGTCTATTCGCTCGCCACGCTTCTCGAGCAGACCAAAACGCATCCCTTCACCCTCGGCCGCTTTCTGGCATGCGCGACAAGTCCGAGTGAACTGCATCTGACGCCACGGCCAGGGTCGAAGCAAGGCAATTCATTGTTCTTCTAGCAGGGGGCCTGCTACTCGACGGTAACGGACTTCGCAAGATTGCGTGGCTGATCGACGTCTAAACCCATGCATGCGGCCGTATGGTAGGCGATCATTTGGATCGGCAGCGCATAGACAATCGAAGCAAACAGCGAATCCATGTCAGGCATGATGATGGTCGTCTCGGGCGTAATGCCACATTCAGCCGCGCCCCTCGAATCCGTAATCAGAATGATGCGGCCGCCGCGCGCGGCAACCTCTTGCATGTTCGAGGCTGTCTTCTCGAAGAGCGCGTCATGTGGGGCAATGACGATGACCGGCATGTCCTCAACGATCAGCGCGATGGGACCATGCTTGAGCTCGCCGGCCGGATAGCCTTCGGCATGAATGTAGCTGATTTCCTTCAGCTTCAATGCGCCTTCCATGGCCAGTGGGAAGCTTGTCCCACGACCAAGATAAAGCGCGTGGCGGGCCTTGGCGAGCGTGTGACTCAGCTTCTCGATCTGCGGCTCCAGTTCTAGCGCCTTTGCCAGAAGGCCAGGCAGCGCGATCAGGCTTTGGACATGACGTGTTGCGTCCTCTTTGGAAAGCTTCCCGCGGCTTTGCGCTGCCGCGATGGCGAGGCAAGCCAACACCGTCAGCTGACAGGTAAAGCTCTTGGTCGAGGCGACTCCGATCTCGGGGCCTGCAAGCGTGGGTGCAACCGAGTGGCTCTCCCGCGCTATCGTCGAGGTTGCTACGTTGACCACCGAGAGGACAGTTTGTTTCTCTCGTTGCGCATAGCGCAGGCACGCCAAGGTGTCAGCGGTTTCGCCTGATTGCGAGATGAAAAGCGCAAGACCGTTTTCCGGTAAAGGTGCCTCGCGATAGCGGAACTCGGAGGCAACATCGATTTCGACCGGCAGACGCGCGAGGTGCTCGAACCAGTATTTGGCGGTCAAGCCGGCATAATAGGCGGTGCCGCAGGCTGAAATCGACACGCGGATCAAGGCCTTCCAGTCGATATCGATGTCGACGGGCAATCGGACGCTGCCTGTGGCCATGTCGATATATTGCGTCAGCGTGTGACTGACCACTTCGGGCTGCTCGTAGATTTCCTTTCCCATGAAATGCCGATGATTGCCTTTGTCGACCAGGAATGCGCCAGCGGCGACACGCTGTGCGCGACGTTCGACCGGCGCATTCGCCTTGTCATAGAAGGTGGCGCCCTCACGGTTGAGAACGACCCAATCGCCCTCTTGCAGGTAAGCGATGAGACTGGTGAAGGGCGCAAGCGCGAGCGCGTCAGACCCGAGATACATCTCGCCGTCGCCGATGCCGACGGCCAGTGGCGAGCCCCTGCGTGCCCCAATGAGCAGATCTTCCTCGCCCTGGAATAGGAAGGCGAGCGCGAAAGCCCCACGCAGCAGCGGCAGGGATGCTCCGACCGCTTCGAACGGGGTTTTGCCGCGATCGAGTTCGCGTGTGACGAGATGTGCGACGATCTCGGTGTCGGTCTCAGTGTCAAATACACAGCCGTCCGCCTGCAATTCAGCGCGCAATTCCCGAAAATTCTCGATGATGCCGTTGTGAACGACTGCAAGCTTTGCAGTCGCGTGCGGATGGGCATTGGTCTCGTTGGGCTTACCGTGCGTCGCCCATCGAGTATGGCCGATACCTATTAACCCGTCGAGCGGTTCCATCGAGAGCCGAACTTCGAGATTTCTTAGCTTGCCTTCGGCGCGTCGGCGCGTGAGCAGCCCGCCTTCCAGCGTAGCAATGCCAGCTGAATCATAGCCGCGATATTCAAGCCGCCGCAACGCTTCCAGCACCTTCGCCGCAACTGCTTGCTTACCCAGAATTCCAACAATGCCGCACATACTATGATCCTCCAAAAAATGTCATTTGTGGTAAAGCCTGTAGCGATCGCGGGCTTAGCACGACTGCTTTTCCGGTTCCCGAGCGAGCCAGAACATAGCAATCTGGCCTACCCTCACGCGCTACGTCCGGCACAACGGGCGAACTGCGTCCGCATCACGACAAATCGGTGAAATCGGCAGCCGCCGGCGAATTGACCGGCCCGCACAGCGGAAAATTGCCCCTTGAACGTCGCATCCATCAAACTCCACCGGCTATCGCTGCTCGTTCAGGTAAATCGAGGTGTCCAGCACTGGCCGGTCGCCTGCCGCCTCATGTCGGACCTCAAAAGCAAACTATGATCAGCTCAAGGCCCGGGAAACCCTCAAAGGTCGTTGATCTGCCAAAACGGCCGTGATGAAAAACCAAATTTGGCTCCCGAACACTCTCATCAAGGTCGGCCGGGGAAGTCCCAAGTGAGGCTTGACTAATCCGGATACTCCAGATGGTCATCTGCCACTTCGCTGGCACGACGAAGGCCACTCGAGTTTTCCATACGGTCCTACTTGCGTGATGACGCAGGCAAGCGCATCGCGAGCGCCTAGTGGCTTGAAATCGATCCTTTCAAGTTCCGCGCCACCAGCATATGCGATTTGCGGAACCAGCTCAGGCCGGTTTTGCGAAATAATTTCATTGCCATAGGCTAAATTATTTTCTGAGCGGATAGCGGCCTGCGACTCCAAAAGCGATATCCCTGGCGACGTTGTTGTTGTGAGGCCGTAGGCTGGGCGGCCAGAAAAGGGTACACCTATGAAAAGATTGTCCTGAGCGGAAACTAAAGCTCCGTTGCTTGCAAAAATACCATAGGTCGACCCTGACGTGCCATTCCCTCGATCGAATGGGGTGAATGCAAATACATTGTTGGTGGCGTCCAGCAATACTCGGCCGAAGGCTCGCGGTTGTCTTTGCCCCGCCCATTCGAAGAAATTGGCAAAAAGCGTCACCTTGTACAGCGGCGATAGGGGTTCAGAGTTGGCTTTCGCATAGTCAGGGCAGTCAACTGGACCAACGGTTGCATCGCCGCATCCGTCCGTTCCCAAAAGCATAGCTTTATCATGATGCCCGAATCGATTGAATGCGATCGTCATATGTCCGCCAGCGTTTGGCATAAGTTTGCCCACGCCGGATGTGATATCGAGTTCGCCATCGCCGCAGGTCTCGAAATCATTATAAAGGAAGGCCAGCCGATCGACCGACCCGGAAACGGTTATACAGTCTCGAAAATCCTTCCCATCTGCTCGTCCCTTGTTCTCGCCCGTATAAGGATACTTCCTCATTTTCAGCCCGGAAATAATCACATTCTGCCTGCCAGCAAGAATTATCAGGGCTATATCGGCGTCTGCAATAAGTGTCACGCCCGTGCATTTGCCGTCGATAGTTGTATTGTCGCTAGGCCGCAACGCCGAGTATAGTTTAATCACGTGCCCTTTCAGTTCCGGAGAAAACTCGATACGTGTAGCCGTGCGATGCTTATATCCGAATTCCACAGCCTCTCGCAGTGTCCCCGGCAGTGGCCGAGTTCTCGGTTGATTGTCCTCGTCTGAATGGACCTGCAGGACTACCCCCCCCTGCCCACCGCTCGTTTGCCAGTCTCCGGCAAATCCTGGTATTTGGTCAAAATCTTGCTTTTTTTGCTGGCAAGCATCGTGAAGGCCAATTTCTTCAGCCCGTGCTCTCGCTGAGTTTACAAGTGCTATAGCTTGAGCTCGAGCAGATTCGTCCAAAATTGCCGAGGAGGCTGAAATTGCGATCTGGGGCGTCAAAAGCGCTGACAGCGCAAATAAACGGAAGGAGACCACCAACATTGTGAAATATGTTGCCACGAATTAATCTCGTCTTTGGACCTGTTCAGGGCAGATCATGAGGCAAACTGGAGAGCTTGCATAACAAACAAAAAGTCGGCAACAACTCTATCTAAATCTTATTCTAAAGAAATGTCCGTCCGCTAGCTGGTGTTTTGTACAGCCATGGCCGTCGAGTTTGCCGATACGTCTTCAGCGATTGATTTAGCCTAACTGGCTTGTTTAGCTCAACACTTGGCGGCATCATGGCGTCGCTTTCAACACTTGACGCAGCCCAGCAGTAACACCTTTGCAGACCCAAGTTGGACGCTCAAATATTGCGCCAGAGTCCGCCGTTGAGGCGTAGATTTTCTGGACCCGTTACCAATACATTCTTAACCTCCTCGAAGAATGCTTGCTGCCAGCGACTGGAAAACTGTCTCAACCCCTCACCTGTTTCGGCGGTCGGCAGCCTCTTTACAACAAACCGAATTTGGTTTTCTGCCCAGAGGGGAGAGGTAAAGATCGTAGGCACTTTGGTCTTGTAAGAGAGCATCGCGCAAAACGGGGAGTATGTTATGGACTTTCCCTCCCAGGTGATGCGTGGCGCATTGGGGGACATCGCGCCGTCGGCGGCGAGCGTGACGAGGCAGTCGGCACGCAGCGAATCGATGACACATCGCGCCACTTGAACTTCGTTTAAGTCGGCCGTGGAGATCAAGGTATTCGCAAAGCTGGTGGTCGAAATTCTTGGCGTTGACGATAGCCACCTGTAGGGCTTTCCAAACGAGTGGATGGCTACAGGGCCTGCAAACATCGGGCCGATATGCGCGCTGACTAGCAACACGCCTTTGCCTTCGTCACTGGCCTCGATGACCGTGTTTCTATTGGCATCGCTGACATTGAAAAAGCTGGCAATCTCTCCAGCTTGATCAATAGAACACTCCAGCCAATCTTGGATAAGTTTGTCTAGAAGATGTCCCCATTTCGCGCGCCGATCCCAGTCCTCGCGATTAGGTGAAGGTGGGTGTCCAAGCTTCCGGCTCACGATTTCCCAAGCCCAGTCGAGTCGCCTCTGCGGCAGCTTGACCTCATCCAGACGTGTATCGAGTGCAGCCAATCCTGCGGAGAAAGTCCTTGTTAACTTGTTCTTCCGTTCGCTCACCATGTCGCCATAAAGCTGCTTCGCCTCGGCTTCGCGCCCGACCTGCAACAGCAAGGCAACTGCGCCGCGCCTGTTCGTTACGGAGGGATCGAGCTTCACAACGGCCAACATCTCGGCACACGCTTCCTCAAGCCGGTGAGCATGCTTGAGAGCACGGGCCAAAAGAAGCCGGGTATTAGTCGTGTTAGGCCTCAACGATACAATAGGGGCGAGGACATCGACAGCCTCTGCGTAACGCCCGGCAGACAGTAGAAGTTCGCCGTAGGCGCGCAGGAAAATACCGTCGTTGCCGGCGCAACTTTTAGCATTTTCAAGGATCTCCAATGCTTCTGAGACCGGTTTATCGCTGGCGAGAGCGGCGCGCGCCGCCGCTTCGGCGAGACGAGGTTCGACCTTTCCGTTGCCCTCAAGTAGAGTGCGGGCAAAGGCGTAGGCTTCGCCGGCTCGATCAGAGCCGAGCAAATGGCGAATGGCCAATACGGCGACTTCAGGCAATGTGTTGCCTTTTGCGACGACGTTATCGACCAATCGTGAAGCCGCGTCGTTGCGATTACCCCTCAAAAACGCCTGCAGAGACACTTGCGCAAGCCGGGGAAAGTCCGCAGCATAAGAGATATGGGCGAGAGCAAGGTGGATCGCTTCTTCGATATTGCCGGCCTGACCGGCGCGCAAAATGGCGACCGATGCCGCAGCGACGGCTCTCACGTCAGGTTTTTGGGCAGCGATTTCCACACTCATGTTAGCGAACCACCTTCGTAGTGTCCTGCGAGCAATCGGACGGTACGAAGAACCATCGCTTCGGTTGAAAACCGCTCCTCGGCAATCAGACGAATTCTGGTCGGTGCCTCAGCATCTGCCTGGGCGAATGCAAGCACCTCGTTGACCTTGTCACAGCATTCCTCCAGATCGACTTCCTCCACTGCCGACAGTACGCAGCCAGTGATACCCTCCACCGCTGTGTCGGCCGCGCCGCCCGCCGGCGTGGTGACAACCGGAACACCACACAACTGCGCTTCAATAAGAGCATTGGGCAAGCCTTCGAACCGGGAAAGCAGTACGAAAGCATCCATTTTCTTCAACCAGAAACCGACATTGTCGGATAAACCAGTGAATAGTACGCGATCGATAATGCCGAGGCGAGCGGCCTTCTCTTTTGCCTCCTTGAGCATGCGCCCACCGCCGACTAGCACAATCTTCGTCTGCGGATGGCGCTGAAGATAGGCATGAGCGAAATCTATCCAGAGAGAGGGCCGCTTATCGGTATCGAAGCGAAAAACGCTGCCGATGGTGGTCGTCGCATCAGCGTTGGACAACTGAAATTTTTGCCACAAATCGACATCGCCATCGGCGGCAGGAAGCAGCGGAACAAGAACGCCGTTATGCACAATGCTAAAACGCAGGTTGTCGACTTTAAGCCAATCCGTATACGCCCTCACTGCCGCCTCACTGTTGGAGGAAAAGCGCACACCAGGAGTCACTGCGAGTGCGCGATACATATCGTGATAAGCAGGATGAAACAAATGTACACGCAGTGAAGGTGGTAAGCCGCGAACGGAGACTACGATGCGAGGAACACCCGCTATTAGCGCGGCCAAGGCGGCAAATAAGACTGCCCCATCCTGCCAGATAAATGCGACTTCGATCTTCTCCTCCCGAAAATAGTTCACCATCCTCTGGACGCCATAGAGCGCAGACTTGGGAAGCATTGGCAGAAGAGTTGATATCTCGTCGTCGCCCAAGGCAAGGTCTTGAATGCGTACGGTAGGAAAATCATCGATCTCACGTGTTTCCACGTCGTTTCGACGCACGGCTGGGAGGAAAAAATCGTATCCTTCCGCACTCTTGAGCGATTTAAGCACGACATGGCACGGCTCGGTTAATACGATGCCCGCGAGGGGTCTTTTCATCCGGAAAGCATCCGTCAAGCGAATGCCGACGCGCGCTATCTGACGTTCCGCCCCTCCCGCTGCTAAGCTTCCGGTAATAAGCGAGACTTTCCCAAGTCGGTTCGTTGCCGTCGGCTCCTCGCGTTTGGATGCGTACTTCTCGATCACTAAAGCTAGGGCCAATCCTGAAGTGTCTCGCGACTTGAGCGAATCATCGTCATAACGTTTTGCAAGGACCGCCATGCCATCGCGCAGCTCCTTAATGAACTGCCCGGAGGCATGGGAGCCGACAGTTGCGGGATCAATGCCGTCCAAAACGGACAGCGCCACGAAACTGTTGCCCCAGTCCTTAAGGCGGCGCGCATAAGATATCCTTCCGCGCATATCCTCTGGAAATCGTTCGATAAACTGCGTGAAGTAAGTCTGAGCGCGCTCGGTTTTACGCAGTTCGCAGTACAGTTCTCCCTTTTCTAAGAGGTCGTCTGCGGCTTTCGGCACGGACGGCAGCACGGCTTCGATGAAATCGCACGCCTCGTCCACGCGCTTTTCCCGGTAGAACCACCGGACGATGTAGCGCAAAGGTTTGAGTTCTTGAGGGAACCGTTCGTGCAACTGGAGCCACAGCGAGAGCATATCATCCCTGGTGCGACACAACTCCAAGGCGAGGACATGGTTGTAGTTGGCATCGAATTCCAACGGATAAACGGATACCAGTTCCCGTAGGCGAGGCTCCACGCGCCGCGCGCCCGTGGCGGTTCCGGTCTCATGCATCAATTGCCGAATTTCGATAAGGTAATCGGCGCTCTGTGGAGAGGTTCCCTTGAGTGCCGCGCTCACGTCCAACATTGCTTGCCCCTTTAAAGTATTCGGGAGTCCAGTTTATAACAACGATAATCACAACCCTCGCGAGGGGGAGGTCAACAATGGTAAAAACCTGCGCTGCGACTTGCTAAAAGCAGGATATTTGTGCATTCGGTGCTTTGAAAGGTTTCGAAGAGCGTTCCGAAAACGTCGCCATGCGGCCTCGACTGTCCGTTTTGCAGCCTTTCGTGTGAGGTGCTTGAGCTTGGCGAAGACCTGCTCGATAGGGTTGAGGGCTCGGCTGTAGATGGAGCGGCAGGTAGAAGAGCATGGCGACCGCGGCGCGAATGGGCGCGACGAGTGGCTTGCCCCTTGGGGCTGCCAAGATTGTCCGTGACGACGATGTCACCGGGCGAGATTTGTCACCGGGCGAGATTGTCGGCACTAGGAACTGCTCGACCCAGGCCCAAAGCTTGCGATTGATGGGATCGTCGATGATGCAGGGCGCGTCGATGCGTTCTCCGCGCAGCACGGCCAGGAAGGTCAGCGTGCGCCGTGGATCAAGCCCGCCCGGTATTTCCTCCGTTGCGCCCTGCGCGCGCAGTCAACCGGCCTGTCCTACTCGCTGGCGAGCAGTGTTTTTTGAAGCTGAATTCTTTCAGGACCAGCCACACCGATATCGGGCTGGCAGGATCCGGCGCTCGGCGAGCTCTGCCAACGCGACTGTGAGGCTACCCGCTCCAGCAACCCCGCGATGTCGTTCCAAATCCCGTCCGGATTGGCGCACCATGCGTAGCGCTGACGCGCTTCCGCTCAAGCGCTGGCGTTGCGACCACCTCACAACATCGCGACGCTCGCCCTGAACACTGCTCCCGTCCCGGCATGTCCAGCCGGTGCCAACCGCCACGCCAACGCGCTCACGAATCACAAAATCACCCGAGCGTGACTCCGAACCGATTAACATCAACGGTAACACCCTCTTGAGTTTTGGAGACATGGCCGCTTTCGTCTGAACAGCTTGGCGAGTTGGACTTCCGCCTCTGGTATGGCCGGTTCCTAGTCAGTTAAGGTAGGCCTCGAGAGTTAGCGCAAGCATGTTGTCAATTGAAAAACGTTCGGTAGCATAGTCCCGAATTTGCTCCGCCAAAAGCTTCTGCTCAGGAACAGGACGACACCAAGAAGTCAACACCTTAGCAACCTGCTCCGGGTCTACCTTATCTATGCCGGGTAGCAGTGTTCCCGTTCTTCCGTTTTCAAAAGTTTCACCGGAACCTCCAGCGGGCGTGGCTACCACAGGCAGCCCGGAGTATTGAGCCTCAATGAGGACATTGGGCAAACCCTCATGCCGCGACAGCAGCAAGAAAACATCCATCTGCGAAAGCCAAAAGCCCACATGTTGCGATCGTCCGGTGAAAAGAACCCGATCTTCAATGCCTAGCTTTCGAGCATGGTTCATCGCTGCGCTACGAAGCGGTCCGTCGCCGACCATTATGAACCGCACGTCGGGACGAGATGAGGCGAGGGTTGCCGCGATATCAAGCCACTCCAATGGCCTCTTGTTGCTGTCGAATCGCATTGCTGAGCCAACAGTAAAGCAGTCGCGGGGGTTATTTTTACTGAAGGCTCGCGCCATTGCCAAAGTTGCCTCGTCGGTGGCCAAAGGCAACGGCTCCAAACCGTTCGGAATGATCCGGACGGTTCCGCGCGGTAGATCGAGCCACTCCTCGTAACGCTTAGCCGCTGCGAGGGAGTTAGAGACGATCACCACACCCGGAGCGGACAATAGTAACCGATAGACGATTTTATATTCAGGTTTATTTCGTTCGGCTCGGTCGACCGGCGGCAAAGTTCGTACACCCAGCACTATACGCGGTACGTTGGCGAATAGCGCGGCTAGTCCCAAGGCCAATACAGACCCGTCCTGCCAGATGTGTATGACATCCGGCGATGCCTGACGCAGAACGTCGGCCGCCTGAACCAGGCCCTCACGCATCGGAAATGGAAGGTAGGGGAGACAATGGATTACCTCCCGTAGGCATGACCATCCTGGTCGCCCGGCAAACTTGTCGAATTCCACATACTGGTGAACATTGAACCCCGCGTCCGACATCAGCGGAGCAAAGAAATCGGACCCGGAGCGGGAATTGAGCGATCGACATAGAATTTGAACCGGGCCAATCACGTCATTCCCGTCAATTGAGCGCCCCGCTTCCATAGCCGATTTGATTGCTAGAGCGGTATTGGTTAACTGGCGCTCGGCGCCACCGGAGCCAAAACCGCCATTGACAAGAATTAGGTGCCCCAAAAATCCTTTATTGTCCGTTGGGGCGCTCGGCCGGAGGCGCTTGGCTTCATTGAAGACGTGTTCGATAAGAAATTCTTGTGGATCAATGTCTGCCCCGCTACTGCTTTCGACAGCCCTTTCTAGCGCAGATATATTCGCGTCGACCTGTGAAGCGACACTTAGATTTTTTACGGTAGGGCCAAATCTATCCTGGCTCGTATTAACGATTTCTCGCGCTCTAAGCGGTTGGTTTATGGATAAGTATAGCTTCACGACGTCAAGAAGTATGGCCTCTGAAATATCAGCCATTTGGGTTATTTTCGATAGAGCTTGCTCTGCCTCTTCGAAGTCTTTTAGTTCTATAAGCGCACGCGCAAATACGAACATGCCTTCAGAGTGTTTGGGCTCTTCAGGGTATCGCTCAGCGTGGATATTTCGCCCGGCATCTGTCCCGCCTAACCGTATGGTCCAGCGCAAGAGGCGTACATATGCATGGCGCGAATTTGGAAATCGAGAGTCGATGCCGCGCCAAACGGCTAATGCACGCGGGTCTTGGAACCTTTCGAGTGCCTGCGCGGCCATCTGTTGAAGCCTCTCTTCGTTGGGGAACCGCGCGATTTCTCCTAGAAGATAAGAGAGAGTGTCAGGCAATTCTGCCATTTCTCGCAATGAACTAACTCGCTTTTGCGCCCTGCCAACCGCTTTCGTGTCAGGACGTGCTGCGATCTTGCTTTCTTGTAGCCCCTGAAGAACTGCAACTGTTACGGGATCGACATCATGTCGCTCAATTGATTGTACCTTGTCGATCCGATTTGGACCCTGCAACCACTTCTTGGCGGTGAATAACATATTAGCCGATCCAGTTCGTATGACGATCGATAACACATATTGTGGTTCAAAGAGCCGTCAAAAATAAATAGTAAGAGAAGATCCGGTTAAAAGCGCGTTGCGTAGGCTTTATCTACACCATAGCGATACTATCTAGTATCGCGCAAATAATGTGGGGACGACTTGGCGGTTGCCTATACGGCGTGTGCGGCATTTTTGCTTAATTATGCTATGCCTGCACTAGCCGTTCGGCGGCGGCCGCAACGGTCATGTCGTGGGCTGCGTTGGTTGCTGCTTGCGAAAGTTGTTCCAGGCTGCCCGGCTGAAGGATGAAGGTCGAGACTGCGTCAACCATTGCCGCGACCATCTCCTCTCCAAAAGCCTCGATGGTTTTCAGGCTGGGTTTCACGGCGCTTGCGATCGGCCCTGCCGCGAGTACAGGGCGCCCATACGCAAGGGCTTCTGCGATTTCGAAGCGTGATCGCCCGCAGCGCTGGGTCACTGGCATCGCTGGGATGACGACCAGATCAATCGCGGCGAAGGCGGCTGCGATATGTCCGTTGCGCGGGCGTCCAGGAAATAGGCATCGGTCCCCGTGGCCTAGGGCTTCCAGTTTATCGCGAATCCGGTGGAAGCGCGTGCCGACGCCAAAAATGAGCAGCCTAACTGGAAGCCCGCGCTTGACCAGTTCATCCAGGATCGCCGGGAAAGATTCGAGATCCACTTCGTCGTAAGCGTCGCCGACATATCCGATGACGAAGCCGCCTTTGAGAATTGGCGATGAGGACCAGTCGGCGGAATTCTTGTCTGCGTTGAATTGGAAAACCGATTCTCCGATAGATAGAACCTTATGTGGCGACACGCCAGCTTCGGCTAAGCGGTCAGTGAAAAAGTCGTCACGCACCAGGACCGTATCGGCCTCGGCCAAGAGAGCGTTTTCCAGCGCAATAAGGATTTCTTCGCGCTCGCTAGCTGGACTGCTCTTCGCTCGAGTCATAGTCGTACAATCGAGAATGAAGCGAGATCCGTTAAGGCGCGCCGCTATCGCCGCCGGATAGGCAAGTTCAATCGAGCTTGGTGCGACAACAGCCCCGGCATTCGCGGCAGCGATCCTCTCCGCGAGCAGTTCGCTGGCATCCCAGGAGTGGGTGTCGAGTATGCTACCGTCGACTTCGATAGCCGGCAGTCGGAAGTGGGCAATGCCCGCAACTATATCCTTGGTAAGTTCGACGCGGCCGGATTTGTCGATTGCTGGGTAGCCAGGGACGGTCACTATCTTGACTTCGTTGCCGGCCTTCTGGAAGGCACTAGCTAATGAGAGACCGCGCAAGCTGGAAGCGGACCAGTGGCCAGGGAAAGATTTCGGCCAGTAGAAGATGACCGAGTTGGGACGGCCGTTTTGGCTGACGCTACGCTTCGGCAAGGAAAGCCCAGTCACTTCGAGCCTGGCAAGCGCGGATAATTCGTCGAAGCGTTTGAGTTCGCTCGGGTTGAAGTTGACACCGGTGGCGATCGCCGATCGCATCACCTCCAAAGCCTCTTTGACCACCCCAACATCCGCGAGAACGAATGCGAGATGCTTAACTCTCCACTGTTGCGGATCGGCTGCCAGGGCGGCCTTGGCCAACGAGACGGCGACGGGAATATCGCTAAAGCGCGCGCGACGCGATAGTTCTAAAAGCACCCGCGATAAGATGCCCGCAGGCAGCCTCTGATCGCGAACCCATTGCTCGGCAGAATGCCAGCCATCCTGCTCGGCGATGGCCAGAGCGCGATCGGCATGCTGTAGGGCTTCGGCCGTTGCCAGATCGAGGCCCAGCTCGACCGGCAAAGCGGCCTTGTCCTTCATCGCTTGTTCTTGAGCGGCACGGAATTTGGCTGGAAGCGAAAAAGCGCGTTTCCAGTCTCCTTTGATTGCCAAGATATCTTCACCCAAACTCAAGATCGGGCTACTACGCAGCGTCTCGATCTTAATATTTATAGTTTTGACCTGTGCCAGGAGGTCGAGGTTGAGAACATCAACATTCTTCTTCGCTTGCTTATAAGAGTCCAGCTCCTTCTCGATCTGGTTCACTCGTAACGAAATATCGCCTCTCGACATTTCGATGGTGAGCGCATGAATATTGGCTTCGAGCTCACGGATACGCTCCCGGTCCCGGGCCTCCTTTTGGCTGGCCAGGTCGATCTGCACTTCATAAGCTTTTCGCTCCGCAACTGACAGCGCATCTACCTGCGCTGTCTTGAGAGGTCCCTCATTCTTGGCACCATTGGGGAGCGGCGGAAGATTTTCGTCGATCAATCGCGACACCGACTTCGTCCCGAGACCTTCCCCAAATAGACTATTGAGCATACGACCGCTTTGATGATCTTTAGCCCCTGCCATGTCGAAATCCTTATGATCCGATTTTCCGCGACGCCATGCGCAAGAAGATGAGCGCTGGGCATCGCGCCCTTAAGCTACTGGCGCAAAAGCGGTGACAATTTGCTCTGCAATTTGATTTCCAGGCTCAATGGAAAGGCATCTCCTTGCGGCTTCAACAGCTGCGGGAAGATCGCCAAGCTTTTTGCGGCTGCGGGCCAGTCCGATCCAAGCCTTCACATTCGAACCGTCTACGGATGCCAACCGCTCATAGTAGGATACTGCCTGTTCGAAATTGGTGACCTTGAAGGAGTATTGGGCGAGGTTCGCCAACGCAAATCGATTGTTGCTGTCGATATCCAGCACCAATTCTGCTAACTGGGTAGCTTCCTTAACGCTCCCTTCCTTCATTAAGCGTTTGTACTCACGGACGGTGCCGCGGAAGACGCGCTCCTCAATGTTGTCGTATTTGGACAAGTCCAAGGAGGATTTCTTAAGGACGGAGAAACGATGGGCGGCCAAGAGATAGTTGTGAGTGCGCAGGAATTCCCTAAGCTGAAGGAAGACAGCGCGTCGGGTTGCTTCGCCGATCTTATCATCGGGCACGGCAGCACCTACGCTCGCCAAAAGGACAAGAGCGTCCAGTTCCTGATTAGTCAAAAGCGCCAGCCGCAAAACGCGACGCACCACCGATGGATTTTCAGGTGTCAGGCGCACCAGACGCGCCCATAACTCCAGAGAGGCTTCGTTATGTCCGCCTTTTTCATACGCGGTCGCCAATCTTTTCAAAGCGGTACTGTGATCGGGACTGAGCGCCAGGACACCGTGCCAGGTTCGAATATAGGTATTTGCGTCCGTTTCAAAATTGGCCTCGATCGCCTTTACGGCGGCGGCATGAATGAGTTGGCGCAACCTGCGCTTCATCTTGGCGTCTCCGGGACTGAGGCTCAGTCCCAATTGCCAAAGCCTGGCAGCCTTCTCTTCGTCGCCTTCGTTTTTCGCCTGGAGGCCGGCGGCCGCCAATTGGGCGGCGATGCGCCGTGATAAGGTTTCGCGCTGTTCCGTTTTCTCTGCATTTTCCGGTAGAGCTAGCAGTAACGTGGCTGCATCCTCCCACCTTCGTTTCGCGGCGAGCTGGTGAGCCGCACTTTGCACGTCGGGCGCGGCAATGGCCGCTGCGGCGCGAGCAGTTGCGACGAGGTCTGTGTCGTCCCCTCTGCGAATGGCGGCTTTCAGTTGGAGTTTCAGCGCATTCTGGTTGTCGGGGATGAGTGCCAACAGCGTTGCCGCGGCGTCTCCGACGCGGACATAGTCTCGCTGCTTCCAGGAGACTTTCAACTCCGTGTGTGCGCTGACGACGCTTTCAAAAAATCCGAGATCAGGTGATATACTGGCGGTGGCGGACATGTTTTCGGGGTTCCTCATTTGCGTTTTAGGTTGGTACTTTCGAGACTTGGCTTTCATGCTACCTAATCCTACTTTCGAGTATACTGTCTATTGGTAGGGCAAATCGACGGTCTCTGAGCAGGCCCAATCATACATTTCAGTATTGTCGTGCGGATCTACATAGTACGGAACTTTCGCACGAATGCCGCTTCGCGCTCCTTCATGTCGCCCGCAATTGGTCCCAGTGATGCGTGCAGCTATGAAAAGCTTGGCGCCAGATCGGCTTATTGGGCTCGAAAAATGTATTTCGAGTAGTTTGTCGTCGCGAGCGGATATGGCGAGGGAAGTTATTGTCGGGCCAGCCGCTCCCATTCCTGCTGCATCAATTCCTAGCCCAGCCCCCAGATTTGATACATTTATGCGGTCATCGTTTTGCTCGAGCGTGATTGTTCTGGAATATTCAAGACCGATCACATTTGGTCGCAGCAACCGCACTTGACTGACGCGTAGCGGTTCCAATCCAGGCCCGAAAAGGTCATCAAGTAAGAAACGGCCGAATTGGAAGCCAATGCGGCGGTAGCCGATTGCTTTCAGATGAGCCGACCGACCATCGGAACGCATTTCGGGCTCGTGATGGTAAACAGGCCCAACACATCGTATATGCGGGTCAGCTTTTGCCACCCGAAGCTGTGACCAGACGCTTTCTGCTATTATTCCTGGTCGCGATGCTCCGCGATTGGCTTGATATGTGAGCATAGGTACAGAAGCCACTTGGCCAGTTAGGTGCCGGATATCCGTGTCATATTGCTGCCGGAGCAGGATCAGGCCTCGCTGATAAGAATTGGCGGGCGTTCCCCGTCCGGCGTCGGACTCGCCGTGTGCGAGACAAATCGCCAGGACTCGGACACGTTTGCCTTCGGCACGGGCAAATTCCGCTGCCTTCGCCACCAAACGCATGGCCTCCAGATGCTGTGCCGATCCTCGAAGTAACCCGTCAGCGCTCCCCTGATTAAGCCCGCTCAGGGTTGTGCCCCCGCGTCCAACAGACGCAAACACCACGGTGGGCTTCTTTCCGAATCGACTTTCGCAGGTACGCATCAAGTAATCGGCCAAACCTCCGCAGGGTGTTTCCTTGGTCGAGCCGGTGGCCCGCTCAAACAGGTCAACGAGTTTTGACACGCGCCTGCCTCGAGGAGCAGATCCGGCATCGAACATCAGCGCGCGCCCAGGATGTTCTGGCACGGAGGTAAGAGGCGCGTCCCCTGCCTCATCGTTATTGCCACCAAGTGCCCAAGACTGGCCGACGACAAGAATCATGTTGAGCACATTCACGTCGAAATCGAAATGAGACGCTGTTTCCGGGTGATAAACGAGATCGTCTGCGCTCACCATCCCACTGTCTGTGCCCGTTTGTAACTCTCCAGCATCTCTCGGGGGAATCTCACCCCCAACCGTTGAGTTGTCCTTCTCGCTCCCGTCGACGCTGGTGGTTTCGCTCAGACGCTTGTCTGGACTCTGGCGCTTATTTGGGATCTGTGGTGGTTCGTCGTTTTCGAGCTCGGTTGGAACGAACGTCCTCTCAATGAGATCCTCCGGCGTCCCTCGCCCGGCGACTCTGCTTATGAATTTATATAGATGGTTGGCGATCTCGGGAAAAAACCCGGGGTTCCAATGGCGGCAATCATCGGCGAGGACACGTTTCACGCCGTGGCGTGCTACGAAAGGAGCAAAGTCCATCTCGTAGGCTTTGAGCCGATGTGCGACCTCGATCGATTGGTCCTTAAGTTCAGTGGGCCAGGAGATAGGCCTCCCGTCGGGCATGTATCTAAAATTGTGATGAACCAACGCTAGCGGCATATCTAGCGTTTCTTTGATGCGCCCGATGTAATTGGTCATATCGTCAACGTTCAATTGACGCGTAGTCGTTCCTCCGACTAGATCGTGAAGCCACTCGAACTCCTCCGTAAGAGGAACCAATTCGAGGAGCTGTTTTGCATACTTGGCGCGTTCGGATTCGTTCTGTTTGACAAGAGACGACCTCCATTTGGCCACTATTCGTGGCGGCACATTTAGATGCTCAAGCTCTGGCAGGATGATTTCTTGAAACCGATTCGTGTTAACAACGAAGCCATCGTACAAGATATCGATAGAGGTGCTCATTTCGACAATTATTATGTCGGCAGTATATGGGATGGCCATTTGCTCTTTGCTAGGCTCTCGGCTGCTATCGAGATAACAGAACCGCCGCACGTGCGGCGGGATTGTTTTGCTGCCGGTTATAAAATCCAAGAGCTGGACAGCACTCGCTGCAGAAATGGAGAACGGCGTCCTGAGGAAGCCCATCTCCTTGTATATTCCGCCCAGCTTATTATTCTGATGCAGAGCCGAAATTAAATTATTGAGCAAGCAACCGCCGAATGATAGCGGGCGAATATTATCCAATGCAATAACTCCTTTCATCGGCCTCAACGGCTCTGCTCACAGCTTTTTTAACGCCAATCCATCACCAATAAGGGACGCGATTTGGCTCGCACAGCGGTGCGCCATGGATCTTCGCCATTCCTCAAGGTGAATGACTAGTTCTCGATCCGAACTATTGTGGACTACGGACCAGAACGCGAATCGGAAAGTCTGATTCAGTTTGAAACTGAAATCCTAGCGACTTGTGCAGCTTTATGACGATCGCGTTTGTGGTCGCAACGTGTAGGTATATTGGAGTATTAGGATAGCGATCAAGCACATGATGCATCAACCGCCGCGCAACTCCTTTTCCCCGAGCCGCCTCGGCCACGGCCATACGCGGGAGATATTTTCCCTCGCCTGATGCAAGGGTTTCAACATTCGAGCCATGGCCTTCGAGGGCTCTCTTGAAATTCATCCTAGCGTCCCGATCCAGGTGCCGCACGATGTCCAACATTCCCATCCGCTGGGATGCATCCAGTTCGCCTGCGTCGACAACTGATAGAAGTCCCAAAATTGCACCCTCTTCCCACAGGGTCCAAGTTTCTGAGAGCTCGGTCGACGGTGAATCAATTTGATCGGCTAAAATGAGGTTGAGCTTCGGACGGTCGATCGGAACCTTGTCATACAACTCCGGCAACGCTTGATATACGAGGTCACCCAAAAACGCCTTTCCCTCTTCTGAAAAGTCGTTCTCAATCTCTCCCTTCACCAATCGCCTGATATTCTGGTCCAAGGTATCCACCTTTTGTAATAGAAGAATAATGCACGCTGAATATAAAGAAGCTTATTTCTTACTTTTTCGATATCTTCTCTTTAAGAACATCGAAAAGGCCGCCGACATTCTTGAAAGTGACGATCTCCGCACCGCTGAAACGAACGCTGAATGCCTCTTCAATCATTGCGATGAGACTAACATGCGCCATGCTGTCCCAACCAATGACATCTTCCGCAACGGTCGCCCGTGCAATTTCGGTGTCATTCTCAGGAAACTCGCCGTTTATGATTTCGACGACTTTCTGGAACAATTTGCTGTCCTCTATCATGTGCGCTCCTTCTTCATAATAAGATTGTCCTCGAACCAGACTGCTGCTGCTGTGCGATCCAGTTTGTCATTCTCGCTGCGCGGTGCTCTCTGAATCTCAAGGATCCATGTCGGTATGGCATGGGCTTCGACGATTTCTGACAACGCTGCTTTCAGCTCGCGCTCATTGAGCGGTCCCAGTCCGTTAGATTCCACGACAGCCGCGAGTCCATCGCCTCGTTTAAAGACGACAGCCACAGGCCACCCGCACTGCCGAATGGCGGAAACGATCTCATCGAGCTCGATCCGGTATCCCTTTACCTTGACCTGAAAATCAATCCGCTCCTTGAAGAACAAGCGATCGTCACGGATTTCCGCCCAGTCACCGGTCAGATACCCACGCTCCCCCGACAACTCATCCAATACGCGGAACTGCTGCTCGGTCTTTTCCGGATCGTTCCAATAGCCCTCGGCAAGTTGGGAACCGCTAATCACAATCTGACCCTCGGTGGGAGAACGCCCGCCAATAAGCGAGATCTTCATGCCTGGTATGGTCTGACCCAGGGCGGCAGACGTATGGCAGTAAGATCCGTAGTTGTCGGAGGTCAGAACTTGCTCAGTTACAGAGATCGTAGCTTCGGTTGGGCCGTAGGTATTTTGGGCGAGCGTGTCTGGCAATGCGGAAAAAATGGCGTCCAGTTGCTGTCTGACGAGCGGTTCCCCGCAGAAATTAAACAGCCGAACACTCCCTAGGTTTTTCCTTGTTACTTGCCGCGCCCGCATCATCAAGCTAACGGCGCTAGGCGTGGAATTCCAGATCGTAATAGCTTGCCTCGCGATAAATTCGGCGGGCAACATTCTGTCGCCCTCATCCAGCAAGGGGTGAAGCGAAGCGCCATGGCATAGTGCCCCAAATATATCTGTCATGCTGATATCGAATGCTAGATTTGGCTGTTGCGAGAGACGATCATCCGGGGTGATATGAAGGCTCTCCAGCCAGGAAACGTAGTTTGCCAATGCTTTGCGTGAAACCATTACGCCCTTTGGCTCGCCAGTCGATCCTGACGTGAACATGACATAAGCCAGTTCGTGGCGCGTTCCATTACCCAAGAAACAGCGATCTGTGTTGATCATATCTGGATCCAAGACCTTCAAGTTAGGAACTGCAGTGGCAATTTCAGCCGCCAACTTTGGCTTGGCCACGAGAAGATCAGGTTGCAACCGATGCAGGATTCGCCGAAGCTTTTGTATCGGCGCAACCGTGTTCAGGGGCGTATGAAAGCCCCCGGCTAATCCGGACGCCAGGATGCACGCATAAGCATCGGCCTCTTGAGGGAGCGCGATCGCAATTCGCGGCTGCTCGAATGACGAAAAAATCTGTGCGTAGATTCGGACTCGCTCCTCAAGCCAAGCATAAGAATATTGACGCGCGCCAACGTCTATGGCCAAGCGCCCAGGATGACGAGAAGCTACCGAGAGAAACCTGTCAACTACATCCACCATCATTTCATCTATCTCCGCGTAACGATAAGAAGATTAGCCGGTGGCTTCCGCAACGGAGTACCCACTTGACCTTGCACCCGCGCCTGTCAACTGCAAATGGTGACGCGATGCATGACATATCCGAACCGAATGATCGGCAACGTCATACAGGATCCTTAAGTGTGTAGACGACCATAGGCGTGTGAGAAACCGTAGGGCCTTGTTGTGAGTATTTCGTGCTTGTCGCAGGCAAGTTGTTCCGACTGATAGTTTCGGAATATTGATCCTCACACGAGCACGACGGCTGGCGGGGCCAAATTCAATTGGCGAACGCGACACCTCGCAACGAGCCTGCTGTTGAGGTAATCCCTCTGACCATCGTTACAAATTTGTTGAACTGAACCACAGGCGAGTTGGCGACGTATATGATGTCCCTATCACGAATGGCGAGCTGCTGTGCATAGAAGTAGTTATCCGCCTTATTGAGTCGCAGACGATAGATAACTGGAACTGGGTCAGACCCCATAAGATGAGTTGAATTGGGCTTCAATGCGCGTACTAAGCGTGCCTCTTCGCGCCGAAAAAGAAATATCGCACTACTATCGGCTTGCGCATCTTGAAGCCCGCCCGCTTTGGCGATGGCTTGAAGGAGAGACATGGGTTCCTTGTCTATGGGGTAGTCTTTTTGGGCGGTAACGGCACCAAGCGCCACAAAAATCGGAGGGTCGCGATACACATAGATATTGTCCCCCGGATATACGAAGACATTTTGACTGGGATCTTTTAGGATCGTGTCGAGAAGGGTCACCTCGCTCAGGGCACCGCGTGTTAAGCGAACCTTGGTCTCCTGCGGCATTGTCCTTATGCCTCCAGATTGAGCAATAACCTCCAGTAGACGATCACCTTTCAAAGAAAGCGCCACGCGCGCCGAGCCGGTCGCGTCGCCTGAAACCGTCGCGGTAGCCGCGCTGCCCTGCGTCGAAACGATGACCTGTGGCTCAACGGCTTTATTTGCCAATCGCGCCTCTATCGCCTTTGCCAGGGAGCCTGGCGTGCGGCCGGCTGCAGTGATACGGCCTGCGTAGGGCACGCTGATTGATCCATCACGGTCGACGGTTTGCTGTGGAAGTGAAATGCTGTGCGAGCTTCCCATGGGCGCACCTGGCGTCGATGATCCGGAGAAAAGTCCGCCGGAAGCCGCTTCGAAAATCGTCACGACAATCTGGTCTCCGATCGTGAGTGCCTGCGAAGGCGCTGGCGGATGGCGTGAGAATTGACTGGCAAGATCACCGGATGGGCGGTTACGAAGCACAGCCAGGGTAGCATCAGTGATATCGACTACCTCATAGAGTGCGGAATCGGCACCTTTACCCTGCGCATTAACCACTGCACTGGCCGTGGGCCCCGAGGCCGGCAAGTTAACGCAGCCCATCAACAGCGCGGGCAAAAGTAATAATAAGTGACTTGTTTTTTTCATTAGCTTGATAATGTCCCCTAGCGGTAGCAGCTATTGGTACGGAATCGTCGTAGAGCAAGCGGAAGGAGACCTGCACTGGACTTCGGACCGACACTCGCCATCCGCCGCGGCGGCGACGATCGTAATGGCGAACTGCATAGCTATGTTGACCTTGAGGCGCGCAGGCGCGGCGCCGTCGTCATCGACCCTGTTGCGCTGGCCAAAGCCTGCCGGACGTCACGCGGCGAATTGTGATCGAACGATGCTTACTATCAGAGAGCCGAAAAAGGCGAGACCGACACCGATAATCGATGCCGCCAGTAGGCTTGTGATCGGGTCCGGATAAGACGGTCTTCCATCCGCCCTGGGCTCGGCGATCACAATCACATATTTTTGCTGTCGGATGGCGGCTTGCCGAGCGTAATCGAGCGCCTGCCGGGCCGATGTCAAATTGGTCTCGGAATATTCCAGGGCAGCGTTCAGAGCCTCATAGCGGGAGATCTGGTCAGTTGCTGATCCACTGGGGCCGCCTAATCGCTTGCGCGTCTCCGCGATCCGATCCGTCAATGTCTTGATGTCTAGGAGGAGCGGTCGACGCCGAGGATGATCGCTCGCACCGGACGCGTCGATCGTGGCGAGCTCGTTTTGATCAGCTGTCCGCTGTGTTTCCAATTGATTGATCAATCCGTTTAGCATGGTCACGTCGGCCGTCGGATCGACGATGCCGGTCTCGCTCCGCCAATTAGCCATTTGCTGCCTGGCTTCTGTGGCACGCTTCTCTGCGCGGGCCAATTCTTGCTCGCTGAATCGCAAAGCATCTTCACGAGCGCGTTGGTTCATTTGATCTGCGAATTCCTCGGTCATCCGAACGAGAGAGGACGCGATGAGCACCGAGTCCTCTGGCTTAAAAGAGCTGACGTCCATCACGACGATCTGTTCCAGCATATTGAAGCGCGCTGTCACGCGCGCCCTATAAGCGTCGAAGAGCTGATCGTCATCAGCATTCTGCGGTAACCTCACCAAGGGATCGGAATTCGTTCTGATAAATAGATTCCGGATATCGATCCGGTGTCCTAGCCTCGCCAAAGCCTCCCGCGAAACCAGAAAGTCCCGGGCCGCATATCCATCAACATAGCCATCCATCGGTCCACTACCTGACGAGAATAACGAGCTGACAGGTGACGTCGCTTGCATGGTGTCGGATCCTCCGCGGATCGCGAACCTCACCTCCGTCGTATACATCGGGGTAGCGATGAAGAAAACGAACAGCGACGTCGTCAAAATCGGCAGCGTTACACAGAGAACCGCCGCCCAGGTACCCCATTTTGATCGCCTGCGCGTTACGCGACGTAGTTGGATAAATCGGCGTTGGTCGTCCGCCCCTCCAGGTGAGACTGGGAAGGTTGGAGCCTCAGCAGGTGAGACCGGGAAGTTTGGGGTTTCTGCATCAGAGAGGGTCGTCGGCAAGGTCGTCTTCGAACTCTTTCTGAGCATCGTAAGAGGCAACACGAGGCGGATACCGATCAAGGGCCTTTTTGAGATCATTCGCAATTGTCACTCGTCCCCTATTAACGACAATAGCCCTGTCGCAGTATTTGCTGAGATCGGCGACCCGATTGCTCCCTGCTATGAGCATCTTGCCAGCCGATCGCTTTTCGAAGAGTGTATTCCACAGGTAGCTGAAGCGGTCTTTAAGGAACGGGAATACCCCTTCAACTATATAAATATCGAAAGGCGGCAGAAGCGCGGCGGCAAGGCCGAATTCATACCGAAATTCCGCCGGCCAATGTTCTACTTTCCCATTTATATGCCTAGGGTCCGTAACCATCGTCTCTAGTATCGCATTTGATACATGCATATCCAAGCCGTAAAGCCTGCATATCAAAGCAATCACGTGTCGGCCAGTCACATTGCCACGCAAAAAAGCCGGCCGGCCAATCGGCCACGACGTCAAGCCAATGAAACTTATCCTCCCCACCTGCGGAGGCCTGAGCCCGGCCAGAAGATCAACCGCGGGCTTTTTCGCAAGCGGATCACTTGTAAGCAGTGCATATCGTCCCGTTGGGATATCGAGGTCTACAGACGAAGCGATTTGTCGACGAATGCCAGCGATCTCAGGCTCGTCTGATGTTCGTTGAAAGGAAATCATCAAACTTAGCACATCGCTGGCAATGCAGTTGCTTTCCAGCGATTTATTTCTGCTACCAGTCTTGTTATGTCCGTGCTGCCACGCGCCGCGGAAGCCGGCGGCCATCTCATCCATGTTTGCGCCAAAACTGCAGGCATTAGGAGTTGGGAGCTCCAGCAATTCATGTCAGTCTCACCCATGTTGTCGAAGGCCGCCGAGCGTTTCTAGAAACCAGTTAGACCGGCTGCACGTGTCGCCGGAACCATCCCTCCAAAATAAGGGCAGAGCAAGCCAAGGAAATAACCGCAAGCCAAAAATATGAAGGCTTTGCGTCAGTGCATGGATATGAATGGAAATACGCGCCACGTAAAAGTTGCATGCCATGACTCAAGGGATTCCAAAGAACATACTTTCTATATACTTCTGGGAATTGCTCCGTAACGTAAAACACCGAAGAAAAAATCTGCAACGAACGTTCGACGGCGCCGGTCAATCGCGCAAAAAACGGCCACACCCCGATAATAACACCAAATATGAAACCTATACTTACGCCACACAGCCACATACCAACGAAGTAAAAAAATGCGGTAAGAATATCGTCCGGCAATGATATCACGCCAAGATAGCGGCCGATACCGAAGAGAAGCGCCATAGAAACCATGTAAACGATCAAGTACAGTATTGCTGTGGTTATGCCCTGGTGGAAAGGGGAAACCATTGGCAGGTTTAACATTACGCGGTTGTGAGCTATTTGCCCACTCACGCGAAAAATCGTCATGCGGCAGGCTACCCACGTTCCTGATCCAAGCAGGGCAAATGTAGGAACGTCCATGTTGAGAATGTAGTGAGTTCCGACTAATAAATAGACCGAGCTGATAATTCCCAACATAATCATCGGTTGAATCAATAGCCATATAAAAGCAAATGGGCCGTCTCCGTTTATAGCGTGGAAATTATGGATAAATAGAGCCCATATTATTTTTATCGACCTCAAGTGATGTGTGTGATCTTCGTTTACATTACCTGCTAGGCTCGTATTGAAGAGTGTAATGGCTTCCATGTATTCTAATGTGTCTTCTTGACGTTGTATTAGCGCGGCGTAGTCGCCGTCCTTCTTTGCTCTCAGTGTCTCTCGCTCTGCACGTATCACCATTAAATCGCGACGTGCCTGGATATTAATTTTAGCCTGTTCGTTCTTTTGAATGAGCGCGTCCAATTCCGCGGGTTGGTATCCCGCGCGCCAAACATCTACGCCGGCTCGAATGTCTTGCTCCAAGAGACGGATGGTCTGTCTTAGTATCCTAAGTTCGATATCCTGCAGCTCACTGTCGAGCGGAGCGCGCATATTTCCCATGGCGATCTTAAGTTGCTCTTGAGCTTTATCATAGATTTCGCGCCGCCCGCCCATCTTTATATTCGGGTTACGTGCCAGAATTCGGAGTATTATCCTCAAATATGGGACTCGTCTTGATGATGTGCCGCCGACCGTAGATTCCATTCCTCATCCTCAAGCAGCCAGGTGGTCACCAACTGAGCCTTATTCGTCGGAGCCGGCGTTTCACGAGCGCCGCAGCTAGTACGATCTCGTGTCGGACCCTCGACGCCGTCCCTATGTGGAACGCCGACTGAAGCGGATCGGTGGCAATGACCCTTTGCGGGCCGGCGACGAGGGTCCGGAACGGCATGATCGATCCGACCGAAGCAAATTCGGCCAACGCGTCAGCGGGCATCAATGCCGGAGGGCCCCAGTTGGCGGCGACGGCCGAGCGAGATGAAGTCTCTCAAAAGTTCTGATAACATGGAGCGTTCATCATCGGAATGCGGTGCCGCCGAAATACGCCTGATACCAGTCCACAAACCGGCCGACGCCCTCGGGCACGGACGTGCCCGGGCGGTAGCCGACGGCCTGCTCTAGCGCCGAGGTGTCGGCGAAGGTATCGGGCACGTCGCCAGCCTGCAGGGGCAACAGTTCGACAATCGCCCTTCTGCCCAGCGCAGCTTCCAGCGCCATGACATAGTCGGTCAGCTTAACCGGATTGTTGTTGCCGATGTTGAAAACGCGCCAAGGTGCATTGCTGGTGGCCGAGTCCGGATTGGAGGGGTCCCACGCATCATTGGGTGTGGCTGGCTGGTCGCTCGCGCGCACCACGCCTTCAGCAATATCCTCGACAAAGGTGAAGTCGCGCGTGTGGTTGCCATTGTTGAACAGTTTAATCGGGAGTCCGGCCAGGATGTTCCTGGTGAACAGGAACAGCGCCATATCGGGTCGACCCCAAGGACCATAGACCGTGAAGAAGCGCAGGCCTGTGGTGGGCAGCCGGAACAGATGGCTGTAGCTGTGCGCCATGAGCTCGTTGGCACGCTTGGTGGCAGCGTAGAACTGCAAGGGGTGATCAGCTGGCCTGTGCTCGGAAAACGGCATGTTTGTGTTGGCACCATAAACGCTGGACGTGCTGGCATAGGTCAAATGCGCAACGCTAGCATGGCGGCATGCCTCGATGATGTTGGTGAAAGCAATGATGTTGCTCTCAACATAGGCATGCGGATTCACTAAACTAAAGCGCACGCCTGCCTGCGCGGCAAGATGGATGACGCGGTCGAATTTGTGTTCGGCAAAGCAGGATTCGACGGCGGCGCGATCGGCCAGGTTGGCGCGGATGAAATGGAAGCCGGAATTGTTCGTCTTGTTGAATTCCTGAAGGAGTTTCAGGCGCCCTTCCTTGATGCCTGGGTCGTAATAGGCGTTGACGCTATCAATGCCAACGACCTCGTCGCCGCGCTCCAGCAATCGCCTGGCGACATGATAGCCAATGAAGCCGGCCGCGCCGGTGATCAGAACCTTCATCAGAAACGCCCATCCGTATGTTCCTTAGGGAAGATGCCTTTGATATCGTAGATAACTCCGGGGGTCTTGCGCAGCTCCTTCAGGCCGACAATGCCAAGCGTCTGGAACTCCCTGTGCCCGACCGCCACGACGATTCCGTCATAGCGGCCTTCAGGCTTGCTCCTCGTGCTGGGAAGGCCGAGTTCATAGGCGCATTCTGCTGGCGAAACCCAAGGGTCCCAGATATCTATTAGGGCATTGTATTCTTGAAGCCCCCTGACGATGTCGGCGACTTTGGAATTGCGCAGATCCGGGGCAGTTTTCCTTGAAGGCCGCGCCCATAACCAAGATCCTGCTGCCGACGACCGGTATACCCTTGCGCATCATCAGGCGCACCGCTTGGTCCGCCGCATGCTGCCCCATGCCGTCATTGATGCGGCGGCCGGCCAGGATCACCTCGGGGTGGTAGCCAAGCTCCTGCGCCTTGTGCGTGAGATAGTAGGGGTCGACGCCTATGCAATGGCCGCCAACCAGGCCGGGCGTGAAGCGCAGGAAATTCCATTTGGTACCGGCGGCCGCCAACACCTCGGATGTGTCAATTCCCAGCCTGCCGAAGATCAGCGAAAGCTCATTCATTAGCGCGATGTTGAGATCGCGCTGGGTGTTCTCGATGACCTTGGCGGCTTCCGCCACGGCGATTCTGCCGACCAGATGTGTCCCCGCAGACACTATCGATGCATAGAGCGCATCTATGGCGTTGGCTGCTTCCGGGGTAGAACCGCTGGTCACCTTCACGATCGTTTGCAGGCGGTGTTCGCGATCGCCTGGATTGACGCGTTCGGGGCTGTATCCCAAAAGAAATCCTCGTTGAAACGCAGGCCTGAGGCTTTCTCTATCAACGGCGCGCAGACTTCCTCGGTACAGCCGGGATAGACTGTGGACTCAAAGACAATGACAGCGCCCGGCGAGATCGCTTCGCCCACTGTCTTCGAGGCGGCAACAAGCGGTGCCAGATCGGGGCGATTGGCCTTGTCTATGGGGGTCGGCACGGTGACGATGAAGATCCCGCAGGATTTGAGTTCCGTCCTGTCGGTAGTGAAAACCAAGCCTGTAGCGGCAGATATCTCGGCTCCGTCGGTCTCGAGCGTGGAATCCTCGCCGCGCCTTAGGGCGGCAATGCGCGCCTCGCTTATGTCGAAGCCTATAACGGGCCGCCTCACGCCAAAGGCGACGGCGAGTGGAAGCCCGACGTAGCCGAGCCCGATAATCGCTATCTTCTTATCATCCAGATTCACCTGTCCCGGCTCCGTATCTTTACCTGTTCATGCTCAGAATTATCGGACGGAGCCAAACCACAGCTACCGCACTTCCGGGTGAAACCGGAAGCTTTCACATGCAGTCGTGAGATTGCGCGACGAGAGCGAACGCCCTCTGATTACGCAATTCCGACAAGACCCCTGGACTCCAGATCGACAGGGATTTCGCCATTCATGAAAGAGATCAAAACCCGGGCCCGCCCTGTAGGATCAAGCCGATCAAGGCGACCTATCAACTCGGCAAAAGGACCCGATACAATTCGAACCGAAGATCCCGGCAAAAGGCCGCCGCTGAAATCGAGCAGGCCATCTTCGCCGGTCAATGCAATGAACCGTTCGACTAAGCCAAAAGGGACCGGAAGCGGCCTATCCCCTTGCGTGATCAAAGAGCGGATACCGATAGTCCCGTTGACAGAGCGCCAGCGCTGCTGAGTGACATCGAAGGCAACAAACATGTACCCGGGAAAATATGCTGCTATTCGTTTTGAGAGCCGCCGGGCGTGACGAACTGTTCTTTCCCCGCGTGGCACGAATGAAGCAAAACCCTGCCGGCGAAGATGTTGTTCAGCTATGGACTCCCTACCCTGAAGTACGCCGGCCACATACCAACGGACACCAAGATCGGCGCGTGCCTTCTCGTGCTCACCGTTGACGCCGGCTGCCGTCATCGGCACTTCAGACACGGCCATGGTCTCAGCTGTTCTATTCATGTTGGTAGGCCATGCTCACCCGTTGACCAATATACGCCGTCGCAAGCGTGAGCCTCTCGAAAGGGTCTCGCTTGCGTTGATCATAAATCTTCGCAAGCGGCACAATATCCAACAACTGGTCACCAAGTTCTCTCCTGCTCTCGAAAGTAGTCATCCGTTGGCCGCTTGGTAGAGTCAGACTGAAATCCAATCTACGAAGACAAGCATAATTTGATGATCTTCGATCGGATTCCTGTCTCATCGAAGAGTCCGTTCGCATGCATAAGAGAACGTCCTGGCCTTGGAGGTCTGTATCTAAGACGCCTAGGTACCGTCCGCACTTAATAAATGGTAATACTTCACCGCTCGGGATTCATGTAAACGTACATGAGTTCCAGATTGGGAGCATACCTAATTTTTATTAGTGATAGCTAATATTGTATCGTGAGTCCCATAGCCATCCTCACGCTTATCCTTCCAACAGCCGCCGCTATGCTATCATTCTTGATCGCGCCGGGGTTATGGCAATCGGAATTTGCTAAGTCAAGCTTGTTTCTAACAAGAGAATATGTGATTTGTTCGCCACCTAAATTGCCGCCATGACCTTACTGCTGTCGGTAAAAAGCAATCGAGAAAGAGGAGAGTATTCCGATTGCGTTTCGGAGTTGAATTACTGATTTTTTCGATTCCTGGACAGGTGGGCAAAAGGGGTTATTGGTGATGATTGAATCGATTGAAACGACATTGGAAATGTGGGCGGCCTCGCTGCGCGAGGTGAAGTCGCGGATTAGGAGTCTTTTCCATCAGGAACGCTTGGCGATTTCGGCCGGACTGTTCCTTGAAGGCCTACTACTAGACGAGCACCGCAAGACTGGCGTGATGAGCGTCGAGGCTGCGGGAGACCCCGGGCCGTGGCGTCTGCAGGCCATTCTCGGAAGGGCAAAATGGGACGCCGACGCCTTACGCGACATCGTGCGCAAATACGCGCTTGAAACGCTGGCCGACAACGAAGCGGTCCTGGTGATCGATGAGACGGGTTTCATCAAGCAAGGCAACACTTCGTGCGGAGTAGCGCGACAGGTCGACGGCTCGACGGGCAGGATGGCCAACTGCCAGATCGGCATGTTCGCGGGCTATGCATCCCGGCACGGGCATGCTTTTCTCGATCGCGCCCTGTATCTTCCAAGGGCCTGGACGGATGACCCTACCCGCTTGGCGCGGGCCTACGTGCCTGCCGGCACAACTTTCGCAACAAAGTCCCGCCTGGCATTGAGCATGATCGCGCGCAACGTCGCTGCCGATGTACCGTTAAGCTGGGTGGCTGCTGACCGCATCTATGCTAGCGTCGACATCGAAATGGCCCTGCGACGCTGGTGCAAGGGCTATGTGCTCGGCGTTAGCGCTAACCACCATCTTGCTTCCCAAAATGGCGTGCTCCCTGCAGAGGGAGCGGCCGAAGATATCGCAGGGAACCTCGATCCCTCCTTGTGGCGGAATTTCGACCCAGGAGAGGGCCCGGAGGACTCTGGATCCCAGCAATGGGCTTACTGTCGGTTCTCTGACTTGGATGTCGCGGAATACGACAGAACCCGTTCTGGGCTCTGGACTCCGGGGCTCTTGATCCGACGCAATGCGAACCAGGCCCTCTCCTACTTTTCAACATGGTCTCCGGCGGGAACCGAGATCGAAACACTGATCGCAGTGCAGCAATGTTGCGGGATTATCGAGGAAGGACTCCGCACTGCAAAGAGAGAACTGGGCCTCGACCATAACATAACCCGTTCTTGGCACGGATGGCATCGCCACGTTTCGCTGGTCATGCTGGCGTTCGCGATGATGTCAACGGTTCGTCACAAGGCAAGCCACGAGCGCCACGAAGCCGTCGGAAGGCTCACGTTGACCAGTCGCCGGTTCGAACGCCTACCGAGGAGCTCCGCGAAGCCGAAAGCGGGATCGCTCGGCGCCGCGGCCACCATCGCACGCCAAGATCAATCCGGCGAATGTCGCCGCAAGCCCTTCCAGAGGAACTTGCCGTCCGAAAAGCAATAAAAAAGGAGGTATCAACCGTGACATTATCCATGAAAAAGACCTCCTCCGCCGTATTTGGGATCGAGTCCGAAAGGACCGGATTCGCCTGGATCGACAGAAAAGAAGAGATGGTCATGCGACAAAATGCCGTAATCGGTGTGCCCCAGTTCACGAGAACGACCTGGCCCAGGGCCAAGCTACTAAACGCTCGCAGAGTCGGGGCGGCGGTAGCTGTCGCGCGGCGGGTCCCACAGATAACCCACGAAATGGGTGATCTTGGCGCCCGAAGCCTTGTCGGCCTCGCCATCCCACGGTCCGGGCTCGAGGCAAGCGCCCAGATATGTGTTCATCGAGCGCGCCGTCGGAGGCTCGCCCTTGAGTGGTTTGGTGTCGAAAGCGACGCCCTGGGCATGGATTTCGTGTGCACAGATTTCGCCGAGCAGATCGTTGGAGACCTTGCCGAAGCTGGCGACGTCTGCCGCCGTGTTACCCGCGCTGCCGCGGGAGGCTTTGATCGCAGGGCCCAAGCGGCTGTAGAGCAGTTCGGCGCGCTCCGTGTCGATCAGGTTCTTGATGATGCCGTTGGTCTCGATGAATTCCTCGTCGGACTGGGCGATGACGTCGACAATGGCATTGCTGATGCAAGGCACGTCATAATCCGGCATCAATGTCTCCGCCAAAAACCAGCGGGCTTCTTACCCCGCCGGCCAGGAGTGGGTCTAGCGATTCGTTGGGTTCTCGCTCACGAAAGATGCGGTCCATGGAGTTCTTTCGTTTCGGAATTTTGGTATTTGGTCCTAGCGAGGAAGGCAGGGCGATGGAAAGTTTCAAGGTCGAAGAGATGGACGGCACGAAGATCATCCGTAGCGTGTCTGTCGAGGCACAGAGCCATGTTCACGCAGTGGTGAAAGCGATCCCGCGACCGCTCAAGCCTGGTCGAGTACCCGGTAGGAAGTGGATACGCGTTACCGACTCTGATCGTATGTCCAGAGAGTTTTCCAGCGGAGACTAGACCGAGCCATGTCGCTCCCCTCGCTCATGAGCTTATCGATATTGTTGCTATTGTCCTGTGGAATGCTGACGCTTGGAGGAATGCGCGGTTACGATTTGTTCGACGATGGGAAATCGGGCCGAAGCGGAGATGGGACGTGTGTGTTCTGGATCGTCATAACAGTCTTCGCAATAGGAGTCGCCACATGATGGAGAGTCTAGTATCCTCAGAACGTAGCAGTCATTTTACTTTTTCGAATGATATACCATACAATTGGAGCAATATTCTCTGACCCTCTTGTCGCCGAATGGAAAAGATGAGATGATGGGCAATGAGATTGGAGCAGGCAGACCATCTTTTGGCGGGAGTGTGGAGGGGAAAATGTATTTTCCAAGGTTTTTAGTTAGCGCGACAGTTGTATTGGCAATTCTTCTGATTTGGACATATTATGTGACCGGATCGTGTTGGTGCTCATTGATTTGGACTGCACTCGGCGCATTGGTGCTGCAACTCGGATACTTTCTGGCTGTTGGTTTCCTCATTTTTCGCAGCGGCGCGGCAAAACTGGAACAATTACCTGCAAGAGACGAAGAACGCGTCAACCTATTTGACGGGACGGGATCAATGTTCCATTAAATTGAAAATCCGATGTCACACCTGATCTTCCGGGAATCCACCCACTCGATCCAGGAGTTACGATCATGCGCAACTACGTGCTCGGAGTGAGCCTGCTTGGGCTGGCCGCCTTGGCCGGTCTTGCGGCGGTACAGGCCGCAGCGCCACAGGCCATCAATGTCACGGCCCAATGCACCACCGACGCCACCGGTCTCAATGGCCCTCGAGCCGCGTGCGACAGCCAGGTGCAGAGGTCACGGCCCCGCACGGCTATGTACTTGCCAAGGAGACGGCAAAGGGCGGCCTGAGCTCTGGCAACGACTCGGAATAGGAATGTTGCGTCCGGTTCACCGAACAATATCGAGGTGATCCCCGGCCTGCCGCAGCCGCGGAGTATCGAATTGCAGATGCATGCCCATTCGCCGAGTGGCCACGCTTCCGACTGGGGCTGGGCGGTCTGCTCCTACAGCGTGAACATGATCCCGCTACCGCCCAAGGCTGCCAGCTAACCCCCCTGCTCGCGCGGCAAGGGGCGCTGCCTGCGGGACGGAGTGTCGGCTGCGCTCCGTCCCGCAATCATTGGTTCTTGGGCAGACGTACCACGACCTAAATCATACCATTTGCGCTCGATCTGCTACTCTACCGGACCGTCTAAGAAGTACGGCGTGCTGCAGAATGCAGCCACAGTTCCATCGCATCAGCTGTTCCCTTTGGAGGTTTTAACCTTTACACCTAAAAGGGCCTCGGTTTTCCGCCTTCGTCACTGTCTGCAACGCGGCGCGATCGCCGCTTCAGCCAGCAGCCTTTGGATGTGATTTACCCCTGGCGGAATCGGCCCCTCTCGACAAAAGCCTGACCTTTGCCAGTCTTCTACGGGCAAGCGTTCGCGCCAAAAGTTCAAAGCCGCGTCCGTAACATTCAACAATGAAAGCCAGCGTCATGAGATCGAGCAGAAAGTCGTCGATCGCATGTGTGAGCGCGTCAGACCTTTGTTCAAGCTGAAGCTGCAAGGCGCGCGCCTCTTCGATCGCGGCCCGGCAATCGTCTGCGTCTATCAGTGAATCGACCCTGTCAAAGATCTGCAAGCGTCCTCACTCTCCCCAAGCCACACTCAGCGCATTGAGGGACACGTGCCCCAAATGAGCATTGGAGACGAACAGCGTTTCCCTCGGGTGGCAAAGAACAGCATCCGATACTTTATCGTCTACATCATTTATAGACATACTGAACAGCGAAAGTAGGAGCCATTTCCAAAATTGGAGCAAGACGATGATGTTGGCTGTGGAGAGATTTTCGAGAAGGAGGTTTGGTGCATTGGTCACCGCTTTGGCGGTAACCTTGGTTGCTTCTTCCTCCGCTTTGGGGGGGCCAGGCGGGCAGTCCAGACGCAGGGAAACTGCCGACCAACATCCCGGATGGCACTGTCCTTCGTATCGGCGATCCCGAGACGCAAAGGGCACTGGAACTCTCGGGTCTGATCGATCAACTGCCCTTCAAGGTCGAATGGGCCAACATCAGCGGCGGTCCACAGACAATCGAAGCTTTTCGCGCCAATGCGCTGGACGTCGGATCGGTCGCCGACATTCCGCCCATCCACGCGACGTGGACGGGCCTCAAGGTTAAGATCATTGCCGCGAAGTTCCGCAAGGATCCGGTTGCGCACCCGATTTATCAACTCGGCATTGCGCCGGGCGTCGAGGTCAAGTCGCTCGCGGATTTGCGCGGCAAACGGATCGCTTTCAGCCCCGGTCAGGCGCAAGGCGCGCTGGTGCTGAGGGTGCTGCAGGCGGCCGGCCTGAAAAAGGAGGATGTCAATCTTATCGAACTGCCCAGCAAGGGCGACGCCTATCCGGTGGCGCTCGCCAGCAAGCAAGTCGACGTCGCGCCGATCTGGGGCGTCCTCGTCAAGCACTATCTGCACCAATATGGTGCCGACGGCGCTACCACCATACCGCATGGTTTGCGCGATGATCCGGCCCATCTCTATGCGCCACAGGCTGTGCTTGACGACCCGGCCAAAGCTGCCGCTCTCGGCGAATATGTGCGCTACTGGGCACTTGCGGCCCGCTGGGTGGAGCAGCATCCGAAAGAGTGGATCGCGGGCTACTACGTCGCCACGCAGGGCCTCAACGCAGAAGATGGCAAGTATCTCGTCGACGCCGACGGCCAGTTCGACATCCCGTCCGACTGGAATGATGTGATCGCGCGCCAGCAGGCGACGATTGATCTGCTGGCCAGGGAACTGAACAAGCCCCCGATCAAGGCCGAGGATCTTTTCGACAGGCGCTTTGAGAAGATCGCCACAAATGCGCTGAACGCGTCCTGACGGCTGCTTCCCAGGACTGGAGACGACGCAGATGAACGCAATCTCACATACCGCCTCAGTTGCACTCCCTATTCCCTACGCATCGGATGAAAGGGGGTTGCTTCCGCCTGCTGCTAAGCCTCGCAAGGCCGGGACGAGGCGTCGCCTGGCCCTTGGGCGAGCGATCCCATTTGGCGCGCTGATTGGACCTGCACTTCTTCTCGTGATCTGGTGCATCGGCAGTGTCGCCGGCCTGATCGATCCAAGAACGCTACCGGCGCCTTGGTCGGTTGTAAGCACCGCCATCGATCTCATCGCCGAAGGCAAGCTTCAGGCTCACTTGATGACGTCTGCCTGGCGGGCAGCACAGGGTCTGGTGTTCGGTATCCTGATCGGGACCGTGCTTGCTCTCATCTCAGGGTTATCCCGGCTTGGCGAAGCGATCATCGACGGCCCGGTTCAGATCAAGCGGGCGATACCGACGCTCGCTCTGATCCCGCTGCTGATGCTGTGGTTCGGCATCGGCGAGGGCATGAAGGTGACGGCCATCGCGCTGGCTGTCCTGATCCCGATCTATATCCAGACCCACAGCAGCTTGCGCGGGATAGATAGCCTATGTCGAACTGGCCCAGACCTTGCGGATGGGCTACGGCGAATTCATCCGCCAAGTCATCCTGCCGGGCGCCCTTCCAGGCTTCTTCCTGGGCCTGCGTTTGGCGGTGACCTATGCCTGGCTGTCTCTGGTGGTGGTCGAACAGGTCAATGCCACCAGCGGCATCGGCTACATGATCGACCTCGCACGCAACTACGGCCAGACCGACATCGTCATCGTCGGCCTCGTCGTCTATGCGTTGCTCGGTCTCGGCTGCGACGGCATCGTGCGCTTCTTCCAGGAAAGGTCGCTGGCATGGCGTCGCACCTTGGCGGATTGAGCGGCGCGCCAGTGGTGCGGGTCGAGCGCCTTGTGAGAAGCTTCGGGCCGCGAACCATTCTTGACGGCCTCAGTCTCGACATCGAGAAAGGGGAGTTCGTCGCGCTTCTCGGCCGTAGCGGCTCGGGCAAGAGTACATTGTTGCGCGCGCTCGCCGATCTCGATGACAAAGTCTCCGGCTCCGGCCGCCTCGAAACACCCGATAAGAAATCAGTGGTGTTCCAGGACGCTCGACTGTTGCCATGGAAACGCGTGCTGGAAAATGTGGTTCTTGGTCTCGACCTTCCGGACGCCGCAGAACGCGGACGGGTAGCTCTCGAAGAGGTTGGCTTGAGCGGCCGCGAGACCGCATGGCCGGTCGAACTCTCTGGTGGCGAGCAGCAGCGCGTGGCCTTGGCGCGATCACTGGTTCGTGATCCTGACCTGCTGCTGGCGGACGAGCCGTTCGGCGCACTCGACGCGCTGACTCGCCTGCGCATGCACGATCTGCTGCGCCAGCTCTGCGCCCGTCACCAGCCGGCCGTGCTGCTGGTTACCCATGATGTGGACGAAGCCGTGACGCTGGCGGACCGGGTTTTGGTGCTCGACAAGGGCGCGATCGTCGCCGACATCGCAATCGATGTCCCCAGGCCTCGCGATTACAGCCATCGCCGGTTCAGCGAGATCCGCTCCGAACTTCTGCGTCATCTCGGCGTCGAGACGACAAAGCCCGTGCTGCCCGTCTGAGCGCCCGAAGACTTGTCGCTCAGCGTCACCCCCCAGGAGAACCAACATATGTCCGCCGCATCACGACAGTTGAACCTCAACCTTTTCATCTATCCTGGCGGTCATCATGAAGCCGGCTGGCGCTACAAGGATTCCGCGCCTGAGAGGGTGCTCGACATCGCCTATTATCAGGAACTGGCGAAAAAGGCCGAGGCGAGCAAGTTCGACGCGCTCTTCTTTGCCGACGGCCCCGCGCTCGCCGACAACATCCGCTACGCAAGTCGCTTCAGGCTGGAGCCGCTGACATGGATTTCGGCGCTCGCGGCCGTGACGGAGAAAATAGGGTTCATCGCGACCGCCTCGACCACCTACAACGAACCCTACAACCTGGCCCGGCTGTTTGCTTCTGTCGATCATCTGAGCGGCGGGCGCGCCGGCTGGAACATCGTCACGACGGGCGACGCGTCGGCAGCGTTGAATTTCGGCTTTGACCGACACCCAACCCACGCCGACCGTTACGAGCGCGCCGGCGAGTTCGTTGATGTGATAACGAAGCTCTGGGACAGTTGGGAGGACGACGCGCTCGTCGCGGACCGGGAGTCCGGCATTTTTGCCGACACCGACAAGATCCACCCAATCAATCACATCGGCAAATATCATCGGGTGAAGGGCCCGCTGACGCTCCCGCGATCGCCGCAGGGGCGTCCAGTCTACGTCCAGGCGGGTTCGTCGCAAGACGGACGGTCATTCGCAAGCCGCTATGCCGAGGCGATATTCACAGCCCATCAGACACTCGGCAACGCGCAGGAATTTTATGCTGACATCAAAGCGCGCGTGAAGTCGGTTGGCCGCAACCCTGACCACGTCAAGGTGTTGCCCGGCATCAGTCCCTTCATCGGTTCAACCGAGGCTGAAGCCAGAGCACTGCATGACGAGTTCAACGAGCTGACGCAGCCGGAATATTCTCTCGATCAGTTGCGCCGTATCGTCGACGCCGACCTTTCCAGCTACGATCTGGACGGGCCATTTCCCCGCGAGCTCATCCGTGTCGAGGGTGAGCGCGGTGCGAGCAGCCGCTTCCACGTTGTACTCGACATCATCGAGCGCGAGAATCCAACCATCCGCCAGTTGCTCCACCGCCTCGCCGGGGCGCGCGGGCATTGGGTCCAGGCCGGGACGCCTGAACAGATAGCCGACAACATCCAGGAATGGTTCGACAACGGTGCAGCGGATGGCTTCAATGTCATGCCGCCCTATCTGCAGGGCGGGTTCGACGTATTCGCCGACGAGGTGGTGCCGATCTTGCGCAGGCGCGGACTTTTCCGGCACGACTATGAGGGGGCAACGCTGAGGGACCATTTCGGACTGCCACGCCCGGAAAGTATATTCAGCCGGCCGCAAAAGGCGAGCGCCTGAGCTACTCGCAGCGGGCACAGGCAAGCTCGCGTCCCGCGACTGACAATTCAGCCAGGGAGGGTCCAAATGCAACTCAGCAACCTATCGGGTCGCATGCTTTGCCACTGCGATTCCAACAGCCCTTCGTAGCCATTCAGCAACCGGCTCGCGGCCGGCAAGGCGGATGAATGACCAGATTTCAAGACCCACTGGATGGAATTTCGCAGGAAATCTTGGCCGGATTGGTGGCCCAGGCGGTACAACAGGCATTGATGCAGCACGGCTTCCTGCTGGACGCAGAAGCGCTTGTTTCCACCAGCATGATCGCCGGGAGCGTTGCTGCCGCCCTTCCCTTCCTGACACACGCACAGCGGCTCGCGATCGGTTCTTTCGGAGGCGACTTGCCCGCGCTCGCCTCAGAGTTCTTCGGCATGATGGCGAAAAGGATCTCCCGCCGCGATTCGGCTGCGTCTGACTGCGCCTGTGAAAGCACTGCGCCGACGGATGGGATGCCCGTGTCCAGACACATTGCCGATCGCGCCTCCGACCTCCAGGCGGTGCTCATCGAAGACTGGGCCGGTGAGGTTGCCGGGTCGACCTATCTGGAGGAGAAATTCCGCATCCCTCGCTCGACATTGCATCGCTGGCAGCGGCGGGGCGAAGTCGTGGGGCTGCGCAAGGGCGGTCGCAAACATGTCTTCCCGCTCGCCCAGTTCGTCGACGGTAGGCCAGCCATGGGCATAAGCGAGGTGTTGGCGGCGATTAGCAATCCGAGACTGGCCTGGTTCTGGTTGACCCGGCCCTGTCCAGAACTCGACGGCCGCATTCCCATCGAAATGCTCCGCGAGGAATCGATCGAGGACGTGGCGCGAATCGCACGCACCCTTTTCCAATCACACGTTCCGGCACCCGCCTCCACGTTTTCAACGGGGGCAAGAAGCCCCGTCGCCGATCCCTCACTGGCCGACGTTGGCGCCATTTTCCAGATGCCTTCCGACTTGGCATGTTCCAGAATTCCCGCCGGCAGCAGTAGGTATCGACCACCGGAAGATAGTGACCGAAATGGAGAATTCCTTTGACCTCCGCCAACCCAGACAAACCCGTCCTGTTCCTGCTCTCCCCGGATTTCGAAGACGCCAAATTTCCAGGGCAGCGTTTCTTCTGCCGCCATTCAGCGCTGGTGGAAGGGGTGCTGGTCTCCTTTCCGACGCTTGCAGAAGCGATCGATGTTCACCGAATCGCTTTCCCACGGCCGCGAGGGCAAGTTGTCGATCTGATCGGTGAAACCAATCAGGCCCTCCCGGTGCTGGTGCTGCCGGCCGGCGAGGTTTCGAAGCATGCATCGGGCGAAGCCAATGGCCGCCGATTCGTTTCCGGCGCGGAGCGGATCATCGACGCATTGGTTGAGCGCAGCCTGATCCCTCCGCCACACCCATGAGCCAGGTCGGTGCGCGACATCCGCTTGCACGGCATAGGCCGGATGTTCCAAAGCCGGCATCAGACGAGAAAGGGTTTTTCTCCTGAAGGGCCAAATTTGCCATATAGTCTATAAAATCTATAGACTATATGAATTATGATCCGAACCTAGGAAGTCCTTGGCCCACGCGGCCGCCGAAGGTGGAGATCCCATGACCTATGCGCTCAGCCTCCTCGACAAGAGCCCGCTTGCCACCGGCGAAAGCGCGACCGATGCGCTGAAACGAACCGTGGCGCTGGCACAACTTGCCGAACGGCTCGGTTACCGGCGGTTCTGGGTGGCCGAGCACCACAACGCGCCGGAACTCGCCAGTTCCTCACCGGAAGTGCTGATTGCTCATCTGCTGGCCTACACCAGCCGGATCCGCATCGGCTCCGGCGGCGTCATGCTGCAGCACTACAGCCCCTACAAGGTGGCCGAGAATTTTCATCTGCTGAGCGCCCTGGCGCCCGGACGCGTCGATCTTGGTATCGGCAAGGCACCCGGCGGCCTGCCGCTGTCGACGCGTGCGCTGCAAGGCAGAACGACCCGTCGCGCAGCCGAGATTTCGGTGAGCAGATCGCCGAGCTTGGCGCCTATCTCGACGGGGCCGGCCCTTTCGAAGGACTGAGCGCCACACCGCGTCCGCTAGTCGCGCCGCAGCGTTTCCTGCTCGGCGCGAGCGTCGAAAGCGCTCTGCTCGCAGCGGCGCATCATTGGGAGTTCGTGTTCGCCCGCCATCTCAACGGCGACGACGCCCTGCTCGACGACGCCGTCGCGGCCTATCGGGCTCAGACCGGCCGCGCGCCGATCGTCGCGGTCTCGGTCATCGTCTCCGAATATGCCGGTGAGGCTCAGGCGCAGGCTGACAAAATCAAGCTGTTCAAGGTTCATGTCCCCGGCGCCCAGAGCGTTACCGTCGGCAGCGAGGAGCAGGCGAAGGACTATGCGCGTCAGCTGGGCTCCTCCGAATACCGCATCGAGCCCAAGCAGCCGAGTGTGATCGCCGGAACACCGGACCAGGTCCGCTCGGAATTCGACCGCCTGCATGCGCGCTCGGGCACCGGCGAATTCATCGTCGAGCCGGCCGTCGGCGGGCTGTGGCGCCTCGCCACGGCCGAGATGCTGGTGCGCGAGCGGCCGGCGGCCGCGGCCTGAGCAAACGGATCAAGGAGCTTGCCGTCATGAGCAATCAGCGAATTCCCTTCGGCATCATGCTGCAAGGCCCGGGCGGGCACATGAATGCCTGGAAGCATCCGAGCGTGCCCGCCGATGCCAGCACCAATTTCGACTATTACGTGCGCATTGCGCGCCAGGCCGAAGCGGCAGGCATTGCCTTCGCCTTCGTCGCCGACGGGCTCTACATCAACGAGCAGTCGATCCCGCATTTCCTCAATCGCTTCGAGCCGATCGTGCTTTTGTCGGCGCTGGCGGTGGCGACAAAGAGCATCGGTCTCGTCGGCACGCTGTCCACCTCCTACAGCGATCCGTTCACCGTCGCGCGGCAGTTCGGATCGATCGACACCGTCAGCGGCGGCCGTGCCGGCTGGAACGCCGTGACCTCGCCGCTCGAAGGCTCGGCCAAAAACTACGGCCGAGACAAGCACCCTGAACACGCGCTGCGCTACGAGATCGCCGCCGAGCATATCGAGATCGTCAAGGGCCTGTGGGATTCCTGGGACGACGACGCTTTCGTGCGCGACCGGCAGGCCGGCCGCTATGCCGATTTCTCCAGGATGCACCGGCTGAATTTCAAAGGCCGCTTCCATTCGGCCGAAGGGCCGCTCAATCTCGGCCGCTCCGCGCAGGGACAGCCCGTGCTGTTCCAGGCTGGCGGTTCGGATGACGGCATCTCGCTCGGCGGCCAGCATGCCGATGCCGTCTTTGCCAACGCCGCCGCCTTCGAGGAGAACCGGGAACTGTCGCGCCGGCTCAAGGAAAGCGCGGTCGCGCATGGCCGCCTGGCCGACCATATCAAGATCTTCCCCGGCATCGCCCCGATCATCGGTTCGACTGAGGAGGAAGCCGAGCGCAAATATCGCGAGATACGCGACCTCGTCAGCGTTCACGAGGCGCTGCTCTATCTCGGCCGGTTCTTCGACCATCATGATTTTACCGCTTATCCGGTGGACGATCCGTTCCCGGAGCTCGGCGACATCGGCAAGAACAATTTCCGTTCCACCACCGACCGCATCAAGCGCGTCGCCAAGGAGAAGAAGCTCACGCTGCGCGAAGTCGCGCTGGATGCGGCAACGTCGCGAAACGAATTCATCGGCACGCCCGAAAAGATCGCCGACCAACTGATCCGGTGGGTCGATGGCGGAGCGGCCGACGGTTTCGTGCTGGGCTTCCAGGTCATCCCCTCCGGTCTCGACGATTTCGAAACGCATGTGCTGCCCATTCTGGAGAAGCGCGGCCGTCACGCCCGCACACAGATCGGCACGACGCTGCGCGACCATCTCGGCTTGCCATTCAAGGAAAGCCGCTACGCGCAGGCCGCCTCTCCCTCGGCACCGGCCACCGAGGAAGCCGCCTGATGACTTTTCAGGCCCCTCCGCCTTCGGCCGCAGTCGCGCGGGCGATGCTCGACCATGCGGACGAATTCGTCGCATTGCGCCGCAAGCTGCACAGTGAGCCGGAGCTGGCCTACCAGGAGAAAAAGACCAGCGCGCTGGTCGCGGCGCGCTTGCAATCCTGGGGCTATGAGGTCGCTGAGAACATTGGCGGCACGGGCGTGGTCGGCACGCTGCGCAACGGGCTCAGCGAAAAGAGCATCGGCATCCGCGCCGACATGGACGCCTTGCCGATCGTCGAGGCGACCAGCCTGCCCTATGCCAGCACCAATCCAGGCGTCATGCATGCCTGCGGGCATGATGGGCACACGTCGATCCTGCTCGCAGCCGCCCGCCATCTTGCCGCGACGCGGGAGTTTTCGGGCACGCTGCGCCTGATCTTCCAGCCCGCCGAGGAAGGCGGCGCCGGCGCCAAGGCGATGATTGCAGACGGGCTGTTCGAGCGCTTCCCGGTCGACGCCGTCTTCGGCCTGCACAATTGGCCGGGCGTGCCGGCCGGACAATTCGCCTTCCTCAGCGGCCCGGCCATGGCTTCCGTCGATCTCGCCATCATCCGCATTGTCGGCAAGGGCGGCCATGGCGCCAGGCCCAGCCATACCGTCGACCCCATAGTCGCCGCCGCCTCGCTGGTGATGGCGCTGCAGACGATCGTGTCGCGCAATGTCGACCCGCTGGAGACGGCGGTGGTCACTGTCGGTACAATCAATGGCGGCATCGCCGCCAACGTCATCCCCGACAGCGTCGAGCTCAAAGTCACCATCCGGACGTTTAGCAAGACAGTGCGCGACCAGATCCGGACGCGTATCATCGCGCTCGCCGAAGCCCAGGCGCAAAGCTATGGCGCGACCGCCGAAGTCAACTATCCGCGCGGCTATCCTGCCCTTGTCAATCACCCGCAAGAGACCGAATTCGCCCGCCAAGTGGCGCTCCGGCATTTCGGCACCGCTCGGATCGAGACGAATTTCCCGCTCATCACCGCCAGCGAGGATTTCGCCTTCATGCTCGAGGCGCGGCCGGGCAGCTATCTCTTCGTCGGCAATGGCGACAGCGCCGACCTGCACAGCCCCAACTACGACTTCAACGACGACATCCTGCCTGACGCCGCGCGCTACTGGGTGGCGCTGGTCCAGGATTTATCTCGCCGCGAATGAGGCTCCGCGGACAAGCGAGCCGGCAACAGGGCTCACGCCATGACAGACAGCTTTCTCTATACGACCCCGATCGATCCGCGCGCCGCGCCACTCATCGAAGCGCTGACCTGGGAATACACGACCCGCTACGGCGACCACTTTGGCGAACCCGGCGAAGAGATGCGTCGCTACCCCGCCGAGCTCTTTGCGCCACCGAACGGAAATTTCCTGCTGTTGCTGCGCGACGGCGCAGCGATCGCCGGCGGCGCCTTCAAGCGCTATGACGAACGCACCGCCGAATTGAAGCGCGTCTGGACACATATCGATCTTCGCCGCCAGGGACTGGCACGCAAGGTCCTGGCCGAACTCGAACTGCAGGCGGCGCGCCAGGGTTACACCAGGCTCTATCTGACGACAGGTTTCCGGCAACCGGAGGCCGAGATCCTCTATCTCAACAATGGCTACACCGCGCTGTTCGACACAGGCGTCGATCCGGAAATCCACGGCACCCTGCCCTTCGAAAAGGACATCGGCGCTCTGGCGTTGCAGTTCTGGCCGAACGCGTTTGACCGCAGGGCAAGCTGATCGAAGTGCGTAAGTCACAGCAATGCGCCCATTAACTCAGCGAAATACAGGCAATTAAACTCCAAGCGGCCGTAAAAATAAAAACAATTGTCGTGATTAACTAAAAACATCGGATAACGTATAGAGGGTAAATTAATAAACACAACGTATTTACTGTAAAAAACACTCCATTGGAGCGGCGAATACCATGACAATAGCGGCGGCTGATATAGGCGAGGCTTCAAACCTCAAGAACGTTGCCGTCCCTGGCGATCATCAAGGATATAGAGTGGTGCCGGCCAGGCATCCCTGGCGGGTGGTCGGCACTGTCGTCGCTGTCCTGATCATCTTCTTCACGCTGCGGTCCATCCTGACCAATCCCAGATGGGGTTGGGATGTCTTTGCCCGCTTCTTCTTGTCGGAACCCGTCCTGGTCGGCCTTGCCCGAACGCTGCTTTTGACCGTGCTCGCCTCGGGACTCGGCTTTCTACTGGGGACGCTGCTGGCTTTCGCCCGCGTTTCTGCCTCACCGCTGCTGTCGTGCGTGTCGTGGGCCTATATCTGGCTGCTGCGCTCCATCCCGCTGATCGTGCTTCTGCTCGTCCTTAACAATCTCGGCTATCTCTATCCGACGATCGATGTCGGCGTGCCTTTCACCAGCCAGCTCTTCGCGCAATACAACACCGTCGAGGTGTTCAGCCCGTTCTGGGTGGCGGTGATCGGACTGAGCCTCAACCAGGCTGCCTTCTCGGCCGAGATCATCCGGGGCGGCATTCTTTCGGTCGACCAGGGTCAGCATGAGGCCGCCGCCGCGCTTGGCCTTTCGCGGCGGCGGCAAGCGCTGAGCATCGTGCTTCCGCAGGCCATGCGCGCGATCCTGCCCAGCGGCTTCAATGAGATCATCGGCTTGGCCAAATCCACCTCGATCGTCTACGTGCTCGCTCTGCCCGAGCTCTTCTACACCGTCCAGGTCATCTACAAGCGCAACCTGGAAGTGATCCCGCTGCTGATGGTGGCGACCATCTGGTACCTCATCATCATGAGCGTGCTCTCGGTCATCCAGCTTGGCATCGAACGGCGTTTTTCGCGTGGCGCCGTGCGCACGCCGTCCGGCCCTCTCTTGCCCAGCGTCCTTGCCTTCCTGTCCGGGCGCGGCGCGGCCTCGGCAGCGAAATCCCCCTCTCCGCCCCCCGCATCGCCCACTGCGGTTCGCAAGCCACTGGTCACCGCTGTCGAAAAACGTGGACGCCGCGGCGTCGGGCGCATCGAAATCCGCGACGTTTCCAAACGTTTTGGTGCGCTGACCGTGCTCGACGGCGTCGACCTCGATCTCGCGCCGGGATCGGTCACGGCGATCATCGGCCCGTCGGGTGCCGGCAAGTCGACGCTGTTGCGCACCATCAACCATCTGGAGCGGACCGATACCGGGTTCGTGACCATCGATGACGAGCTGATCGGCTATCATCGCGATGGGCAGACGCTCTACGAACTCAAGGAGGCGGCGATCCGCCGTCGCCGCGCCGCGATCGGCATGGTGTTCCAGAACTTCAACTTATTCCCGCATCTGACGGTGCTCGAAAACATCATCGAAGCGCCTGTCTCGGTGCAAGGTGTTCCACGCGCCGAGGCGGTAGAACTGGCAAAGGATCTGCTCGCCCGCATCGGCCTGCCGGAGAAAGCCGACGCCTATCCGCGCCACTTGTCCGGAGGCCAGCAGCAGCGTGTCGCCATCGCCAGGGCGCTGGCGCTGAAACCGAAGGTGCTGCTCTTCGACGAGCCGACCTCGGCGCTCGATCCCGAGCTCGTTGGCGAGGTGCTGGACGTCATCAAGGAACTGGCGACCTCCGGCACGACGATGGTGATCGTCACCCATGAGATCGGCTTTGCCCGCGAGGTCGCCGACACCATCGTCTTCATGGAAGGCGGCAAGATCCTCGAGGTCGGAACGCCGTCCCGGGTCTTCACCACGCCCGCCCATCAACGCACGCGCGAATTCCTCGCCAAGGTTCTTTAGCGTCCGGAACCTTTCAACGAAAACACGCCGGCGACATGTGCGAACCGCCGGCTCTCGCGGCTCCCTGCCGGGAGCGTCAGCCCCGCACGTCCATCATGCAAGGAGAGACCCATGACTTTGTACAGGAAGCCGTTATCCCTCGCCTTCGGCGCGGTCCTATCGGCCATAGCCTTCACCTCCGTCGCCCAGGCGGCGGAATTCGACCTCAGCCCCGAGCAGCCGGGCCGCGTCCACACCGAAAAGAGCGACAAGGCTGCCGCGGCGATCGCGCCGAATTCCAAACTCGCCAGGGAAGGTTACCTGACCGTTGCCACCAGCCCGGGGGACCCGCCACTCGCCACCTATGCGACCGACGCCAAGACGGTGGTCGGCACCGATGCCGACATCGCCTTGCTGATCGCCGAAACGCTGGGGCTCAAGCTCGATCTGGTTCCAGTCGCCTGGGCCGACTGGCCCCTCGGCCTTGCCTCAGGAAAATATGACGCCGTCATCAGCAATGTGACGGTGACAGAAGAGCGCAAGGAGAAGTTCGACTTCTCGACCTACCGGCAGGACGTGCTCGGCTTCTACGTGAAGGCCGACAGCAAGACCACCTCGATCAAGGAACCGAAGGACATCGCCGGCCTGAGGATCATCACCAGCGCCGGCACCAACCAGGAGAAGATCCTGCTCGAATGGGACCGCGAGAACGTCACCGCCGGGCTGAAGCCGATCGAGGTTCAGTACTATGACGACTCCGCCGCGAGCCAGCTTGCCCTGCAGTCGGGCCGCGCGGATGCCGAGTTCAATCCGAACGCTACGCTGGCCTATGCCGCCGCCGTGAAGGGCAAGACCAAGTTGGTCGGCATCGTCAACGGCGGCTGGCCCCTGACCGCCGAGATCGCGGTGGCAACGCGCAAGGGCAGCGGCCTGGCCGACGCCATCACGCTCGCCATCAACGAGCTGATCGCCAGCGGCAAATATGGCGAGGTGCTGAAGAAGTGGAGCCTGACCACCGAGGCCATCGACCAGTCGCACACCAACCCGCCGGGCCTGCCGAAGCCCAACAGCTGAGCCGTTTGCGTTGAAGAGGCGGATCATCAGCGTCCGCCTCTTCGTCCGGCCGAGACGCACGACATCCGGCAAGGAGCACCGAGGCGGCGTGTCGTGACAACGATCACGGAGAATTGGAGATACGATGCTTTTGAGAACCAAGGCGATTGCTGCTGTCATTGGTGTTTCGGCGCTGCTGGCAACCCCTTTTGTGTCGCTTGCATCCGAGCCTTTCGATCTTAGCCCGGAGCAGTCCGCGCGCCCGCGCACCGAGAAAGACCCGGCCCTCGTCGCGTCAATCCCGACGCGTTTCAAATTCGTCGAGGACGGCGCCTTCACGGTTGGCATCGCTCCTGGCGGGACGCCGCCGATTGCCACCTACGCCACCGACGCGGCAACCGTCATCGGGGCTGATCCTGATATCGCCCAACTGATTGCCGACAAGCTCGGCCGAAAACTCAATCTCGTCGCGGTGGCCTGGGAGGACTGGCCGCTTGGGCTGGTGTCCGGGAAATATGATGCCGTCATCAGCAATGTAGGCGTCACCGAAGAGCGCAAGCTGAAGTTCGATTTTTCGAGCTACCGGCAGGGCCTGCACGGCTTCTATGTGAGGAACGACAGTCCAATCACCTCTACCAGGGAGCCGAAGGACATTGCCGGGCTGCGCGTCATCACCGATGCCGGCGCGATCCAGGAAAAGATCATTCTCGAGTGGAACAGGCTCAATGTCGAAGCAGGCCTGAAGCCTGTCGAAATCATCTATCTCGACGATACCGCTGCATCGAGCCTGGCGATCCGCTCCGGCCGCGCCGATACGATCTTCTCCATGAATTCGGTTCAGGCCTATCAGGCGGCGCTTACCGGTGAAACTCGGTCAGTCGGAACCGTCAACGCTGGATGGCCGCTGACAACCGATGTCGGCGTCACCACGAAGAAGGATAGTGGCATCGCCGAGGTCATCACCGCAGCGCTCAACGAGACCATCAAGGACGGAAGCTACGCAAAGGCACTCGCAAGATGGAGTCTTTCCGCCGAGCAGATCGCGCAGTCGCGGACCAATCCACCCGGGCTGAAGAAGTACTAAGTCGGCATGAAAGGGAGGCAGAAACCTTGACCTCAATCTCGCGCAACATCCGCAGGCTCGCCTTCCTCACGCCCGGCAACTATCCCGACAGCGACCCGCATTCAGGGCTCGAGAAAACGCTGCAGCTGTTCGAGCTCGGCGAGCGGCTGGGTTATGACGGCGCCTGGGTGCGGCAGCGCCATCTCGAGCCGGGTATCTCCTCTGCCGCCGCGTTTCTGGCCGCCGCCACGCAGCGCACAAACGACATCGAACTCGGCACGGCGGTGATCCCGATCGGCTATGAAAGCCCCTACCGCTTGGCCGAGGACCTGTCGACGGTCGACGTGCTGTCGCGGGGCCGGCTGAATGTCGGCCTGAGCGCCGGCTTCCCGCCACATGCTGATTTTCTCGGGCCGCTTGTCTTCGACGGCGACTGGCGGAATTTCGATTTCTCGCATGAGCGCGTCTTGCGCTTCGTCAACAATCTGCGCGGCGATCCTATCGGCGAACCCGGAGCCATCATCGAATTTCCCGGCGGCCGCGTGCGCCCACGCCTGCAGCCGCACGCGCCCGGTCTCCTCGACAGAATCTGGTATGGCGGCGGGTCGCTGAGATCGGTTGAATGGACGGGTCGCAACGGCCTCAATCTTCTGCTCGGCAATGTCACATCCGGCGAGGGCACAGACGACTTCTTCGAAGCGCAGCTGCACCAGCTGGAGACTTTCTTCGCCCAGCAAAGCGATCGGTCAAGGCGCGTGGCGCTGGGACGGGTGATCGTCCCCTTTGACAGCGCCGATGCGCGGACACGGAAACGCTATGCCGACTATGCAGCCGGACGCTACGATCGCACGCTGAAAGCGCATGGCGAGCGGCGGACGCTGTTTGCCCAGGACATCGTCGGCACGTCACAACAGATATTGGAGCAACTTGCCAGCGATCCGGTCCTGGCCAGGGTGCACGAATTGCGGCTCGAACTCCCCTATGAATTCGAACAGCACGAATACGAACAGATCATCAGTGACGTCATCGCGCATGTCGCGCCGGCGCTCGGCTGGCGGCCGCGTCCCGGCCTCACCGCGTCGGCAGCGGAGTAGAAGCACTCTGCTTGGGGCGGTCGAGAGACCTCCCAGATGAGCTCCGACGGCACCGTCCCGACGCACTGCGAGAAGAGAGAGCGGCCACCTTGCTCGTTCCCATGATCCCCCTCGCTCCTCAGCCGGAAACTCGGTTCAGGATTTGCGGGCTCAGTGACGCTCCGACCGGTGCAGATATTTCTCCAGCCACAGGCTGTAACGCGATCCACCGAAGCAAAGCACGAAATAGATCAGCGCGGCGAACAGATAGGCCTCGTCGTAGTAACCGAGCCACTGCGGATCGGTCGCCGAGGAGCGGGCCGCATTGAGCAGGTCGAAAATGCCGATGACGGCGAGCAGCGATGTCGCCAGCAGGAAGCCGATCGCCAGATTGACCATGCCGGGAATGACGAGGCGCAGCGCCTGCGGCAGGACAACGAGCTGCATTGTCCGCCAGTAGCCGAGGCCAAGCGCTGTCGCGGCTTCGCTCTGGCCCGCGGGAATTGCCTGGAGGCCGGCGCGAACGACTTCGGCGACATAGGCCGACCAGAACAGCGTGATCATGATCATGGCGCGTACGTTCTTGTCGATCAACTGGCCATTGGGAATGGCCATCGGCAGGATGAGCATCGCCACATAGAGGATGGCGACCATTGGCGTGCCGCGCATCAGTTCGATGAAGACGATCGCCAGCGTGCGCAGGCCACCCATGCTGGAGCGCCGCGCCAATGCCAGCAGGATCGCCAGCGGCGTCGCAAGGCCAAAGCACACCGACCACACAAACAGCGTCACCGCCAGTCCGCCCCACTGGTTCGACGGGACGGCGGGAGGCGTCAGCGTGCCGGACATCAGCATCCAGCTGGCGGCGATGACGACAAGCCAGGCGAAGAGCAGTCTCCTGCGCCAGAATCGCGGCTGCGCGGTGATCACGAGGAGGCCCAACAACAGCGCCATGACCACCAGTGGGCGCCACTGCAGTGCCGGCGGATAGAAGGCGAACAGGATGAAGCGGAATTTTGCCCCCACGAACGCCCAGCATGCGCCGGAAGCCGCAGCGCAATCGGCCGACGTTCCCGTCCATGTCGCGTCGAGGATGCCCCAGCGCAGCAGTGGCGGTATGATCCAGCCCAGCAACGCCACTGTGGCCACGGTGATTACCGAATTCAGCGGCGTGCCAAAAAGCCCGATCTTCAACGTTTCCAGCGTTGCCGACGATCGCCATGTTCGTGCATCAAGAGCCTCGGAAATGGTCATGTCCTTGCAGTTCCCCTGAGAGCGACACGCCTGTTGTAGACGTTCATGGCCGCCGAGACGGACAGGTTGATCGCCAGATAGATGGCTATCAGCAGCGTCAGCGCTTCCAGCGACTGCCCGGTCGTGTTGGCCGTGGTGTTGATGATGCTGACAAGGTCGGGGTAGCCGATGGCAACCGCAAGGCTGGAATCCTTGGTCAGGTCCAGATAGCTGGACGTCGTCAGCGGCGTGATGACACGCAACGCCTGTGGCAGCACGACCAGGCGCATGATCTGACCGTTGTGCAGGCCGAGCGCTCTTGACGCCTCCCACTGACCACGGTCGACAGACTGGATGCCGGCCCGCACGATCTCGGCGATGGCGGCCGAGAATTTTACCACCAGTCCGGTCAGCAGTGCCGCGAATTCCGGTGTCAAATTGTAGCCGCCGCGGATGTTGAAGCCGGCCAATGCCGGTATCTCCCAGGTGGCGCCGGCACCGGTCAACGGAAAGGCAAGCACGATACCACCCAGCAGCACGGCGGTTGCCAGCCCCAGCCTCCTAGCAGACAGGTTGTCCTTGCGTCGGGACCATCCAAGGAAAACCAGATAGGCCATGACGAGGCCGCCAAGCAGCCAGAGCGTCAATGCAGACACATTGTGAAAGCCGAGCCCCGGCACGAACACGCCCCGGTTGGTGAGGAAGAAGCTGCCGAAGGCCGAAAGCGCCTGGCGTGGCGACGGAAACGATTTTGCCAGCGAAATCCAGAAGAACAGCTGCAGCAGAAGCGGCGTGTTGCGGACGATCTCGACATACCAGCGCACCAGCCCCCCAGCAAAAGATTGCCGGAGAGGCCGGCAACGCCGACAACGACGCCAAGGATGGTCGCCAGCACGCAACCAAGTGCCGCCGCCCTCAGCGTGTTCAGCAAGCCGGCCAGGATCGCGCGGGCATAGGGATCGCCCGCCTTGAAGGCGATCGGCGCCTCGCCGATCTCGAAATTCGCTGGCCGGCTGAGGAAGTCGAAGCCCGGTGTGATGCCGATGTGCGCCATCGTCTCTGCCGTGTTGTAGCCGAGCAGCCAAAACAGGGCGATAACCGCCGCGATCACGGCGACCTGCGTCAGCGGCCAGTTGCCCCACCACAGGGACACTTTGCGCAAAATGCCGGGTCCATTTGGACCCGGCACGGTTTCGTCAGTCAATGACATGGGTTGAAGGGCTTAGCGGAACGGCGGCGAATAGAGCAGACCGCCATTGGTCCACAGATTGTTATAGCCGCGCTCCCAGCCGAGCGGCTTCAGGTTGCGGTCATAAATCTCGCCGTAATTGCCGACGGTCTTGATGATGTTGTAGGCCCATTTCGGATCGAGGCCGATCGCCTGCGCGAGCGACGGGTCGACGCCGAGGAAACGCTGGACGGCCGGGTCTGGCGACTTCAGGAACTCGTCGACATTTTTGCTGGTGATGCCCCATTCCTCGGCCTGGATGGTTGCGTTGACCGTCCAGTTGACGATTTCCAGCCAGCGGTCGTCGCCGCCGGCGATCGCCGGTGCGAGCGGTTCCTTCGACAGCCGCTCGGGCAGGATGATGTAGTCGTCGGGCTTCTTCAGCTGCGTGCGCTTGCCGACAAGGTCGGACGAATCCTGCGTGATGGCATCGACGCGTGACGTTTCCAGCGCATTGGTGAATTCGCCGGTGTCCTCGATCGTTACGGGCGTGAATTTCTTGCCAGTCTTGCGGAAGAAGTCGGCGATGTTCAATTCGCCGGTGGTGCCGCTCTGAACGCCAATCGTAGCGCCGTCGAGGTCGGCCGCCTTGGTCACGCCGAGATCCTTGCGGACCAGGATGCCCTGCCCGTCATAGAAAACCGTCGGGCCGAAATGGAAACCGAGCTGGAAGGCACGCGTGATCGTCACCGTCACGCCCGACAAGAGCACGTCGAATTCACCGGCCTGGGGCGCAGGCAGGCGCTGCTGCGGCGAGGAATTGGTGAACTCCACCTTGTCCGGATCGCCGAAAACGGTGATCGACAGGGCGCGACCGTAGTCGACGAAGAAACCTTGCCAGCGACCGTTGCTGTCCGGCGAGAAGAAGCCTGGGGTGGTGCCGACGCCGACCTTGATGGAGCCGCGCTGCTTGATCTTGTCGAGCGTCGGCCCGGCCTGGGTCGCGGTCGCAAACAATCCTGCCGCCACCACCAACGTTGTTGCCAGCGCCGCCTTCCAGCGGGCCGCGGGCCGCGTTGTTGTCGTCATGTCAGTCACTCCTGAGATTGGTTGTTGTCAGCCGATTAGCAGCAGGTCCCCCGCCCTGTTCGACCGTCTCGAAGTTAACTCCATAATTTTTGTAGACTAAGGAACGGCAATCCAATTTTTTGCCCATCCGGAAAGCAGATTGCTGCGAAAACACCCATCGGCGGCGAATGCGAACCGTCTTGTTTCCGAATGATTGACCTCAGGGAAAACGCGTTCCAGACAGCGCTGAACAAGAAGCCCCTCAACAAAAAAGGCCGGGCTCGAATACGGCCCGGCCAAAAGAAGGGTCAAAACCTTCAGAGGGGAACACCGTCCGGCGCAATGGGAGGAAACCGCCGGACGATTTTGTCTGTTTGATCTTATTTCGACTCCTTGGCGACGAATGACATTCCAAAGAAAGCGCGAAACGGCAAAATTCGTGCTCCGTATTGCCGTAAGCCTCGCCTGGCGCGCTGCTCCGGACTCGAGAAAGATCGGCATAGTAGCGGCATGCCACGTCGGGGTGTGAACGCAGTCGGCTTTTCAGGACATTGGTGCAGACATCGAAACAACGGGTTGTCCGGTCCGCGTGCCTCAGCCGCCAGTCCTTCCGGCAGGCTCAGCAGCGGTACGGTCGCATCGACCGTGCGCTGAAGAAGAAGGGAACCGAAATCCGCTCGACGTCGGCAGGCGGCGTCACCACACGATGAACGGTGGCGCGCAGATAGCCCTCTAAGCGGAACTACCTCCTCCGGCCAACTCATATTTCGTCACCGCATCCGCGACGGCATCCACAGCCGCTCAGGCTGGATCGACATGACCAAGATGATCCGCTCGCCCGGCTCGACGCTGAAGCCGTTTATTTATGGACCGGCATTCGAACAGGGATTGGTCGCACATGAAACCATTGTCGAAGACAGCCCGGCTGATTTTTCCGGCTACTGGCCGAAGAATTTCGACATGGGATATCAGGGCGACGTCAGCATCAGGGCGCCGCCGCAACTGTCTCTGAACGTCCCGGCGATCCGCGTGCTCGACGCGGTCGGGCCGGCAAGGCTGACGGCGGCGCGCTTCCCGGGCGCGGAATCCGCGCTACGCGGCGCGAGGAAAATATTTCCTCATGAGGACAAAGATCGGCGAACATTTGCTTCCGAAGGGCAAAAAAGGCAACATTGAATGCATCTTAATTCTATAAATTCGCTAGAGTTCGGCCGTTATCAACGGAGGCGGGAATGACCAAACCTTATTTCAAGAAACTGCTCGGCGCACTGGTCGCCACATCTGTCCAGTTCGGTACGCTCGGTTTCGCGTTGGCCGACAGCACCATCCTCAACGTGTCCTACGATCCGACACGCGAGCTCTACAAGGCCTATGACGGAGCCTTCGCCGCTCACTGGAAGGCCGAGACCGGCGAGACGGTGACCATCCAACAGTCGCATGGCGGATCGGGCGCCCAGGCCCGCGCCGTGATCGACGGTCTCGACGCCGATGTGGTGACGCTGGCGCTCGAAGGCGACATCAACGCCATCGTCTCGAAATCGAAGAAGATCAATCCCGACTGGCGCACCAAATTCGAAAACAATTCGGCCCCCTACACCTCGACCATCATCTTCCTGGTTCGCAAGGGCAACCCGAAGGGCATTCACGACTGGAACGACCTGATCAAGGATGGCGTCCAGATGATCACGCCGAATCCGAAGACCTCCGGCGGCGCGCGCTGGAACTATCTCGCGGCCTGGGCCTACGCCAATGCCAATGATGGCGGCGACGAGGCCAAGACCAAGGAGTTCGTCGGCAAGCTCTACGCCAATGCCCCCGTGCTCGACACCGGTGCGCGCGGCTCGACTGTGACCTTCGCGCAAAAGGGCATCGGCGACGTGCTGATCGGCTGGGAAAACGATGCCTATCTGGCACTCAACGAATTCGGCGCCGACAATTTCGAGATCGTCTACCCGCCGACATCGATCCTGGCGGAGCCGCCGGTGGCGATTGTCGACGCCAATGTCGACGCCAAGGGCACGCGCAAGGTCGCCGAAGCCTATCTGGGCTGGCTCTATTCCAAGGAAGGGCAGACGATCATCGCCAAGAACCACTATCGTCCAGCCAAGCCCGAACTGGTGGCGCCGGCGGATCTTCCCAAGACACCTGATATCAAGCTGATCTCCATCGACGATCCGCTTTTCGGCGGCTGGAAGAAGGCACAGCCTTATCATTTCGGCGACGGTGGTATATTCGACCAGATCTACAAGCCGGCCCAGTGAGCTAGAAGATCAGGACGATATGACCACAGCACCCGCGCAGGCGGGGTGGCGATTCAGGCAGCCGAGTGTCATTCCGGGTTTCGGATTGACGCTCGGCTCTCTTGCGGAGGAAGTCTTTGACGCACTGCTGGCGGGAGATCGCACATCCGCCAATTGACGGAAGAGCCATGCGCCGCCAATCGGATACACGTAATCGATGAGGCGGGCATCTCGCCCGGGGAGAAAGCCACAACGCTGGCTCCATCCTCGTCAACGAGGGTTTTCGTAACGAAAGATGGGCGGCGTTCTATCAGGCGGCGTGCTCATATTCCAAGACCGGGATCTGGGCAAGGATTTCCTTCTTTTCCTCGGCTTCGATCTTCAGGTCGTATCCGGCCTGCATGTTCATCCAGAGTTCCGGAGAAGTCTTGAAGAACTTGGCCAGCCGAAGAGCCGTATCTGTGGTCACTGGCGTTGCCCCGGTTACCAGGCGCTCGATGCGGGTGCGAGGCACGTTCAAAGCTTTCGCCAAGGCACCAGCGCTCATCTTGAGGGGGATGAGATACTCCTCATGAAGGATCTCGCCGGGGTGAATCGGAGGCAGAATGCTGGTCATTGGTCTATCCTCTCAGTGGTAGTCGACAATTTCAACCATCTCGGGACCGCCGTCCGTCCATACGAAGCAGATGCGCCATTTGTCGTTGATGCGGATCGAGTGCTGACCTTCGCGGTCGCCAGAAAGCTGCTCCAACTTGTTCCCCGGAGGGGACATCAAATCTTCCAGACTGGTCGCATATTCGAGCAGCGTCAGCTTGTTGAGCGCACGCTTGTGGATATCGGCCGGAAATCCCTTCGGGCATTTCCCGGAAGCGACGATCTCCGTCAGGCCATTTTTGTAAGAGCGGATCATCGTCGTCCCCCAATAAGTGCATCATGCCATGATACAACATGAGGCGCAAGGGAAATGTATCACGACGTGAGACAATTCTGATCGCGAAGGCGGTTCTCCGCTGGGATGGCGGATGCTGTCCCCTCAGTAGGCAAAGGCCTTCGTTGAGGACGCGAATGCGGCACGGTCTACCGCGCTAGCCGACGGCGCTATCGGTGCCGGCGCTGGCGGCCTCGGCGTCTCGGGCATGCTGCAGGATCTGCAAAACCAGCTTTCCCCGATGTCTTGCGGCAGCGAGTTCATCATGAAGGTCGTCTTGGTCCTGGCCGTCATCAGCGCCGTGCTGCTGATCGGCGGCGCCGGGTATCGTTGGTACGCCAACCGCAAGGCCAAGCACCTCCGCTGCGGGACAACTGCCCAAGCTCTTTCGTCGGCAATCCGGATCGCACGCCGCCGCAAAGCTGTCGATCTTGCTGCATCATTCGCCACTGGATCACTGGATCTGTAATCGAGGAGATCGAAAACAGTTCTCCGCCTTGGGACTTCCTGAAGGACAGATCCGACGATGCTGCCCCGGAACCGCCGCCTGCCATGGCCCTGTCGGAAATTCCGATGAGTTCGCGGAGTGGCATCGTCTGCTATCAAGATGAAAGCAGACCGCATTGCCTCAAGAAAAATGTTACCGGTGGAGTCCGTTGCCTCACCTCGTCACCGTTGGCATCCGAGAAAAAACCAGACCATCGCCTCCAAAGTGCCTGTCCTGCGACTTAACTGCGTAACTCCTGACCCAACGGCTTCGCGGCAATGCCAGTAATGTCGCCTATGATGTGGCGCCGGCCTTCGCGCTCGCCCAAATGGTCTCTTGCTTGCGGCTGTTCTGGCGCCGCCGACTTGGATCCTTCCGATTTGAATCAAAAGCGGTTGTGGATATTTCCAAGCCATTGAGAGGCGGGCGGCCATATCCGACGTAGGTTGGGTTACTTGATCGGAGAATTAATTGAACAGCGATTTCGCCGCAGCGCACGTCCACCTCAACGAGGCCCTCAACCATTTATGCGGACATGATCAAGTCAGCCGCGATTCTCGCTTGGCCATTGACCTGCTTATAGAGGCCGTGATTACCGCCGAGCATTGCAAGCAACCGGCAAGGGTGATCGAGTTCAGGCGCACGAAAAATAACGGACGGGCGTGGCAATCTCAAACGCGCCGAGAACGATAGAGATAGTCGAGCATGACCAAGCGCTATGCGCTACGGGGCTGTCCGGCGTTAGCGGCGATAATATTGGAGCACCAAGCCGGATGAGGGCTTACCTGTAAGGACGCGACCAGCGCGGTCGTGGGGCCGGTCCTCGGCGACAGGTCTCAATGCCCGAACAGGCGGAAGTGTGCCACCACCACGCCGGCGGCACACTCCCTCTTTGCCGCTCCGCAATCGGAGGGGTTGGTCCAAGGTTTCTCATCTTACGGCACTACGCTGCCACAAGGTCTCGCCCGACAGGGTTGAGAACGAAGTTGTTGCGATATTTTTCAAACAAACTCTCAACTTGATCGACCCGGAAATAGCGCTCGGCAGCCGTCTTGCTGGTTGGTTTATCCCTGCGCGCGAGGGCGTCGGAAACGTCTCTTGGGATCAGGTAAATTGCCCTGCCATTTGTTAGGTCTGGCAGAAGGATAACGATTGCAAGCCAATCGAACTGATCGAAGTCGTAGTAAGTGACGTAGGACGGCCCTTGTTTGAACGTTCGAGACTTTACAGACACCCTTTGCGGGGAATACCCGAGTGGCTGAGCGATGACATCGTAGCCAGGCCAGTTGTCAGGAACTTTGAGAGCCGGCACTCCGGCGAGGGTCAATTCAGCGGCGACCACCATCTCGCAGGCGTCACCCATCTGCTTTGACGTGTACAGTTTCCTTTGCAAAATGATGGAGCCTTCAATGTGAGAGATGTTCTGGATTTCCGGTCGATGCTGGCGATTACAGCCCTTGTTGATACACGCGAGCTTGGCTAGCAAATCTATATCGCGCTTGGCAAAGTCGACGTAGGACTGCGTATCGTGGCAGGTCTTTCGATTGCCTTCCTCGCTATCTTGGCTGATCGGCTGACCCAAGCGGGAGCTCGACAGGCGGGCTCTATGGAATCAGACGGGAAAGCTGACGTCCTTCGTCAAGGCTGCCCAAGCCGCGAACTCCTACTGATGGCTGAGCCATATATCGATGCGGTAACGGTCGGCATCTCCTGACCGTAACTTGCCTTCCGCGCGGATCCCAATCCCCAAAGGACGCAGGATCGGACCCATTTCCTGCAGGGCCGCCCCGACTCTCCATTCTTCAGTGTCTTCGGCCGCATAGCCGATGGCCTTGGGTACCCGCGCGCATTGCGGTGTCGTGATCCTGTCAAACTGCTCGATCCTCCCAGGGATGAGCCGCAATGACTCGAAAACGAAATCGTTGACCGATTTGCGCAAGGAGGTCGCGTTCACCGGCGCTCCGCTGCAGACGTTGATATAGACCCAACCGATCGGTCGAGGGTCTCCGGGGATCCCGTGATAGGTCACCTTGCGACCGCTGGCATCCGGCGCCTCCAAGGCCGGCTCAGCCTGGGGGGTTAACACGGCAGGTTGCGTGGCCGGATTTGATGGAGAGCGGTAACCAGGAACCAGGTCTTTCGTTCCTGCTGTGGTCATTGGACTTTCGAAGGCGGATTCCACCTTCGCGAAAAGCTTACAGGCGCTCGCGTCAGACCGATATTCAAAAGCGACGCATCCCGAACGCGAAGAACAGATCGAACGGCACTCTTGCAATGGAACGACCATCTGCGCGGAGGTCACCCCCTTCAAAGCTGTCTCCGGGTAATCAAAAAGTTCTGCGGTAACCTGACCGGTCGTAGGTAAAACTCCGCACGCCAGGAATGCACTGGACGCTGCGGCCGCGAGGAAAACGACTCTACGGCGAGCCGGATGAGCAAACATATGTCCCCCTCGGTAGCGAGCCATCCTGAAAACCAAAACGGCCGTCGGCTCTATCAAATTTCAAACAGTCCCAGCCGGAACTGACGGAAATGAGCAGGCTGGAAGAGTCATGGCAATCCCGCCACGAGACTTATCTGACTGAACCCATCATTGCGAGGCCACGGCAACTGTCTGGCCTGAGGCAGCGACAGCCACACGGCCACCATATTTCATCAACTTTCGCCGCGCGATAACCCAAATGGGGTATGCAGCAACGTGAGGCTTGTAAGACCCTCGCCAAGCGAGTTAATCGCAAAGCAAATATGACTTCAGCCTCATCGGGTTAAGCATGGCGGCCAAATCCATTAAGCGCTTGTTGACACAAAGTTTGTTTCGGTCGAAGGATGCCGCCGGGGATGCCGCGCATCGTTAAAAGGCAACACGTGCGGTAGGGGAAGACCTGATGGCTGGACGGGGCAACGTCCACTTCGTTCGCACCACGCAGGCACGTGCCGTTGACGTATTGGCCGTTGCTGGGAGGTCGTTGTGGCATGACTGTGAAACGACATTCGGCCGCATAGACGAACTGTGCGGGGACGGCGCCTCGCGTCTGTTCGCCGAGCCGAACGTCAAGGAGCAGGACGGTGGCCGCCTGGTCGTTGCGTGGTTCGGCGCATTCGACGACGATGCGAAGCAGCTGGACGCGCTGGACCGTGGGATGCGGGCGCGGGTCGTGTCGGCGTTGACGGCACGGATTGAGGCCCTTCGTCCAGCGCTGGCCGACCGTGAGATCGGCGAGACCGTCGCCGCGATGCTCAACCTCACCGACGAAAGCTCGATCGTGGCGGTCGGGGAAAACGCTGTCCTCACGAACTGGGGAATGCTGTCGGAGGAAGCCCGCGCCTCCCCTGCTGCATTCGTCCGGCACGGCGAAAGGACTATAGGCTCCTACCTTCCGTCCGGAATATCGCCACGAGTGCCTGGCCAGGCATGGACTGTAGGCGGAGGTGGTCCAGGCTCGGCAAAACTGTCTCCCCCGCCGCGCGCCGAGTCGCCCAAACCTGCAAGCTCGTCCCAGCAGGGGCCTCAGCCAATGGTCCCGACAAAACCCAGGCGAATCTCGCTTTGGCCTGTCATGGCGATATCGCTCGTATTCGCGGCTTGCCTGATCTACGCGGCATGGCCGGGAACCCTCCTTTATCCGAAGGCGTTCCAGCCGCCGCAGCCGCCTTCTCTGGTGGACAACGCGGAGGTCAACCGAAGCCTCGAGGCACGGATCGGCAAAATCAAAGCGGAACTCGCAAAGGAGGCATGCAATGCGGACGCTTCAGTTCTGGGTCCCCAGTTACTGGACCCCCAACAGCCCGGGGCGGCAGTCGGGCCGCCTCCCCCGCCCGGTTCACCACAAGCCCTTCTAGCCTCCCTTGACTCTGCGACGGTCCTGGTGCTCGCGCCTCTCACCGGGAACTCGCTCAGCACCGGAAGCGGATTTTTCGTAGGCAAAAGGGACATTCTCACCAACAACCATGTCGTCGAAGGGGCTGGCGAAACAGTGTTCGTCGCCAGCAAGGCGCTTGGGCGCGCGGTTCCCGCGCATGTCATCGCGAAAGCCGCCGCAAGCGCGACTGGAGACCCGGACTTCGCCCTCCTGCGTGTCGACGACGCGCCCAGCGGCGTGACGGCACTACAGCTTTCGACCGGAATTGGGAGGCTGGACAGCGTCGTTGCGGGCGGATTTCCTGGCTTCGTGATGTCCATGGACAAAACCTACCGGGACATCCTCAATGGGGACACAAGCGGAATAAGCAATCTCGAGATGGTGGTCACGCAAGGCAACGTGATGGCCATGCCCCAGGACGGTGCGACGAAGGTCATTACCCATTCCGCAAACATTTCGCGCGGCAACAGCGGAGGCCCGCTTTCGGACGCTTGCGGCCGGGCGGTCGGGGTGAACACCTTCATAATCCTTGACGGGGAGAACGCCCAGAAACTGAACTTCTCTCTCAGTGCTCGTGACGCAATCCGCTTCCTGTCGTCGAACGGAGTGACGGCAACCACGGCTGACAAGCCATGCATCCCGACAGCAGGCATAACCCCAGGGCAGCCGGTGCCCGCCCAATGAGCCAGTTCGTCGCAACCACCACGCTCAGTCTCATGCGCTCGTTGGGTTCTACTGCAGAGCGTTCGGTCCATAGAATGCAGGCGCTCCTCGGTCGGGAGTTCCCCGACGGGATCGGACTGGAACTGGCAGAGCCAGTGCCTCGCAAGGACGGATCGGGGATCGACTGGTATACGGAGCGCGAAGACCCGCTTGTCCGATTGACAGACCTCCCCGCCGAAACGGCCGACGTCTACAAAGCGCGTCTCCAACATTCCGTGCAAGCGGTCCTTCGCGCCGCCGCCGCTCACGACAGCCGCGGTGACACGACCGCAAGGTCCACGGCCATGGCGCTGCGCAACGCGGTGACGTTCCCTGGAGACGAGAACGTCTGGATCTCAGGAGGTTCGGGCAGGGGCGACGGGATGCCCGTCCTGACGGCATGGGGGTACGAAAGGCACGACGCGGAGACGAGCGGCAGGGGAGAGATATCCGGGAAAACTGATAGAATACCGACAATCGACGACATCAAGCCCCCTCCGGCCCCGCCAAGCGCCCGCTCCTGGGGCAGGCTGGCAGCAAGCCTCCTGTGGCTGATCCCAATTGCGCTGGCCGGAGCCATCGCCTGGCTTCTGCTGCCCGCCTGCGGCGTGAGCCTTCCGTTCGGCCTCGAGGCTTTCGGAAAGGGCGGCGGCGCCTACTGCGCCTTGGTGGCACCACAGCCGACGGTAGACCAGGCAAGCCTCCGCACGCAGGAACTCATGGCGGAGGCGGCGGTGCTCGAGGAGCAACTCCGGCGGCACCTGAACTCGTGCGTGCCCAAGAAGCCTCAGACGACGGAGTCGAAGGATATGGACAAACAACTAGGGGATGGGCACACCGGGAAGCTGCAGGTGACATTATCATGGCAGACCCTGGACGACCTTGACCTTAGCGCCACTTGCCCAGGAGGAATGCTCGGCGGCAACCAGAGCATCAACGGTCCCGGGATTTGTGGAGATGGTGTTAGGGACGTCGATTCAAACAAGAATCTCGAGGAACACGTAAGCTCCCAACCCGTCGAGAACATTGTCTGGAGAGACGATATCCCACAGGGGACATACAAGTTTACTGTAATTCCTTACACAACGAAGATTAGAAATAAGACCATTAGCATCCCGTTCGATCTCCGGTTTCGGCTTGATGGAGAAGAAAAAGTTTGTCCAAGCGATGTAACGCATTATCCCAAGGGGGGCGGAATAGGCAAATCTATAGTTTGGAATTTGGGTGATCCGATACCGGATTGCAATTTTACGACGGTTCAAATCGGCGTTTGCACTTCAGATTGCAAGCAGTAGCTCCTGCTATGTTAGCGCCAACCTTGATACGAATATATGGAGATCGCCTGAAGAGGCAATCCGATAGGATGCAGGAAACACAGATGCTGGCGAATATTGTCGACTTGAGCAAGCATGGCTACGTTGATACGCCAGGCCTGAAATGCGTTCATGGTAGCGATGGGTTTCGACACATCACGGCCGCGTCTGCCGCACGCAAGCCCGAAGAGGCGACCGCATGCTGACCAACCTCGCCGATTTCAGCGACGGCTTCACACTGGTGCCAGACAGCGGCATCCAGTTCGTGGAGTTCGGCTTCGACCTCGACACTTCGCCCCGGTTGTCGAGGTCGTTCGTCGAGCGGACGTCGCCTGCCGAAACAGGTTCGGACGGAAAGGCCGTGGTCCGCCTGCTGCCGAACTGGAGCGATGACGATCCCGACTCTGAGCAGCCGCCCTATCCTGCGAAAGGCAACGATGAGGCATACGACATCAACAAGTCGCTGGCGCTCAATACCTTTCTCGACCGCTGGGTGCCGATGCCGTTCTTCAAGATCGAGCCCGGCAAGGACGAACTGGGCAACGAAATATACGCGCAGGGACCTACCGACTGGGTCCGGGTAAGGGTGACGGAGACCAGGAACGCCCACGGCGACCGGAAAGGAACGCATCGGGCGATTTTCGCCTTCGACAGCTCGCTTGCGCCCGGAAGCCCAACCGTCCCTACCTCGCGCCCTGTCCGGAAGACGCAATGCGGACGGAATCATTCCGGTTCGTCAGCCGGCTTCCCGACGTCATCTCGTTCCTGTCCCACAAGATCGAGGTTCCGGGACAAGGCCCTGTTGACGCGCAGAAGTGGCTGGACGAATGGCTGAAAGACATTCTGCATTCATTCAAGAAGCAGCAGAGAAAGGGCAAGGAGCTTCGCCCGGAAGACTTCCCCTACCAGTTCGAACATCTCGCTCGATACATCACCTTCGTCCAGTTCCTCGCCAGTGTGATCAGTCCGGTTCGCGTCACGCTCATCGACACCGTCAGCGAAAACAGGAACGTCCAGCCTGTGGACGTGGATCTCGTGCTTGATCTGGGAAACTCGCGGTCGTGCGGGTTGCTGATCCAGTCGTTCCCTGACGACGTGAACGTTGACCTCAACAACTCCGTCGTCTTGGAACTCCGGGATCTCTCGAAGCCCGAGCTTGTCTACCGCGATCCGTTCGAAAGCCAGTGCGAGCTGGTGGCTGCGGAATTCGGAGCGGAGGACATCGCCAGGCGATCTGGCCGTCCCCGGGCGTTCTTCTGGCCAAGCCTGCTCCGCATCGGCCCGGAGGCATCGCGCCTGCGCGGTGAATCGGAAGGCACCGAGGCTGCGACCGGGCTTTCCTCGCCGAAACGATATCTGTGGAGTTCCGATCCGGTCCTGCAGGAGTGGCGGTTCCGCTCAACATCGCATGGCAATTCGGGAACGGAACCGCTGATCGAGCGCTCCATGTACCGTTTCGTGAACAACCGCGGCGACGTTCTCCAGCAGATCGAGGCCGACAGGCGCAAGTTCAAAGTGAAGGTCAAAGAGGGCGACCTGGAGACGGCGAGCCGCTTCTGCTTCTCAAGGTCGTCCTTCTTCACGTTCATGCTCGTGGAGATCATCGCGCAGGCGATGTCCATGATGAACAATCCCGGCACCCGTCGCGAACGAAGGCTCAAGGACGCTCCGCGCCGACTTCGCAAGATCATCATGACAATCCCTACCGCCACTCCGGTCCAGGAGCAGCGCATCCTGCGTTCTCGCGCGGAAGCCGCGGTCAAGCTCCTGTGGTCCCTGTCTGGGTGGAGCGACAGCAGTACGGGAATCAACAGCCAGCGGCCAGAAATCCACTGCGAGTGGGACGAGGCGAGTTCGGTCCATCTGGTCTATCTCTACGGAGAAGCCGTGCAAAAGCTGGGCGGCTCGATCAGGACGCTGTTCGACCTGCTCGGCAAGGACCGGGAAAGGCCGTCGACGCTTCCATCTTCCAAGCCCAAGCTGAAGGCCGAACGGTCCCTGCGCATCGCCAGTGTCGACGTGGGCGGCGGCACGGCCGACCTCATGGTGACGACCTACTACCAGACGGACAACGTGGCGTTGTATCCCGACCAGAACTTCAGGGAGGGGTTCCGGATCGCCGGCGACGACCTGCTGAAGACGGTGATCGAGAGGCTCGTTATCCCAAGGCTCGAGGAAGGCCTCGCCCAGGCGGGGCTGCCGAACGCGCGGAACTACCTCAAGGACCGCTTCGCCGGAGACAACCCGAACATGTCCGAGCAGGATAAGCACCTGCGCCGCCAGTTCGTGCTTCAGGTTCTGCAGCCGATCGCCATCGGCGTCCTGTCCGAATGCGAGACCCTGCCGCCGACAAGCCACAAGACGGAAATCCGGAAGGCAGGCAGCTTCTTTGATGCGGATGGCAGGACGGGGTCCGACGGCGAGATCCCGGTCGCCGCGCGCATACTCGGGTACCTCAAGGAAAACATGGGAGCGCAGGAAGCCGGGCAATTCAGCATCGCCGACTGCGACATCGCGATAGACCCCCAGGCGGTGGAGGAGTGTGTGCTGTCGGTATTCGACGGCGTGTTCGACAACATCGCCGAGGCTATCAACCACCTGGACGCCGACGTGGTGCTGCTGACCGGGCGGCCGATGCGCCTGCCGCCCATGATAAACCTGTTCATGAACAAGATGTCGGTGCGCCCCGACTGTGTCATCCCCATCAAGGACTATCGCGTCGGCACCTGGTATCCCTTCCGGGGCGCCAGCAACACGCACATCGACGACCCGAAGACAACGGCGGTGGTCGGAGCGATGCTGTGCGCGCTGTCCGAGGCGCAGATCACCAACTTCACCCTCTACTCCAAATACCTGCGGATGAAGTCAACGGCCCGGTACATCGGGCGGCTCCAAGGCAACGCGACGCTGCCTGATGAAACCCTGCTTTTCTCAGACATCGATCTCGATAGAGCGGAGGCAGCGGCCGAGGCGCAGTTCGACTATCACAGCCCGGTCCGCATCGGCTTCAGGCAGTTGCCGCTCGAACGATGGGTGGCGACTCCGCTGTACAAGCTGATGGCAGGAGCCTCGCGCTCGGCTAGGGGCATGCGAAAGCCAGTCCGCGTGACCATTGCCCGAAACGTCGAGGCGCTGGGCGAGGACGAGGCGAGCGAAGTCGAGCTTCTGTCGAGCGAGGCGACCCGCGAGGAATTCGTGATCGAGGACGCCGAGGACGCGGACGGCGCTCCGGTGAAGCGCATGATGGAACTGAAGCTGGACACGCTCGCGATCGAGACGGGCGACGGCTACTGGCTCGACACCGGAATTATCTCCATCCAGTGAAATGGCGGCTGAACGAATGCGTGAAGAGTTGAAAAGTAGCTGCGGCGCCGCGCTGAAGTCGGCGCAGGACGGCCTTGCATGGATCGGGACCGCCGCCAACGCCGAGCGGGTCGGCGACACGCGCGCCAGCGCCGAGCAGCATCTCAGGAAGTCGGTCGTCGCGGCCCGCAAGGCGATGGAAGCAATAGACCGCCCGATGTGCGTCGGGATATTTGGCCCCAGTCAGGCTGGCAAGTCCTATCTGGTTTCGGTCCTGGCTCGCCATGGGAGCGCGCCCTTGATGGCCCGCTTCGGCGATCTCGGCCGGGAGGTCGACTTCATCCGCGAGATCAATCCGGGCGGCGACCGCGAGTCGACAGGTCTCGTGACCCGTTTCTCGGTCAAGGAGGAACCCAGCCCCGTGGGCGCTCCGGTCATCCTGCGACTGCTCAGCGAAACCGATATCGCCAAGATTCTGGGCAACAGCTACTTCCTGGACGGTGACGCGAAGAAACGGACACCGCTCGTGCCTGAGGCCGTCGTGTCCGCCCTCGAGGCGGCTCGGAGGCGCGTCGCGCCACAGGCTGGCTCGGGCGGACTCATCGAGGAGGACATCTGGGACATCCAGGAGTATTTCGAGAAGCAGTTCGCCGGACTGCCGAACATCGAAACGCTCGGCGCCTATTGGGAGGAGGCCGCGATCCTCGCGCCGCGGCTCTCGATCGCGGACAGGGCGGAACTCTTTTCCGTGCTTTGGGGCGGCTTCCGGAAATTCACCGAGGTCTATCTCGAACTCGCCAACGCCCTCGAGAACTCGGCTTCGCCAAGGACGCCTACTGCTCCATCGATGCGCTTGTCCCCCGGGACCGGAGCATCATCGACGTCGAGACGCTGGTCGGACTCGGCAAGCCTGACCAGGAGGAGTTGCTGATACGGCCGATGAAGGGTCCAGTCGTTTCACTCCCGCGGCCCGTCATCACCGCCCTGGCCGCCGAGCTTCGCATTGCCATCTCGGAGCGGCCATGGCCCTTCTTCGATCACACGGACCTGCTCGACTTTCCCGGCGCGCGCAGCCGTCAGAAAGTGGACCTGCAGGCCTATTTCGACGACAACCCCATGGCGTTGAAGGACCTCTTCGTCAGGGGCAAGGTGGCCTATCTGTTCGACCGCTACGTTGCCGAGCAAGAGCTCTCGAGCATGCTCCTCTGCATCAAGGACTCGACCCAGGACGTCGCGACGCTTCCGGACATGATTGACGACTGGATCAGGATCTCGCATGGCGAAACGCCGGCGGACCGGGCCCGGACCGATACCGCGCTGTTCCTGGTGCTAACGATGTTCGACAAGCACTTCAGCGAAAAGGCGGGCGAGGAGGGGCAGAGCCTTTCGGACCGTTTCAGCGCGCGAATGGGCTCCTCGCTGACGCGGTATTTCGGGAAAGCTCACAAGTGGCCGTTCGAATGGACGCCGGGCAAGCCGTTCAACAACACCTACTGGCTGCGCAATCCCAACTTCAAGGCCGAGTTCCTGATCAAGTACCGCGGCGGCGAAGAGGTGGAGATTCTGCCCGACAAGGTCAAGAAGGTCGCCGCCATTCGCAAGGCATATCTCGAGGTCAGCGAGGTCCAGCAGCATTTCCGGGATCCGGCCAAGGCGTTCGACGAAGCCCTCAGGCTGAACGACGGTGGCGTGGGCTATCTGGCGGAAAACCTCGCGGCGATCTGCCGTCCCGAGATTAAGTATGGGCAGATACGGGGCCGCCTCGGGAACATCGCCCACGAAATACGTCGCGTGCTCGCTCCCTATTTCGTCGAGAGCGACATCAACAAGCGTATCGCCGAGCGCCGGGAAGTATCGGACCAGATTCTTGCGTGTCTCACCGAGACATGGGAGCGGGAGCAGTTCGGCGTGGCGATGAAGACGCTCCAGATTTCTCAGAACGGGATTTCCGAGCACCTCCACATCGAGTACGGCAACCGCATCAAGCGCCAGAACGCCCCCGACGACGGCTCGGATGGCCGAGCCGATACCGTCGTGAAGAAGCGCGTCACTCCGCCACTGCGGCCGGGCGCCCCTCCCCTGCCAGGGAACAAGAAGAAGACGGTCGCCGCCGCGGCGCCTTCCGGGCCGTCGGTCTCGCAAAAGGCGCTGCCCCGCGAAGCCTACCTCGCCCGCTCGGCGATGCGCCACTGGCTGGATGGGCTTCTGGCGCTATCAAGGAATGACGGCGCGCTTCAGGCCGTTGGCCTTACCCACAAACTGGCAGGAGAGCTGATCGCCGAGCTTGTCGCGGCGGCCCGCCGCACCGGGGTCGAGGAGCAGATAGCCGACGATCTCGCCAAGCTCTCTGGAAGTTCGGTCGAGAGGCCTGACATCCTGCTCGAGAGGGCAGGTTTCCTCGCGACGAGCCGCATCAACCGTTTCGTCAGCACGCTTGGCTTCGAGGCCTTGCCCGAGGAGAAGCGGCCAATGGCCCCGGACGGCACCGAAGACGGCGAGATCAGGGTATTCGCCCGCCGACCAAACGTCTCGAACTGCGACGGACTTGGCAAGGAACGGCGGAACTTCTCCTACCTGGCGCTCTCGGAATGGATGTACGCCTTTAACCAGCTCGTGACCGACAATGTCCTCTCGGGCGAGGGCATCACGGTGAACGTCGACGAGAACGAACGGCTGAGAGCGATCCTGGAGACTCTCAATTCGTCGTCGCTGTCTTCTGCCGAGTCCACAGAGACGGCTCGATGACGCAGGTTCCGCTGAAAGTAACAGAGGATGAGTCACGCCTGTTCGGGCATGCCCTGATCGTGTTTCCGCAAGAACTGGGGAGTACCCAGCGCTTGCGCCTTTCGATCACGCGCAAGTCCGCGGACACACCGTACCTCGGCGATGGCGGATGGCAGGCGCGCCCGGCTACCGTGGCGGCGGAGGTCGCAAACCGAACCGCGGGTTCGACCACGTTGTCCGTGGGGCCTGAAGTCTGCGATCGAATTCCGGTCGACCAACAGGTGAAGATCGAAGTCGACGGCCAGAACGTTTGGGGCAATGCGTTCTGGCCCCCGGTTACGCCACAACCTGGTGGGTGGTCACAGGAGCTGACCGCTCCTCCGACGGCCCTCCCTGCTTTGCCTGAACGCATCATCGATCTGGTGCCGGACCCGCCATTGCCTCCTCCGATAATCAAGGTGCCTGACCCGGCACCTGTCCTGCCGTCGAAGAGCAGGTGGCGATACCTATACCTTCTGATCCCCCTGGCACTGCTCGTGGCGGCCGCGGGAGGCTACGAAGCGTATAAGCTGATGCCCAAGCCAGAGAGCCTACAGGCGCGTTTCGAGAGGTTGAAACGGACGGATACCACCGGAGCTCAACTGTTCACGCTAAGCGGCGACGCATACCGCGAAGGCGACGGAGGGATTGGCTTGCAGTCCATCAATCTTGCGATGGAACGGGGCGACCAGGACGCCAAGCTCGAAATCGCGCGCTGGTACGATCCGAACTCGTTCGATCCGGCCAAGGCAGACCGTCCGGACGCAAACAAGGCCGCAAGGTTCTACTTCGAGCTGGTGATCGAGGGTAAGGCGGAGGCAGCGAACCTGCTTCGCTCCCTTTGCGCGAAGAGCGCGAGCTCCCCTCAAGACCCAACCTTCAACGGGTTCCTGACGAACACCTATTGCGAGGGAACTTTGGAATGACAACCAGAAACGGCATGGCGCGGCAACCCGCCGCCTACGAAGCCATCGGAGGATAGAGGCATGTGGAAGAACGGATTGGCGAAGTGCCTTGTCTTGCGAACGATGTCCTTCGGCATGCCCGTCGCGACCATGGCTGCGATATTGCTACTGGGAGCGTCCGCGCCAACGACTGCGCAGAACGCTCCAGCGGAAGAACTGTTCAACTACCCTGACACGCTCCTGAACGGCATCACCAGCGCACAGGTTTCCCTGTCACTGGAACAATGCCGAAAACTCTGCGAGGGACGCACAGGCTGCATGGCCTTCGACCATTCTCCGAAAAACGAATGCCGCCTGTTCGCCAGCGTAGGTGGAGGTCGTTCCGATACGGGATCGACCGCGGAAACACGAAGCTTGCTTTTGAACTACCGCGATCCAACCAACCCTCCGCTCGCGGCCAGGTTGGAAAAGCTCAAGACGACAGACACGGATGGCCATGAGCTCTTCGCCTTGAGCAAAGTGGCCTTCGATCGCGGCAACCGCGATGTCGGCATGCAAGCAATCAACCTTGCGATGCAGAGAGGCAACCAGGACGCCAAGCTCGAAATCGCGCGCTGGTACGACCCGAGGACGTTCGCGCAGGACCGCGTAGACGCCGCCGATGCCAACAAGGCAGGCAGGTCTTATTTCGAACTTGCCCTGGAGGGCAATTCGGAAGCCAACAAGCTCCTCGCCTCGCTTTGCCAGGATGCAACCGACAGCAGTTCGAGCCATGCCGCGGCGTACGAAAGCTTCCTTCGCACCACCTACTGCGAGGGGTCGATCAATCCCTGACCCAGCGCGATGCATATCGGTAGTGGTTTGGGCAATTGGGGAAGCTGAGGGGATGCAACAAAGTCGTCGGGGCCGCGCGGGCGTAGCAGGGATCGCTGTCGCGCTGCTCTTCCTGTCGCTGACTGGTTCTGGAATTGCGCCAAGGGCGGCGGCCCAAGGGCAGTCAGATTTTTTGGACTATCCCGGTACCGCGTTGAGCGGCTCTCCCAGCGCAGAGTTCCGCCGGCCCCTGGATGACTGCCGGAAAATCTGTCAGGCGCGTTCAGGCTGCGCAGGCTTCGACCATTCCTCGGCAACCAATATCTGCCACTTGTTCGCCGGAATAAATTCGGCGCAGGCAGATACGCTCTCGACCGCTGGCACTCGCCAACGCATTCCGGGTTATCACGATCCCGCCAACGCCGAGTCCTGGTACTACGCGTCCTACAGCGGCGTCGACCTCTGGGGTGGCGACCTCGTTCCGAAAGGCATGGCAGCGCCCGATGCGGAAAATTGTAGGGCGATATGTGACAGCCAGAACTCCTGCCGGGCATTCACCTACAACCTCGAAGCCAACCGTTGCTTCCTGAAATCGGGCTTCGAGTTCGTGCAGTCCTACTCGCTGGGAAGATCCGGCCTTTACTTCAAGGCCACGCCCGCGGCCCCTCCCCCAAGCCTGACCGTTGGATGGGAACTTTTCACGACAAGCGGTTTCATCGGAGATGGCACGCAGTCATCCGCAGTCTCGTACCAGGAATGCATGCAGCAATGTGACTCGGACGGCCGCTGCGGCGGCTTCACATGGACCATCGCGCGGCCGAACCGATGCTATCTGGTTTACGGCTCGAACCTCTATCCAGTGCGCAGAAAGGGCATGACCTCGGCGCGGAAAAACAGCCGGACAGTCATGCCCGACTTCGTCCGTCCTGTAAGCCCAAGGAATTGAACCATGTCGCGATGGATCGCAACCTTCATTGCTGTCGCTTGCACGCTCCTTGGCATTTCCGCACCGCTGCGCGCTGACCCGGCGCCGGAAGCCCACCTGCGGAAGGCCAACCTGTACCGCGCCGTCGAAGATGGCAGGCTGCGGCAGATGATCGGGCAGATGGTGCTGGTCGGCTTCGTCGGCGACAGTCCGGACGATGATGGATACAAGCGGGTCGTCAAACAGGCAGAGGCAGGTGAAATAACTGGCGTTATCTATCTGGGGCGCAACATCACCAGCCTTGAGGCCGTGCGGCAACTGAACAAAGGCCTTCAGCAATACGCCACGACCCGCCTGCTTGTCGCCATCGACCAGGAGGGTGGCCGCATCCAGAGGCTTACGGGCGAGGTAGGGTTCAAGGAGGTGCCCAGCGAGGCGACAGTCGCAAAGACCATGTCTCCCGACGCGGCCGTCGTGGTCTACCAGAACCTCGCATCGGATCTCTCCGACCTAGGGTTCAACCTCAATCTGGCTCCCGTCGTCGACCTCAACGTCAACCCGGCCAATCCCATCATCGGCAAGCTTGGCAGGAGCTTTTCCGCCGATCCGCAGAAGGTTGAAGCGTACGCCAGGGCCTTTATCGAAGCGCATCGGGCAAAGGGAGTGCTGACAGCCCTGAAACACTTCCCTGGACACGGCTCCAGCACCAAGGACAGCCACAAAGGAATGGCTGACGTCACCAAGACATGGAGCGAGAAGGAGCTTCTTCCCTACAAGGGTCTGATCGCGTCGGGGGACGTCGACATGGTGATGGCCGCGCACGTCATAAACGAGAAGCTGTCCTTTTCGTACGATATCCCCTCGTCGCTGTCCCGGGCGACGCTGACGGGGCTTCTGCGGGACAACATGCATTTCAAGGGCGTGATCATCAGCGATGACATGCAGATGCAGGCCATCACCGACAACGTCAGCTTCGAGGACTCAGTGCTCAGAGCGGTTTTCGCGGGGAACGACATCCTCATATTCGCCAACGACAAACACCCTGATCCTGCGATCCCGGAAAAGGTCGCCACGCTCCTTTCCGAAGAGGCGCGGCGGAATCCCGAAATGCTCGAACGCATCACGAAATCCTATGAACACGTCATGCGCCTGAAAAGGAAACTGGGGTCGGTCGTTTCCGAGGACGCGACGTTCGTGCGGCAACGGTAGCGCTGTTTCAGGCTGTGAGCCAACCGGTGGGGAAAGCAAGATTCATGCCGGCATTTGCATCTCTTCACGCGGTCGCGGGACGCCTTCCAGGCGTGGCGGTCGCTATAGCCATCGCCCTTGCGTCCGGAGCTCCGCCGGCGAAAGCGCAGTCGGAGGGGCAGTTCTTCGACTATCCCCAGACTGCACTCGACGGGGTCATCAGCGCCAAGATCAGCGTACCGCTCGGCCAATGCAAGGAACTCTGCTCGTCACGTTCGGGGTGCGTTGGTTTCGACCATTCGCCAGATGATGGCATGTGCAGGATTTTCGCGACCATCGTCGGCGCTACGGAGAGCCAATCGCATACGGCAGGCACTCGCAGTCTCCTTACGGGGTATCGCCCGCCAATTAATCCGCCCGTGAACGACGCCGCAGCCGAGATGCTCAGCCGTTCCTGGGCATGCCCGCCTGCAAGCGAAAATTCCAACAAGCTGCATCTGTCGTGGAGTGTGTTTTTCGACCGCGGCTGGAGCAAGACCGACGGCGACGCCGTTTTCATCGATCGTCGGATTCAGACTGTCCGAAACACCGATGCGAACGTCATCACTACGCTGTCGCTGGAGACAACGTTTCAGGTAGATTTGTCGAAGCTCGGGACGGTCGAGATTGACCGAAACCTAGTCACTCTTCAATGCGCCAACGGTGACAGTTGCATCCGGTCCCTCACGTCGACCAGCCTGTCGACCGACTGTCGCGGCTTTTGCGGCGGGCAACCCTGGACCGCCGAAGCCAGCAAGAGCCGACAGAGGCTTCGGTTCTGCGACGCCGACGCTGCATTGAACGCAACGGTCGCGCTACGCCGGCTCAATCCCAGAGTGACGGTCTCCACGACTCAGCCACAGGAACTTCGCGATCCATCCCTGGTGTGCTGGATCACGGACCCAAGCGGCACGCCGCTCAACATCAGAAACCGACCCTTTGGAGAGCTGACGGGAGAAGTCCTCCAGAATTCCCGGTCCATCAAGGTGACCCAGTTCTCGTGGGATCCGCGAGGGCATCCATGGGCAGCCGTTCCGGGCGGCTGGTCGAGCGCGAAGTACATGACGTGCCAGGCACCCGACCCGTACGAATGAGGTGCTTAAGCTTAAAGGAGAGGCCGCCATGAAATGGAAATTCGAAAGGCTTTTCGGCGTTCTCGTCGTTACGGTGGCTCTTTTCCCGCTTCAACATAGCGCTCCAATCTACATTCCGGGCCTCTTCCTGTCATCCGTGACCAAGACCTTGTTAATTGGGTACAGCTCCACATGGAAGATGCAAGTTTCGCCCACTGGTGGGCCGCAATTAGCCTGTTTCTGATCGCAGTCTACCTGGGGATGCGAGCTCGCGACATTGGCACCAACGATGAAAAATCGCGTTTCCGCATAGCTCGACTAACCATACGAATGGCGATGGAAAGCCCTGTTTTGCGCAGTACTAACTAACAGCTCTGGTCGGGATTCTCCTGGCCAGTCGCCATTAAAGGCAACTTGAATGCTACAAATCAACACTCCGCAAATCTGGCTTCTTTTCGGCATCGCATTTGCTGCCGCTACCTTTTGGACCGGAGTCCGGCCAGGTCGCGCTCAATCAACCGAGGTGCTCTTCAAATATCCGCACACCAGCTTGAAAGGTACCGCCAGCGCGAAGATCAACATTCAACTGGAGCCCTGCAGGAAGGTCTGCTCCGCTCGCTCAGGCTGCGCGGGATTTGATTACTCCTCCTCCGACCACATTTGCAGGCTTTTCTCGGCCGTGGATGGTGCTGAGGAAAGTTCGTTGCGCACGGCTGGTACCCGAAGCCCTGTCGAAGGGTATCGCCCGCCGATCAGTCCACCTGCGCCACCAGCGGCGAAGATACACGATCATGCCAAGCGAGCTTTGGAGGCTCAGGTCAAGAAGGCGCACATTGAGCCGAAGAAGCGGCAACGCCCGCGCTCCGGCACGCCACTCGTCGGTGAGAAGCCGAAGAAAGAGGCGAAGCGGCGGCCACCTGGCGCACAGTCAACGGCAGATTCGGTCGCCCCCGACACGCTCACTCCGAAAATCAAGTTCCATTCATGCGGCGGTAGCCAAGGTTTCTTTCAGATCCCGGCATCCCAGAAATGTCCGCAGGGTAGGTCCAGAGTCAATGAAAACCCCTGACCCCCGATCAGTGGGAAGCCGGTCACGCCTCGGATTGCATGCCAAAGGCAATCATTCTCGTCACGAGGGGACTTCCGATTCTTAGAATGAGGTTCTTATGCTCACCATAAATGGGCCTTTGCCAATGAAAGCTCGGCGAGCCCGACTTCTTTTTGCCGTTGCTTCTGTGGCCACTGCCCTCCAGTGCTCTGGAAGTCGTCCGGCGAATGCTCAATCGGTCGAGGTCCTCTTCGACTATCCTCAGACTGTCTTGAACGGACCCGTCAGCGCGACGGTCAAAGTCCCGTCGGAGTCCTGCAGGAAGCTCTGCTCCACGCGATCAGGCTGCGTCGGCTTCGACCATTCGTCATCCGGCGACATTTGCAGGCTCTTCTCGGCCGTCGTGGGCGCAGGAGACAGCCAGGCGCACACCGCCGGCACCCGCGGCCTAATCGCTGGATACCGGCCGCCGACCAATCCGCCTGCGGCGCCCGCGCCGGAGCAGGTGGTTGCCGTACCCCCACCGTCGGCCGGTTTCACGCGATTCCGCAACAGGGACCTCACTGGCAGTTCGACCGCCTCCATGGCGGCACAGGATGTCGACCAGTGCGAGGCGTTTTGCCGAAACGCGGGACCCTCGTGCCGAGCCTACACTTACGACGCTTGGAACAGAAAGTGCTTCCTGAAGGGGGAAACTGGCCAGCTCCTGATGAACGCCCGCGCCACAAGCGGAACCATTTCAAACCTCGGCACACCAAGCTCGTCGGGCGCGCCAATGCAGATGGAATACTTCAACAACAAGGCCTTTTCCGGAAACGGTTTCCGTGTCTTGGCATCTCCGAACCGGGACGCCTGCGGAAATGAATGCTGGAAGCTGGAACAATGCGTGGCGTTCGGGTTCACCCCTGCGCAAAGACGCTGCGTTCTCTTTGAGCAGCCCGGGGAATATTTCAGCAGCCGGGGCACCGACAGTGGCGCAAAACGCCAGAACTGAGGTCTTAGCGCTTGCCGTCGTCGGCCGCCGAACACCGCGACCCACGACACAGTGGACGGCAGCGTCTGAGTTTGTCCGCCTGACGTTGCCGACAATGCTACCTGGCGGTTGATGTTTCTCGACGTTTAGATTTGTGACGTGACAAGATTCGAACTCAGAAATTCTCGTCGAAGCATGATCCGGTTTGGTTGCACCGCATGCCCTGGACGCTGGAGTAGCAGCGGCAGTCGCAGAGGCTGAGGATCGGATAGCCCTTCGGACAGCAGTAGGCTGTGGAATCGGGCGGCGTGCAGGAGGACCAGCCGCAATTCAGCCGCCCGGGGCATTCACCGGACGCCAGCGCAATCGACGGCAGAACGGTGGCGGCGGCCGCACCGATGAAGGCCTTGACCAGCGCCCGCAACGCGTGCCGCCGTGCGGAGCGGACGAACTGATTGGAGTTGGCCCCCTCTGCAGGCTCGACCGGGGATGGTGTGGTGGACGCGTGGCCGTAGGCGCTACGGATGGCGTAGACGCCGACATGCAACAGCCAAAGGAGAACCGCCACCGCCGACAGCGCCGCCAGCAGGTGGCGGGCCACGCTCAGATTGCGGAATGCATCGCCATAGACGGCCGCGATCGCGAGGCTAGCCGCCCATAGCGACAGGCTGCCAGCCGCAAACAGGAGGGACTCCCGCATGCATCTGGGACACCGGCCGATCCGGTAGAGAAAACCGAACCTCGGGGCGATGCTGACTGAATCACGCTTCTTCACGTTCCCTCATCTCCTCGTTTGGGCTAGGGGCGCTTGCGGAGAGTTGCTGCCTCCGCTCCGTCCTCGCCGCAATCATCCACTTCCACTAGCCGTGCTTGCATGAGGTTAGTGAAGCGGTTTGCACGTTACGGGATCAGCGGCGACATTGCCCCCGCAGTTGCCGCCGCTGCTGCCCCCCGTGGATCGCCTTTGAGCCGGTGGTGTATATCCGCCATTCCCGGCTGCAAGACCTGCAGCCAAGCCGCCTAGAATTGCATTGGCGGCGGCGTCGTTGTCCGCTTGGATGTTGCGCGCCTCGTTGGTGACGCCACCATTGTTTGATATCCGCGCAACCCAGTTGTTCCAGCCTCGGTCTGATGCGTAGAGAAAGCATCGGCCATACGACTTGTGACAATCCGCCATTGCCCTGGCAATGGCCGTGTCAGTACTGGGCTGGGACCAGTTCCAGTAACATCTTGATGAGCTACCTGACACTCCGGAAACGATTGCCTTGTGTCCAGGCTTTCTCAGAAAGATATTATTGTGGCTTGGTGTACAGGCGTTGTAGGCAGCCTGATCTTCTGGGAGTGACACGCAGCCTGTCTCAGCCAGAAGTGCCAGAGCTAGCGCTGTTGCTGCCGTGATCGCTAAAATCTGTCGAATCAATTGTTGCAAAGCACACCCCAGGGATTCATTGAGAAACAAAGCGAGTTGAGATGCCCATTCTCAGCGCGCCGCGCAGGTGCCTCCTTCGTCGTCCTTTTGACAACCATTCCCTTGTTCGCATGAGCAGGCGCGAGCGGGAGAGACAGCCGTAGCCAGAGTGCTCCCTGCCACCAAAAGCAACAGAGAAAAGCCTGTACATGAGAGCAGAACTCGCATTTCATTTTTCCTATGTTCATCGCGGCTTGATTGCGCACAATCGTGGGCAGAAGTGCTAATGAGGACTATAAGCAGCTGGTAATGGGCCGTGCATGACCCATTTGGGTTATCTGAGAGGGAACCAGTGTGGGCGCAGCGTTTGATTTTGACGCAATTGGTGCTTCCTTCGCAAAAGCAGCAGTTGACCCTACCCAATGGAATGCTGCAATGGAGGCGGTTACCGAGCTGACAGGCAGTGCCGGCGCGGTCCTCTTCGACACCAAGGGACGCTTGCCCGGCATCCCGCGCAGCGCTTCGATGCAGCCCTCGTTCGAGGCCTATGTCCGCGACGGCTGGATCCACCACGACGAGCGGTATCGCATCGTACCCCTGATAGAGCGTCGGGGGGTTGCGACAGACCTTGACCTGCTGACAGTCGAGGAGATGAACAAGCATCCATACTATCAAGAATTTCTGGCGCCTTTCGATCTCAGGTGGTTCGCTGGCGTCAAGGCCGCCGCCGATGGCGATCTATGGTGCATGTCGATCCAGCGCTCTAGAGGACAGGGTCCTTTTTCCGACGATGAACTTCGACAACTGGCAGGTTTTTCCACGCGACTAGGCTCAATGGTAGCGGTGGCAAGAGCGCTAGGTTTTGCTCGGGCGGAAGCCGCGCTCGAAGCCTTCGATGTGAGCGGAACAGCAGCAGTAATGCTAGACCGGGAGGGTGGCGTGCTGCGGACAAATCGTCCGGCGGACCAGTTACTTGGACACGATATTCAGATTACCCATCGCCAACTGGTATCGTTTGACAGGAACGCGACGGACGCCTTGAGACGGAGTCTGCGAGAAATACTTTGGATGGCGGCTCCGGCGGATTCCACGACGCCCGTCCTGCTGCCTCGGATCGGCAAGCGCCCGCTACTTGCTTATTTTCTGCGCCTTGCGACCGTTTCGTATAATCCCCTAGCGCCTTGTCAGGCGATGATTGTGCTTGTGGATCAGGCCAGCCGTCGCGCGCCACCCGCATCCGTTTTGCAAGACTGTTTCGGGTTAACCTTGGCCGAGGCGAAGTTGGCTGGCAAGATTTGCTCAGGAACACCAATTACGAATGCCGCTGACCAGTTGGGAATTTCATATGAGACTGCCCGCACCCAACTCAAGGCCGTTTTCGCCAAGACCGAGACGCATAGGCAGGCGGAGCTTGTAGCTCTGCTAGGGGGGCTGACGATCGGCCGGCGTTGATCGCTTCAAGCGTGAGCGCACAGTGAAGAAAACAACTCGGTCTGCTTGGGACACATTTTTTGGGGAATTGTTGTCATGGATGGCGACTTGATCGATCGTATCTACGAGGCAGCAGTCGTGCCAAGCCTTTGGACGGGTCGCGGTGTCCTGGATCTGCTCGCCAAAGTCGGTGATTGCACGGATACCGCCTTCTTCGCGGTGAACAAGAAGGGGATTAGCGGCTGGACGGCGAACGAGCCCTGTCTTCAAAAGATGGAAGTTTACGTTCGCGAGAATTGGGTTGCGAGGAACCCATATCTCACATCTGAGCGGCAAGCGCGCTTTGATGAACCGAGATTCCTTCTGGATACTGAGGTCATGTCCATCGAGGAAATGCAGCAGAGCCGATACTACCGGGAGTTCATGCGACCTCAAGGAGTCTATTGGCATGCCGGCACGTCTATTACATCGCCAACCGGCGACGTGATCAAATTGTCCGTCCATCGGAAATACGATGAGGGCCCGCTAGGTGCAGACGTAACCAGCCGTTTGACGGCATTGCGGCCACATCTGGCTCGCTCTTCATTGCTTACGGCTCGCCTGCGTTTCGAACAGGTCCGAGGGGCTGTCGAAGCCTTTAACATGATCGGCCTGCCCACCGCCGCCCTGAATTGCGGACGCCTTGTCGCCTCCAACCAAGGTTTCGAAAGGCTGCTGCCTTACGTCGTGCAGGATCGAAGGGCGCGGCTGACATTCACGCAATCCGCGGCCGATGTGAGTTGGCATAATTTGCTTGAAGCATCGCTCTGTCGCGGAGGCACCTTTCCAATCGCGGCCGGCCCCGAGCGCGGCGCCATGATCGTACATGCCTTGCCGATCGTCGGTGCGAGCCGCGATATTTTCGCGATTGCTGACATGCTCTTGATCATCACTTCCGCAGAAGAAGATGCTGCAATAGACCCAAAAATCCTGGAGGGACTGTTTGATTTGACGGCCGCTGAGGCAGCCGTCGCACGCGAGCTTTCAAAGGGCAAGACACTCCGCGACATCGCCAGCATTCGGGGGGTGGCAATGGATACCGTTCGTGGGCAACTTAAGGTGATATTCGAGAAGACGGGTATGCATCGGCAGGTGGATCTTGTTCGGTTACTTTCGGGGATGAAAGCTGGCTCAGCCCTTCAGGTGCGCCTGGAAAATCTGCCGTCGTTTGGCAGGAGAACAGAACCCTGTTTTGGGATCAAAAGCACTGGGGATCATGCCCCGTTTGGATTTGCTCATCGTGGACATCAGGCAGTTAAGATACTTTGTCGGCGTCGTCGAAGCCGGCAGTTTCACGAAGGCAGCTGCGTCTCTTAATATTGCTCAAAGCGCCCTTAGCCTGCATGTGCGTCAGCTGGAGGAAGGATTCGGCACCCAGCTGCTGGTTCGCGACAGGACCGGCGTCAGCGTCACGGCGTCCGGAGACAAGCTGCTTGAGCGCGCGCGGATCATCCTGAAGGAAATTCAGCTCACGGAGGCCGAACTGACCAACTCGGTGGCTGCTCCCTCCGGAGAGGTGACCATTGGCATTCCGTCCGGCGCCGCTCGCGTCCTCAGCGGTCCCTTGCTTGAAACGGTAAGAAGCGAATTGCCGAGGATCTCGCTCAAGATGATCGAGGGCATGACGGGACCGCTGGAGGAGTGGATGGCTGCTGGCCGTTTCAATCTGGCTGTTCTCTACCGCACTGCCGAGAGCGTTGGGCAAATGGCGGTGCTGGCCCGCGAAGAATTTTGCCTTGTGGTGCCGCCTGGTCAACCGCCCTTCGAAGATTCAATAGCGCTCGCCGACCTGCACGCATTTCCCCTGGCGGTTCCCATGCGCAACAACAATGCCAGGCGTTCGGTGGCTGATGTCGTTGCGCAACACGGTTGTGTGCTGGACGTGAGATTCGAAGTCGACTCCCTTTCTACGATCATCAATATGGTCATGGAAGGAAAGGCGTATTCCATCCTTACCCCGTCGGCCATTCAGAAAGAGGCGTCTCAAGGCCAAGTCCGAACGGTTAAGATCATTGATCCGGTAATCACCCGTTCCGTTGTGCTTGCCGTCAACCCGAAAGACGACCGCTCTCCAGCCGTCTCTGCGGTCCGCAAGCTGATCCCCAGGGTCGTCAGGACTTTGATCGAGAGCGGGCACTGGTCGGCCAGGGCTCCGGACCGGCCTTAGGCATCCCAAACCAGTTTTTCGCGGCTGTCTGAGCCGCATCAATCTGGAACAACGTTCGAGACCAACCGCTTCGCGGTCGCTCGTTTCGAGCGCGTGGACTAAGCCGGGAGTTCCTTGAGCGGGTTCGCCCACGGCACCCCGAGCGGCTGAAAATGCCGCTCGTTTGCCGTCAGGACCGTGTAGCCTCGCGCTGCCGCCGTGGCGGCTATCGCGATGTCTTCGAAGCCGGGATCATGCGCCCGCGCCCGGTCAATGATCGCGCCGGCGTGGCGGGCCTCCTCGATGCCGAACGGCAGGATGCGGCCAGCATAGAGCTGCTCGACCGCGGCGAGCCAGCGGCGCAGCCGTGCCGCCTTCGTCGTCGCGCCGATCCTGACGGCGCGGGTAATGCCCGCCTCGATTTCCGCGACCGTGACCGTCGACATGTACAGATGGTTATTGTTCTTGCGCAGCCAGTCGGCGAACGGCTGCAAGCCGACTTCCTTTTTCGTCGGCGCGTCGGCCGACACGATATTCGTGTCCAGCAGATACACGGGCTAAAAGCCCTCACGCAAAGCGCGGGCGGGCTTCCGCCTCCGTTCCGGAATGTCGTCTGGGTCGCCCGGAAAGGCTAGCAGGAGGTCTGCAAAGCTGGGCACCTTGGAAACCCTCTCCCATTCTTTGAAAGACACGAGCACGGCCTCCGGCTTGCCGTGGCGGGTGATCACGGAAGGCTCCCCGGCAACGGCCTGGTCGACCACCGCCGACAAGGTGGCCTTCGCGTCCTTCAGCTGAATCTCTCTCATGTCGACGTCTCCATATGACTACCGATGGTCATAGTCTGTTTTGTTGACAGGTGCAAGAGATAGGATCGTTGTCCTATCCTTCAATTGACGTCTGGAGTGCTGCCGTGGGCGGAAATCGCCGCAACCCCGGACGATGGAATTTGCCGCCGATTCTGCTCGGCGAGCTCAGTCGTAGGCGTGGCCCGTGTCGAAGCCAGAGCGCGCTGCGCCGCCGGCCCCGTCATCCCGGAGGATCGCCCTCAGCATCATCCCGGACATCGGCTTCAAAGGAGCTGGCTCCAGCCCCCTCCCCTTCCCGGCTTTTTTTTGTCCCGCCGCCGGCATGGCGCCACCCCGGCCGGTCAGGGCCAATAAACCTTCTTGGCCGAGCGCGCAGTCCGGCATTTGCGAAATTCGCCGGCCGGTTCGCAGCACCGTGTGCGCCCGGGTGAGCTCGTGGGGGCGGATCGGGGACTGGGCCAGCCGCTCGTCGAGCCGCGCCAACGCTTCGGTCGCTATCGCTTTCACTTCGCGATCACTTCCCGACTTCAAAAGCGGGAACGTCATGTGCTGCTTAGGTTTGGGTGCTACGATAGGCGCGATTTTTCGCCAACGGTTTCACTGACCGCTTGTTAGCGGTCGTCAGGAAGTGCGCATAAACGGTGCCATGTGCAGTTTGGGGTTTTCCTGTGAGAGAGGAAGGGGCTGCTGATTGGGTTTAGTCAGTTGGGGCCTGTTGGCTCTGGATCTCCTGCTGGATGTCGATGGCGTAGCATGACCAGATCTTGTCGCGCAGCTCGGTGAGGAGCTCGAAGACGGCGAGCGCCTGGTCGGGTGTCCATGTTGTTGGGATGTCTAGCGGGAAGAAGAGCGGCAAGCCTGGTTTTGCAGGTGCTGTCATGGCTTTGCCGGCCTTCTTTGGACGGCGCGCTGTTCGGAGCGTTCGGTCGCCTCTTTGAGACGGTAGGATTGGCCTTCGATGGCGATCACCTCGGCATTGTGGACGAGACGATCGACCATGGACACGACGCAGGCTGCGTTGGGAAAGACCTCGTGCCAGTCGGCGAAGTTTCGATTTGTGGTGACGAGAGTGCTCTTGGTCTCATAGCGTCGGCTGATGAGCTCGAACAGCAGGTCGGCGTGGCGGTTGGTATAGGATAGGTATCCGACCTCGTCGATTACGAGAAGCGTGGGGGCGGCGTAATGTGCCAGACGCCGGCGCAGGGCGGAGGCACTGTCGATGGCGGCCAGATCACCGAGAAGCTGTCCGGCGCTTGTAAACAGGGCGGTGTGGCCATTCAGGACAGCATGGTAGGCGATGTTCCGGGCGAATGTTGACTTGCCGACGCCGTTGGGTCCGATAAGGACGGCGTTGCCGGCGTCGCGGATAAAATCGAGCCTCATCAGAGCCTCGATGGCCTGTCGGTCGCATCGGGTCGGAAAGGACCAGTCGAAGTCGCAGAGCGGCTTGAATCGGCCGATCTTGGCGTCCTTCAGCCGGCGGTCTTGACTGCGCCTGGCGCGCTCGTCCTCTTCCCAGTCGAGGAGTGTAAGCGCCCATCCGGCTTGAGTGGCGTCCTGCCAGTGGGCCACAAGCCCGTGCAGATGCAGGCGCGCGGCGCGGTCACGCCCGTCTTCCGGATCAGGAGTGGTCATTGGGGGTTTCCTTGAGACGGTCGTAGATGTCTAGACGGGCGGGCCTGACGGGGCTGTCCTTGTCCTGCACATGCTGAGGCAGCGCGACATGCAGCAGTGGGGGTTGGCGGCGCCGTTCACGTCGGCGCTCAAGGATCAACTGCACAGCGTTGGGATGGGGCGCTGGCCCTTCGAGTGCCAGGACCTCCAGGATCCCGGCCTGAAGCTCATTGGCTCCGTAGTGCTCGAGCAGTCGGTTCAGTCCGATGACGGCAGAGTGCAAGGAGTGACCGTTCTGAGCGGCGCGCTCAAGAAGCGCGGTACTGGCCGGGACGGCCATGGCCAGGCGATCAGTCGCGCTGTGACGCCGGGCCCCACGCTTCTCATCGACCAGTGCCTTGATATGGGCGGTATCTTCTGTCTGGGCGCCCTTGTCGTAGCTGCGGACGTGACAGGCAATGATCTGCGCACCGTCCAGGATGCGGACCTCCTTTTGCGTTGCCGTCACGCTCAAGGTGCGAAGCACGTAGGCGTGGGGCACGGAATAGTCGTTCAGATCGAAGCGGGCGTACGGGGTCTTGCCGATGGAGACGGCGATCTGCGCCGGCCATGGGAACGGATTGCCTGGTAATGGCAAGAGGTAAGGCGCCTCCAGGGCGGAGGCCTGTCGTACGGTGATGTCCTCACCTGGGCAAAGCCTGTCTGCGGCGACGCCGTCGCACCAGGCATCGGCCTGGGCGTTGAGGTCTTCCAGGCTGGTGAAGCCGCGGGCGGCAAAGAAATTGTCGCGGATATACCGGATGGCGCGCTCCACGCGCCCCTTCTCATTGCCCCTGGCGACGGCGACCGGACGGGGGTCGTATCGATAGTGGGCGGAAAAGGCGATCAGGGTAGGATTGAAGCGGATTGTGTCGCCGCGACGCTCGAGCACTGCGCTCTTCAGATTATCGTAGAGCACGACCTTTGGAATCCCGCCCCATCTTTCGAAGGCTTCGAGGTGACCGGCCAGAAACGCTTCCATCCTTGCATCCAGAAAGAAACGCAGGAAGATCCGGCGTGAGTGGCTCAGGACGATGACGAAGGCCATGAGTGGGCGCCGCGCCCGGCCAATCTGCAGATGTCCGAAATGACCCCAGTCGGCCTGGGCCTGTTCGCCAGGGAGTGTCCTCAAGCGCAGATAAGCCTCGGCCTTGGGGCGAGGCCGGTGGCGGGCGATCACGTGACGGAAGTGGCCGCTGTCACCGCGGTATCCCCGCTCAACGACCATGCCGTAAAGACGGGCAGCAGTCAGGCTGGGAAAGGTCTTCAGGGTCTCAAGGATGAACGGGAGATAGGAGTCGATCTTGCTGGGTCGGGTCTGCGGGCCATGGGGCACCAGCCCGGATCGGGCAAGCACTCCATGAACGGTGTGGTGGTGGATGCCGAGCTGCCGGGCAATGGTGCCAGCGCGCCACTTCTCGACATGGTGATAGCGCAGGATCTGGGCCTGCAGTTCAGGAGATATGGCCATCGTTATCCTCAAGACGGAGACGTTCGAATGGCTTGGCGGCGACGCAGAGGCTCGCGGCGGACAAACGGCGAGCAGCAGCGATTACACCAGTGACAGTGGCGCCCTAAAACACCCCCCGAACGACCCCGTCGAGATCGCAGGCTCGGTTAAGGACGGCGTATCAGCGGTGTCAGGCGCCTGGATCTGCGTCGTCGCCGTTGCCGTCATGACATAAACATTGGCGTCGTCAGCGGGTGAACCATGGTGCGTCACTTTATTGCGTCGGGCCCGGTACCGGCGGCTGCGCTCGGCGTGAGCGAAGCGGCCGTTTCTGCTGGCCTGGTAGCGCCTGGCAACATCCCGTCGCCGCTCGGCACGCGCAACACACGCGCAACCACCGGCACAATAGATCTGTCCACGGTCGCAACATCTGCAGATCAGTGTCTGAGCCCGGCAACACTCGCAAAGGAAGAAGCGCCCGGTATCCTCTTCTGCCGCCCTGTGGCGGTGTCCATGACGTGGACGCGAGGTGTCATCTGCGCCATAATAGCCCGGCATTCGTGTTCCGCACGGTGTAGGGTGCGGCGCCGGGTAAACTTGCAAGGTTGGGTCGGCGCCGCGCCTGCTTTAACGATCTGGGAAAAGATTAAAGCACGCGCTGCGGCTCCGCCAGCGCCCACGCGCTTCACCGAAAAAGCATCGGCGAAAAATATTCTCCGGACCTCGCCCCCGCAGCTTCGCTACGCGCGGACCGCGCTACGCTGCGCTGCGGGGGCGAGGTCCTCCTATGCGATCCCGCGGAACACTGTATCTCCCTGCTGGCACCGAATACGCGCACTTCCTGACGACCGTTTACACCGCTCGATTTACATATCGATTGCACACGCGAAAATTGGTCTACGCATTCCGCGGCCATCAGTTCCTGCCGGACACCCAACGGTGGTGGTTTTCTCCCGAGCGTTCCAGCCGGGCGCAAATCCGCACAAGCTCAGGGCCGATCGCGTCGCGCCACCGACAGCTTTTCCTCGAAGATACGGTGGCAATCGGCCGTGCCAAGATCAGCGCGCTGCCTGTCGAAGCCCAAAGCGGCCGTCAGACTCGGCAAGTGCCGGCTATCGCCCGACGGCAAACGCTGAAAAGTCGAAGGTATTCACATAATCGCGGAATGCGGCCTGCGCCTTTGACTGGTTCTTCAGGTTGGGAAAGATCAGCATCATTTCATAAGGTGGAATTTCCCAACCCGGGAGCAATTCCACGAGGCGGCCGACCGTGACGGACGGCTGGCACACATAAGCGGGAAGGAGTGCGACCCCGCCGCCCGCGATGCAGGATTGGAGTAGGAACCCCATAGAATCGGAAGTCGCGGCCGCAGGCGGCCGCATGACGATCGGTGTGTCGTCGTCCGACGAGAACACCCATTCGGGCTGCGCATCATGCACCAGGCAGCGGCTATGTAGAAGATCGGTCGGTTCCCGAAGGGGACTGCCAGCCGCCAGATAGGCTGGGGCGGCGACGAGAACCCGTTTGATCGAGGAGACACGCCGCACGATCAGGTCCTGACCTGTGGTCGTGCCAACGCGAAAAGCGAAATCAACCCGCTCGCGGATGATGTCGAGATGCCGGTTTGTGGCGATCAGCTCGACCGCAATCCGGGGAAACTGCGTGGTAAATCCGTGTAGGAAGGTCGGCATGAAATAGGTGGCGGTTACCTCTGGGCAGGTGATCTTCAGCGTCCCGACCGGTTGCTCCTTCAGGTTGGTCATCGCCATGTTCGCGGCCGAGACCTCTGCGCGAACGCGGCGGCAGTATTCGAGATAGACCTGGCCGCTGCCGGTGAGGCTTACGTGCCGGGTGGAACGGTTGAGGAGCCGCAGCCCCAGACGTGCCTCAAGCTGGGCGATGCGTTGGCTGACCGTGGATTTGGGCATCCCGATCCGTTCCCCGGCACGGGTAAAGCTACCCGTTTCGGCGACTTCGGCCAAAAGGATCATGTCGTTCACGCTGTCCAAAGCCCCGCATCCTCTTTGTGTCGTCGCTCATTGTACAACAACACGGACAAACTTTCCGGATAATCAGAATTGTTGGAACGTTCTCGGCTCGGTAGCTTCGGCGCAGGAAGCGGGGAACGCAACATGTCGATCAGTGAGACGGCCCCCAAGGCGGACAGGGTGGGCATCGCCGTTGCGGCGATGGTTTTCACTGACCTGACGCTTTCCATCGCGGATGCGATCATCAAGGTCACGCTCTCGGACATGCCGCTGTCGCAGTTCATTTTCCTGCGGTCCTGCGTCACGCTGCCCTTGTTGATCTCGATCCTGAAATGGCGCTTTCCGCGGGTATCGTTGCGCCCAACTTATCCTGGTTGGGCCATAGTGCGAAGCAGCCTGCTTCTGTCGAGCCTGCTGATCTATTACGCATCGCTACCGCGCCTTGACTTCTCGATGGCGGCGGCCGTCTATTACACGATCCCGCTGTTCATCACCCTTTTTGCGGCCTTCTGGATCAGGGAACCCGTGGGCGTGCAAGGTTGGGTCGGTGTCGCCCTCGGCTTCGTCGGTGTGCTGCTCATGCTGAAGCCGCAGGCCGGCGATCTTAGCATCCAAGCCGTGATGCCGCTGGTTTCCGCCATTCTCTACGCTCTGGCGATGGTGCTGACGCGCACCAAGAGCCGTGGCGAACACCCCTTCGTTCTGGCGCTGATCTTCAACCTGATAGCGATCGTTCTCGGGGGTGGTGCGAGCCTGGCGACCGTGATGGCAGGGAGCGAGGGCTGCAAAGCCTGTTCATGGGCGAGTGGATTCCAATGGGCTGGACCCAATGGTCACTGATCGGGCTTTTGAGCGTGACGATGCTGATCGGCAGCGTCGGCACGGCCATCGCCTACCAGTTGGGACCCTCCTCGATCATCTCGACCTGGGACTTTTCCTATCTGGCCTTCGCAGTGCTATGGGGCGTCGTGCTGTTTTCGGAACGTCTGGATGCGGCTTCCATGCTCGGTATCGCTCTTATCGCGCTGGCCGGGATTATCGTCATCCGGCGTTAGCGGTGATATTTGAGCACCGAGGGCGGATAACGGCTTACCGGAAGGCCGCGACCAGCGCGGCCGTGGAGCCGGTCCCCAACGACAGGTCTCAATGCCCCAACAGGCTCAAGGCTGCCACCACCGCCGCGCCGGCGGCACACTCCCTCTTTGCCGCTCCGCAATCGCGAGCGGGTTAGTCCAAGGTTTCTCATCTTACGGCACTACGCTGCCACAAGGTCTCGCCCGACAGGGTTGAGAACGAAGTTGTTGCGATATTTTTCAAACAAACTCTCAACCTGATCGACCCGGAAATAGCGCTCGGCAGCCGTCTTGCTGGTTGGTTTATCCCTGCGCGCGAGGGCGTCGGAAACGTCTCTCGGGATCAGGTAAATTGCCCTGCCATTTGTTAGGTCTGGCAGAAGGATAACGATTGCAAGCCAATCGAACTGATCGAAGTCGTAGTAAGTGACGTAGGACGGCCCTTGTTTGAACGTTCGAGATTTTACAGACACCCTTTGCGGGGAATACCCGAGTGGCTGAGCGATGACATCGTAGCCAGGCCAGTTGTCAGGAACTTTGAGAGCCGGCACTCCGGCGAGGGTCAATTCAGCGGCGACCACCATCTCGCAGGCGTCACCCATCTGCTTTGACGTGTACAGTCTCGTTTGCAAGATGATGGAGCCTTCAATGTGAGAGATGTTCTGGATTTCCGGTCGACCAACCCAACCGAAGGCGTCGGCCACTTTTCAAAACGATGATGATTGGTTGGTCTGGTCGAGCCGACATGCCGAAAAGGCTGGCAAACCGCTCGAAGTCAGCGAACCACATCCGGGAGACGGAGAAGGAATGTACGATCATCGCCGCTTCGTCCGTCTTGAACCGCTTCGCCTCCAACAATGCTGCTGAGGTTCGATGCAGCAGTTGGTAGCGCACGTCCGATGGAGGTACGGCGTCTAAACCCAGCAGATCGCGGATTTGAAGCATGCGAAGTTGCTTGCCAACTGAGGGTTCTGCAAACCACTCGCCGACTGTTGGCCCGAATGGTTCCTTGACCTTGCCTTCAATGGTAGCCGCGCACGTCTCTTCGCCAAATCGGATCAAAGCGAAGACATCGCTTTGGCTATCACGGCCCCCACCGGCCAACGGCACCTTGTGCTCAGGAAACGCAGCCAATAGCTCAGCTGGTTTGTCGAACATTGCGGCGATTTCGGACGGCAGACCCCTCGCCTTTTCCCAGCTGTGCGCGAGCGTTCGAGCCGAATAGCCCATTCGCCAATGCTTGACGGGATCAGCCAAGAACGCCTGCCAGCTATCCGGCCCCGAGCTGGGAACATAAATTTGCGACATGCCGACAAGCCTCTCGAACTATGCGAGGCATGGCTATCATAATCAGATCATAACTCAGTTGATGTGATTGTTAGAATTGGAAGGTTTAGCTTCACGAAAACCAGGGCTAGAACAATCAAGCTCTTGCGAGCCTGCGGGTGAGCAGAGAATGCGAGCGACTTACATCCAGGCTTCTGCGGAAGCGAGGGATTTCTCCCAGTGCCTGGCGAGCCTGCGGCACGCCCGAGCGGCGCGGCAGGATGTCGAAGCCTTTGGCTTAATCCGTCCGCGTGACGATCTGCAGGGTAACGTGCCGATCTTTTGCATCGCGCCCTTGAGCTTCGGTCCGACATAGCCGCCGTCGGCGAAGACGTGTCGCAGCCACGGCCAGCGTTCGAGAATGTTCTTGGGGGTATTCGTGTGGCGCCAGGCACAGCCGCTCGCGCAAATTCATGGCAGCTTCATAAATCCGTTGCGGCGATTTCGTACATGGAGGAGACGGCTTTGTTTTGAGGCCGCCCCTGGAAAAGGATGGAACAATGTCCAAGATCATCGGAAATACCGAAACGATCGAAAACGCCGGCTCCCCTGCCTTGGACCCCTCCAAGTCTGTCGAGCAAGTCCGCGCTGTCGCCGAACAGGGCATTGAGCGGTCGAAGGAGGCATTTTCCAAATTCAGTTCGGATGCCGAAACGGCTCAAAAGGCTTTCGAGTCGACCTTTGCAATGGCCAAGACCACCAGCAACGAGATGCTCCTGAAGACGATTGCCGCTCTGCAAGCCAATGCCGAAGCCGGCTTCATGCACCTCGAAACTCTGGTTGCCGTGAAGTCGCCGTCCGAGTTTTTCGAACTGCAAACCGCATTCCTGCGCAAACAGATCGAGAAATCCGCCGAGCAGTCCAAGGCCCTCCAGGCATTGATGTTGAGAGCCACGGAGGACGTATCCAAGCCGATCAAGGATGCCTTTGAGAAGGCTTTGAAGGAACGCAAAGCCGCGTAATTCTTTCAGTCAACCCGAGACCGAAAGTCAGTACCTCGTCCACTGGGGCACCTCGCGCGGGCCTTCTTCAATTTTGGTCGGACGGCTTTGTCTGCCCGACCTCATCGCAGTGACGTCGTCCTCTCGGTTTTCGGCGCTTCTTGGCCTTTAGGTCCGGTCGACAATTAGTCGCGGTTTTCCCCGCTGTAGCGGACAACCCGAGCGATTTGTTCCTGCAATGCGGTGGTGCGCGTGCAAGTCGGGGAATGCACCGCCTGTCGCCGTCTCGACAATCGCGCTGCGGGCCGTCCTCCGGACCAGGTCGACACTTTGCTGATCACTCATGCATCCCGACCATATCAACGGCGTTCTGACCTTCTGCCAGAAGGCGTAGTCGATAGCGGTGACGACGAGCTCTGCATCGGGAAATAGCACCTCGTCGGATCGCACTCTAAGCAACAGTAGGAGGAATTGCGCTTGTGGAGTACCTCGTCGATTGACGTAGAATCCATCGACTTTCTTAGATTGGCCACCTGTCAGCAACCAACACAAGCATTGCCGCGCGCCCTATAGATTCGCGAGATGATGATCGCTCGTCGGCCTCGGCGTCAAGCACAGCTTGTGCGGGTACGAACGGAACCATTCACCTTGCGGAACAGCAGCAGTTGGGCAATGCTCGCCACTAGAGCATACCGTGGGGGCAGTAGATGGCCGAAGGGGCTTACCCAGGCGAAGGCGCCGACACAGCGCAGATCATTCGGCTGGCAAGTGAATATCGTGACGCAGCGCACAGTCTCCTCGCCCGTAAACTGAATGGGCTATCCTTGGCGCCGTGCCGGCTTGTCGCTGTTCATGCCATTGAACTCTATTTAAACGTTTTTCTTCGGGAAGCCGGCGTTCATGCTGCCGAAATACGTGGCTTCCAGCACGACCTTTCCAAGCGGGTGGAACGTGCGAAGAAGTCCGGTCTGGTTCTGCGCAAGCGCACGCAGCAGCATCTCGAGCAGATGACATCCGCACGGGAGTATGTAGTCACCCGGTACGGTCCGGAGATGACGAACACGTTGTCCCAAGTGAATCGTCTGATGGCGACTTTGGATGAACTGGACAAGAGGATTTCGTCCCTTGTTAGGTCAAAACGCGGCGATGGCTCGACCTCGAAGAATTAGCAACGTTCGCCGGCCCTATGCTTGGATCTTTGTCGGTGCCTTGGAGGACACGGGGATTGGAAATTGCTTATGGCAGAAACTCATCCGATCTGGTGATCGCGGTAAGCGCAATCGGCTGATCCGCCGGCTGCAACATCAAGAGCAACATCAAATGGCATCGCGACCGGTCATGATCTGGTACCTGCCAGCATTCTGCCAGTTCCTTTAGCGATTACTAATATGCTATATGCAAAAATGTGAGGGGTTAATTCCATGGGGCAGTCGCAAAGGCATATTGCACTGGTGTGGCTCATCCTGGCTGGCGATGCGGAGGCCCACGATTGGTACACCGGCAAGACTGATCCCATTCTTCATTATAACTGCTGCGGCAACAAAGACTGTCACCCAATCGATTCCAGCGACGTCAGGGCGACCAAAGACGGCTATTACGTCAGGCTAACTCGTCCCACCTACATGAATGAGCCACAAGGAGGGGAGTGGTTTATCCCCAGAGAGCGCGTCCAGGCGGCGCCGGATGATCGATACCATATCTGCGAGCGTTTGATGACGTTCTATCGGACGGTCACTCCACATATGAACTACGAGACCTTTCACAGGTTCAGATGGACGTGCTTCTTCGCACCAATGGGCACAGGTTCGATCGACGGGATGTAACCGAGCCTACATCGCGTTTGCAGGTGCGAAGAAGCAGTTTTCGTGCTCCTCGGTCGGATGCAGGCAGATGTGGAAATTGTCGTCGCCGGACGGAATGACCACGTCGTATGGCACGAAGTAGCGATTCTGATGAGTGACTTTCCGATGGTCGCCTGGTCGCAAGATGATCTCATAGCCATCGGGTCGCGGTGTTACTGTTTTGCTGGGAATCTTACCGCACTCTCCGGTCACCGGGTCGCCGTGACAGCAGGCCGGTGGATAGGTCCAGCTATCAGCGCTATGCGCAAACGCAGAGACATCCTTGAGCGCGGCAGCCGCGACGATCACGCCTGCCAAGCCCGCTATGCGTCGTGTTCCGACCGCATTCACCAATGGTCCCCTAAGCGGCGGCTAAGGTCGTCACAGCCTTTATACATCATAAGGCGGCACTAATGTAGTGCCGGAAGCGTCTATGCTAAGACCGGCAAGGGACCGGGTGCGTGACACTCAAATGCCAAGCCAACGGCATAGTTCACAGTACTGGGGAAGATCCAAATGCGAAGCTGCTGGACCATTCTTGCTGCTCTGTTTGTCGCTCGTACCGCCTTCGCCTTTCAGTGTGAGAGCATAGCGGCCGTTGCGCCACAGCCCAGCCAAAGTCTCGGTGAGACTTGGCCGATATCGGCATCTTAATCGGGCTCAATTTTTACTAGGCGAGGCGAATGCTCTGGACTTCCAAGCCTTTCTTGCCTTGCCCGCATGCGACAACCACCTTCTGTCCCTCCACCAGCGCACTGAGCCCTGAACGGGTCAGCGTGCTGGCATGAACGAAGACGTCCTTCTCACCGTTGTCAGGAGCTATGAAGCCGAAGCCCCTTTCGGGTTTGTACCACTTGACCGTGCCTCCGCTCTCTGGCTGCGCGCCCGTCTCGACGCTCGTCTCTCCAGGGACGCGCGTATGCGAGGGAGTTTTCGCGATCTGATCGCCGATCTCCAGCACCTGGGCGACTTGATGACCTTTCGGACTTTTTTCGACCGTGACCTTGAGAGGCGTTCCCTTGGCAACCTCCCGGCATCCGGCCGCCTCTAGCACTCGGACGTGCAGATAGGCCTCCCTGCCGTCCGACAGTTTGACGAAGCCAAATCCCTTGCTGCCTGTGAACCACATTACTTCGGCGTCGATAGGGTGTGCGGTCACCGTCGCCGGGCGCTGAAAGTAGCTTGGCTCGGAGGTCCGTTCCGAAAAGGAAACGGGGTCATCGTCATGGCGATGACCGCGTGGCTCGCGATGGTCTCGATATTTGCCCATGATCATCTCGACTGGCATGGATGGCGAACTACGCTACCATCAAGATAATCTCAATCGGGCGACGCGTTTATGTCAATGGCCGTGATGGCCCGCAGCTGCGCTCGGCCTATCGGTCGAACCCTTTGAAACTAGATTCATTTCATCTGAAACAATAGGGCCGGCGAGTCGATTTGTTGACTCGTACAGGTTGTGCTCGAATGCATTGATGGCGGCGCGGGCGAACTGGAGAAGAATGTCGCAATGTCGATCGACGAGCTTTGCAATCGGCGTGGTATAGGCGGTCAGCAGACGAGCGTCGTCCCGCCTTTTTCGAACGAACATCTGGCGGCGTGATCGCGTTGGAGTTAGCAACCGCACTCGATGGACGCTTCCTTCCCCAACGTTACCAACCACGGCTGTCGCATTTGGCACATTTTTGTGTAGCCGCCAAAAGCCGAAAATCGCCACGACGCGTGGTGTTGACGGGCCGACAATTATCGTACAAATACCGAATTAAATCGGTTCAGCCGCCTACGCGGCAATGCTCTGCCCAACCACTTCGGGGACCATGGACGATCGCGCAAAAGGCATCAGGAAAGGCAAGGCCTCAGTTAAGGCCAACGACGTCAAAGCCGACCTGATCGCCGTCGTTGTGGCAATGAACGGTGGGGGACCTTGTGTTCTCACCGTTGGACAGGAAGCCGCGCTGCCCTCGGGGCCATTCGAGCTTGCTCATCGTTCGCCGCAGTCGGGCCTCAGGGGATGGGTGGAACAACAGACAGGCCAGCCGCTCGGTTATATCGAACAGCTCTACACCTTCGCCGATCGCGACCGGATCGGCGGTGAACAGCGCGTGATTTCGATCAGCTACCTCGCGCTCACCCATCCAGACAAGGCTGGCGGCTCGGCCGGGCGCCACTGGAGAAGCTGGTACGACTATTTCCCGTGGGAGGATCACCGCTCCGGCACACCCGCGGTCGTGGACGAATTGCGGCTGCGCCTCATCGAATGGGCAGACGGCGCTGACGACGGCGCGACGCGCCTCGACCGGCGACGGCGGGCAGCGATCGCCTTCGGCTTCGACGACCGCCATTGGAACGAGGAACTTACGCTTCAACGCTATGAGCTGCTCTACGAGGCCGCCCTGGTGGAGGAAGCGATGCGCGGCGGATATTCGGCGGCGCCCACCTCGGTATCTGGCAAATCGATGATCGCCGATCACCGCCGCATCCTGGCAACGGCTATGGCGCGGCTGCGCTCCAAGATCAAATACCGGCCGGTCGTGTTCGAGCTGATGCCGCCGCTCTTCACACTTCTGCAGCTGCAGCGAACCGTGGAGGCGCTCTCCGGCAGGCTCATCAACAAGCCAAACTTCCGCCGGCTCATCGAGCAGCAGGACCTCGTTGAGAAGACCGGTGAGACGACGGCGGAAACCGGCGGCCGGCCCGCGCGCCTCTACCGCTTCCGCCACAACATTCTCGACGAGAGGCCCGTGGCTGGGACAAAATTGCCGCTTGCGCGGGCTTGACATCGCTTATAGTCACAACGAATATATAGATCACTTATATTCATGTAGACTATAACTGGAGGCTCGATGAGCGCCGTCCTGCCTTCGGGCGCGTCCCTGTACGACCGCGTCCGGCGCGTCATCCCCGCGATCGAATGGCCGGTATTTGCCAGCGATATCGATGCTATCCTTGCGCTGAAGCGGCAGCGAAATGCCGTCATCCTGGCGCACAACTACCAGACGCCGGAGATATTCCATTGCGTCGCAGATATCGTCGGCGACAGCCTGGCGCTTGCCCGCAAGGCGATGTCGACCGAAGCGGATGTCATTGTGCTGGCCGGGGTGCATTTCATGGCCGAGACGGCAAAGCTGCTCAATCCGCAAAAGACGGTGCTCATTCCTGATTTGCGCGCAGGCTGTTCGCTGGCGGACTCGATTACCGCCGAGGACATCCGGCTGCTGCGGCAACGCTATCCGGGCGTGCCGGTCGTGACCTACGTCAACACGTCGGCCGAGGTCAAAGCCGAGTCCGACATCTGCTGCACGTCAGGCAATGCGAAAGCCGTCGTGGAATCGCTTGGTGTTCCCAGGGTGATCATGCTGCCGGATGAGTATCTGGCCCAGAACATCGCCGCCCAGACCGACGTCGAAATCATCGCCTGGAAAGGGCATTGCGAGGTACATGAGCGCTTTACGCCGGCCGACATCCGCCAGCTGCGCGAGGACCATCCCGGCGTGACGGTGCTGGCGCATCCCGAGTGCCCGCCGGAAGTGGTGGCCGCAGCCGATTTTTCCGGGTCGACCGCAGCGATGTCTGACTACGTCGAAAAGCGAAAGCCGCCCCGCGTCGTGCTGCTGACGGAATGCTCGATGAGCGACAATGTCGCGCTCCAGCATCCGGAGCTCGAGTTCATCCGGCCCTGTAATTTGTGCCCGCACATGAAGCGGATAACGCTCGCCAACATCCGCGCCGCACTCGAAGAGAACCGCCATATCGTGACCATCGAGCCTGGAATCGCCGGGCGCGCGCGACTTGCCGTCGAGCGGATGCTCGCCGTATGAGTGCGGATGTGCGCAGCTTCTTTGGCCGGCCCATCATCATTGGCGGCGGCATTGCTGGATTATTGACCGCGCTTCATCTGGCGCCAGAACCCGTGCTTGTTTTGTCCAGGACGCCGCTCGGATCTGAAGCATCGAGCGCGTGGGCACAGGGCGGGCTGGCTGCCAGTCTTGGCGTTGACGACGATCCGGCGCTGCACCTCGCCGATACGCTCGCCGCCGGGGATGGGCTGTGCGACGCAGACATCGCAAGCCGCATTCTCCATGCGGCTCCTAACGCGATTGAGGCCCTGGAAAACCTTGGGGTCCGCTTCGATCGGACGCCTGAAGGAGCACTGCGCCTTGGCTTGGAGGCCGCGCACCGCCGCCGGCGCATCGTTCATGCCGGCGGCGACGGCAGCGGACAGGAAATCATGCGCGCGCTGGTCGCCGCCGTACGAAACGCTCCGTCGATTGTGGTGGTCGAGGGTGTGGAGGCGCGGCGGCTGGCGGTGGAGGACAATACGGTCCGGGGCGTTTGGGCAAGCTGTTCGATGAGCCCCGTGTTCCTGGGTACGGGACGGGTCGTCCTCGCGACCGGCGGGATTGGCGGCCTGTTCCACGACTCGACAAACCCGCTCGGCAGCTGCGGACAGGGGCTGGCGCTCGCGGCGCGCGCGGGTGCTGTCCTTGCCGACCTGGAATTCATCCAGTTCCATCCGACCGCGCTTGACCGGCCGGATCGCCCGATGCCGCTGATCAGTGAAGCGGTTCGCGGTGAAGGCGCTGCGATTGTCGACGAAACGGGCCGACGTTTCCTTAAAGACTTGCATGACGCGGAACTCGCGCCACGCGACGTGGTGGCGCGCGCCATCTGGACCCATCTTTCGAACGGCCACCGGGCCTTTCTCGATGGACGACAAAAGCCCGGCCCGACATTTGCGCGGCAGTTTCCGACGATTGCATCAACCTGCCGGCGCGCCGGCATCGACCCGGAGCGCGACCTCATTCCGATACGGCCGGCCCAGCACTATCACATGGGCGGCATAGCGGTGGATCGGGAGGGACGCTCCTCCGTTGCCGGACTGTGGGCTTGCGGCGAAGTCGCCTCGACTGGACTGCACGGCGCCAACAGGCTTGCCAGCAACTCGCTGACCGAAGCTGTGGTGTGCGCGCGCTGGGTCGCCGAAAGCGTGGCGGGATCTGCGATCGGCGTCAGAACACGATCGACGGCACGCGAAATTCCGGCGCCCGATTCAGTCTCCTTGCGCCCCCTCCTCTCACGCACCCTTGGCGTGAAGCGTGATGGCGAGATGTTGCGCGAGGCCGTTCGGACATTGCTTCCGCTGGCCAGACGCCACAATGCGGCGTCCGATCCCGCCGCAGTGGGACTGATGATCGCGGTTGCCGCCTTGCTGCGCCAGGAAAGCCGCGGCGCTCACCACCGCACGGACTTTCCCGATCGTGCTGCCACCGCCCGCCGCTCCAGGCTCAGGCTTGACGAAGCCTTAGCGACAGCCGACGAACTCGCATGTTCGTCAACGCTTGAAGAGGTCGAGCCATGAACCTCTCGCCGCTTCCCGCAATCATGCTCGAGCCCCTGGTGCGGGCAGCGCTTCTGGAAGATCTCGGCCGGGCCGGTGATCTGACGACCGACGCCATCGTTCCGAAGGACCTTCGGGCAACGACCGTGCTTTCGGCACGACAGAGTGGAGTTGTCGCGGGGCTCGATCTGGCGATGCTCGCTTTCAGGCTGATCGATGAGAGGATCGAGAGTACGCTTGAGTGCCCGGACGGCGGCGAGGTGGCGCAAGGACAGACCATAGCGTCGGTGAGCGGGCCGGCTGGAGCCATTCTCACCGCCGAACGCACCGCGCTTAATTTCCTCAGCCATCTGAGCGGCATCGCCACGGCGACGGCATCGATCGTCAATGCCATCCACGACCACAAGGCGAAAATCGTCTGCACCCGCAAGACGACGCCCGGTTTGCGGGCAGTCGAAAAATACGCGGTGCGCGCTGGTGGCGGCGCCAATCACCGTTTCGGCCTCGACGACGCCATCCTGATCAAGGACAACCATATCGCCATGGCCGGAGGAATCCGCCCGGCCATTGAACGAGCGCGTGCGAGTGTCGGCCATCTCGTCAAGATCGAGGTCGAAGTCGATACGCTGGCCCAGCTGGAAGATGTCCTGGCTCTCGCCCCCGACGCTGTGCTCCTCGACAACATGTCGGTCGAGGAATTGCGCCATGCGGTATCGATGGTCGCCGGTCGATGCATCACCGAAGCATCGGGCAGTATCACCGCCGCCGCGGCGCCAGCAGTCGCCGCGACCGGCGTCGATATGATCTCCATCGGCTGGCTAACCCACAGCGCGCCGATCCTGGATATCGGCCTTGATTATCGGGACTCATGATCGACTACAAACGGACGGCAGCGGGCCGATAAGCCTTCCAGTCGCCGTCAATCCGCCAGCAAAGAAGCCGTAACGCCGGAACCCAGGGAACAGGACAGGGATGCACGCATCGAATTCGACGAAGACAATGCCACAGGCGCAATGCAACGATGGCGGGATGTGGACCCTGGAGAAGGCTCGGGCTGTTCACGACGCTCCCTTCAACAATCTCCTCTTCCTCGCGCAAACCGTCCACCGCGAGAATTTCGATCCCAACAAGGTCCAGCTCAGCCGGCTTCTCAGCATCAAGACCGGCGGATGCCCGGAGGATTGCGGCTATTGCAGCCAGTCGGCGCATCACGAAACCGGGTTGAAGGCGTCGAAGCTGATGGAGGTCGACCGCGTCATCGCCGAGGCGACCAAGGCGCGCGATGCCGGCGCCACCCGCTATTGCATGGGCGCGGCCTGGCGAAATCCCAAGGCGCGCGACATGGATGCGGTGGTGGCGATGGTCGAAGGCGTCAAGGCGCTGGGCATGGAGACCTGCATGACGCTCGGCATGCTCGATCTTGAGCAGACCGCTCGTCTGAAACAAGCGGGTCTCGACTATTACAACCACAACATCGATACGTCGGAACGCTACTACAGCGAGATCATCAGCACGCGCAGCTTTGCCGATCGGCTGGAGACGCTCGAGCAGGTGCGCCAAGCCGGCATCAAGGTCTGCTGTGGCGGCATTGTCGGCATGGGCGAAGAGCCGGTGGACCGCATCGACATGCTGTTGACGCTGGCCAATCTGCCGGAGCATCCGCAAAGCGTTCCGATCAACATGCTTATCCCGATCGCCGGGACCCCGCTTGCCGAAGCCAGGCCGATCGAGCCGATCGAATTCGTGCGCGTGATCGCGCTGGCGCGCATCATGATGCCGAAATCGCATGTGCGACTTTCGGCCGGCCGCACCGCCATGACCGACGAGATGCAGGCGCTGTGCTTCTTTGCCGGCGCCAATTCAATCTTCGTCGGGGACACACTGCTGACGGCGGACAATCCCGGCGAGGACAAGGATCTTTTACTCTTCCGACGCCTCGGCATCGAGCCGATGGAACTCGAGGCGCAATGAACGGGGCGCCGCTTGCCCGCTATGACGCGACCTTGCAAGGGCTGGCGCGCAGGGACCGGCTGCGCACGCTTGCGCCGCGCGCCGGGCTCGACTTCTCGTCGAACGACTATCTCGGGCTTGCCGCATCGAGGAGGCTTGGCGGCGCGGTTGCGGCGGCGATCGCGCGGGGCACGCCGGTTGGCGCCACCGGGTCGCGGCTGTTGAGAGGCAATGCACCAGAGCATGTCCACGAACCCGACATTTCCGCCATGGTCGAGGCGCTCGTTGAGGTGCTGGCCCAAAACATGACCGGAGCGGCATGACCCAACGCATCGTCATCACCGGAACCGACACCGGAATTGGCAAGACCGTGTTTGCGGCTGGCCTCGCCGGCCTGCTCGACGGTTTCTACTGGAAGCCGGTGCAATCGGGCCTCGACGGCGAGACCGACAGCGAGGTGGTTGCGCGGCTTGCCGGCTTGCCCTCGGAGCGCGTGCTGCCGGAAGCCTACCGCTTGAAGAGCCCGCTGTCGCCGCATCGTTCGGCCGAGATCGACGGCGTCGCGATCAAGGCTGCCGATCTGACTTTTCCCGTCCTGCCGACACCGCTCGTCATCGAGGGCGCGGGTGGGCTGATGGTGCCGCTCAACCGGCGCACAAGGTTCATCGACATCTTCGCTGAGTGGCGGCTGCCAGTCATTTTTTGTGCCCGCACCACGCTCGGTACAATCAATCATACCCTGCTGTCGATCGAGGCCCTGCGCGCCCGCTCCATCCCGCTGGCCGGCATCGCTTTCATCGGCGATGAGATGGCCGATACACAACGGACAATCGTGGAATTCAGCGGCGTGCCACAGCTCGGGAGACTGCCCCTGCTCGATCCGCTGACGAGAGAAACGCTGAGGGATGCAATGATTGCCGGCTTCGCCTTCGCCTCGATTGCGGGAGGTGACTGATGTCGCAGTCCCATGTCTGGCACCCCTTCACCCAGCATGCGCTCGAGCCGGCGATCCCTGAAATCGTCATGACCGAAGGCGCCTATCTCCACAAGGCCGACGGCGCGCGCATCCTGGACGCCATCTCCTCCTGGTGGGTCGTCACGCACGGCCACCGCCATCCGCACATCATGAAGGCTATCGAGACAACCGCGTCGAGCCTCGACCAGATCATCTTTGCCGGCTTCACGCACGAGCCGGCAGACCGCCTGGCCAAGGCACTTGTCGGCCTCGCCCCCTCCGGTCTCGACTGGGTGTTCTATTCCGACAGCGGCTCGACCTCAGTCGAAGTGGCACTGAAGATGGCGCTCGGCTATTTCCGCAACATCGGCGCACCGCGCTCGCGCATCGTCGTCATGGAGCACAGCTATCATGGCGACACCATCGGCACGATGAGCGTTGGCGCCCGCGGCGTGTTCAACGCCGCCTACGAGCCCTTGCTGTTCGAGGTCGACACCATCCCCTTCCCGGTCGCCGGGCACGAACAGGAAACGCTGGATCGTTTCGAGGCCGTAAGCCGCGACCGGCGCGCCGCCGCGCTGATCGTCGAACCACTCGTGCTTGGCGCCGGCGGCATGCTGATGTATCCGGCCTGGGTTCTGGCCGAATTGAAGAAGATCACTGAGGCCTCCGGCACGCTGCTGATCGCCGACGAAGTGATGACCGGCTGGGGGCGCACCGGGACCATGTTCGCCTGCGAGCAGGCGTCTATCTCTCCCGACATCCTGTGCACCTCGAAAGGCCTGACCGGCGGCGCGATCCCGTTGGCCGCCACGCTTGCCACCGATGCCATCTTCCAGGCCCACTATTCCGAGGACCGGAAGAAGACGTTTTTCCACTCGAGTTCCTACACCGCCAATCCGATTGCCTGCGCGGCAGCACTCGCCAATGTCGAGATCTGGCGCGACGAGCCGGTGGCCGAGCGGGTCGCGGCGTTGAGTGCGAATGCAGGTCACCGGGCTTCGGCGCTTTCGTGACAATGCAAACTTCACCGACAGCAGGACGACCGGCACGATCGCGGCCCTCGATCTGCGCACCGGTTCGGCCGGCTATCTGGCCGAGATCGGGCCGAAACTGCGCGCTTTTTTCCTCGAGCGCGGCCTGCTCGTGCGCCCACTTGGCAATGTCCTCTACCTTCTCCCGCCCTATTGCGTCACCAGCGACGAGTTGGACGGACTTTATGACGCCATCGAAGAGGCCGGCGAACGCTTCGGCTCGAGGCTATGAACAGATCGTCACGCATTCTCGGGTTCGGCCATCATGCACCCGGCCGCAAAGTGGCGAATGCCGAGATCGAGAGCAATCTCGGCCTCGAGCCGGGCTGGATCGAGCGGCGCACCGGAATTCGTTCGCGCTTCTGGGCAACGGACGAAGACACGCTGTCTGGCCTTGCCATGCATGCCGGCGACATGGCGCTGGCGAACGCCGGCATTAACCGCAGCGACATCGGTCTTTTGTTGCTTGCCACCTCGACACCCGACCATCTCCTGCCGCCCAGCGCGCCGCTGGTCGCACATCAGCTGGGGCTCGGACGAGCCGGTGCGATCGATCTCACCGGCGCCTGCGCCGGCTTCATCTATGCGCTGATGTTCGCGGACGGGTTCACCCGCCTGCATGGAAAAGCGAGCCTTGTTATTGCCGCCAACATCCTCAGCCGCCGCATCAATCCAGCCGAGCGCGCAAGCTCGGTCCTTTTCGCCGATGCCGCCGGCGCCGTGGTTATCCGTCCTTGCGATAACCCAGATCGGGGCATTCTCGGCGCCTCGATGGATTCCGACGGCTCGCGCTACGGACTGATCCAGATCCCGGCAGGCGGAAGCAACATCCCGTTCCATGACGGCCTCGACCTTGGGCAAACCCGCATGACGATGACCGACGGACGCGAAGTGTTCGCCAAGGCTGTCGAGATGATGACCAATTGCTCGATAGGCGCGCTTGCCGCTGCCGGAGTGCGATCACATGATGTCGGCCGGTTCGTGCCGCATCAGGCCAATGCTCGTATCTTCGATGCGGTCGGGAGAAACCTTGGAATAGCCGATCAAGCAATCGTCAAGACGATCGCCGAATACGGCAACTCTTCCGCCGCGACAATCCCGCTGTCGCTGTCGCTGGCCAATCAGACGGAGCCGTTTCGGCCGGGCGAGAACATCCTGCTGGCAGCCGCAGGGGCGGGTCTCAGCGGCGGCGCGCTCGTGTTCGGAGTTTAGCGGGGCGACCGAGCCGCCAAGAGCACGGCAAGAACCTGACCGTGTATGATCGATAGGGACAAAAGAACCAATGCGAAAACTAGTCGCCGGCAAGCTGCACGGCATCTACGTCACCGAGGCGAACCTCAACTACCATGGTTCGATAACGCTCGACCCTGATCACTGCGAGGAAGCAGGGATCCTGCCCATGGAATTTGTGGAGATATGGAACAAGAATTCCGGTGCGCGGATTTCGACCTATGTCATTCTTGGCGAGCGCGGCTCACGATGCTGTATCCTCAACGGAGCGGCTGCCCGTACCTGCCAGCCCGACGACCAGATCATTGTCTGCAACTCCATCTATCTGGACGAAGCGCATATCACTTCGCTGAAGCCGCGGATTGTCACGTTCGACCAGGACAACAACATACTCGACCGCCTGAGCTACTCCGTCGATCTCGACGCCGATGGCCGCTACACCTTCTCCATTCTTGACGAGGCGGATGAGGCTTTGGCCATTCCTGCCCTGGTCTCCGGGGCGTGACACCCGCCGTACATGTGAGAAAGTCTCCGTCCCGTTGCAACTTGCCCAGCGCTGAAGAGGACCTAAGCCTCACGGATCTGCGTCACTCCAGCTTTGAGGAGAGGCGCGCCGCGCCTTTCGCAACAGAGGGCTTCGAGAGATGGCGCAATGTCCGCATCTCCACGCTGAGCCAACAGCAACGCGGCTCCAGTATGATTTTGCGTGTTTCACCGCTGTCTGAGGTCGGTGGCGGTGGCGGTGCAAATTCTTGCTGCTTTTACGGGCCGGTTCCTTGACGACCTGGCTTTTCATGATCTAGCCGCTGTCGATCAAGCAGGTCGCATGGCCAAGACGGCCGCAAGCAGCATTGAAATGGCCCTTCGGCGATGTGTTCCGCCCGCCGGCGCAAAGGCTCACCAGCCATCAACGTCTCCCCAAATCCGGTGCAGACGTCAGCGTCCGTCAATCGGTGGCTTGCCAGCAAGGCCGAGCCTGGCGCGCTGGTCATCGGCGACATTTTCGGCGGGAGACTGTGTCTTGAACCGAAGAACTGTCAGTTTGCCGTCCTCGACAATATGAACGACCCATCCCCCACCGGCGCGTTTGACGCGCACGTCATTTGGCTCGCCAACCACCATCGCTGCCCCTCATTTTCGTCGCCCTGGACCGAGACTGGAAGGCGTTCCCCGCGCAGCGAAAAACACGAGAGCTTACGCGACGTCAAGCGCAGATTTTGTGATAGCTGACGCCTTGCCGATTTGACGGCGAAGAGGATTTGTTCCCGGAACGTCCGACCGCGCGGCATCTTGCGCTCGTATCGATTTAGATGCCCAGATCTTGAATGTTAATGCAGGCTTAACTACCCGCAGCCAATGTGATTGAGGACGCGTATTCAGTCCGAGTAGCGCCGCAAAACCCGCCGCTCGTGCCCAAGAGCGGCGGGTTTTTCGGCTGTGAAACGCTGGCGCGGAGAAGGCGGTGCAATCTAATCGCTGCGCCGCAAACAGGTCGCGACCGGCGGGCAGCAGGACATCGTCGGCAGACGTGGTTTTCACAGCAGCGCGTCACGATCGCCCTAGTTTTGCCGAGCCGTCATGTGCAGCCATGGCGTTCACGCCGGACTGAATCCGGCGCGCATCTTTCTGCAAAGTCCCAAAAGAATGGCGATATCGATCCTGTCGAGAATGGCGATATCAATCGTGTCGAGCGGCAGTTTTCGTGAATCCCGCGAATATCTCGCTATTTCGCGCAACGATTATCGAAACCGGGCTGTTCGTGCAAGCGCATTCGCAAACACCTGCACAGCGATTCGTGGTTCACTCCAGCCATACAGGGAACGAGCCCAAATGGGCCGGATCAGGAGAAGACAATGCGCGTCGGCTGCCCCAAGGAAATCAAGAACCACGAATATCGCGTCGGGCTCACACCCGGCTCGGTCCGCGAATATGTCGCCCACGGCCATGAAGTGCTGGTCGAGACCGGCGCCGGCGCCGGCATCGGCGCTGATGACAACGCCTACCGCGCCGCGGGTGCTGTGATTGCCAAGACGGCTGCCGACGTGTTCGCCAAGTCGGACATGATCGTCAAGGTGAAGGAGCCGCAGCCCAATGAATGGGCGCAGCTTCGCGACGGCCAGATACTCTATACCTATCTTCACCTGGCTCCGGACCCGGAGCAGACGAAGGGCCTACTCGCTTCCGGCGTGACCGCAATCGCCTATGAAACCGTGACCGACGACCGGGGCGGCCTGCCGCTGCTGGCGCCGATGTCGGAAGTCGCCGGACGCTTGTCGATCCAGGCCGGCGCCACGGCGCTGCAGAAGGCCAATGGCGGCCGCGGCGTGCTGCTTGGCGGCGTGCCCGGCGTGCTGCCTGGCAAGGTCACCGTGCTCGGCGGCGGCGTCGTCGGCCTCCATGCGGCCCGCATGGCTGTTGGGCTTGGCGCCGATGTCACCATCATCGACCGCTCGATCCCGCGCCTGCGCCAGCTCGACGACCTCTTCACTGGCCGCGTCCACACCCGGTACTCAACCGTCGAGGCGCTCGAGGAAGAGTGCTTTTCGGCCGACATCGTCGTCGGCGCAGTGCTCATTCCGGGCGCCGCGGCACCAAAGCTGGTTTCGCGCGAAATGCTCTCGGGCATGAAGAAGGGTTCGGTGCTGGTCGACGTCGCCATCGACCAGGGGGGCTGTTTTGAGACCTCGCATGCGACCACCCATGCCGAACCGACCTACGAGGTCGATGGCGTCATCCATTACTGCGTCGCCAACATGCCGGGCGCGGTGCCGGTCACGTCGGCCCACGCGCTCAACAACGCGACGCTTCATTATGGGCTGCAACTCGCCGACAAGGGCCTGAAGGCGCTGGTCGACGACCACCACCTGCGCAACGGCCTCAACGTCCACAAGGGCAAGATCACCAACCGTGCGGTCGCCGAAGCACTCGGCTATGAACTGGTCGAGCCGAAGGCGGTGCTCGCCGCCTGATTTCAACAAAAAGAGTTTCCTCCCGTCGCCCGCCGGTTCGTTCCGGCGGGCTTTTTTTGGCGACGATTGGCCAGAGGCGTCTTCCCCTCTCCTTTCCATCAATGTCGCGGTGCAGCTCGTCGGGGCGAAGCCTGGTCGAGGATGAAGCTGAACGCCCCAGCCGCCGGCTCTTCCAGATGCTGGGCACCGGGCCCCTCCCCGTGAGCACGCGCCTTGGCGCCCGAGGTGCTTGTTCAATCGTTGCGACCAGATCCCAGATCGTTGTGAGTTCGATCCTGCTGCTTTGCAGGCGGCCAGCTCTGCTCTCGGGGTAGCCATTGTCGAGCGCGCCGGACATGAATTCTCCCGAATGATCTATTCCGATCTTCAGCATAGAAGAGATCTAGAACGGGCTTGGCGGCGTTTCAGGATCGCCTCCTCATCACATCGAGCATGGACGCTCCAACCGCGGTCGGATCAGCACGAGCAAGACGGCGGGATGCGTCGCTATTGACCACGGTGCAGGACGAGCATGGCAAAAGTCTTGCCGGGGCTTTATTGCTTTCAACAGAAACCGCCACTATGTAGCGACACTTCGCCAGCTGTCTTTCAAGCGACCGGAGAGTTCCATGACAGAAGAAGCGGACAACAACATCGACGTCCTCATCGAGCTCACCGCCGATGTCGTCTCAGCCTATGTCTCCAACAATCCGGTCCCGGTAGGTGAACTCCCTGCGCTGATCGGCCAGGTGCACACAGCGCTGAAAGGCACGGCCGGCAGCGTTTCCGCAAAAGAGCCGGAGGCTCTCGAGCCTGCAGTCCCGGTCAAGAAGTCGGTGACCCCGGACTACATCATCTGCCTTGAGGACGGAAAGAAATTCAAATCGCTAAAGCGCCATCTGTCGACCGACTATGGGCTGACGCCGGACGAATATCGCGCCAAATGGGGTCTATCGGGAGATTATCCGATGGTCGCGCCGAATTACGCCGCTGCGCGCTCGGCGTTGGCTAAGACGATGGGGCTCGGCCGCAAACCGAAAGAGCCGGAAACGGAGCCAGCGAAGACCCGCAACAAAGCCGCCGCCTGACTTTATCTCTCGAGGTTCGTTGTGGCGCGCGCAACAGACAAAGTCTGCGCGGAAGATGAAAAGGCGGGGAACCAACCCCGCCTTCCCTTTCAAACAGCTTGGTTTCCCCAGGATTCGCGCCGGCGCGCAGCAATCTCCTGCTCCAGCGTTCCGGTCGAGCCTTGTTCTCGCCCGCTTCTTATTGGGCGGCCATCAGTCAGTCCTCGCCGTACCGCGTTCATCCGGCGGTTGCCAGCAGGCAGGAGAAAATTAGCCAGCTTTGCTGAGGCTGCCAGCTGAGGACTTGCCGGTGCGGCGGTCCTGTTCGACTTCATAGTTGATCTTCTGACCATCAGCGAGGGTCGAAAGGCCCGCTCTTTCAACGGCGGAAATGTGGACGAAAACATCCTGACTGCCATTGTCGGGTTGGATAAATCCAAATCCCTTGGTGCTGTTGAACCACTTCACGGTTCCGGTCGCCATATGTGTGTTCCTTTGTAACAATTGCAACGTGGGCAGGCCGCTAGGCCAGTCCCGATTCATAACCGAAACTTCTGCGTTAGGCGCAGCAAAAACGAAAAATTTGCAAGGCCCGGTTCGATCGGCCGGCAGCAACTCGCGCGCTTCATCATGACCCTATCATCATCCTGCGTTTCCGCCGCTCACATAGCCCAAAACAACCGCGGGATCTGAAGCCTGGCAGAGCCATGTCTATGGCTATGATCTCCTCCGAGGACAGCCGTCCGGCGCATTGGCCGCAACACATAGTCCTGCGGGTGACCGTAAACCTTTGCAATTAGGATGCGCCAGGGTCTCGGGTCACGGCAGGTTTCTTGGTCCGAAGGTGATGCCAGGGTGGTTCGGATTGATCCCGCCGGAGCCCGTCGCGTCCCGCGTTCAACGTGAGCAGTTTGAGGACGGGGACGAAGCCGGGTCTCACTGCCGAGAGGCTGCTGCTGGCCGCCGTTCGCGCGCCTGCTTCCTTATCACCTCCGCGCCATCTGCCTGGAACGTTTTCGATAGCCGGTGAAATTGACGAGTTGGACGCCAGGCACACTTGCACCCGAACATGATGTCTCCGCTGCTTTGCCCGCAAGGCAGGAAGCGGCGCTCAGCCGGTTAGAAAAGGGCGAAGTGACCTGAGCTCCGAAGCTTCGCTAGCAGGGTGATGGCCGTTCCGCAGGGGTCAATCTTCGCTTGCTCACGTAACGGAGACGCATCCCTGGCAGCCAACTCTGCCACCAAACGGGCGGTGTCGCCGTTTACCGATGCGCATCTAAGTTGTCCATTCTTCTCCATCACGATTATTGCCGTGCCGGTCACGCCATATCCAATCGCAGCCATGCGCTGAACGCAGATATCGCCGTCGACACGGACATCGAAAAGAACCGATCCAGCGGTTTTCTCCGCAGCGTCAGCCACACGATCACAGAACGGCCGCTGCAGGCCTTCGATATTGCCGAGTGACTGCTCAAACAATGCCAATTAAACATGCTCCGCCACCATGGCTGCGAAAATGAGCGCCGGCTGGCTCAATGGACAATAGGCCAGGGCTGACTATCCACACACCAACCGCGCTCCCGATGCCTACATCGCAACTGCGCTTGACCGGCGCTACTTCGCTTGTCCGCGGCATGCCCAAAGCCGTTGCAGCGCTCCTCAAACAGATTGCGCAGGCATCAGAGCCGAAGATGGCCGATAGGACGGACGACCTTCTGATATCACTTCGTTCGTCCTCCCAAGCGCCGCCGCCCTTTTCCCAAGAACCTCTTTGTCTTCGCTAAAATAGCCAAAGTTAAATTTCGAGCGTTTCGGCTTGGCGGAAATTAGGGTCTCGGTGGATAAATCCGCATGGCTTTTGGGGTACTGGCAGGAAGACCGATGCGCGGGCGTGGATGGATCAAGGCATTGCGTCAGGACGACGCTCGGCAGGTGCGTGCGCGCATTGCGGAACTGGAGCGCGACCTCATGGCGACCACACCACAAGGGCGCCATCGACGTTTCGAAGTCGGACATGAACTCCGCAATGCGAAGTTCCGCCTCGAATGCCTGGAGGAATGCATCGCCGGAATATCGGAGAGAGGTGCGCGTTAGCGGAAGCTTCGCCGCTCTCAATCTGCCCTGGTGCGACCTGGTCGGAGGGGAAGCCCAATGCAGCCTGCAACCATGTTCTGTCTGCTCGTCATCGGCACTCTGGCCTATGTCGTCTACCGCTGTACCAAGAAGTTGGTCGAGGATGTGCCCGATACTATCGCCCGCAGGCTGCTGCCTCAGAGCCGCCGCGCCGTCTGCCTGGAACGTTTTGCCCTTGACGAGTTGGACGCCAAGCATGCTTGCATGGCGAACCTCACTTCTCCATTGCGGTCAATCGATCCCCGGCAAGATGCGCAATGGAAAGGCGGGCCACCTAGGCACGCCCAGCACCAAGTTCAGTTCGGCCTGCGGTCCTGTACGAGGATTCCAAAAGCCCACCTGTTGCTCGTGTCCCCCTGTGGTCACACTGCTCGTCGATAGATCCAGAGTTGTGCGGGGGGAACGTTGCGGACGACGAAATCATGGTGAGAAACGATGTAGCGGTCGGGCATTTTGAGCACCGGTGACAGAAGTCCGTAGGTGATTTGAATCACGGGCCGCCAGGCGGGAATTCGCGCAAGCAAGTCCTCCAGCAGCGTGATGCGCTGTTGCATCGGAAAGCTCAACATAGGCACCGCGCTTATGACGCAATCGAATTGCTCCCGGCGCTCCCCCAGAATTTCTTCCAGGGCAAACGCATTGCCCAAGCGGAAATCCACCCTCGGAAAGCGTCGCACCAGGCCATCATAAAAATCCTTGGAATATTCGACCGAAGTCAACTGATGCGGTTTGATGCCTCTTTCCGGGATCGCCTTGGTGATGACGCCAGTCCCGGCACCCAGCTCCAAAACCGGCAATCCAGAATGCGGGTTGACCACACTAGCCATGCGGCACGCCGTATGGATCGAGGTGGGCATGAGCGCGCCCACACCTTTCTTATCCTTCTGCCAACATTTGAAGAATTGCACTTCTTCCTCAAATTTCTTGCCAAGTCGCTCTTTCAGTCAAAAGACCATATCTGCTCCCTTTTCTCGATCCTGGATCGGAGCGACTTTTTGTCGAAGTTTTGCTGCATAAACAAGCCTGACTGTGAGGGCTGATTGCCGCGCGGGAGCCGCGAACCGCCCTCGCCGGCTGGCACGCCCGGTCGATCGAAGCGACATGGCTGCCTTCAGCCGCGTAGCATCGGCAAGCCCCAGATATGGTTCGAGGCGAAGTCCACGCCTTGTTGCGCCGGCGAACTTCCTGACCAGCGCAGCTCCTACAAAGCCCACTCTTGTCGGCGAGCTTCGGCGTTAACGGCAGCACATGCGACTTGAGCAACCCTTGCTTATAGTCTGGAGAGAGCCTGACGCCGATATCAATGCAAGAGTTTAAGCCTCGGTTTTCGATTGGACACTCGAAATGGGGCGCGTCGGTGTTCGCTGTCGCAACGAAGACCGCGAGATGCTCAAAGCGATCATGAAACGCATCATCCGCGAATGGCGAAAGGGCGTGAGCGCTGACGCTGGTGCCACTGATCCATCAAGATGAAGAATCCATGGCGACGGACCGATTCATGAAAGTCGTTGGACGCCGCTTCCAAAGGAAGCGAGACTCCGGCCATGGAGAGAGAGGAGACAGGCTCGGTTCATCTTCGCCGCATCGATCCGGCGCAGAACATGCGGCGCTTCTATACGCTCGCGATCCAGCCTACCCTGTTTGGCGGCGCCTCCGTGATCCGCAACTGGGGCCGGATCGGCACGAATGGCCAATCGATGATGGAGACATTCGACAGCAGCGACGATGCCGATTCCGCGTCGAAGCGACTCGAACGCTCGAAGCGCCGACGTGGATATCGCGATAACGGCGCCGCCTGAGGGCGCAGCTTGCTTGCGCATGAACTGTGCGGAGCTCCGTTTTCGGTCCCTCTCAGAGGAGATGACGAGATCGTGTCGGAAGAACGCGATACCACCAGACGCGCAGCAAGCTCCGCTACTGTTGGAACTTTTCATGGGAATCCGATCCGAAATGAGGGATGAATCCGAGGAAATATCGAACACCCTCATGTGGACTTGCCGCATGATCCTGGAAAGCGGTACCGAGGATCGGCAGCGTATCGCGCTCGCCTATCAGGAAGCGCAAACCCTGGTTGCCAGCATCCCGAGGGACATTGGCGATGCTCGCCCGCGCATCGCGGCCTACATCAAGCGGTCTGATACCTATAGGGCGGTGGACGATATTGCCTGCGTCGGTTGGACGATGACGGCCATTGAGGAGCGGGTGGACGAACGAAACCTCTCCACCTGGCGGCAGCTCCGCAAGATCATTGACAAGATCCTCAGGGAGCTGCCCTTGTCCAAGCCGGCAGTGCATTGATGGGCAACGCGATCCCCTCATCTGCCCGATCGGAGTCGCCCTTCGTTCAAGTGACCTTGCCTTCGATGCCGAGATCGATGTCGGTCGCTAGCGCTGCCTCCACCTTGGCGCTGACAACCGCGCAAGCGCTCGAAATCGTCGAGAGCATGATCGAGGCAGGGAGACGGCTCCAAGCGGCGTCACCGTCATGCGGAGCTCGATGTCGTAATCCGCGCCGGTCCACATCTTGATGGTGCTATAGCGATACCCAAGCGCTGACCGTCATATTCGAGATCGAAGCCGCCGATCGAGCGATGATGGTTCACCTTCTTGTTGGAGTTGGACGAGCGCCTATGTAGCCAAATCTTGCGAGCCGCACGAGGCAAAGCCTCCCTGCCGAGATCACGCTTTTCAGGTGACCGCCAATTGCGCCGGGTACGCACAGAGCGGACAGCACGAACATTCCAGGCGCAAATTTGGGGCCGGCGGGGAGCCTCACCGTTCTTGCATAGCTGCACTGCACAAAATGTGTTTGCGCATCGCACAACTTTTAGCCATTAAGCCTGCAGCTGATGCACGCGATGGTCTCCTCCCATTCCATCGTATCAGCTGTTCCTCTGGAGGTTTTAACCTTCACACCTAAAGGGCCTCGGTTTTCCGATGGCCCTGTTTTTTTGGCGGTACGATTACCTTCGTCACTGTGCGCAACGCCGGGCGACCGCCGCTTCAGCCATCAGGCTTTTGGGGTCATTTCTGCCTGACGGAGTCGACCCCTCCCGACAGAAGCCTGACCTTTGCCAGTCTTCTACGGGCAAGCGTTCGCGCCAAAAGTTCAAAGCCGCGTCCGTAACATTCAACAATGAAAGCCAGCGTCATCAGATCGAGCAGAAAGTCGTCGATCGCATATGTGAGCGCGTCAGACCTTTGTTCAAGCTGAAGCAGCAGGGCGCGCGTCTCTTCGATCGCGGCCCCGAAATCTTCTGCGTCAATCAGCGAGTCAATCCTGTCGAAGATCTGCAAGCGTCCTCACTCTCCCCAAGACATACTCAGCGCATCCAACGCCGCTGGTGAGTGAGTTTCCAACGAAAGAACATGGCCGCGTCTCGCGAAAGGCATCGCTCAGCAAAGTGCCCTTTGATGAAGCATAATGAGTGAAACGACAAGCGAGAATGCGGGCTCCCAAAACTATGCACCTTGGATGATGTGGTTGAAGGCAAGATGAACCCGCGCGGGTCTGCTTAACGCGGCTCTCGGCCGCAAAACTCTGGTTAGGTTCCATCTTTGCTTCTTTGGCGGAACCTAATGCTTCCCGCCGGCTGGCGAGATGAGCCCCCCGATCGTTGATACGATCTGCTTGGCGTCCAAACGCGAGTTCAGCCGGCTTTTGCGCTTATGTCGGAGCGCCAAATCCGACCGTCATGTCGGCAGCGCCTAATCAATTTGAACGGGAGATGCCGGATTGGCTTTGGAAGCACGTATAGGACAGCCCCGGCCAGTACGGAAAGGCATGAGGCGCCGGCCACACAATGGGTGAAGGCAGCCTGACCGGCCGTATCAGACACCTGTCAGGGAAACCGGACTTGCGCCGCGCTTCGCCACTTGGATTTTCTCGACGAAAACTAACGCGCCGATTCTTTCCTGGTATATGGCGACAGCGCAGAGGAAAGCCAAAGCAGCGGTGTCACACGCCGTTCGAGAGTGCCCTTTTGCGAACAGTACGGCATCCGCAATCGGGAGCGTCAGGCCATGCTTTTTAGCGAAACAGGTAAGCTCATAAGGCTGATCGTCATCTTGATTGCCAATACCAAGTTGGTAGTCCATCGATCATTTCCTCCCGTGTTCGCGACTATCCCCTCTTTGGGCCCAAAAAATGATTAGCTGGCTATGCCAGGCTCTTGTAAAGAGCATCTTCTTCGAAAATGCCCATACCAAATAGGTTCATGGCTCGCGTGGACAGCTGCTCCGCTTCAGCAGAGCCTGCGCGGATTCCTCTTCTTCGCAGATCCGATCATAGACCCGCTTCAGCAACGCGAGGTCGTCAGGGTAGGCTATGCCGCTTGGGGGATTTTTCCGAATTGGTCATCGCTCTCTCCCTGTTGTAACGCGAAGCGCGACGATCGCTCAACCGACGATGCCCTTTGCTCCTTATCGCCGATGTAAAGGGTCCTACTTCCTTTTTGGCCAAAGGCCTAGAAACAAACGAGGTCGTCGAAGAAACATTGCGCCGAGAACCCCGGGACAATCTGGTCCGCTGGATCCCGCTCCGTTCCTCAATGCCGCTGCGATCGGCCGGCTCTCCTGCTGGCGCCGTGCAGGCATTGGTCGGCGGCAAGAGCTCGATGTCCCGCTCCAGGGAGCGTCGACGCGTAAGAAATTCGCGATTGGCATGATCTCTCAGTTACCAGCCGCCACGATCCAGTCGAGATTGCATGCGAGACACCTGCCAATATTCGGAAAGCAAAGGCTCGCAAAATGAGTAGGGTGGCTGGATCACATGAAGATTTGGCTGCACCAACGACATTTGCGCCGCTCGGGAATCCGACCTTTCGGTCGATCTGGCTCGCGACCCAGGTTTCCAGTCTCGGCTGGCTGATGCAGACTGTTGCCATCAGCTGGCTGATGGCGACGATCTCGACTTCCGATCTGATGGTTGCGCTGGTGCAGGCTTCATCGAACCTGCCCGCTTTCATCTTGTCCGTCTTCGCTGGGGTTCTCGCCGACAATTACAGTCGGCGCCGGGTCATGTTCGCCGGCCGCTGCCTTATGGTGATAGCCTCTGCAATGCTCACTGCGTCCGTGGCGCTGGGCTTCGTCAGTCCGTGGATGATCCTCGGCTTCAGCTTCTTGATCGCAAGCGGCGGCGCTCTCAACGATCCTGCCTGGCAGGCCTCGGTTGGCGATATGGTGCACCGACGCGATGTTCCCGCTGCCGTCACCTTGCTCTCCGTCGGCTTCAATACTGTGCGGACCGTGGGCCCGGCTCTCGGCGGCATCGTGGTTGCCTCGTTTGGGCTTTTGGCAGCTTTTACCGTAACCACCCTCACCTATCTGGTCCCGCTAGGCACCATATGGCGCTGCAAGTGGAAGGTTCGCTCTTCACCTCTCCCGCGTGAGTCGATGAAAACGGCGATCTATGACGGGCTGCGCTTCACGGCGACGTCATCGGAGATCAAGGCGGCGATCGCCCGCGGAACCCTCTTTGGCCTTGCGAGCATCTCCATCCTCGCGCTGCTGCCGCTGGTTGTCCGCGATCATTTGGGGGGAGGACCGCTCGCCTATGGCACGCTGATGGCCGGCTTCGGCACAGGCGCCGTCTTCGCCGGCCTCTCCAACAGCACATTCAGACGGAACTTATCGCAGGAACGGCTGATGAAGCTCTCCTGCGTCGCCTGTGCGGCATGCTCCCTTTCCCTGGCACTGACCTCTTCGATTGCGGTGGCGGCAATTGCGCTCGCCTTGGGCGGCGCGGGCTGGGTCACCGCCTGGTCCGGGGTTGGCGTGAGTGTGCAGCTGGCGAGCCCGCGCTGGGTCGTGGGGCGGACCATCTCGATCTACTATGCATTGATAGATGGCGGCATCGCCGCCGGCAGTTGGGTATGGGGCACGGTTTCCCAGAACTATTCCCTGACCTGGGCGCTGGAGGGTTCCGCTGGAGCCCTGTTGCTCGTCGCCGCAGCAGGCGTCCTGTTTCCTCTTCGCGAGCGCCGCGAGTCCGAGCCCGATCCTTTGGAGGAATTCGACGCCCCAGCTGTCGCTCTCAATTTGAAGCCGAGAAGCGGCCCGATCGTGGTCAAGGTCGAATATCTGATAGCCGAGAGAAATCTCGAGGCCTTCCTCGACCTCATGCGGCAGCGGCGTCATGTCCACAGCCGCGTCGGCGCTCGGAATTGGACGCTCCAGCGCAACCTTCAGAAGCCCATGCAATGGACAGAAACATTCCGCACGCCGACCTGGACGGACTACCTTCGCCTCAATCACCGTCTGACGGAAGTAGACAAGGAACTGGACGAGCGTGTCTTCCAGTTGCATGCGGGGGAGCAAGTGCCTCAAATGACGCTTTCGATTGAGCGGCCGACAAGCTCGGCCCGCAAACCAGACCAGTCAATCCTTCACCTTCCCCGTCATCGAGCCTGACCTTTCAATATCTGGATAAGGAGGCTGGGGGCTTCGACATTCCGAAGACTTGAGCCGCGCGCTGTTGTAGTCGCCGCGCCATCGGGGCCAGGGACCAGTGAAAGTGAGTTGAACAGCGTCTCGTTCAACAGTTCGTCGCGGCGGCCGTCGAAGCCCTCGATGGAGGCATTCTGCATCGGCTTGCCAGGCACGATGTAGTGCCATTCGACACGGACCCGGCCCATGCCTGGATGGCGTTCGAGGTGAATTCGCTGCCCTGCGTGGCCCGTTACCGTTTTCGCAGCGGCACATGCGATTTCTCGGCGCGATCGTTCATTCCTTTGTGCGAGCGATGCTCAACTTGCGGCATCACCTGCCGCCTTGCCGCCATAGGAGGATCACTCGGCTAACCGCCACCGAAATCACCCTGGTACCCTGGCGCGGCGTCGTTCCCCGGATTGTTTCCAGTGTCGACGAAACCTCCATTGCCGCCCCATTCGGGACCTTCGCCCGCAGCGCTGCTGTTATCAGGCGAGGACGACTCCTGGACCTTCGGGCCATCAGGTCCGAGATAGCTGCCACCATCGGGCGATTTTGATGAGTTCTTGTCGTCGAAGCCATCGAAGACAGCGTTATATCCACCGTCAGCCGCTGGCGTCGCTTGGGAATATCTCCGCCGCGAGGACGACTATCGCCGCGATTCCCCCCGGACGCGGGCGCTGACGCCCGACGCCGCCGTGGTCGCATTCATGCGGCGGGGGATTGCGATTTCCCGGTCGACCTCGGACCAGCCCGCCGACCGTGCCACGCTCTTCTGTATGGCCTTCCAGGCGCTCGCCGGCGTGGTTGACGGTGTCCTGCGGTTGCGCACCCTTCTGTTTCTCTCAGCCCGACAGCTTCTGCGACCGGGTCTGCCGCGCTACACGCCGGGTAGCTTCATCTTTTTTCCGGATGGCAGAGGTCAGCTCATCATAGTCGACGCCGCGCTTCTTCAGCGCCCTGCGCGCATCGTCGATCTCGAAGCCCAGCAACTCGAATACGGTCATATTGAGCCTGGAAGCGATGCGCTCGATTGTCTTGAGGGTCGGATTTCCGATACCGCGCAGCATCGTGTAGTAGGTCCCTCGCGCCAAACCCGTCCTGGGGAGGAAGGCTTCCATTCCGCCATTCTCGATCTCAAGCTGCTGGAGGTGCAGCGCCAGCATTTCATTGAGGATCGAATGATCGAGCGGCTGGGGCTTGCGGACGGGCGACATGAATGGACGAACTCCGGAAAGGCACCTGCGCCTGCGGAGACAATCAATGCCGCAATGCGATTATATTGTATAGTGAATGTTCTCAGAATGCGGCACGGCGCGTTGGGGTCAAACCTCCTAAGCTTCGTCATGCGCAAACTTTTTCAATTTGCACCGCCTCGAGACGGCCACCGCCGTGTTTAGGGGGTGCTGTGGACTGACACGGCCTCACCTGTCGGAGCAGCGACAACATACAAGATAGTGAGCGGACTCAGTTTCGACTCAGGTGCGAGTTCTGTCTGGTACTGATGCATTAGTTCCCGCGCGACACCGCATGCCGACGAAAAAAGGAAGGCCCGCACGATGCAAAGCAGGCACGCCTGTAGCCTATGCATGGACCAACGCTACCTTTCGACACGACGGAAAACCGATAAGCCTGCTGACGATAGGATGGGCCTTCCTGCTCCTCTCCAGGCTTCGCATAGCGAGCTCTTCTTTGGAGCAAGCCCGCAGCCGGACCGCGCGGCGTCAGCGTCTGTTCCTACCACCTGGTCCGAGGCTCGGGTTACGATGTGTCCTGTTTACCGGTCAACAATCGAAGGTGTGCGCTCAACCACAGATCGGTCCTGGCTACTTCCCGACCTCGACGGGGATCGCGGCCAATGCGCCGACCCCCCGCCAGCGCGTCGATCGTCGTCGCGCCGACCGATGTCTGACCAATGAGTCGACGTAATTTCGTCAGTTCGCCTCGGATTCATCGCGCAGGATGAATTTCGAGAACGCTGCAAGCTGCTCTTCCACCGGTGCGCGAGGTCGCCGCCGCGATAGTGGGCATGCACCAGAGCCAGAAGACGACTTCGTCAGAAAGTCCGGCAAACAGGGCTTTTTGCAGAACGCGGCTCATGATCGCCACCGCCCGCGGATACAAAGTCACATGATGCCCGACGCAGACATCGTCACCGGCCCCGTGACGATTGACAAAAGTAATCTCGACTAGGTCCGTCACCGCTTGATGGAAGCTGGCCGTCAGATACGCGATCGCAATTGGCCTGACCCGTCTCAGTTTGCATCGAATGAACCAATTGCAGTCGATGTTCCGCAAACTCCATCCGATTGGGGACTGTTTTTTGAAATACGCTCTCTCTTTTAATTCTATCGAATCGATAGAGTTAAGTGGCGCTGATCGCTTTGAGGGGAGCATGAGATCCTATGGGGAGTGGATAGCGACCTACGTTGTGGCAAAGTGAGGTTGCTCAAAAACTCACTGGAGGAGAACCATGCATTCTGCAGCTGATCATCCAGAGGCGTCTGTCGCAATCCGCGTCAATCTTGGCGCGATTTTTGTTTCGATGGAACTCGGGAAATCGACTTGGCTAATCACATCTCTCTCGCCGGGCGGTGGAGAGAAAATGTCGAGACACGCCGTTACCGGCGGCGATATCACCGGACTGTTTGCGCGCTTTGATGACCTGCGCAAGAAGGCGCAGGCGCGCACGGGCAAGTGCTATCCGCTCGTGGTGATTCAGGAAGCTGGTCTCGACGGGTTCTGGATCGATCGGGTGCTGCGCCAGCAAGACTGGATCGAAAGCCATGTCGTCGATGCCGCTTCGATTGCCGTGTCGCGTCGGCGTCGCCGTGCGAAGACCGACCGGATCGACGGCGAGACGCTGGTCCGCACACTGATGGCCTACAGGCGCGGAGAGCCGCGTGTCTGCTCGATGGTGCGGGTACCAACGCCCGAGGACGAGGACCGTCGCCGGATCAGCCGGGAGCGCAAGACGTTGATCGCCGAGCGGATCGAGCACTCCAACCGGATCAAGGGCCTGCTCTTCAGCCAGGGAATTAGGGATTATGAACCACTACGCCGCGATCGGCGCAAGCGTCTGGATGAGCTTCGCACTGGGGATGGCCGGGCGCTGCCTGTCCGCATCAAGGCCCAGATCAACCGAGAACTAGATCGTCTTGAACTCCTGCTTGCACAGATCAAGGCCGTGGAGGCCGAGCGGGACGCGCTTTTGAGTGCGCAGATTGCAGATACGTCTATGCCGGGCGCCATGCTGCTGAAACTCAAGGGCATAGGACCAGAGTTCGCGGAGGTCCTCCATTCCGAAGGGCTGTTCCGGCACTTCGACAACCGCAGGCAGGTTGCCTCCTATGCCGGGCTCGCGCCATCGCCATGGCAGAGCGGATCGATCGACCGCGAGCAGGGCGTCTCGAAGGCGGGTAATTCACGATTACGGGTGACGATGGTCCAACTCGCCTGGCTGTGGCTGCGCCATCAGCCGGACTCAGCGCCGGCCCGCTGGTTTCGGGAACGGGTGACACGCAATGGCGGTCGTCTCAAGAAGTCCGCAATCGTGGCGCTCGCCCGCAAGCTGCTCGTCGCGCTCTGGAAATACGCGACCGCAGGCATCGTCATAGAAGGAGCGGCCATGAAGTCAGCCTGACGGCATCGAACCTGATTTCCTATCCCTGGGGCCTAATCAGCCCGACGGATCCAGGTGAACGAACCGAACAATTCCATGGCTTCCAACAACCGTGCATGAGAATGGTTTCGTTCATCTGAGCCCCGCACCCGCCGTAAGCGGGATATTGGTGCAGCCGTTGCGAGCGGCGACCGCATGTGAGGTGGACCAGGTTCGGATGGCGGACCGCGTCACGCAATCGGGCTCAGACCCTGGATACCGGACGAAATAGAGGTCTAGGATTCAATTTGACACAAAGTTCCCCATGTGAGGATTTGTGGGGCGGGCTGGACCGGAGTATGTCGTCACCATTGAATTTCGACGGGACCGGCGGATTTGAGAAGGGCAAAACGGGCAGCGACGAAAACTGCCGGAGAGGCGGCAGCCTCGGAGGATGTGATTTCCATCCTGCAATTCCGCATCTGGCTGCACGACGTGAGCCCGATGGTGTGGCGTAGGGTTCAGGTTCCCTCGACGATGACGCTACGCGAGTTTCATGGCGTCCTTCAGGTCGCGATGGGATGGGAAGGCATACACCTTTATCAATTCATCATTCACACGGTGCGGTACGGTTCGTGGGAGACGGGTGCCCGCTCCCCTGCCATTGCTCTTGCCGATCTGAAGCTGCGCAAGGGCAGCCGGTTCCTGTACGAGTACGATCTGAACGTTCCGTGGGAACACGAGATCCGGCTTGAGGAACGGCGGCCTGTCAAACCGGGCACTCGCTATCCGGCCTGCACGGGAGGAGACGGCATCTGCCCGCAGGAGGATTGCGGCGGGCCGGAAGGCTGGATGTGGCGGCAGGACAACGCCTTCGGCTATGAGATGATGGACGATCTGGAGAGTGCGGCGGAGTTTCTGCAGGAAGTGGCCGAAACGAAATCCCTCGCAGCGCTGGACGATCCTGATCGTGCGGACGAACTGCGCGCCTCGCTGGATAGACTGAAGGAGCGCGCAAGCTGGTTGGGAGAGCACTTCGAGCGCCGGAAAGCGAATGAGCGTTTGCGGCAAGGCGAACATCTCAACCTTATGCATCAGCAGATGTGACAGGCCTTACACTTCGATCTTTCGAAAGCAGGTCGGTCGCCATGAGGTGCGGCATCATCACCACGATTGTGCCGGATTCCCGAACGCAGTGCCCGCTCGGTCGGATCCGTGACCTGATCGAATTTCCGGCGCAAGGTCGCGGCCGTGGTTTCGGCGTAATAGCGGGTGTTTCGATGTTCTCGTGGCTGAGAAAGCGCTGCACATCGGTAATGTCCATGCCGAGCCACAATAGTTTCGTCGCCGTTGTGTGGCGCAGCAGGTGCGGATAGACCCGCTTGGTGATCCCGGCCTTCCGTGAAATCTGGCGGATGATCTGGCCGATGCGCTGGCGGCTGTAGGTATAGGGCGTGGGGCCGGCACCACGTTCACGGCTCTGGAAAGGGGACCGGCGCGGCGGGTGCCTATATGAAGCCGGAGCATCTGCGCCAGTTCCCGCCGGATCGGTATTTCGCGGCGTTTCGAACCCTTGCCGCGCACGACGACAATCACGCGCTTCGTCAGGCTGACATCCTCGACACGCAGGCGGGTGAACTCGGAAACCCGCAGCCCGGTGTCGAGAGCAGGGTCTGGAGCAACAGACCTTTCGTTCCGCCGGCATCATAGGCATGGTCGATGAAGGTCAGTTCCTCCTCGACCCTCAGCCGGTTGATTGATATCCGCCGTTCCGGCTCGGATCAGGACTGTTGCGATGGCGTTTGCGGCCCGCTGGATCGAGGCCATGTCGGTTTACCAGACGTTTTTCGGATTGCTAACTGATGGTCCTTATGAGTGTTTCCGGCAAGGCCGAAGAGGAGAAACGGGCGTCGCGGGCGCAATCAGTTTTCCACACCGGTCATTCTGGAAAACTCATTACGAGGACATGAGATGCGGGCGCGGCTGGTTCTGGAGATTATGGGTGACGATGGTGAGACGATTGCAACCGAAACCGTCGCCGATCTGGTGAAGGTGACGAAGGGCGCCGAGGATCTCGGTCTGTCGTTGTTGGAGGCGAAAGGCCTTCTTACGAAATTACAGCAGGCGATGGTGGAGACGCAGGTGGAACTTTGGCTGAGCGAAAACCGCGAGCTGGATGGGCGTCGCCTGCGCAGCAAGGGCAGTTATCCAATAACCTTCCATACGCTCTTTGGCGACGTCCGCCTGAAAAGCCCCCGATACTACCTGCCGCACTCGGTCGGCGGAAACGGTCCAGCAACGATCTCTCCACTCCGGAAACTGATCCCCGACCACATTGCGCCCGAGCGCCTCTATCTGGAAACGCGGTGGGCATCGCTCGTGCCCTATGCCGCCGCGGCCGAGCTGCTAGCCGATGTGCTGCCGGTCGAGAGCGGCGCCAACGCCACGACGGTTCGGCAGCACGCCTTGCAGGCCGCCAGGCGCATCGAGCGGGAACTGACCGAAGAGCGGGTTTCCTTCATGCAGGATGCCTGTCCGCGCGACTGGATGAACCTGCCCGTTCCCGATGGCCGCATCGTCATCGGTCTGGATGGTGGGTATATCCGGGACCGCAACGATCGAAAGAAGAACTTCGAACTGATCGTCGGCCGCTCCTTACCCGAGGACGGAGATGCCCGTTACATCGGTTTTGTCCATGGCTACGATCGCAAGCCGCAGCGGCGTATCCTTGACCATCTTAAAAAGCAGGGCGTTCAGGCCAATCAGGACATCACCTTCATCACCGACGGAGGAGAAGAGGTCCGCTCGCTTGCCGAGATGATTGCGCCGGCAAGCGAACATGTCCTCGACTGGTTCCACATCACCATGCGCATCACGGTCCTGCGTCAATTCGGCCAGGGTGTCGAAAACCATAATGAGCAGGCCGGGCAGGACATCCTTGAAACCCTCCGCAGGATCAAATGGCATCTCTGGCATGGCAATGCGTACCGTGCCAGTGAGGAAATCGGCGACCTGCAATTCGATGCGGAAGCGCTCGAAACGGACTACCCGATCATGCGCAAATTCCTGACGGCCATCGGCGAGTTCCGATCTTACATCGCTTCCAACAGCGCAAGCCTGATCAACTACGGCGAACGCTACCGGTCCGGTGAGCGGATATCCTCGGCCTTCGTCGAGGCAACCGTCAATGCCGTCATCAGCAAGCGGTTCGCGAAAAAGCAGCAGATGCAGTGGAGCAGGATCGGCGCGCATCTTCTGCTGCAAACCCGCACGCAGACCCTCGACGGCTCCCTGCGCTCGACCTTCCAGCAATGGTATCCCGGTATGGCGAACGACAATCACGAACCAGACGAAACAGCTCTCGCCGCATAACCGCCCCACAGTTCCTCACATGGGGAACTTTGTGTCAAATTGAATCCTAGACCTCTATTTCGTCCGGTATCCAGGGTCTGAGCCCGATTGCGTGACGCGGTCCGCCATCCGAACCTGGTCCACCTCACATGCGGTCGCCGCTCGCAACGGCTGCACCAATATCCCGCTTACGGCGGGTGCGGGGCTCAGATGAACGAAACCATTCTCATGCACGGTTGTTGGAAGCCATGGAATTGTTCGGTTCGTTCACCTGGATCCGTCGGGCTGATTAGGCCCCAGGGATAGGAAATCAGGTTCGATGCCGTCAGGCTGACTTCATGGCCGCTCCTTCTATGACGATGCCTGCGGTCGCGTATTTCCAGAGCGCGACGAGCAGCTTGCGGGCGAGCGCCACGATTGCGGACTTCTTGAGACGACCGCCATTGCGTGTCACCCGTTCCCGAAACCAGCGGGCCGGCGCTGAGTCCGGCTGATGGCGCAGCCACAGCCAGGCGAGTTGGACCATCGTCACCCGTAATCGTGAATTACCCGCCTTCGAGACGCCCTGCTCGCGGTCGATCGATCCGCTCTGCCATGGCGATGGCGCGAGCCCGGCATAGGAGGCAACCTGCCTGCGGTTGTCGAAGTGCCGGAACAGCCCTTCGGAATGGAGGACCTCCGCGAACTCTGGTCCTATGCCCTTGAGTTTCAGCAGCATGGCGCCCGGCATAGACGTATCTGCAATCTGCGCACTCAAAAGCGCGTCCCGCTCGGCCTCCACGGCCTTGATCTGTGCAAGCAGGAGTTCAAGACGATCTAGTTCTCGGTTGATCTGGGCCTTGATGCGGACAGGCAGCGCCCGGCCATCCCCAGTGCGAAGCTCATCCAGACGCTTGCGCCGATCGCGGCGTAGTGGTTCATAATCCCTAATTCCCTGGCTGAAGAGCAGGCCCTTGATCCGGTTGGAGTGCTCGATCCGCTCGGCGATCAACGTCTTGCGCTCCCGGCTGATCCGGCGACGGTCCTCGTCCTCGGGCGTTGGTACCCGCACCATCGAGCAGACACGCGGCTCTCCGCGCCTGTAGGCCATCAGTGTGCGGACCAGCGTCTCGCCGTCGATCCGGTCGGTCTTCGCACGGCGACGCCGACGCGACACGGCAATCGAAGCGGCATCGACGACATGGCTTTCGATCCAGTCTTGCTGGCGCAGCACCCGATCGATCCAGAACCCGTCGAGACCAGCTTCCTGAATCACCACGAGCGGATAGCACTTGCCCGTGCGCGCCTGCGCCTTCTTGCGCAGGTCATCAAAGCGCGCAAACAGTCCGGTGATATCGCCGCCGGTAACGGCGTGTCTCGACATTTTCTCTCCACCGCCCGGCGAGAGAGATGTGATTAGCCAAGTCGATTTCCCGAGTTCCATCGAAACAAAAATCGCGCCAAGATTGACGCGGATTGCGACAGACGCCTCTGGATGATCAGCTGCAGAATGCATGGTTCTCCTCCAGTGAGTTTTTGAGCAACCTCACTTTGCCACAACGTAGGTCGCTATCCACTCCCCATAGGATCTCATGCTCCCCCACACGGGCTCCCCGGCCCCCAATTCTCCTCTACCCGGGCATAAATCCCCAATGGGCCAGCGCCGTCTCGGAGCAGGATCTTACAATCACCTTTTCGAGCATATCCGAGCTCGATAACTGGGCGGTGACCTCGGAAGTACGCCCACTCGCCCTCAGGCCGGCCCTTCACGCGATCAAGGCCCGGCTCGTCTCAGTGAAGCAGGCCGACGCCAGCATTGGACCCGCACCTGATCTCCCCGGTTATAGCCCCGACATGCGGATTGGTGTGCTTGGGATCGGCTGGGGACACGGCCTGCCGAGGGATTTGCCGTTTGGCGCCAGCGCGATCATCCGCGGGAAGCGAGTCCCGCTGCTTGCTCCCCCGCACCTGGAGCATGTGCGCGTGGATCTGTCCCGCGTCCCGGACGCGGCCTTCGGCGACGAGGCGGTCCTGCTCGGATCAGCCGGCGGCGAACACATCGATCTCGCCGAACTGGCCATGCATTGGCGCACCGATGCTGTCGGCATCTATTGCGGACTACAGCCGGACTTGGCGCGGGTCTATGCGGCCCGAGACATCAACGGACAACTCAACCAGAAAAGGGGAATATAGCCATGCCTGGACGTCTTTTTCCGATCGCCTTCGCCGCAGCCATGCTGTGGACAATAAGTGCGCACGCCGGCACCCGAACCGCGATCACGATTGCCTCCGAGGGCGCGTCCCCGCCATGGGACTCCATCGATGCCAGCGGCCAGCTCGTCGGCTACGACATCGACGTCGGCAAGGAATTGTGCCGCCGCATGAACATTGAATGCAAATTTGTGGCGCAGGATTGGGACGGGATCATCCCTGCGCTCACCGTTGGAAAATACGACGCAATTATTTCCGGGATGTCCATCACCGAAAAACGGAAGAAGACCATAGCCTTCTCGGAGCCTTACGCTGTCGGCACCAACCAGATCGTCATGCGTCGGGATCTGAAACTGCCGCCAACTGACATAACGCGGAAGCTCGATCTCACGGGAATGGACGCTGGCAAACAGGCGATCCTCGACCAGCTCAAGGAGGCCTTGACCGGGAAAACCCTTGGTGCTGCGCTCCTCCAACTCCGAGGCAGTCTTGACCGACCTGTTCGGCAAGGTGGCGACGATCCGGAGCTACGACTCCCTGGAGAACCTGAAGTTAGATCTCGCCGCCGACCGGATCGACGGTGGGTTGGCGGATTACTCCAACTGGAAGCTGTTTCTGGACAGCCCGGACGGCCAGAACGCGGCTTTCTATGGTCCGCAACTCTTTGGGGGGACGTGGGGACCCGGTATTGGAATCGGCATCAGGAAGGATGATGGCGACCTGGTGGAGGCATTCAACAAGGCGATAGCCGGCGCGGTCAGTGACGGCACATTGAAGAAGCTCAGCCTGCAATGGTTCGGCTTCGACCTCTCTCTACCCCCGACGCGCTGAATGACGTGGCGGAAGTTCTTCGAATTGCGGCATGGCGAAGCAACGGGATTCGCCATGCTGTCGCCCCAGGCTCGCCCTTTCCGAAAAGAAGCTCGCAAAAAATGACATCGCCAAGGAGAAGCTGCAGGAACGTCTCGCCAAGCTCGTGGGCGGCGTTGCGGTGATCCGCGTCGGCGGTGCGACCGAAGTGGAAGTCAAGGAAAAGAAGGACCGCGTCGATGACGCCCTCAACGCGACCCGCGCGGCCGTCGAAGAAGGCATCGTACCCGGTGGCGGCGTCGCCTTGCTCCGCGCCTCGCTGGCCATCCCCGTCACCGGCGCCAATGCCGACCAGGCCGCTGGCATCGCCATCGTGCGTCGCGCGCTGCAGGCTCCGGCCCGCCAGATCGCCGCGAATGCAGGCGCCGAAGCATCGATCGTTGCCGGCAAGATCCTCGAGAACAAGGGCGCGACCTTCGGCTACAACGCCCAGACCGGCGAGTATGGCGACATGATCGCCATGGGTATCGTCGATCCGGTCAAGGTCGTTCGCACGGCTCTCCAGGATGCGGCCTCGGTCGCCGGCCTGCTGGTCACCACCGAAGCCATGATCGCGGAGGCTCCGAAGAAGGAGTCGGCTGGCGGCGGCATGCCTGGCGGCATGGGCGGCGGCGGCATGGGCGGCATGGGTGGAATGGGGTTCTAAGGTCCACGCATTTCAACAATCTCCGAACGGTGGCAGCAATGCCGCCCTTTTCTTTGGCGCGGATCCGGTCATTCGGCGCTCGCGAAATTTTGGATCGACGGCCGCCATCGGCGTTAGCCGATGTCAAAGGAGTTTCGGAAAAATCCGAAGAGACCGTGACGCCGGCGACGGCGACCAAGTCGTAGGGACGGCCGCGCAGCTCTTCGCGGATGTCATCGATGATCAGATCGATGTTGCAGCTTTTGCCGACGATGCGTGCCAGCGTCGCCCGGCCGGCCGGTTCGCTTGCCGCGAAGATCGTCGCCTCGACGCGATGCATCCATTCGCGCCAGCGCACCCCCGGCGGCAGGTGATCCAGCTCCCGGTTCAAGCAGCCGGTCAGCTGATCGACGGTCACCTGACCGGCTTCCCCCTCGCCTGCGCACAGCCTCCGCCATGGTCGTCAGAGCCCGTAGCTGCGGAAGGTCGATCGGCCTGACAATTCGCGGACGGCGCCGAGTTCGACCAGCCGGTCGAACAGGCGACGCAGCCCACGATCGCTGATGCCTGCGATCTTTTCCGAGGCGAAGATCGCGTCGTCGGACAGGAGCTTTTCGACAACAGTGTCCGCTGCCTTGGCCCTGAGTTTCGGGCAACGGCAAGCAGCCGGCCTGCCCGACGTTCGAGCTCGGCTGAAAGATCAATTGCCCGCAGTTCTGCGCGCGCCTGAGCCACGAGCAGACCCTTCGCACGGTCGGCTTCATCCTCGGTGCTCGCCGCCGCAATGGCAGTTGACGAACGGCGGGAGCGGCCGGGACTTGAGCCCAAAGCCACCTCCGCGCCCCATCAATGGCATCGCCTGCGGCCAACCCAGCCGCTGCGCCAGCAGAGCGTCGGCGAGCCAGGCTCCGACCGTGCGTCCGAAGCCATGTCGTACGGCGGCTATGAACGCGCCGGTCAGCATCCCGACGGTGCCGGCGCTGACGGCAAGCTGCCGAAGCTCATCTGCCAGGTCGCTGACCGCCTCGTCGTCTCGGACATGGCCAAGATCCTCCAAAACCCTGGCGATGCTCGCCGCCGTGAGTCCCGTAGTCCTTTGCGATTCTAACAAGCGTGACAACCCGAGGGGACAAGCTGTTCACTTTCGCTTATGAGGCTGAACCCCATTTTCGCCGGGCGAGTCAGCGAAATTTCCAAGTGGCGAAGGCAGTGCTCAGGCTTTTCATCTCCCGGTGCAGGATGTAAAGGCCGCTACCGATGACAACGAGCGACCCGATCCAAGTCCACTGGTCAGGTATAACACCCCAGATAAAAAAACTTAGCGCAACGCCCCATATCATCCCTGTATACTCGAACGGCACCACAATCGATGGTGTCGCAAGGCGGTACGCCTGCGCCATCATAAGAGTACCGACGCCACCGAGGAGGCCGACGAGGGCAAGAAGGCCGCTGTCCCCCCACCCCGGCGTCAGCCAGTGGAAGGGCATCTGTACACCGGTTGCGGCTATGATAACGATGTTGCCGTAAAAGATCATCGCAACGTTGCTCTCGGTGCGACTGTAAAGACGGACCATCACCATTGAGAGGGCGTGCGCAGCGGTGGCGATAAGGGCTATGGCGCCTCCGCCGAACGCGCCATCGACGCCCGGACGGATCATGATAAGGACGCCTACAAACCCAACAAGCACTGCCAGCCAGCGCTTTAAGCCCACGCTCTCGTGCAGAATTGGCACCGACATGGCAGTAATAAACATTGGCGCGGCAAAGCCGATGGCGTACGCGGTGCTCAACGGCATCACCGCGAGGGCCCAGTAAGAGCCGAACATGCCGACGAGGCTGACAAGCCCGCGCAGCAGATGCGCGCCGACCCTGCGGGTTTTCAACGAAACCAGTCCGGGCGGCCTCAGTAGCATCGCCAACGTCGGAACAAGCCCCACAACGGCGCGAAAAAATACAATCTGAGCGATCGAATAGTCGGCCGACAACCATTTAATCATGGCGTCCATGACGCAGAGGACCAACACACCGCCGGAATACATAGCGATGCCTTGGGCTGGCGACTGCCTTGTGACTATCGATCTGGGTACACCGTCCCGCGCCGTCATGACTTAGGCAACATCGCGACTACCATCCACAATAAGAACTCTTTTTGCCATTTGGCTGCTGATCCCGAGTTGCATGCTGTGCCTAAGTCCGAAGCCTAAATCTACGTCAGCTCCTTTTGACGCGCCTAATCTCAGAACTTGTCATGACGTTATCATCGCCGGCGACTTGCGGTCGTGAAGATTGCGTGAATTTATTGTAAACGTGGGTTAATGCGGCGGGCTCGAGCCGCTATAGGTGGTGTTGCTGTCCGGAAGCTATGCACGACGCGATCGATTATATCCTGTTCGATCGTCGCCCTTCTGGCGCTGACGGCCGCGAAATCGCCGAATCTGGCAAGCCGACTGATACAGACCTCGGCGGAGGTGTGCTTGTAACCGACCTGGGAGAAAGGCGCCGCAATGCGATCCATCTCTTCACCAAGTGCCGTCTGAGAACACTCGGATATTTGAGATAAAGCCTCAACTTTACACTCTCTCCGTCACGGGAATGCCAGGGAAATCCTAAGCCCGAAGGAGAAAGTGATGAGATATTATGTGGCGGCAAAGCTCTCGATCCCCGCGGAATTAACCGCTTCGGGACCGCGCCGCCACATAACCATGACCGACACGTAAGTGCGGATCGCGCTCCAAGGTCTCCTGCACCATCAGCGACAGGCCGGGGAGGCCCTTGGGGATATCGCCGGCGCAACGGCAGTCAGGTCTTCCTTTTCGCGCCAGGTGCGGAGCGGACGAACCGCTACAATCCTCTCGACTTCATTCGCAAGGAACGTAGAAATCGCACGACCGATATCCAGAACACGGCAAGCATTCACGTTCCAGAAAATACCGAATCCGAAAACTCGGTGTGGCAGGTGACCGCTCAACAGGTCATTGGCAGGCGCTATCAGCTATGTGCTGGAAAGCCCGTTTTATAGCGGCCGACGCAATCTCGGTGAGGTCAACTCCGACAGATGCCGGAGAGAAAGATGGTACTGCTTGTTGAAGGCCAACGCCCGATCCTCGGCGACAAGCTGCGCTTTTTCGAGACACAGCCGTTCAAGTCCGCAGGGGCGTTTTCGCAGGCGCACACCCCGGATATACCACCGATCGAATACCTCCCGGTACAGCCGGTTCCGGCTTTGACCGACGATTACAACCGGGCAGGCCAACGCGCCGAAGATGTCGGTGCCCCGACTGCCGGGATGGCTGATTTCGAAAAGAGAATGACATCACCAGTTAATGGCGCTGAGGCGATGCCAACTATCGCTGCGACCGTGATACCGGCGCCGGCAACAAAGGAGTCCGCAGCTCGCACCGTGAATCGCATAGTTAGCCTGCCGAAACCGAAACGCGCTAAAGCGGCGTCGAGTGGCGGATCTGGAAACGAAGCGGAGGCGACACCGGACGTAGCGGCTATCGACGCGCGGATTAAGGTTGCCGAAGAAAGCCTGAAACCTAGCGCTGAACGTCTCAAGGAAACAGTTTCTCAGAAAGTCGAAAAGCTCGTCCAAGCATCGCCCAGGCCGCCGAAGCCCAAAAATAAAGAGCCGCGAATTGCGGATCTCTATTCGTCAACGTATTGGTACCCACTGCCTTGGACAATATTTCCGGTGGACGGCCTTCGTCCAACCCGTGCCGTAATCTCGCTCAAGTCTAGACCAGCGAATCACGATGGACAAAGCCGACCCGCTTCCGGCTCAGCCCCGAGTTCCGGGGGCAGGCTCTCGTGTGGGCCAAAAATAAAAAAGCAACAAATATTCACAACAATAACACACACCGCTGACCCACAGGTGACTATGGTGTTCGTGATCGACGTAAATATTCCAGGTGCCCAGGATCATGAGCGGTCGAAATCAGACGAATACCCCTTACTCAAAGAGAACTTGTGCAGATAGGCCACAAATGCTCGGCAGAGCGCGCGAGGTAATCCGCCGTGAGGCGAAAGCGCTCGAATTAGTGGCGGCCCGCCTCGATGAACAGATTTGTATGTTAGCGGAGCACATACTCTCAACACCCGCTCTGGTCGTCGTTTCGGGAGTCGGCAAATCAGGTCTTGTCGGCAAAAAAATCTCGGCAACGCTTGCCTCGACGGGTACGCGCTCGATTTCACTTGATCCACTTGACGCCCTTCATGGCAGCCTCGGGCGTGTTAGTGCAGGTGACGTATTTCTTGCCCTGTCAAACTCGGGCGAAACCGAAGAACTCAGACAGGTCGTGTGGGCTTTGAAGGAGCAGCCGGTACTCATCGCATTGATAACCGGGCGCCCGAACTCTTCGCTAGCGCGAGTAGCGCATCGCGTGCTCGATATCGGGTCGGTGCAGGAGGTCTGCGCCCTAGGACTTACACCGACCACTAGCACTACTGCAATGATGGCGCTCGGCGATGCCCTAGCGCTTATCATACAGGAGCGCCGCGGATTCACTGAACGCGATTTTGCACGCTTCCATCCAGGCGGAAGTCTTGGCAGAAAACTCGCGCGAGTGAGTGACTTCATGTGGCCGCTAGGAACTATCCCAGTCTTGCGTCCCGGTACACAGCTCGCGGAGGTGCTCGTGACTATATGCGGGGCGGGGCGGGGCGCAGAAGTGGCTGTTGTGCTAGGTGGCGACGAGAAAATCATTGGTGTGATCAACCCGCGAATAATCGCGGGCGATTTAATGCGAGCGCAGCATTTGGAGTTGGAAGCGACTGTGGATCCGTACATCCAGCGGCCCCCGGACGCAATTCAGGACAACGCCAGCCCAAGTGACGCCGTCCAGATATTTCTCCGCGATGGTGGCGATGTCTTGTCTGTCGAGGATACAGTTGGTCGCTTTATCGGCCTTCTATTCCGAAGAGATGTGGAAACGAATAGCGGAATGCGCTGCGGGGGGTCTGTGGGCGAGGTGTGGGAAGAGCCGGGGGGGGAAATTCGGCCTGAACGCTACCCAGTGTATGGCCGAAACTGAGACTCTATCAGGAGGACAAAATGAAAAAGCCTGAAAGCCTTGGTCCTAATCTGAGCCATAGCCGTTTGCGTTCCTGGGTGCTGGTAAGGCCGCAGACTTTGGCTAAGTCCACCCTGGCCGGCAATTGCCGCTGCTCAAATCCGGGTGTTTTCGCGCGCCCTCGAATGGGCGCATTCGTTTTCTGCTCCTTTCCCTCTGAGGGGTTCAACGACCGATGGGCCGCTTCTGGAGAGCTCCTCGTGCTGTGCGCTGGAATGCGGGGCAAGAACCGGCCGCTTTCACCCCTCGGAGTGCGCCCTACCTGCAATTCTCGTAAGCCGTCAGTTCTTACCCTTCGGAGGGGGTTCGTAAGACAGCGCCAAGAATCTGCTACTAGGGTGAGATTTTATGTCGACAAGTTGTCGCTTGCCCGGCTGTCGAGAGTAGGCAGCTACCGCCGGTCGGCTCTCATTTCGCGAGATAATCTTGGCACTTCATTTTGGCTAAGCCGATGGAAGCAGGATCCCCGGAGGCTCATTCCAGGTAACCGGTCGGATGAAGCCATCCCCCATTTCCAATTCGCAGATGTTGCCAGTATCAACTCGGGCCAACTGCGCTACCGAAAAATCTCCGAATCTTCCCATAAGGCGCCGTCCTATACACTTGAGAGGCCCATGAGCAGTGACCACGAGGATGGTTTCGGTGGGTCTGTAGGAGCCCTTGAGATCCATAAGGAAGCTATCGATCGCATCAAAATAAACATTCTGTTCCGTCTTCCAGTTCGATATGGGCCATATACTGCGCCGATACCAGTCGAAGAAATTACGGGCGCCAAAACGACGGACCACTTCAATATTGGAGAGGCCTTCCCAGTCGCCATAATCTATCTCGGCGAGTCTCGAGTCGGGGACGGGAGGCCGCCTTGCACCAGAGGTCGCCAAAGCGATCTCTGCATAAGCGCTTGTTCTTCGCAAAGGACTGCAAAAAGCAGTGGATGGTATGCGCCTTGCGCCCCGCAGTGCCGTCCCGAGTCGTCGGGCCTGACGTTCCCCTTCCAAGACGAGGGAAGGATCGGCTTGGCCACCCGTCCATATTGCTTCCGCGCCGGCTGAAAAAGTATTTCCGTGTCTAGAGAAAATAATCTTCATAGTTCAGAGAATTCCGTTGAGGGCCTCATTTATCTTTATCGTTTTTTCCTTCTATTGCACGTTAAATTCTCTTTCACATTTCGTTTAAACTTATGAAGAAGGGGAGGCATGACTATATACAGGGAGCACTGTGCCCCCGCTAATGCTTCTGGTCCGAAAAGTGAGCGGCGGCTCCCTTCTGCCGATCAGATGTGACGTTACGAAGCAGGAGAGCGTCAAAAGAATGTTGGCGAAGGGACGTGAAGTTCTCGACCGTTCGCCCTTTGGAGGATATTTGATGGAGACCAATTCGGTGGTCGTCGTCGGCAACGGTGCCGGCCAGGTGGTATTTTCGCAGAAGAATCGGTTCACGCTAATCGCCGGCCCTTGCCAGATGGAGAGCCGCGAACATGCGTTTATGATGGCCGGCAAGCTTGCTGAGCTCTGCAGGTCGTTCGGCCTCGGCCTTGTTTACAAATCGTCCTTCGACAAGGCGAACCGTACTTCGCTGTCCGGCAAGCGCGGCGTCGGCCTTCCAAAGGCGATGGAGATTTTTGCCAGTCTCAAAAAGGAATACGGCTTTCCGGTGCTGACGGACATCCACACCGAAGAGCAGTGTCCCGTAGTGGCTGCGACAGTCGATATTCTACAGATTCCCGCCTTCCTGTCGCGCCAGACGGACCTGCTCGTGGCGGCTGCTAAAACGCGACGCACGATCAACGTGAAAAAGGGGCAGTTCCTAGCACCTTGGGATATGAAGAACGTGCTCGCCAAGCTTACCATGAACGGCAACCCGAACGTGCTTCTGTGTGAGCGCGGCGCATCCTTCGGTTACAACACGCTCGTCTCGGATATGCGCTCCTTGCCGATCATGGCGGCGCTCGGCGCGCCGGTGGTATTCGACGCTACCCATTCGGTGCAGCAGCCGGGTGGGCAGGGCAGTTCGTCTGGGGGCCAGCGGGAATTTGTCGAGACTCTTGCGCGAGCGGCCGTTGCAGTCGGTGTTGCCGGCGTCTTCATCGAGACGCATCAGGATCCTGATAACGCACCTTCTGACGGATCGAACATGGTGCCGCTTAGGGATATGCCGCAGTTGCTGGAGAGATTGCTCTCTTTTGACGCCATTGCCAAGCAGTAAGGGACGGGTTCTTGAGGCCTTTGAGATTGAGAACGGACAACGGACCATGACGGTCGCTATGCACAAGGAGGCCGCAGTGGCGGTGGAGTGGACGAACAGGGTTGAGGGAGGACGTGTCAGGCGACGTTTGCCCTCGGGGGGTCTGAATTGACAAGACTTGGGAGCGTCTTGACGCAGAGATAGTCATCGTCGATGGGAGAGCAAAAGATCGTGGCGAAAGCACGAAACGGCACTGCAGGCTGCGAAGCGCTTCTGGCAGGCCAAATATCGAAAATAATCGTGGTTCACAACCTCGCTCTGCGGCGGGATCTCCCTTCCCACGTGAGGGGATCGGGCCGCCCCACATCCGGACAACTCTTAACGCCAACAGAGTTCGCGACTGCCCTCACAGGTAGCATCGAATGATTGTGGCAATATGCGCAATATTTTCGAGACTGTCTTTGCCAAATTTCGATCAGCTTTATGTCGCTTGATATAACTACCGCTGGTTATCAAGTATTTCGGAATTTGGTTGAGACCGTCCTCGCTTTTCCAAGGTAGACTTTGGATAAAACAGGAGAACGTATATGAGCGAAGCGACTCTGGCAGGACGGGTAGCGATTGTAACGGGTGGGCAAGGCGGGATCGGCCGCGCAATTGTAGCGCGACTCCTTAGAGATGGCGCGCGCGTAGCAGTCTTCGATCTTTCGGGGAACGAACAAGCGAGTCGCGATTCAGTGCTTAGGATTCACTGCGACGTCACCGTGCAAGCTAACGTCGAAACGGCGCTGGCGTCGGTTCGTGAAGCTCTCGGACCAGTTCAAATCTTGGTGAACAATGCCGGCCTTCTCGGCCCTGTAGCGCGTGTACTCGAAATCACGACCGAGACATGGCGGCGCGTTACTGACGTGAACCTGACAGGCACATTTGTCTGCTGTAAGGCTGTCGCAAGCGACATGGTTCAAGCTGGCTATGGCCGAATCATTAACATAGCCTCGGTTCAAGGAAAGGAGGGGATGGAGCTTGCGGGAGCATATGCTGCCTCCAAGGCAGGGGTCATCGCTCTGACCAAGACTCTTGGCAAGGAGCTCGCCACAAGCGGGGTCTTGGTGAACTGTATCACACCAACTGCAGTTGACGGCGGCATGATTGATGAGATTGAGGACCAGCGCCGCACTTATATTCTCGATCGCATTCCAATGAAGCGTTTCTGCTCCGTCGACGAAGTTGCGGCCATGGTCGCTTGGCTCGCAAGTGACGAGTGCACATTTTCCACGGGAGGTGTTTTCGATCTTTCGGGCGGAAGATCGAGCTATTGAGTTTTGCGACCTTCACCTTGATCAGCCCTCCCTGCCGCCCGCGGAAACAGAACAAATGACCGCTGTGCGGATCGCGCTTCAATGTCTCCTGCACCATCAGCGACAGGCCGGGGAAGCCCTTGCGCATATCCGTATAGCCAGTGGCGAGCCACACCTTCACACCGCTCGAGATCGAGATCATCGCCGCTCCAGCACATCCAGGATCCGGCCGAGCGCCTCGCTATCGATATCACTCTCGACCCGCAGGCGGCGGGCGCCGCCAAGCTCGATCGTCACCATGCTGCTCTTCTTGCGCGATCGGGATATCGGTGATTGCGTCGCCTCGACGACCTCCACGGGAACAAGATGCGGCACGGACGGCGCGGAGATCTGGCAGAGTTCCTTGCGCCACCGGAAAAGCTGGCTCACATGAATGCCAGCCGATCGCGCGATCTCGGAAACACTGGCCCCAGGCTCAAATGTCGCGGCGACCAGCCGCTCCTTCTCCTCGGTATTTCTTCGTCTAGGGCGAAGCCATCCAGCCGAGCTTTGTCCGGTTTGTCGCATCCGCGACGAGGTGCTGTTCAATCCGGCTTCCTCCTCACCCAGGACAGCTAGAATAATAACAGAAAAATTCTTCCTGGGCTCTTTTGATTAAAGTGGCACGCTTTTTGAATCTCCTTCCTCGCCAGCCCCAGAAGCTACCTGCGGTACGGATGTTGTGGGGACCGCATGATGAAGAGGGAGGAACTAACATGTCAGTTTTGCGCCAGATAGCGTTTTCTGGAAGAGGTACTAGAGGTCCGCTACACTGCAGATCACCCCAACTTTGCTGCACCCCGTACGGGCTCGCTTGGTCAAAACCGTCAACATGAAGGAAGAGTTTTGCTCTGGCCCAGGTGACCAATTTGTCGGTTCTGAATGAGCATCTCGGCAAGGTTCGCGTGAAAAGCGTGAAGCCGCTGCCGACCCGGCTGAGGCAGGATTCTGCCACGACCCGAGAGGATGTAGCAGAGCGCATACCGGTGGGGCATACTAGCGCAACCAGCTATTCATTCTCAAAGCTGAAGCCGGTGCTCACAACGGCCGCAAGGACATTTTCAATTACCGAAGCCACCGGAACGGGGGCGGAGCGGGGAGGCAAACTCAAAAGTTGCTCGGAAAGGAGACAATCAAGTTGACTGTTGCTGCTGTCTCCCGCTGCCTTGCGTTACTAGAGTTCTTAGCGGGCGAAATTGAGCCTATCGGATTGTCGGAGCTTGCTCATCGCCTCAACATGCCGGCCAGCGTGGTTCATCGGCTCATTGCGACGCTGTTGAATCACGGATGGGTCATTCAAGACGCCGAAAGCAAGAACTATGCGCTGTCGCTTCGAATGAGCACATTGGCATTCCGCAATCTCGACTGTCGCAATTTTCTGGACGTTGTGCAGCTTGTTCTGAACAGAGTGGCCACAGAAACGCAAGAATGTTGCCGTCTTGCTGTCCTGGAAAATCGGGATCTGGTCTGGGTGGCGAAGGCACAGGGCGCCATCGCTGGTTTGCGTTACGATCCAGACATGGGACAGGAAATCGCTCTTCACGCAACCGCTAACGGAAAAGCTTGGCTTTCCACATTGCCGGAGGAGGAGGCGCTGGAAATCGTTTACTCCCGTGGTTTTGGCGCAACATGTAGGCTGGGGCCGAACGCGGCTCGGTCTGTCGACGAACTGAGGGTTCGGTTAGACGAAGCGCGACAACGGGGTTTCGCAACGTCTGTCGAAGAAGTTGAAGCCGGCACCGCGGCTATCGCCGTACCGTTCCGATCGAGTTCTGCCGAGGATGCCGCGGTTGTCGGAACAATTTCTGTCGCAGGCCCGCTCATTCGAATTACAACGGATCGTTGGCCAGAACTGGGTGACGCTCTTAACCGAGCTGCTATGGAACTCGCTCAGATTTGGCCGGTCAGGCTCCGGACAAGATCGACCGGATCAATGATGAATAGCACTTCGTCATAACGGAATGTCCGAGCTTGCAAGAAGTCACATCTGAAATCCACTACTCGGACGCATAGCGTTTACCGCTTCAAGTAGATACCCTCGCATCGCACCCCTTTATTGCGTCCGAAGCAGCTTTGCGATCGCGAAGCTCGCTGCCGAGTAGCATTTCACTGCGTTTTAGAAAGCGGATACAGAACGACTATGCAGCTGTCGACTTCAGCCAATACCAGCAACATTGCGGTCCAGAAAAGGAATGTCAAATTGCTGCAAAGAAAACTACACCATTAATTTATCTGATAACCCTAGCGACTGGATTATAACTGCGTTATAATTCAGGGCCTCAGAAGCATTACCCTTGAACAACTTCCTTAATCCTGTGGAGTTTTCTTGCTGATTCACCTGTTCTGTAAAGTATAAACAGGTGGAGAACTGGGTCGCTGCGGAGATCGGAGCGCGGCGCTGTAGCAGAGATACGGATCCGCTTTCCCATTCCTATCATCCGCCTTTGACGCAAGTTGTGCTTTCGAAGATCATGCCAGTGAAGAGAGGCTAGGCTCGTGCATCCCATTATTATAATACCGGCGCGGCTGGGTTCCACCAGACTTCCGGGTAAGGCTCTAAGCGATATCAATGGGCGGCCAATGATCACACACGTTTGGTGCAGAGGTATTGAAGCAAACATTGGCCCAGTTGTCGTAGCTTGCGGAGAACCGGAGATCGCTGAGGTTGTTAAAGACGTCGGGGGGCAAGCAATCTTGACCGACGCTGCTCTTCCCTCAGGCTCAGACCGAGCGTACGCCGCTTTGAGGGAAGTCGATCCTGACGAGAAGCACGATATAGTTGTCGTTCTCCAAGGTGATTTGCCTACTATCGACCCAGCGACCATACGGGCCACGCTGACACCATTGGCTCGCCATCCAGCCTGTGAAATCGCCACACTTGCGACCTTGATTGAGGATCATGTGGAGCTGCATGCACCACAGGTGGTAAAGATCGCATTGGCTCTGGCTTCCGGTGAGTCGATTGGGCGAGCCACGTATTTTAGCCGCGCGATCATCCCATATGGAAACGGACCTCATTATCACCATGTCGGCATGTACACTTACCGACGGCCGGCGCTTGCCAAATACGTTGGCCTGCCGCGCGGCGTGTTGGAGCAACGAGAGAATCTGGAACAACTGAGGGCAATCGAAAATGGAATGCGGATAGACGCCGCCGTAATCCAAACCGAACCCCTCGGCGTCGATACCCCCGCAGATCTGGAAAAAGCGAGAGCGCTCCTCTCTATTGAAAGGGCGTAGGCTGTGCTAATCGCCGCCTGACTCTTCTAAAGTATTTAGATGGGGTTCTCTGATCGCGGGCTAATTGCAAGCTCCCTGTCGACGTATTGTTGTTCCTGCCGGTTCTGTGGTTCTCTTCGCGGTTAACACAAGGTCGCCGCAGGTTAGTGCTCAGGACGTCGGTGCCTCAAATGTATTGTACGTATACGACGAAGAACGACGAAGGCCGTCGGACGGCAGGGCCTACCTGCCGAAGCGGTCTTGCGTTGCGCGCTTCTCAAGCAATACCGCCAGTTGACCTACCAGGAGCTGGCATTCCATCTTGAGGGTTCAGCTTCATTTCGAGCCTTTGCGCGGCTGCCGTGGTCTTGGAGCCCACAGAAGTCGGTGCTGCAAAAGACCATCAGCGCGATCCGGCCCGAGACCTGGGAGCAGATCAATCGGGTGCTGCTGTCGAATGCCCGGCAGGCGAAACTGGAAGATGGCGGTGTCGTGCGGCTGGACAGCACTGTAACCTCAGCACTCATGCACGAACCGAGCGACAGCAGCCTATTGTGGGATGCTGCGCGGGTCATGGTGCGCCTGTTGAAGCAGCTGATGCCTTGGCCGGCGCCGCCGGCTTGGAATGGCACGATCACTGCCGCGTGGCCAAGAAGCGCGCCCGCAAAATCCAATTCACGCGCGGTCGACCAAACCGGGTCCAACTCTACCGCGAGCTGATCGCAATCACCCGCGCGACCTTGGCCTATCTGAAGCAGGCGATCGAGCGATTGGCCGTGGCAAGCACTCCGCTCATCGCGAGGCGGGCAATCCGCGCGACAGCGATCGATTGCTGCCGATGCTGGAACGCCACATCGCCATCTATGGTCACGCGCCGCGGCAGGCGGCGGCCGACGGCGGCTTTGCCAGTCGCGACAATCTGGCCACTGCGAAGACCCTGGGGCGTTCGCGACATGGCATTTCTATTGGAATTGTAGTCCACCGGCCAAAGCCGGCCTCGCGGCGTGCGCGTGATCGCGCCCACAACGCCTTTCCGCTCGATAACCGGCCCTCGATCCTGTCCTTGAGGCTTAAAAGCGTTCCCGTCGAGGACCAGTGATTGTAAACACGCCAGAATACGTGCGCTTGTGGACGGAAACTAGACTGGACAAGACCCGGTGGTGTTTTTTCACATCGCTGCAAAGAAATTACATGAACAATTCACACTGCAAATCGCACGCATCGATTATAGTCATCCTAGATGGCGGACAGGAGGATCTCATATGAATACGGATAGGATATCATACGTAAGGAAGCGTCTGAAAGAAAGTCAGTTATCCGCGTTTCCTAAATATGCCCACTGCCTTGGACTTGATTTGGAGGTCCACAAAGATGTATTTTGGGACGACAACGACAACGTTACTGGTCGCTGGGTAACAGAAAATGTACCGCCTGTGGCAGGCAAAAGGATCCTTGAGATCGGATGCGGATGCGGTCTTACTGCTTTGTTTTTGGCAAAGAATGGCGCTTCGCACGTACTTGCGACTGATATTAATCCACACGCTATCGCCAACACAATCGCAAATGCAAACCGAAACGGTATTACTAATATAACCGGCCTCCAAAGCGATCTCTATAATAACGTTGATCAAACGTCACATTTTGACCATGTTATATTCCATTTACCAGCAACTCGCGTTCCAGACGACTTTGAATTCTCCAGTATTATCGAGCACAGCAGCTTCGATCCGGGCGGCTCTGTACTTAACAGGTTCCTTCGCGAGTCGCAAGATTATCTGACGCCCAATGGAACGATGATACTTGGGTACAACGTATCTCGAAGCGAATCCAAGATAACAGATACGTTAGAAAGCTTAGACCTTCCGCACAAGCTAATAGCTAAGAAAAAGATTACATCTGATGGCATGATCAATCTCCACTTATATGAGGTTTGGCCGTTTCCGGTGAACCATATCGGATAGTTTATCATGTCTAGTTCGATAAATCGAAGGCAAGCAGACTATAAAATGTCGTTCAGGCGTCGCCAGGCGAATGTGAGAGATCGGTAGACAACGCAAAATGGAATGGGTGTTCCAGTTTTGCTTCGCTCGCAAACTCGGAGGAAAACTTATGACCAGCGTATTCCATAGGCTTCCGGCCCGCACTATGCCAGTGGCAGTGGCCGGTGATGGGATGTACATAATTGACAAGGATGGGAATCGATATCTCGACGGCTATGCTGGGGGCGCCTGCGTCTCGTGCCTTGGCCACAGTCATCCGGCGGTGATAAAGGCCGTGCAGAGCCAGATCAGCAGCTTAGCATATTTTCATGCCGCCATGTTCACATCCGAGCCCCTTGAAGAGCTTGCTGCTATTCTCGCGACCAACGCGCCTGAGGGCCTAACCAAGGTTTTCTTTGTCAACGGCGGCTCAGAGGCGGTCGAAACAGCACTGTTGATGGCCCGTCAATACTTCGTTGAAAGCGATCAACCCGAACGGCGAAAGGTAATCGCTCGGCGCAGCAGCTATCACGGCGCAAGCATAACAACGCTGGGGGTAGGCTATCAGATCGCGCGCCGCGCGCCGTTCCAAGACATTCTTCCAAACGTATTTCACATCGCGCCTTGCTACGAGTATCGCGGCCGGTTGGTGTCGGAGACAGCCGAACAATATGGTTTACGCGTAGCTGACGAGCTGGAGCAGACTATTCTCGGGCTTGGCCCGGAGACCGTCATGGCCTTCGTCGCCGAGACTGTCACGGGAACGACAGCTGGCGCGGTTCCGCCGGTAACAGGATACTTTCGGCGAATCCGAGAGATATGCAACAAATACGGCGTTCTTCTTGTGTTGGACGAAGTGTTTTGCGGGTTGGGGCGGACAGGCACACTGCATGCTTGCCAGCAGGACGGTATAGCACCTGACCTTCTCGCCGTCGCCAAGGGTATCGCTGCCGGCTATCAGCCGATTGGTGCGACTTTAGTGCATCAGAAAATCTATGACGCTATTGTGTCGGGTTCCGGTACCTTCAAAGGCGGGTACACCTATTCTGGCCATGCTACCGCCTGCGCCGCTGCAATTGCTGTTCAAAAGGTCCTGCGCGCGGACGGGTTCCTAGAGACTGTGGAAGTGAAGGGCAAGCTGCTTGCATCTGCCCTGAAAGACCGTTTCGAGCAACATCCGAATGTTGGCGATATTAGAGGCCGAGGGATGTTGATGACGCTCGAACTGGTGCAGGACCGCGAGACAAAAGCGCCCTTTCCGGCCGAACGTAGCCCAAGTCCGCTGATCTATCGAGAGGCCCTGGCAAGGGGGCTGATCACGCATGCGCTCGGAGGAACTGTCGACGGGGTTAACGGCGATCACATCGTCGTTTGTCCCCCGCTCATTGCGGGTGACGATGACCTCCAGACAATAGTCGGACTGTTGGGTGAATCAGTTGACGCTTCGCTCTCAGAATTGGCTGGTGGCAGGTGATGGGGGCTGGTCGCCGGATGATCGCTAACAAGGTTCCCCTCACTCTTGCGCATTTGACGGTGCAAGAGGTGCAACCGGCAGACGCGATCGCTATAGCGGCTGAGACAGGGTTCCAATACGCCAGTATACGGTTGCATTCGCCGCGACCCGGGGCAGCAAATTTATCGGCCCGGGAACTTGATGAGGCGGTCCAGAAAGCGCTACTCGTATCGAGGGAAAGCGGTGTACTCGTGTTAAGTATCGAAGCCCTGGTCCTTGCGCCCGACACCGATATTGTCACCTACACGCCTATACTAGGGGCTGCAGCTAAGCTTGGCGCCCGGTGCGTTCTTGTCGTTGCCTTTGATAATGTTCATTCACGAATGCTAGATAACTTTGGTGCTCTGAGTATCAGCGCGAGTCGGCTTGGCCTCGGTCTCGAAATTGAATTCATGGTCTTTTCGGGAATCAAGGACTTGCAAGATGCCGTTCAGGTCCTTACCGAGGCAGGTTCTCCTAACGACAAGATCGTCGTCGACGTCCTCCATTTGTTGCGATCAGGTGGTGGCCCTGAAGATCTGCTGCGTGTACCAGCTGCAATGATTTCGCAAATCCAACTCAGCGATGGCCCCAGGCATGCTGGCCCTGAATGTCTTGTAAAGGAAGCACGGTTCGACCGCATGTTTATCGGAGAAGGAGAATTCCCGTTAACTGAGATCATGAGCAGGCGTCCGCCTGCAGTTCCACTTGCCCTTGAGATCCCAGCCGAGCGGTTACGACTTCAAGGAATATCGGCTCAAGAGAGAGCGTTGCGCGCGCGGAGGTCATTTGAAACGTTCGTTGAGCGCTTGTCTTCGGATGGCGCTTAGAACAAATCAGTGAACTTAATTGCGAATGGTCGGCGCCAAGCGCTTGCAGCGGCATTCAGAGGGCATAAAATCGTCGTTATTGACCTTTTCGCCCAGGCAGGCGACGCCCTAGTCTTACTGAGTCAGAAAGTCGCGGCTGAGGGGGGATTCGCGCTGGTCGCGGATTTGTTAGGGTGCTGCTTCGTGATCAGGGAAGCGCCCCGCCATGCCCGACTGGACAGCCGAGAGTGAAGCAGCATTCGACGCCTATGTCGATGCTTTGATCGAGGTGATCGGCCACGCCGACCGAGCTGAGCCGCTGAAGGATTATTGCCTCGGACTTCTGATGCCGAAGGAGCGCAAGAGCTTGACGGCCGTCACGGCACCGTCGCGGGTGGCGGCCAAGCATCAGTCTCTGCTGCATTTCGTGGGACAGGCGCCGTGGTCGGACGCGGCCTTCTTGGCGCGGGTTCGCGACTGGGTTCTTCCACCGATCGAGCAGCGTGGACCGATCCGGGCGTGGATCGTCGACGACACGGGCTTTCCCAAGAAGGGCAAGCACTCGGTGGGCGTAGCGCGCCAGTATTGCGGCCAGTTGGGCAAGCAGGACAACTGTCAGATTGCGGTTAGCCTATCGATCGCAAATGACGCAGCCTCGCTTCCGATCGCCTACGAATTGTATCTCCCGCACAGCTGGGCGGAGGATCCGGAACAACGCAAGAAGGCCAAGATTCCGGCGGAGATCACGTTCCGGACCAAGCCGCAGATCGCGCTCGAGCAGATCAGGACGGCCAAGGCCGGGGGCGTCGCGCCCGGCGTGGTTCTGGCCGACGCCAGATATGGCGCCGACGGCGGTTTCCGCGCGGGCCTGTGCGAGCTCGGTCTGACCTATGTTGTCGGCGTTCAGCCCACACTCAGCGTCTGGCGCCCAGGCGAGAGCCCGCTGCCGCCCAAGCCTTGGAGCGGAAGAGGCCGGCCGCCGTCTCGAGTCGGCCGAACCGACAATCACAAGCCGATCTCGGCCAAGCCAAGGCCCTGGCCGAGGAGTTCGACGCCGAGACTTGGCGCACGATCGCCTGGCGTGAAGGAACCAACACCGAGCTCAATTCCCGTTTCGCCGCCGTGCGCTTGCGGCCGGCATCCAGGGACTACAATCGGCCCGAGGCTCACGCCCAAGAGTGGCTCCTGATCGAGTGGCCTGAAGGCGAGGTCGAGCCGAGCAAGTATTGGCTCTCCACCTTGCCGGCCGATGCTACGATCACCCAGTTGGTCGACGCCGCCAAGCTGCGTTGGCGGATCGAGCGAGACTATCAGGAACTCAAGCAGGAGCTGGGACTGGGCCACTACGAAGGCCGAGGGTGGCGGGGCTTCCATCATCACGCCAGTCTCTGCATCGCCGCCTATGGATTCCTGATCTCCCTGAGGGAGACGATTCCCCCTCAACTCCAACTCGCGCCAAAGGTTGCCAAGCACCTGGCCTTTCCGACGGCTATCGACTCCGCGGATCCTCCGATCCGGCCCGAACGGCACGTCCCGACCTCGATCCCAACCCTCAGGTGACGCCTGACTGTGGCCCTGGCCAACCGTCGGCAACGATGTCCGTGCTGCATAAGAGCAATGGACAGTCCGCGTCAGGCTCGCAACTTATGACGCAGTGGTACTAGCCGCCTTGATGACGGCGATGAGCTTTTGGCGGCCTGAAGCGGCGATCTGGCCGCCGTTGCCGTGCTTTTTGGCAAGCCTGGTCATGCGCCGGCGGTGATCCGTCGTGATGGAAGGCGGGGTTTGCAGGTTGCGGTCGGCGGGTTCGGTTCGGGGCGTCTGCGCCCTGTGGCTATGTCGCGAGCCGCGGGATGCGGTCGAGGACGATGCGCAGAATACGCTGGTCGGGGCAGGATGTCGGCAGGTGCAGGCGGATCTGGGTTTTCATCTCGACCACCCGCGCGGCGATCTTGATGAGGCGCAATCGCAGCGTGTCGAATTGGGCGACGGCAAAGCTCGAGCGTTTCGGCATCGCAGCGCGCAGGCCCCACATCAGGCAATAGGCGCTGGCATGCAGGAACAGTCGAGTAGCGGAGAGGAATCTCAAGGGACTGATGGGGTTGTCTTGTCTTATGACTTTCCAAGCCGTTTGGTCCAGTAAGAGATGCCCGATCCGGGGTGGCCACTCCGGATCGGGCGGGAGGGGATGGATCGAAGTTGTCTAGGTCGTTGAGGACCGTCGATTAGTGTGATCACCCCTTTCTTTTCCATCAGGCCTGAACGGAAACCGGGGCTTTGAGCCCGGATGACAAGAATAGGATAGCGGAAAAGATGAGTTACACCCTACCACAAACCATCGGCATCGATATCTCAAAAGCAACACTCGATGCTCATGCCTATCCTGCAGGCAGCAACCAGCAATTTGCCAATACTGCCCGTGGCCATAAAGCCTTAATTGCATGGCTGGGACAATGGTCAGTCGAGCGCGTGGCATATGAGGCGACTGGTGCTTACCACCGGGAACTCGAGCAAGCTCTGGCTGATCTGCCTTGCGTCAAGCTCAATCCCGCTCGTGCGCGTCGCTTTGCCCAAGCAGCTGGAACCCTGGCCAAGACCGACCGGATCGATGCAGTGATGCTGGCCCGCATGGCTAGCACAATGCAGCCACCCGTGCGCCCGGCTATAAACCCCGAACAGGCAAGGTTGGCCGAACTGATCAGCGCCCGCGATGGCCTGATGCGCGACAGAACCGCGCTTAAAAACCAGGAGAAGAACCTGACGATTCCGCTTCTAAAGCGTCAGCACAAGCAACGCCTCAATCAGATCGATCAGCATATAACCGCTCTCGATGCCGAGCTCGCAACACGCATTGCGGCTGATCCCCAGCTTGCCCGTCGGCATGAAATTATCTCCAGCATAGCTGGCCTCGGCCCACGCACTGCCAACCAGTTGGTCGCCACTATGCCAGAGCTCGGATCACTTGATAACAAACAGGCCGCATCCTTGGCAGGACTCGCTCCCGTCGCCCGCCAATCAGGACAGTGGAAAGGCAGAAGCTTCATCCAGGGTGGAAGGGCCAACGTTAGACGCGCACTCTACATGCCCGCTCTCGTCGCTGCCCGCTTTAACCCCGACCTCAGGGAAAAATATCAGCACCTCATTGCATCGGGAAAGCCCGCCAAAGTCGCCATCGTCGCGGTTATGCGCAAGCTTCTCGTCACCGCCAATGCGCTCGTCAAAGCCGATCGCATGTGGGTCGAAAAACATGCTTGATCACAACGGAAACTAATCGCGGCTTGGGCGTCAAGGGTCTATCGCGTTGATACGGCGCTGCCGGGTGCATGGTTGTCTTCGCGGTCGACATCGGCCGCCGCATGATGGAGCTTCACGGGACGAGCCTTCAATGTGGACGACGCACTCTGCTGCGACAGCGGTGCAACCCCATCAGCGGAATGGCTCGGCTCACGTCCCGGCAGGGACGCCTCAGGCGCTCAGATTCTGAACGCTATCTGGATTTACGCTGTGGCTCCTGCACTCGGATTGAAGAGCTCGCCAGTCTTGAGCATCGTGTGCATGATCACCGCCAATTTGCGCGCCACGGCCACGGCGGCTCGTTTGAAGCCGATCCTCTCCCGGAGCTTGAGACCCCATGTACGTAAGCTGCTTTCGGTCGAACAGCGTGTCAGGATGACCGCTGCGGCTTCGTAGAGAAGCCCCCGCAGATGTCGATCCCCGCGCCGAGATATATGGCCGTCATAATCGACTTCTCCCGATTGGTATCGGCGGGTTGTCAGGCCGATCCAAGCGGCGACAGAGCGGGACTTCTTGAAGTTGTTTGGATCCTCAATGGCGGTGACGAAAGAGGTCGCGGTGATCACGCCGATGCCGGGGATCGACATGAGGGTGCGGCAGGCTTGGCTTTGACGAGCATTCACAACCAGTTGGCGCCCGAGCTCGGCGGCGCGAATGCGAATGCTGCGCCAGACCTCCAACATTGGTAACACGATAGGAGCAAGCTCGTTCTGATCGATAAGAAGGCTCCGGACATTCTTTTCGAATGTAGTTCCCTTACCGGCAGGGACGAGCAGGCCGAACGTTTTCATGATCCCGCGAATCTGGTTGGAAAGCTCGATGGTGATCCGGACCAGTCGGGTGCGTGCTGCCACGAGCGTGCGGGTCAACATACTGTCGAAGCCTTTCACGCGCACCTCGCGAAAGAACCCTGCTTCAGCAAGATGCGCCAAACCATCGGCATCATTCGCATCCGTCTTGTTCGCCGCCATATCGAGAGCGGCTTTGGCATGGCGCGCATCGATGCAGATGGCCGGCAATCCCTCTGCGCGCAACGCGTGGTAGAACCACACCGACAGCGGACCGGTTTCGAACACGACGCGCTTTGCGGCCGGCGCCCGCTTGCGGACAAGCTCGGCAATGATGTTGGGATCAGATGCGCACTTTCCGCGCCAGATCCGTTCGCCTCCACGGCGGATCGACACCGCCGTCTCTTTCATCGACACGTCGAGACCGATATATTCTGTCATGGCTGTTCTCCGTTGATGTTGGGCCCGGCGTCCAGTCGTGAGCCCGTATTTCATCTTATCGGGGAACAGCCACCCTTCAGGAACATGATTTGGCTCTCAGGGCCGCCGCTCCGGCGTCCACCCCATCAGTCCCGGCTGTTCCGCGAGCGCGGCCCGCTCATCCGCCCTATCGGCAACGTTGCGCGCTCATGTGATAGGCAATGTGGTCTCGATCGTCCTCGGGAGAGTGGGCTTGTGCCGCTTTCTCCACTTGCATTTCGTTGGTTTAAAGAGGTGAGACGGCGACGTGCTGCTCTCGACCTAAGCGTTCGTTTCGAAGGCTGGATAGCCTTGCCAATACAGGAGACCACGATGAATGAGCGACTACACGATACCGCCAACCGCCTAATCACCAAAAAGCTCGATCCCAGCGCGGATCCGGTAAATCTATGCGGCCTGAATTCAACCACAGACGCGTATGATATCCAGGCATATGCCCAGTCTTTGTTGGGCGTAAATGTGGTGGGCTGGAAGGCGAGTCTGTTAGCCGATTCCTCCGTACTATCCGCCCCCATTTTTGATTGTGATCTTTTCTTCTCGGGCGAGACACTGCCAATTCAACGAATGAAAGATGGCGTGGAGTGCGAGCTGGCTTTCGTGATCGACACTGCGCTCGGGCCGCGACCAGTAAGTGGCTATACGAGAGCAGATGTTATACCTTGTATTGGTGGTGTCATGGCTGCTTTCGAATTGCTAGAGCATTTTCCGTGAACGCCGAGTCAGATTTGGGATTCACGCGGTGGCGGAAGTCTGTTTCATTTTCCCTGTGATTCGCAGGGAGATGACGATGACACGCAGCTTGAGTGCGGACCTTCGCGGTCGGGTGATTTTGGCGATATCGGAGGGTGTTTCGATGCGAGAGGCAGCACGCCGGTTCCGGATCGGGATTGCTACGGCGGGGAACTGGTATCGCCGCTATCGCGAGACGGGTTAGATGGCGGCACGCAAGCAGGGCCAACCGTCGCGCTCGAAGCTTGATCCTCACGAAGCCTTCATCCTCGGCCTGATCGAGGAGACGCCCGACATCACTCTGGCGGAGATTGCCGAGAGGCTGGCGGCCGGGCATGGCGTGCGCGTGGTTCCTTCGACGATCTGGATGTTTCTCGACAGGCGCTGCGTCACGTTTAAAAAAAGACGGCGCATGCCAGCGAACAACAGCGCCCCGACGTCAAGGCGCGCCGTTGCGCCTGGTTCGACGGCCAGCCCGATCTCGACCCCGAGAAGCTGATCTTCATTGATGAGACTGCCGCCTCCACCAAGATGGCGCGGCTGCGCGGGCGGGCCAAACGTGGCGAACGCTGCCGTGCGCCGGTTCCTCATGGTCATTGGAAGACCACGACCTTCACCGCTGGACTGCGGCTGAACGGCCTGACCGCACCGATGCTGCTCGACGGGCCGATGAACGGCGCCGCCTTCCTGGCCTATGCCGAACAGGTGCTCGCACCTGAACTTTCTCCCGGCGACATCGTCGTCATGGACAACCTGCCGGCTCACAAGATCACCGGCGTTCGCGAGGCCATCCAAAGGACCGGCGCACGGCTTCTGTTGCTGCCGCCCTATTCGCCCGACTTCAATCCGATCGAGATGGCGTTCTCGAAGCTCAAGGCCCTACTCAGAAAAGCAGCTGCCCGCTCCATCGATCAACTCTGGTCCGTCATCGCCGACTGCCTCGACGCCTTCAAACCGGCCGAATGCCGAAACTACTTCGAGGCAGCCGGATATGACCCGGTGTAAGTCGAATCTGCTCTAGACTGCCGGCTAGTGGAATTGTTTCAGTCGCCGACGCCGCACCTGTTGGCAGACAACCTTGGCAATGGCGGTGTCGTGTTAGGAATGGCTAACGCTTCGTGGCTGGAGCATAATCTCCTCGAGATCGCTATCGAGTTGACCGTGGATAATGTAACCGTACTCGAAGGGCACGGCGGGCATCCCGTAGGGGACCCATTTGATGTCGTTGTGGCACTCGCCAATCATCTCGCTCATCGCCGAAAAGTCTTGGAACCAGGTCAATTTGGCATGACTGGTTCCTATACGGGCGTGCATAAAGTCGAAGCCGGGCAACACTTAGTTGCGACTTTCGCCGACTTCGGAAGTGCGGCCCTCAACGTCGCCACTGCACAAAACGATTACTGAATAGACCGGGACGTGACGAAGATTGGGGCAGATTGCAGATCTGACGCAAACTCGTCCGGCGGGACGGGATTTTCGTGCTGGAAACGTATTCCATTTTGGAAACAACTCATTTATGTTGCAAAAAACGGAGAGGCCAAGTGACTGTCGCAGCTGTGTCGAGATGTCTGACGCTGTTGGAGCTACTTGCGGGCGAACGTGAGCCTGTGGAATTATCAGATCTTGCTGATCGGCTCGACATGCCTGCCAGCGCGGTCCACAGGCTCATTGCGACGCTGATGCACCACGGGTGGGTCATCCAAGACGACGCCAGCCAGAAATATGCGCTGTCGCTGCGAATGAGCACCCTGGCCTTCCGGAATCTGGATGCCCGCAACGTACCGGATGTAGTCCAATCGGTCTTGACCAGGTTGGCTGCGGAAACACGGGAATATTGCCGTCTTGCTATTTTGGAAGGTCGTGACTTGGTCTGGGTCGCCAGGGCACAAGGTGCCGTCACTGGGTTACGGTACGATCCCGATATGGGGCAGGAAATAGTGCTGCATGCAACTGCTAATGGTAAGGCTTGGCTTTCCACATTGCCGGAGGAAGAGGCCTTGGAGCTCGTCTACTCCCGCGGGTTTGGAGCAAGGCGCAAACTCGGGCCGAACTCTGCGCGCTCGGTCGACGAGTTAAGGGTCCGGCTCGAGGAAACGCGGAAACGGGGGTTCGCCACCTCCTTGGAAGAAGCTGAAACCGGGACGGCCGCGGTCGCCGTACCATTCCGCGCCAGTTCTGACTCGCATGCACCAGTTGCTGGTACAATATCAGTCGCGGGCCCTCTTATCCGCATTACACCCGATCGCTGGCCAGAATTAGCGGACGCGCTAAATCGAGCGGCGACAGAACTCAGCCACATCTGGCCGCTTCGAAGCCGTCAGCGGACGATGACACCGCTAACTATCACAGCTGGCGCAGGAGTAGCCAAGAGAGCGCAGTCCGCGTGACAGTATAACCAGCATCGATCGAGACCGTTTCCACCGTTCGGCGACCACAGAAACTGAAGGTTGGCAGATGACGGCTATCATGTTCAATCATGCCACGGTCCGCGAACGCGCCGACATGCTGAGCTTTCTACGGCTGACCGCGGAGCGAGGCATCGATACCGTTTCCATCTGGGGAGACGAGATAACGAAGGTTGGGGAGGCACCTGCTCTGGCAGCATTGCGTGACTACGGTATAAAAGTTTCGGGATACAATCGTATTGGCCCCTTTCTGCCGGAGTACTTGGGCCGCGCCGAAGCGGAGCTGGAAAGGGCCGCGCGGTTCGGCGCCGACCATGCATTCCTATTCACCGGGGGGCTCGCAGAAGGGGAGCGCGGGCTAGTGGCAGCACGGCGGCGGGCAGAAGATCAGATCGGTCGGCTACTGGAAATGGCCAGGCGCATAGGGGTCAAGCTCGCTATAGAGGCCTTGCATCCAATGCTTGCCGGCGACCGCACCGTAATCACAAGTCTAACGTCTGCCAACGATCTGTGCGAGGCTTTTGGGCCTGGAATCGGCGTGGTCGTGGATGTCTACCATCTTTGGTGGGACGAGCGACTGGAAGCAGAGATTATGCGCGCTGGCCAAGCTGGGCGGCTTCTTGGCTTTCACGTCAATGACTGGCTGCTGCCAACCCGCCATCTCTTGACCGATCGCGGAATGATGGGAGATGGCATCGTTGACCTGCCAGCCATAGAAGGCATGATGCGGCGAGCGGGGTTTCGCGGTGCGATAGAGATTGAGATTTTTTCAACGGATTGGTGGGCCCGTGATCCGGCAGAAGTAATGGATATCGCCATCGCGCGTTGCCGGCATATTTTTGGCGAAAAAGTGGTGGAAGCAAGCTCTAATCAGCGCCAAGTCATGCTCCAGTCGCCTTAGGACTGATGGTCACCTTAACGGGTCCTCTCATTCGATGCGCTCTTTGAAGAGTCGATCAAGTTTGCGGAGAAGTCAAGCCACGCCTGTACATCTCAACCCTGCCGCCGACAACCGAGCGGGCAGGCCCATCGCTTCGAACCCGGTGAATGCGGATCTGGTGCTGCCATCAAAGCGTTGCACGCTTTGCAATAATGGGGATCCGCCGCGCTTCGAAGGAGATGCGCGGCGGTTGAACGCAGGACCCGATTTAACCCCAAATCTCGCAGATGTGTTCGGCGATCAGCCCTACCTGCCCTCTGATCATGTGGATGCCCGAATGGGTCTCAACACCCCGGACCTCAGCTTCCGCCAACAGCCGCGTCGTCTCTGGCTGTGCGATGACCTCTGCCATCGTCATACCTGGTTGCAGGAGGTCGGGTCCAGCGGCAATGCATCAGTTTCCTTGAGGCCAAGTGAAGTAGCGTTGATGACGAGCTGCCCAGCCGCGGGTTTCGCGGGACCCGCTCTGGCTACAGTGTGCCCGAATTCAGCATTCACTGTCTCCGCCAATGTCTCCGCTTTCTCGAGAGTGCGGTTGGAGACTGTGATGCTGTTCGCCCCCGCTTCGACCAGTGCGAATGCAATCGCCACGGCGGCTCCTCCCGCCCCTAGGATCAGCACATCACGATTCTCCATCGCGATGCTATTGGCCTGAAGTCCGCGAACGAAACCTTTCCCGTCAAATTGGTAGCCACGAAAGCTGCCGTCCCGCTCACGCCGCACGACATTGACCGCCCCCACGCGTTTTACTAGGGGATCGAGGCTATCGCAAAGCTCGAGAGCGGTCTGCTTATGGGGCAAAGTTATGCCGAATCCTACGAGGTTTGGTATAACTTTTAATCCGGCCCAGATCGTGCCAAGCTCCCGTACTGGGACCTGGAGTGGTACACACGCAATATCGGCGCCACGTGAGCTAAAGATCGCATTGATCGTGGCAGGGGTTTTCGCCTGCGCGATCGGATCTCCGATTATGCCCATCAATCGCGTGGTGCCTTTGATCTGGCAGCAGTTCACCATGAGAGTTCCTCACGCTTAAGCCAAACGATGCTGCCGTCTTCGATGCCGACGATGAGATCGAGGGCACCACGACCAGCCCAGTCTACTGCTTCGGGGGATGCGACATGCATGGCCATGGCGATGGTTTCATCTCGGAACTTGAACGGGATCGGCAAGGCAAAGCGCGGCTCTTCAGGCGTGCCGACATTGCGTGAATAGAACAGGCCGGCCTGCTTGGTCGTATTTCGCGGCGCGCCCGTCTTCGGATCCGGCGGAACACAGGCGCGGGCATGGGTGCCGAAGATCAGGTCCGTGCGCCCGGTGCCTTCCCAGTCACAGAAGCAAAGCTTCACGCGGCCGCGGCCACCGCCGACATCGACGGTGAATCGCATCGGGTCGCCATTTGCCCAACGAACATTGCGCTTGTCCACGAGTTTTGTATCGGAAGCGCGCTTCCAGTCGCTTAAAATGCCTTCTTCGTCCAAAGCAAGATAATGAAGCTCCCCGTCCTTGAGCCAATCCACGACTGCCGGACGCACGCGCCAGACGGTCTTCAGAGGCTTGCCCTTGTAGGTCAGAAATTCTTCCTCGGCAAAGCGCGGCGGCAACGCCTTCTCGCCGGTATTGCGGAAAAGCCGATGACGGCCGGTGACGTCACTGACAAGAAGGTCCATGTGTCCGGAGCCTGTCCAATCCGCGATCGTCGGGCAGGAATAGCCGAACATCTTTTCCGATGGCCCCTGAATGGAGCCGGTAAGTCCGGCGGCAAGCCGAATCGGCCTTCCATCAGCCGTCAGCATAATCTCCTTATCCAAGTAAATCGTGCCGTTCTCCTCCCGGCTTTGGTAGAAAAGCAGCTCGCCGGTGCTGTTGCCGACAACGAGGTCGAAATGGCCGTCGCCACTGAAGTCATACGCTGCCGGGCTCGGTAATACGCCGGCGTGGATCAGCGGCTTGGTTGTTTCCACGCGTCCACGCTTCTCGAAACGCGGAAGGCCATCTTCCCTATTGCCACAGTTCTTGAGATACGTGACGTAACCATCCTCGGCGCCGAGGAGAATGTCTTCGCGGCCATCGCCGTCCCAGTCGACCACACAAGGCAGATGGATGCATTGATCGAGCTCGAGGACCGTATCGTCGGGAGTGCGAAGCAGGCTGGTCGGCTCAAATTCTCCGTCTTCGCGCTGGCGCGCAATATGCAGAATGTTCCAGAACTCGCCGGCGATTAGGCTGTGGCGCGGTCCGCCAAAGCGGCCAAAGGCCGGCGCAAGCTGGCCGTAGACTTCCAGCGGAGTTTCACCCGAGATGAGAGGGCAGCCACGCTCCAGCACCGGGTGGGCCAACGTGCCCTTGTTCTTAAAGGCGTAGAGGAAGCCGCGTAGCGGTCCGCCGAGCCAACGCCCGGCGTCGTCATAGCCGCGGTAGCCTTCGTCATTCCATTCCAGCCCGTTGGGCCAGTAGTCGTCCCAATTGTCGCTGCCGACGATCAGCTCAGGGATGCCGTCCCCGTCGATATCGTGGAAGCGGGCCATGTGGAAATATTCGTTGCCCTTGACCCAGTCCGCCTCAAGATCGAGGCGCAGAGGCTCGCCGAATTGCGGCGCTCCTTTCTCGCCGATATTCGGGAAAACAAAGATCTGCTTCCGCATACGAGAGGCAGATATGAGATGAAAAATGTCGCCATCCTTCACGGCAGTTACGTATCCTCGGACGCGTTCAATAAGCTCTTCCTCGCCGAGAATTGGCGTGCCATCCGGGTTCGTTCCGATTTGGCGCCGAAGAAATACGCGTCCATCGTAACAAGCGTCCCAAGCGGAAAGAAGCAGGTCGCGCGTGCCTGTCCCACTCCAGTCTACAACTTCGACACAGCTGATGATGCGCCCGGCAACTGCCGCTGACGTCACTTGGGGATGATACCTCAGCGCCTCAGAGCCATAGTCTGGGCCGTGCCACACGATCGCATCGTCCTCCCATCTTTTGACGCTCACACTTTTCTCCTTGTTCAGATCATTACTGGAATGCTATTCTAAAACGAAATGCGATTTCAAATCCAGCTAAAAGAGCCCCAATGACAAAAAATGCCCATGGGATCGTACCGGTCATGCTCACGCCCTTTACCGCCGACAATTGCGTTGACTGGGAAGGGTTGGAGCGACTGGTGGAATGGTACGTTCAGGGCGGTGCCGACGCTCTCTTCGCCGTCTGCCAGTCAAGCGAAATGCAAAAACTGTCGCTTGATGAGCGAATTGCGCTATCGAAGAGAGTAGTATCGCTAGCCGACGGACGCGTGCCGGTGATAGCGTCCGGACACATCAGCGATCGCCCCGACGACCAGCGCACCGAACTGATGGCAATGGCGGACACCGGTATCGACGCGTTGGTGCTTGTCACCAATCGACTAGACATCGGCAATAATGGAACAGAGGCCTTCCGGCACGGTCTCGGTGCCGTTTTGAGTTGGATGCCAAGTGATTTGGCACTAGGACTTTACGAATGCCCTGCACCCTATCGCAGGCTGCTGACTGACGAGGAATTCAAAGAATGCCGCGATACGGGGCGTTTCGTCACTCTTAAGGATGTCTCTTGCGACCTTGAAACGATCCGGCGCCGTGTTGCGCTGTCAGGAGACTCGGGATTTGCGGTAGTCAATGCCAATGCTGCGATTGCAGCGGCCGCGATGCGCGAGGGCTCCAAGGGTTTCGCTGGCGTCTTTACGAACATCCATCCCGATCTCTATGCCTGGCTGTATCGCCACGCTGCCGACGGGACCGATTTGCGCCGCGAGTTGGAGATATTTCTGGCGCTGTCAGCAATGGCCGAGCCAATGGGCTATCCTGGCCTTGCCAAGGTTTATCATACCCGCCTCGGGACTTTCTCGAGCGCCCACTCGCGCGTCACCGATTACAACATAGCTGAGCGTCACTGGGCAGTAATGAGTCTGCTTGATCACATCCATGCAGGGACAGAACGCTTCCGACAAAAGATAGCTGAACGCGAGTAGTGGGAGGTCGCATCGGGCTGTGCTTTGGCGACGTGATCTGCGGAAGCCGATGCACGGACTGGAGGGCACCATGTGCAAACTAGCGGTTTTCGCCGACGGAGGGAACTTATGATAGTCACATTCGGTTCTATCAATGCCGATCTCATATTCGCCGTTGAAGATATGCCTCAACCGGGCCAGACGCTTCTCGCAAAGCAGTTTCGGACCGAAGCAGGTGGCAAGGGAGCCAATCAGGCCATCGCTGCTTCGCGCGACGGCGCCACGGTTGTCATGGTAGGGGCGGTCGGCAAGGATGCGATGGCCGACGTCGCTATGCAGAACTTGATCCACTCAGTTGATGTGAGCCGAATAGCTCGTGTGTCCGAGCCGACTGGTTGTGCATCCATCTTAATCGACGGCCAAGGCCGCACCATGATCGCAGTTGCTATTGGCGCCAATCTTGTTGCGTGCTCCGACGTGCTGGACGACGGCCTCATTGGTAAAGCAAGCTCCGTCCTCATGCAGATGGAGAATGACACCGAGCAGATTGAGCGGCTCATTCGACGCGTCAAACATGTGGGCGGCCGGTCGATTCTCAACCTCGCGCCAGCATTTCCGCTGGATCGTCGGTCGCTGTCGAACTGCGATTTGATAGTCGTCAATGAGGACGAGGCAGAAGTGCTGGCAGGTTGGCTGGGCTGCGAGCCATCGGTTGAAGATTTGTCCAGGTGCTTGAATACTGGGGTGCTGCGGACACTTGGTGGCGATGGAGCGGAAATTTTTGCCGACGGGGAAAAGATTTCTGTTGCTGCAGTACCGGTCGAAGTCAACGACACCACAGCAGCCGGCGACTGTTTCGTAGGTGTCCTTGCCTCAGCACTAGATCGCGGCTTGTCACTTAAGGCTGCCGTCAGTCGAGCTGTAACTGCAGCAGGCTTATCATGTTCGCGCAGGGGCAGCCAGTCGAGTATCCCTTTTGCGGCGGAGACAGATCGATGGCTTCTGCTGGCCTAATGCGAAGGTCGCAAAAAGGTATCCTGCACCCTATTTGTTATCCCGGAAATCACGTCTCTCGTGGACCGTGGAGACCATCATGAGTTATGCTTCGTTCCTTTCGGCACTACTAGTGCTTCTGCTGGCGCCTGGTCCGACGAACACATTGATTGCGCTTGCGGCAGCCCAGAAAGGATTCCGCCGTGTGCTGCGTCTCCTCCCTTCAGAGTTGCTTGGATACCTTACGACAGTCTTGCCGCTCGCCTGGCTAGGCGCTTGGCTGTTTGAGCGCTGGCCTGCCGCCGGGGTCACATTAAAAGGGGCGGCCGCAATCTGGGTGATGTATCTCTCTGTGAGACTCTGGGGAGTGCGACTTGAGGGAAGGGGAAAGACCGAGGTAACGGCGCTGCGGGTCTATATGACCACCCTCCTCAATCCCAAGGCCTTGATCTTCGGTCTTGTCCTTCTGCCCATACCAGTGGACGCGGAGTTCCTGCCCAAACTAGGACTATTATGTCTTTCCGCAACCGCCGTCGCTCTTATATGGGGTTTGGCCGGAGCGCTGACGCAGATTGGCGATGCGGGAGGAACTCGCCTGCGTATTGCGCAACGCATTGCTTCGATATGGCTGGCTGTGGTCTCGTTTACGCTTCTTGCCTCTTTGCTCGGGAACCTGAGCGACGAGGCCGGTCTGATCGTCAATTCGGCGTCCTGTGCAGGGATGCGCTACCGCCAAAATGCCCGCTCTCCAGTTTGGCACCTGTATCGACACTGCGGCGTACTTTAGCCCAATATTGTTCGGTTAATGTCCCGAGGCCGAACTCTCAAGCTGGAGATAGCTCTCAGCGGAAAATCGGTGCCGAAAGCCCTTTGAAGGCGTCCGTGAACGCTCGATCTTTCTCGGGAACCAAAATGGACTATCTGCAGCCATCTTTGAACTGCTTCGTTGACAATACGGCCGATACCTCATAAATAGAACAATGTTCGCCTATTAGGACTTGGCCGACTCCGGGCCCCCTGGGAGACCGCTAGATCTATCGTGCTGTTTGGAGGCGAAAACCTCAAGCCAAGCGACTATTCGGGACAGAAGGAGTACCTGTGAAAAAAGTTGCATTGATCGACACAGCGCATTGGCACGTCCCGCTCTACCTCGATGCGTTGGAGAAATCTGGCGTCGAAATGGTAGGCGTCTCCGATCCGACGGAGACCACCGGGCCTGCCCTCGCTCGAAAATTTAAAACGACATGCTTTGCAAGCTGCGAAGAGCTTCTTGCGCACGAGCGCCCTGAATTGGCGTTCGTCTTCGGCAGGCACATCGACATGCCGAGAACAGCCAATCTGCTGCTCGACCGCGGCATCCCATTCGCAATGGAAAAGCCCTGCGGGATTAGGGCGGCAGATGTTCAACAGTTGGCTGAGAAGGCGGCTCATAAGCAATCATTCGTAGCGATACCTTTTATCTTCCGCCTAAGTGACACAATGAAGGTCATCCAAGATGGATATGCTCCAGTCAGGCTCGACCACGCCAGCTTCAGGTTCGTTGCCGGACCGCCAAGCCGCTATCTGCGAGCAGGCAATCCTTGGATGCTGGAGCGCGACATCGCAGGCGGGGGGCCATTGATCAACATTGGTGTACACATGGTCGACCTGTTCCGAACTTTAAGTGGCAGCAAAATCGTGGCCGTGTCAGCTTTTGCCACATCTCACATGAACAAATTGTCGATCGAAGATTTCATTACCGTCACACTTCAATGTGCATCCGGGGCGATAGGCACAATCGAGTGTGGGTACACCTTCCCCAGCGCTCCTGGCCGGCAACGTGAGTTTACGTTCTCTGTTCGTGCCGGCGATCGCTTCTTGCGCTCCGTTGACAAGGGCATCGAAGTTATCAGGGACGGAGTGAATGGAATTCAGCACGAATTTGTGCCTGCTCAGTTCGAAACCGACTTGTACTACGCCGATTTTGTTCAACACGTGCTCAAGGCGCTGCAGGATGACAGCCCAGCCATTGCAGATTTCCGGGACGCAGCAGCCGTACTGGAGCTGGTCGAAGCTGCTTACAGGTCGGCGTCTGAAGGGGGTCGGACAATCCACCTATCGCACTAAGTTCGCGAAATGCGGGGTGCGTTTTCCCAATCACAACAAGTCAAGGAGAGCTTTATGAGTAGCGTCTTCCATCGAATTCCCAAACGCCATCTTCCTATCGCTGTCAAAGGCGAGGGTATGTTCATATTTGACAAAGACGGGAAGCGATATATCGACGGCTACGCTGGCGGTGCCTGCGTCTCTTGCCTTGGTCACAGCCAGGAATCGGTTATTGAGGCCGTCCGGGATCAGATCGGGAAAATGGCCTTCTTCCACTCCGCTATGTTCACGTCGGAACCAATGGAGGAACTTGCGTCCATTCTGACGACCGATGCTCCGGAGGGCCTAACCCGCGTATTTTTCACTAACAGTGGTTCCGAGGCGGTTGAAACAGCCGTCATGATGGCTCGACAATATTTCGTGGAGATTGGTCAGCCGCGGCGAAAGAAGTTATCGGCCGCCGGGCTAGCTATCACGGCGCCGGCCTGACGGGACTTGGCATTGGCTACCAGGTAGCGCGCCGCACACCCTTCGAAGAGATCCTTTCGAGCGTATTTCATATTTCGCCCTGCTACGAATACAGGGGGCGATTGGAAAGCGAAACGCCGGAGCAATACGGATTGCGTGCAGCAAATGAATTGGAACAGGCAATCCTGGGACTTGGTCCCGACACGGTAATGGCCTTTGTCGCGGAAACGGTTACTGGCACAACCAACGGTGCCACTCCACCAGTTCCTGGCTATTTCAAGCGGATTCGCGAGATCTGTGACAAGTACGGTGTTCTGCTTATTTTGGACGAGGTTTTCTGTGGCTTAGGCCGAACCGGCACCCTGCATGCCTGCGAGCAGGATGGCGTTGCTCCTGACTTCCTGACATTTGCCAAGGGTATCGCTGCTGGTTACCAACCGATTGGTGCGACGATGGTCAACCAGAAAATCTACGATGCCATCGTCTCCGGTTCAGGTACCTTCAAAGGCGGATACACGTACTCCGGTCACGCGACCGCATGTGCGGCCGCAATTGCAGTGCAGAAGTTCCTGCGGGCCCCTGGCTTTCTCGACCAAGTGAAGGCAATGGGGAATGTGCTCGCGCAGCGGCTGCAAGCCAGGTTTGCTCAACATCCGCATGTTGGCGACATACGTGGTCGCGGTATGTTGATGACTGTAGAACTCGTCGAAGATAGGAGCACAAAAGCTCCTTTCGCAGCCTCGCACGGCTTAAGTTCAAGGATCTACCAAAATGCCCAGGCTAGGGGTCTGATTACACACGCGCTGAGTGGAACGATTGACGGCTATGTCGGGGACCACGTTGTCATTTGCCCCCCCTTGATCGCGAACGGTGAGCATATTGAAACAATCGTAGGATTGCTGGGCGAATCCATCGACGCGGCCCTTGTGGAGATGCACGCAAAAGCAGCGTAGCTTCAAAAGCTAAAATAGTATCGACCGCTCAGCGTCGCGTGGTAACACGCGACGCGAGCAACATCCAATTCGGGGCAAAGGTCTGGCCAATTTATGACCATCGGACGGGCCAATACTCCCTAAAAGTTGCGCTTCGCAGATTCCGGACGAGGTTGCCCTGCCCCATCCTTCTGCTATTAAGGTTGCTCCAGGCATCGAGATTGGCCGTCTCTGAAAGGCAATCGTGGCAAACGTTTCACCGACCGAGCGTACTCTTGATATCATCGAACTGCTCGCGGACCATCCAGAAGGTCTTGCGATTAGCGATATAGCGAGACGCCTCAAACTTCCAAAAAGCATCGCCCACAGGCTCCTTTCAATTCTTGTCGATCGAAACTTCGCCATTCAGGAGGCCGTCACGCAGCATTATCGCTTGGCGATCCGGACAGCTGCTTTGGGACTTCGTTTTTTCGGCAATATCGGCCTCAACGAGATTTGCCAGCCGATCCTCAACAGATTGGCACAGCGCACGGGCGAGTTCGTTCGTGTTTGCGCGGCCGAAAACGGTGAGCTTGTATGGATCGCCAGTGCTCAGGGAAGCTCAGAGGGCCTCCGGTACGACCCCACGATGGAGGCGGGACCCGCGCTCCACGCAACAGCTAATGGTCGCGCTTGGTTGTCTACTTTGGATGATGTAGATGCCTTGGTGCACGTACGTCGGCGGGGATTTATTCTCCCGCGCCACTATGCGCGTTCCCTGGTTGCCAATGAGAAAGAACTTTCGGACGAGCTGAAGCGGATCCGAGAATGTGGCTACGCGATCTCTGCGGATGAGAGTGTGATCGGCATCGCGGCGCTTGCAGCACCTATTCCTGATCGGGAGGATGGACCCGCGCTGGGCTGTGTTAGTGTCGCCGGGCCGTCAGTGCGGATGCCTTCATCTCGCTTGGAGGCAGTCGCACCAGATCTGCTCGCTGCGGCAAGGGAATTGAGTGAGACCTGGCCTATACCGCATCGAAGCTGGCGACCGTCCTCAGCCTGATGTAGGTAATGGCATTGGGTTCGCCGCGCTCTCCCGCTAGCCTGGGCTGATCAATCAGCGCGCTACGACCGTCAGGCCTATTATCGGATCATCGATCATCTGGCTGATCGTTTCAGAATCCGGTGGCTCGCATGGCTGCACGCCAGCGAAAAGGGCGTCCGGGAATTAGCGAAACACGTACTCAGGAGGTTATCGATGAAGACATTGCCCCCGCCAAAGCCGGCTGCCAGCACTGCGGCAGTTGATCATGCCACTCGACTCCCGAGCCCTGGAATCGGTGGCCTAGAATTTAGCGCCGATGGCCTCCACCTCAACCAGCAAATCCGGCCCCGCCAACGCCGGTACCAGAACAAGTGTATTCGCGGGGCGATGGCCGTCGAGAAATTCATTTCGAACTTTGACATACGCCGGAATGTCTGCGGCTGAAACCATGTATTGATTGATCTTGACGAGATTGGTGATCTCCATTCCGGCTTCCTTCAGCAGAAGCGCGATTTGGGTCCAAATTGTGCGCGCCTGGGCCTCACACGAGCCCTCCGCGCAAATCTGTCCGGAGATATGTAGCCAAGCCGCGCCGGACGGCGTGAACATGGCCTGGCTAAACGGGGCCGAGGGATTGTGCAAAATTGCAGGTTCGATTGAGGTCGATTTCATGGCCTTCCTTTCACTAGGCTCAGGACCTATTAAATTGCTTGCGGGGATATCGATCAGTTGATTCAGTGGCGGCGTAAGGAGACGCTGTCATGGGTGATTTGATCTGGCTGTCGCAAGCGCAGATGCGCCGCATCGAGCCATATTTTCCGCTGTCCCACGGGGTACCTCGTGTCGATGATCGTCGGATCATCAGTGGGATCATCTTCGTGATCAGGAACGGCTTGCGGTGGCGCGACGCGCCTGCGGAGTACGGCCCACCAAAAACGATCTACAATCGCTTCATTCGCTGGAGCAGGCTGGGCGTGTTCAACAAGATTTTCGCGGCGCTTGCGGCAAAGGGTGGGAAGCCCGACCATCTGATGATCGATGCGACCCACCTGAAAGCCCACCGGACGGCAGCAAGTCTGCTCAAAAAGGGGCTGTTCCCCGACGTATCGGACGCACCAAAGGCGGCCTGAACTCGAAGCTACATGCCGTCTGCGACGGCAAAGGCAGACCCCTGGTGATGCTGCTGAGCGAGGGGCAGATGAGCGACTACAAAGGCGCTGCCCTCATGATCAACGCTTTGCCCAGGGCCAAAGCCTTGCTCGCAGATAGGGGCTATGACGCCGACTGGTTCCGCGCCGCTCTCTCAGAGCGCAAGATCACCGCCTGCATCCCGTCAAAGGTCAACCGAAAGGTGCCGATCCCGCACGACGTCGCACTCTATCGCCAGCGCCATAAGATTGAGAACATGTTCGGCAGGCTCAAGGATTGGCGGCGCATCCACACCCGCTATGACCGCTGTGCGCACACCTTCATGTCTGCCATCTGCATCGCCGCCACCGTCATTTTCTGGCTCAATCAATGAGTCCTGAGCCTAAGTAAATTTGTCAGCTTTGCAGGGAATTAATTCAAAGCGCCTGAATATAAGCGAGGCAGCAACAGATAGTCCTTCACCTGTATCTGCAAAGAAAACCGGCCTGGCCAGAGGTCAGATCAGACCGATTGGCCTTACTGTCTTATTGAGCCAAGGCGCCGGACTTCTTCGCCGTCCAAGTGGCGATATGGTCCATCAGGCCGGGATTGAGGCAGTCATACGGTTCCAGCCCGATTGACTTCAGTTGCGCGCGGATGCCGTCCATCCGCTTGGGGTCGACGCCGGATTCGATGATCGACGAGACGAAGGCGGTGAAGCCCGGCGGCGACCAGCCGTCCTCCTCGAAGCGCTCGGGATGGATGAAGGAGAGGCCCTTGAACGGATGGTCGCGCTCGACCGGTCCGTGCATGTGGACACCGCAGCCGGTGCAGGCATGACGCTGGATCAGCGCTGAGGGATCGACCACCTTGAGCTTGTCGCCGTTCTCGGTGACGGTGACGTCGCCGGTGCCGGCCACGGCCACCACCGAGAACACAGCACCTTTCGGCTTCCAGCATTTGGTGCAGCCGCAGGCATGGTTGTGGGCGATCTGGCCCTTGACCTTCACCTTGACCGGCTTGCTCGTGCAGGCGCAGACCAGCGTGCCGCCGGCAAAGCTTGCGCTCTCCTTCGGCAGTCCATTGTCGATTTTTGGATGCAGTTTTTCCGGCATTCTTTTCTCCTCCCGTTTGTGAACCACAGAGGTCGCAGGCCGGTTGGTCGGCGGCTTGTGGTCTTCCTCAGTAAACGACGACGCTTCGGATCGACTTGCCCTCATGCATGAGGTCAAAGCCCTTGTTGATGTCCTCGAGCTTCAGCGTGTGGGTGATCATCGGGTCGATCTGGATCTTGCCGTCCATGTACCAGTCGACGATTTTTGGCACATCGGTGCGGCCGCGCGCGCCGCCAAAGGCGGTGCCCATCCAGGTGCGTCCGGTGACCAACTGGAACGGCCGGGTCGAGATTTCCTGGCCGGCGCCGGCAACGCCGATGACGACCGACTTGCCCCAGCCGCGATGCGAGGCTTCCAGCGCCTGGCGCATCACCTTGGTGTTGCCGGTGCAGTCGAAGGTGTAGTCGGCGCCGCCGATCTGGTCGGCGCCACGCTTGGTCATGTTGACGAGGTGCGGTACGACATCGCCGTCGATCTCCTTCGGATTGACGAAATGCGTCATGCCGAATTTCTCGCCCCAGGCTTTCTTATCATTATTCAGGTCGACACCGATGATCATGTCGGCTCCGGCCAGCTTCAGGCCCTGGATGACGTTGAGGCCGATACCGCCGAGGCCGAAGACGACTGATGTCGCGCCTTGCTCGACCTTGGCGGTGTTGATCACCGCGCCGATGCCGGTGGTGACCCCGCAGCCGATGTAGCAGATCTTGTCGAAGGGCGCGTCGGGGTTGACCTTGGCCACCGCGATCTCGGGCAGCACGGTGAAGTTGGAGAAGGTCGAGCAGCCCATATAATGAAAGATCTTGTCCTTGCCGATCGAGAAGCGCGACGACCCGTCGGGCATCAAGCCCTGGCCCTGGGTCGCGCGGATCGCCGTGCACAGGTTGGTCTTCCTCGACAGGCAGGACGGGCACTGCCGGCATTCGGGCGTGTAGAGCGGGATGACGTGGTCGCCCTTCTTGACCGAAGTGACGCCCTTGCCGACATCGACGACGACCCCGGCGCCTTCATGGCCGAGGATGGCCGGAAACAGGCCTTCTGGATCGGCGCCCGACAGGGTGAATTCATCGGTGTGGCAGATGCCGGTCGCCTTGATCTCGACCAGCACCTCGCCTTCGCGCGGACCGTCGAGCTGAACGGTCATGATCTCAAGCGGTCTGCCGGCCTGCGTGGCCACTGCTGCGCGAACATCCATCACTTGTTTCCCTCTGCCTTTCTGCCTTTGAGCCGCGTCTACGGGTTTAGGCTCCCCGGACGTGTCCTAGATACGCGACCACTCTAGCTTTTCGTCAACACGGGCCGGACAGGCGCATGCTCGTTTCGTGCATCCACCTCGCGGGGCGACTACCACCAGGGAGCTAAGAGTTCGTTCCCATGTATCGTCCACGTGACAGGCACTCTCAAACTGAGGCGTGACGTCATGTCGGTCACCGAGAGAGTCAGCTTCAAGATCGTTTCTTCCCGCGATCTCGCAGGATCTCCCGCACCGCGTTAAAGCCTGGCAATCCGGTGACGCCCCCGCCAGGGTGGCAGGAGGAGCCACATTGATATAGGCCTTGGATGGGTGTCCTATAGTCCGCGTAGTGCGGGTACGGCCTGCGCGAGAACAATTGATCGGGAGTCATCTGCCCATGCAGGATGTTGCCCCCTGGTATGTTGAGGATGTTTTCGATATCGGTGGGAAGCAGGACCTGATAATCGATGATTTCATTCGTAAATCCTGGAACAAATTCATCCAGCACTTTCCAAACAGTTTGGACGAACTCAGATCGGCGTGACGACCAGTCTCCCTCGCGTAGTTTATATGGAACATGACCACCGTAGAGGTTTACGACATGCTTACCCTCGGGCGCCATGCTCTTATCTAGGTAGGTTGGTGTCGCCACGGTCATCCACGGGACCTGGGCGAATTTTCCGTACTTCGCATCATCGTATGCCCTTTCTAGGTAATCTATAGTGGGCCCGATATGCACGAATGCTGATACTGGCCTGCCAGTGTCTGACCCAAGGCATTTGAGCTGAGGCGGCCGATTGCAAGCGACGTTGATTTTCCAGTTCGTGCCGACAGTGTTGAATTTTTCCAGCGATTGAACAAGCTCATCTGGAAGATGTTTTGGCTCAACAACCTTACCAAAGAGAATTTTCGAATGCATGCTGCTGGCTACAAGTCCAGTGCGATACTCCCGACCGTCTTTGGTTGCTACGCCTTTGAGCTTACCACCGTCGACGATAACGCGTTCGACTTCAGCGTTAGTGTGGATATCTACGCCTAAGCGCTGAGCGGATGCTGCCAAGGCTTTCGATACGGTTCCCATGCCTCCGATAACGTGCCCGCGTACTATTTCGTGGGAATGATCAGTCAGCATATTGTAGAGGCACGCAAGCGCGGATCCTCGCGAATGCGGACCTACGAAATTCCCAATGCCCGCCTGATAAGCGAACATCGCACGTACGGCGTCGTTCTCAAACCAATGGCTCAGATATTCCTCGGCGCTTTGGGTCATAAGTTCAACAAAATCAAACATCTTGGTTCTCAACCCAAAATTCCGCCAAGAGAATGCGAGCGTTCTGGTGACATCACGGAACGTTGAAGCAGTTGGATCTGGCGGAACCTCCGTGCTGAGATGGCGCATGTAGGCCGCTAGTCCATTGTGAAAGTCGACGAACTTGGGATACGCTTCAGCGTCTCGCACAGAGAGCTGCGCGATGTTCTTCGCAGTTGCTGCGACGTCATCATTTGTTATCAAGCAACGTCCGTCTTCTGTCGGACTGAAGAGGTCGCCATAGGGGACGGCTTTCAGACCAAATTTCCGAAGGTCCAGATCTTTGATGATTTGCGGGTAAAGGTGCTGCAACCCGTATGAAAAGACCGAGAATGTGAACCCGGGAAACACCTCGTCAGAAAATGCAGCACCGCCGACTGCATGCCGCCGTTCCAGAACAGCTGTTCGCATTCCTGCTCGTGCCAAATAGGCCGCACACACCAGGCCGTTGTGTCCACCGCCTAATACGACTGCGTCATAGTGGTTTGTCATGAGTCACCTCCTGCCTTTGCGCATAAGACTGGCGCGCCCATAGCACCGGAGCGGCCCCAGCAGTTCCCACAGAACGCCCCCAGGAACACGGACGCTTCGCCGTCCGGTTCGGCCGATTGGTGAAACACCGTTCTGGTTTTAAGGGCGAAGGCTGTGACTGTCAATATTCAGGTGCGTTATTGGAAGAACAATGTTTCGCTTTTCGCTCAACTCTTTCAGTGAAGCGTAAAGGATCGTACATGCGCGCTCTTCGACTGCCGGCGCGTCACCAACGGCCTACTACAATTGAGAACGTAGAGGCACGCTTCTCCTTGTGGCGGACATAGTTAGGCAAGATGACCATTGCTCCCGCCGGCCGTCTTCAAAGCCGTCGGCGTGTGTTCGGTCTCCTCTCGTTCGCCTGTGTGCACATGTGCCGCCGATGTCACCGGAAGAGCGAAATGGCTCCTTTTGGCTTCTCGATCAGCGTAGTGACGGATTCTTTAGGCAGCGTGAGCACGTCTCCGGATTACTGCCTTCTTGCTAGTCCAGGGATACGATCCAAGAGTGTTTGAGAGAGGCCACCATCAACTCCAATATTCTGTCCCGTCACATAGCGGTTCGTGGGGTCAATCAAAAACTCTACCAAGCGCGCAACGTCCGAGGGCTGTCCGATAGTACCCAAAGGCACAATGGCCTCGCGCGCCCTCAACATCCGTTCGTCCTGATACACTGCTTCAGTCATCGGGGTTCTGATCATACCGGGCGACACGCAATTGACGCGAATACCGTATTGTCCCCACTCGATCGCAAGCTGGCGACAAAGCATTGTTAGCGCGGCTTTCGCAGAGCTGTAAGCGCCGGTGCCGCGATGGGGGTGGCTGCCGGACTGCGATGATATCGCCACGAAGCTCCCGCGGCTGTCGCACAAATGGTGGAATGCAGCCTTCGCAAGTAACCAGCTCGCTCGACATGTAGTAGCAAACATGCGGTCCCATGCCTCCAACTCCAGTGACTCCAGCGGAGCCGGGTCGGCAATGCCGGCATTGGAAACAATGGCATCGAGACCGCCAAATTCTTCCACTGCCCGGGCCACCAATTCTGCAGGTGCTTGAGGTTGGCTAAGATCGGCTGTCACGATCACGACTGTGGAGTCCCGAAGCCGACAAGCGCTCGCCAACTCTTCGACCAGCTCTGTCGACCGCCGCACACACATCACCAGAGAGAGAGCCGTGCCGTGCGTATCGGCGAGTTGCTCGCAGATCGCTCCGCCGATCCCGGCGCTAACACCTGTCACAAGTACCTTCAAGGGGGTCACCGCGTAACCCAACGCAGGTCGCGAGAGGCACATTCGCCCTTCATGCGTTGCAAGGCTCGGCAAGGCGAAGTGGCTGGAGACAATGACTGCGACAGACGGTCGACTATGGGCATGCCAAAATCTTTCTCGATGCAAGTGTTAGTCGGAGCAGCAGCCGGAGTCCGATATGTAGCCCCGCCGCCGAGTCTCGATGCGAAACCCGGACAACAAAGAGGGGGAAGCGTCCGTTTGGCTGCTGCCTGGGACAGCGCCGATCGTTAACTCTAGCTGTTTCGGGGGACGAGGACTGCATCCCCAGTCGCGAAACGCAAACCTAGGATTTGGTTGCGCTCGAAACGGCGCGATTGGTTTGGCTTTGCTAGGACAGTAAGGGCACCCATGGGCGTCTCAACGCCGAGGCGAACTGAACTCCCAAGGTAGACGATACTTTGTATTCGACCTTGCAGCATTGCCTCACCGTCCGAGCAGACCTCGATTTCCTCGGGCCGCAGCATCAGGAGATAAGGTTGTGACGGATCTACGGTTATATCGGGGCTGATCCGCACCACCCGACCATCCAAGAGGGTGAATTCCCGTTCGGAAGTTTGATTGACGGCGACCAGGTTCGCCTCACCAAGAAAGTTCGCAACGAACTCCGTTCGCGGTCGTCGATACAACGTTTCGGGATGTGCAACTTGCTCGATCCGTCCATCCCGCATCACGGCCGCGCGGTCGGAAAGCATCAAAGCCTCTCCCTGATCGTGCGTCACATAAACGATAGTCAGGCGAAGCCGCTCCTGAAGGCTGAGGAGCTCGAGTTTGAGCTCATCTCGGAGATTCTTGTCCAGTGCTCCCATCGGCTCATCCATTAGAAGCACGTGCGGCTCGTATACCAACGCGCGCACTAGGGCGACTCGCTGGCGTTGTCCTCCCGAGAGCTGTTGCGGCAATCTATTGGCGAACTTGTCCGCTGGGAGCTTAACCATGTCCATTGCGCGACGCACACGCTCACCAACCTCTGATTTTGACATGCGTCGAAGTTGGAGCGGATAGGCGATATTGTCGTATACGCTCATGTGTGGGAACAAGGCGTAGCTTTGAAATACCATCCCGATGCCACGAGCAAAGGGCGGAACTGAGGTGACATCTTGGTCGCCGATATGAATTGTACCTGATGTCGTCCTCTCGAAACCGGCTAGCATCATCAGTGCTGTTGTTTTGCCCGATCCAGACGGACCTAGCAACGAAAGAAATTCTCCTGGTTCGATATCGATACTAACGTTATCAACGGCTTTAAATGTTCCATACTCCTTGGTGAGATTTCTCATCTGCACCCGAGACCCGGTTACCGAACCAAAATTTGCTGACACCGGAACTCCTCCTAAGCGATCGTGCGACTGCGAAAGTGTTGAATGTATGCCCACGAAACCCTCCTTCTGAGGTGTATCCAAAGACCGTGATTTACTAAAAAGCCGGGGCGACCTCTGCCCATCGTCGTTGCCATCGCTGCAGCTGACCGAGTAGGGACATCAGTATCAGCGCAATGATGATTTGCACCGTAGAGACCGCCGCAACGACTGGCGAAACAGCAAGCGAAAGACTGGAGAACACCCGAACAGGCAGCGTCGGTGTCATCGAACCAGACAAGAACACCGTCACCACCACTTCGTCAAAGGAAATCAAAAATGCGAACAGCGCCCCTGTTATGATAGCCGGTAGATTAGCTGGAATGGTGACGTCTCGGATGGTGCGCCAACGGCTTGCCCCCAAGCTTAACGCTGCAAGCTCGATACTGGGATCGTTGCGAGTTAGAGCCGAAGACACAATGAGGTAGACATAGGGGACACCCAATACAGTATGCATAACGGCGAGCCCAATGTTCGAGCCGATCATGTTTAAATTCGAGTACAAAGAATAGCCCCCGGTCGCTAGAATGATCGGAGGAACAACCAACGGGGCGATGGCAAAGACCTCAACGATCTGTTTTCCAGGCAATCTGGTACGCGCTATTCCAAATGCAGCCACACTGCCAATGAGTGTCGCGAACAGGGTCGCGAGAGAACCCACCAAGAGCGAGCGCAACACAGCTGCGTTCCACCGCTCGTCAAAAAGGAACTCCTGGTACCAGCGCCAGGAGAACAGGTGAGGTGGAAATCTAAGAACCTCATCCTTGCTAAAAGATAGCCAGATCACAACGAGTGTCGGCCCTATGAGGTAGAGAGCCACGAGCGCAATCAGCGCCAACCGAATTCGTTTGACGACTACGGCTTCACCCATGCTCATGACCTCCGGTAGTGTGCAGCAACGCTGCCGATCATGCTGGCAATGAAAAGCAAGCACAGCGTGACAACTAGAAGAAGAAATGACATCACCGCGCCCCCTTTCAGGTCATAGAACGTGGTGACTTCGGTGCTGATCATGTTCGCAATCATGGCGCTCCTCGGCCCACCAAGAATTGCAGGAGTGATGAAGAAGCCCAGCGAGATAACGAAAACCAGAACACTTGCCACACCTGCTCCCTGTTTGGTCAGCGGCAGAACGACCTTCAGAAATGTTTGCCGTCCTCGCGCACCGCAGATTGCCGAGGCGCGTAACAAATCTAAATCAAGACCAAGTAGTATCGTGTATATTGGCAATATCGCAAATGGCAGCATGGCTTGAACCATGCCGACCAGAACAACCGGCTCGGTATAGAGCATGGTCAAGGGTTTATCGACTAACCCCGCCTCAAGCAGGGCCGTATTTATCACTCCGTTCCGGCTGAACAGCGCGGTCCAGGCATAAGTCCTAACAACAATGCTCGTGAACAGTGGGAACATAATGAGTGCGAGAGCAATAGACCGCACGCTCGAAGAACTCCTCCAGATCGCGTAAGCCATCGCGTACCCAACTACCACGCTGATAATCGTGACGATCAGTGAAATGCGAATAGTTCTGAGCGCGACCGTTTGGAAAACCTCATCAGTGAGGACCTGCGAGAAAAGCCCGACGGCCTCCTTGAGGCCGCCGTCAAGTATGGCCAGCGTAAGGGCAACGATTGGCCCGAAGAAGAATATGCCGAGCAAGATCAAAAGCGGGGAAACGCTGGCAAAGCCAACCGTTTGAGAGAGGACGACCCCCCTGTCAACTTCCGCGACGGCGCTTCCCCGCCCTGCTTTCGTATTATTATTCAATTGCATGTCACTCGATCATTTGGTGGATGGTTTCGGCCACTATTTGCTGACGTAGGCCTGCCAAGCCCTTCCCAGCTCTACCTGCTGCTTCGACATTGTCTCAAAGAGCGCGTCAGGCAGGGTGGTCAACACAGCTTGGGCTTCAGGCGTGACGCTGATAAACGGCTTCAAGTTGTCTGGCAGATAGGCCACAGATTCAGGATTAGGTGAACTGTAGCCGACCAACTTAGTGAACTCCGCCTGCCGCTTCGGATCCAGCATATACACGGCGAAGGCATCGAGTACATTCGCGTTTTTCGTACCCGTCGTGTAGGTGAGATAACCGGGGAACTGGATGCCGCCATTATGCTGGATCTTCCATTGCGGGTTGGCCTGCGCTGCCTGAATGATTCTGCCGTCCCAGCACAGGCAATAATCCACACTGTTATCGATCATCAATTGAGCCATCTGGCTGCCATTGGCCCAATACGCCGTGATTTGGTCCTTTATGGGGTCAACAACTTTCAGGCAGCGTTTGATATCGATTCCCTTGGTCAGTTCATTAACACTGGCCCCGTCGCTCAGAAGTGCCAAAGCGCAGACAAACTGCGCTTCACTAGCCAGGGAACTTACGGCTCTGGGTCCTTTGATGTTCGGGTCAAAGAAATCCTTGACGCTCTTGAGCGGCGCGACGTTATCGGCATTGCGATAGGAAACGGTCACGACCGAGTTGAGCACAGGCACACCGTAATCATTCCTCACCGCCTTCGGCAGCTTTTCGAGACCAGGAATTTTTGAAACGTCAATTTTTTCAATGACTCCGTCCTTAATGAGCTTCGGCATATACGGGGCATCGATGCCCGACAGTCCGTCCCACTCGACGTTCCCAGCCTTGACCTGCGCCGAAACTGCGGCGATCATCTCGTCTTCACCGGCTTCAACGAGGCGAATCTTCGCTCCGGTTTCCGCTTCGAATGGCTTGATATAAGCCTCTTCTAGAGCAGTGGTGTATTTACCGCCGGGACTCCAGATAACCGCCTCCTTCCCTTTTAGATCGACGGCATGAGCCACCGAGCACAATATACTGAACGCGGCGGTCATCCCGAATAATTTCAAGGCCGATTTCATTGATCTCTCCTTCGCCGTTTGCGCTGATGATGGGTGGTGCAGCCGCCGTCTTTTGGCCTTCAGGTGCTTAGGAACAGCTCGCTGGAGTAGACGGAACAAGTTGGATTGGCCGCGAAACCGCAAAGCTAATGTGTTCGCTCCGGGATTTCATAAACCGTAAGCGCGCACTTGATGTTTCGAATACCGTCCGAGTGCAGATTTCCAGCGCCGCCTTTCGTGCGTGGTTGACTATCCAGCCGATAGACTCCTGGAAATAGAAGACGGGTCTTCCTTCAGCCGGTTTTGGCTTCCGCATTGCGCTACCTGTTCCCCGTTGGCTTTTTGCCAACCTTTTCGTTATGGAATTGATTTCCAATTTAGAACTCAATCTCAAATAATGTCAAGTGCGAAATCTATTGATAGTCGAGTAGCTCGGCCGCCCGGCATTCGCCCCTCACAGCAGGCCGCAGAACTGTCCAGCGTGACGACGGTGTGTTGATTGCCACTGAGAAGTGACCCGGCATTGGAGTGCGCCCCTTGGGGCGGACAGATTAGGATTTTGGGATTGACCCAGTCAGCCGGGTTTTCGGAAGGAAGACCATGGCAAGATATCGTACCCACAGCATCGAGTTTAAGCGGCAGGTCGCGCAGGAATACCTTGCCGGCGAGACGCTGCACGGACTGTCCAAGCGTCAGGACATTCAGCGACAGCTGATCCGTGTCTGGGTCCGCAAATATGAGGAAGGCGCGCTCGATGAGGACGCGCAGGCAGCCGACCTGATCCAGGAATATGAGGCCCGCATCGCAGCACTCGAACGGCTCGTGGGCAAGCAGGCTCTTGAACTGGAGTTTCTAAAGGGGGCTCTGAAAAGCGCACCGCCGTCGAGAAGCGGGATTACGTCCGCTATAACCGGTCCCGTGGCGTCTCTGTCGCGCAAGGATGCCGGCTGATGGGCATCGCGCGTTCGACCTATTATGATGACCCTGAGCGTCCGGCTGACAACACTGCAATTGTCGAAGCCATGTTTGAAGTCAGCGACGAATTCGAAAGCTACGGCTACCGTCGTCTCGGCGCCGCGTTGCGGCAACAGGGCCTTGTCGTCAATCATAAGAAGATCCGGCGCCTGATGCGCGAGCACGATCTGCGGCCGAAGATGCGGCGCCGCTTCATAGCAACGACGGACAGCAGTCACGGCTGGCCGATCCATCCGAATCTGGCCGAGATGTTCTCCCGAACGGTCCGAACCAGCTCTGGGTTGGCGACATCACCTATGTGGCGCTGCCGACGCGCTTCGTCTATGTCGCCATCATTCTTGATGCCTGGTCGCGTCTCGTCGTCGGCTACGCCATTGGTCGGTCCATCGAGGGGTCAGAACAAGATCAGTGCGAAATCGTACGTTTAGCTGAGAAAACGATGATCGAGATCGGTATTCGTCCCCGAAACTGGGCTCCGAATAGTATTCCCCCTAAATACTTGATATTCGGCACAGGCGGCAAATTACAGAAAACATGCACAATTTCGGTTAGCGTACGATTTCGCAATAATCTTGTTCTGGCCCCACGTTGCGAACCAGATCACCCGTAGGAATGTCAATCATTCCAACGATCAGGCCCGTCCAAAAAAGCAGACACAACTAGCGACGCGGCCGAAGGCCAGTTCGCGCCTCGTGTCGGCCATTTAGATCGATGTCACTCACACCGAAAGTGGACTTGGCCTGAACGAAGCGCGCCTGCATTCTGGAAACATGGACGAGCACGCGCTGAAATTTATGGCCATCCGCCAGTCAGCACGGCCAGCCCCCGCCACACTCCCTCATGATTGGCGGATCCCGGGCGATATCATAGACATGAGACTAGCCAGCCGTGCGCCTGCCTCATTCTGCTCTTGGGGGTGCGGACAAAGGAGGCTGCAGTCGCAGACTTCCGGGAGTTGCTGAAGGTAGGCCCACTTTGCCGCCGGCGGCGGAAACAGCACAAAGCCGCCGAGTGGATGGCATCTGACAACTTGGTCCGTTGTAGCCCACGCTATGGTGCGCCTGTAATGCTCCACTGTGTAGGGTTTGGCGTCGCGTCTGTCCGGCGGCGTTCCATGGTGCTTCGGGCTCGCTAAGCAAGCGTCTCCGACCATGAGGGATCGCCCCGCGGGCGAGGTGATCCTGATCAAATAGTCTGGCGAACATCGAAGGCCAGAACCGAAGTAGGGACGATCCTCGTCGGCTTTCTGGTTGAGGGCAGCCCACTCCAAAGCGGGCATTCCCCGATCATGGACCGGCGGAATTCGCTGATAGTCAATCAAAGCAGCCTCCGCTTCATAGTCCAGCTCCAAAACGACATCGCCCCTCTGAAACTGCCATGAACAAGACTTCAGCATGTCGACGGGATCAACGAAGCACGTACCGGTAAAACCCCAGCTTCGAAATTCTTTGGCAAGCCACACTGCTCCCCAGAGTTCCCATAGGATGTTCATATAGACCGGGGGATATGAAGACCTTGAGGACTCCACCGTGGAAAGGGCCTCGGAAAGGCGGGGGGCGAATGCTCTAAGAAGATGGCGCAGACGATAATCCCGTTGGAATGTTGGGTTTAAACCTATGCTGGTCAACAATTCAATATCATTGCCAATACGGGAAATCATGCTTCGAAGTTCTGTAATACTGAAGCTAATATTTTCAAGCCGACTAATTTCATCATTGATCTTTTTTGCCGTCCGCCCGGGTTCTTCCTTGCGGCTCTCTCCCTCAACGATCGAAGTTCCTTTGCGACCAGATCGGCGGACTGCTGGAGATGACGGTGTCTGAGCATGGCCCAGTGAGAGACGATAGCGTTCTCGGGTAGCGGTACCTCGCGCTTGGAGCGGGGGCCCAATTCTTCAAACGGATCGCGTCGTATCGAGCGTGCAGATCGCAACTCGTCGTTGACCAACTGAACCAGTTCAGTGGGGCTCGTATGTCCACTGCTGTTGCGTTGCCGACTCCAGGATCGGTCCGGGCGCTCTGTGATCACATCCCAGGTAGCAGAGACGCCCAGCTCCGACTCAATGTCCTCAATCATGGCTATTACATCGCGGTAGCCGAGCAACAAAGTTGGGATGATGTAGCAACGCAGTGCGCAGCCCTTGGGGACTGTCAAATGCAAAATGGCTTCACCAAAGCGGCGATTGCGGGCTAGCTCTGCTCCCAGATTCCAACGCTGCCACGACTTTCCTTCCGGTGCCGCCTCGGCAAGGGCTTCGAGCTTTGGACCCTCTTTGGCGTGGGCGGGAAGACCTCTGACAAGCAGATCTAGATACGGGCAGTCGTCGCGTATGATGTACCAGGTAGAAGGGTCCCATCGATATTCGACGGCGACGCCGTCTTCACCCATGACGCGTGCGACTTCTATCTCGGACCTTAATGCCACGGAGAAACGAATCCGAGGCGGGATTGCTGCCGTGCTAACTTCAGACGTCGGCGTGTCCGCTGCAGTTCTTCCATGCCATCGACAGCCTTGTCCAAGGCGTCGAGAGCCGGCTGAATCTGATCGAAGGCTCCGGATAACTTTATCAGTATACGGCTTGCCAGAATGCGATCCACCAAATCATCTCGGCTAAGAAGGTCCCTGCCCTGCAGATCCAGTCTGTGGTAGAGGCCAAGCAGCGCCTTGATGTCCGCAAGCGCTCGTCTGGAAGGAAGAAGGTCGTGCCGAAGGTCATTTTCGGCGACCGCGACGTGAAGAGCCTTCAGTACCGAGTCGACACGCTCATCAGTACTTGCATCATCGATGGGCACGTGCGGAAGACCCGGGAGAGACTGGATCGTACTGAAGTCGGGTAGGCAGATAGGTCGCTCGACGTCCCATGGGACCTGCGCCAATTCGACAAGGAAGCAACGATCGATCACTTTCGGCGACGGTGGGCGCGAAGAATCATCGATGTTCATCGTGCCGAGCACCCGACACGGCCCAATCTTCATATTAGGCGCGATCACACCTTTGCCGCCGTCTAACGCATGGAACAAGCGCGACAGATAGTATTCTGGGCGGGTGAGGTTGAATTCGTCGAACAGGACGATATGGGAAAGAGCTTCATCTCCTAACAGACTAAACAGCAGGCCGTTCTTATCGAAAAGGACGCTATCGCTATCCCAATGCGCTTGGACGGCGATTTCATGGAAGGTCTTGCCAGTCTCCACGCCGAGGAGGCGAGCCATTGTGCGAACTAACGTGGTCTTGCCGCAGCCGGGTGGGCCTGCAAGAAGCACAACCGGGCGCACTGCGAGCGCGAGTAGCGTGACGACGATGTCATCGAAGTTCAGGTGCGGTGCGGTGCCCTTCAAAACGTCTCTGAGAGATTCAAGGGCGTTGGAGAATTGCGCGTCCGATATCCGCGTGCCCCAAGTGAAACCCTCGTCTCGTGCGAAATCCGTCGGCACAAGGATTTCGAAGGCAGCTTGCGGAAGGGGTTCGACCGACCTATCGCCGTCCCCGAGTCTTTCAGCACCTTTCCCGTTGGATTCATAGGTAACGTGCTCCACGCCGACTGTGGCCGCCGGTACGGATGTCTGATCCAAACTTTCTGCTTGAGATGCCTGGTCGGTGGGCAAGTCCAATATCGTCGGGCCTGCGCCATCCCTGACAACCTTGTCTTCTACTGTTTCATCTGGCCTTCCGGAATGCGGAATTAATTGCGCGTCATCGAGTCCATCTTCCACACGGCGTTCCAATTCCTCTGCGGACACCCAGCCACGATCCGCTGTCAATGCGACGATTTTGGACATGCCTAGATCGAGAATGACGTCGTCCGCTGCGTCGACCGCCAACGCACCGGGAGGCACGGGACCATCGAAGGGGTTCAGCGCCTCTTCTTGACGCTTCCGGAGGATGTTAGCATCGATCCACAGCGTTGACCGGGTATGGTTCACCTGATCGGAATGAACGGTCGCCCGCTGCTTTACGGCATCCCACTCGATTTGCATCTTTCCTGGGGACTGGCGGACCTCCATCGCTTTGAACTTGCGCCCCCGGCGCGCCGCTACACCCGCCGCTCCACCAGGAACCAACCGCATCTTCGGACGCGCCCCTGTCGCGAGCGAAGGCAGGTTCTCAATGGCCGTATACCTCCATCATCGAAGAACGGGTCGTTGGGATCCAGCACAGTTACCTGCTGCTCAAGCTCCGCCGGTTGCTTAATTCCCAAGATCAAGGGGTACGAGAGCGTCGATTCCAATGCAGGCCTCAAGACACTGCCACCTTGACCATCCGGCTCACGGAGCCGGGGCGGGTCGTAGTTGTGGAGAATGTGTGCAAGGCCTCCGGCGGCGGCCGCGACCGCGAAGGAACTGCCTACACGAAGCACCGACGGCCGGTGTTCCCCGGGGAAGAACGAGGCGAGCATTGCTTCCTCGAACCCTGGGAGGAGACTCGTTCCTCCAGCCAGTAAGACGCCGTCGATGAGACGGTATGCTTCGCCGGCAGAGGTCACGTGGCGTTCGCTTAGACGAGGCTTTTTCGCTTCGCGTCTTCGCTCGAAGTCTGATTATCGTATAGACGCTCGCACAAATTCTCGAAAAGCGGTCGTAGCGATTCCGCCAAGGTCTTTGACGCTGACTTCAACGTCGCTTGGCCAATGGAGATAGGTGCCCCGGCCGACGGTATCTCGACAAGGACGTCTCCTCCTGTCTGGCTCGCTTTCACCTTCGCATGCTCTATTGCTCTAAGGACCCGGTCACGATTTTCGCGGTCTTTGTCCATTAGCGACTCAGAAACACCCAGCACCTCGGCGAGATGCGAATCGACCCACCTACCGGCGTTTGCGACGCTGTCTCCGCGGAGCGCTCGGATGCGCAGGTCACGCTGATCGCCTTTTAAATCGATATCGACGATGGTTCCGTCGCGTCGACTGAGGACCAACGTCATGTTCGCTGTCGAGGCGCCCACATCGATGACGAGGATGACGTTGTTCGCTCCAGTCTCGAGCTTCAGAGTGCGCTTCAACAGGCGGAAATACTCGGCCACCATCTCGGGTTCCGGGATGATTGTGACACCCGGTATTGCTGCTTCGACTGCTTCTTTATACCGAATGCGCGTCTTGTCTTCCGCGATCGACGGCATCAACGCGTACTTTCGACGTTGTTGATACTCCGGCGGCAGCTTCTCGAGGATTTTCCGAAGATATTCGCGGAAAACCTCGTCGCGGTCCAGTTCCCGGAAGGGGGTGCGCGGATTCTGCGTGTCGTAGAACATCTGCCGCACGGCCTTTTTGCCGTGCAGCATCCAATCTTTCATGTCATCTATCTGCAAGACCCACTCAGCGTCTTTGGGGCGCTCCAATTCTAGCGTCCAAACCTTGCGATCGTTGATCTTCGGATCTGCGACGATAAAGCATGTCGACGGACAAAACGGCTGCGCGTCCTTTTGCAGTAGAAATCGAAACGCGCTTTGCGACATGGTATGCCTTTATGCTGGTGGACAGATCGAACAAGACGACGGCTACACGAGAGTTGCCAAGACGTGTCATCTTCATGAAGAGACGTGTCAATGGGATGGAGGTAGTTAAGATTACCTGAGAGTCTCATTCTAGTGGAAATCGCCAAGTGAGTTCATTGAAATACGCACTTGGCTGCGATCCTGAAATAGTACAGACGCTACCGGCCATTCGAGCCAAACTTCAGGCCGTGTATAGAACGCCCAACACAACTCTTGCATTGGAGAACGCCGGGATGTTGCGGCTGCCGTCATCCAGCACCATGGACACGATGAGCGAATCGCCGAGGCCGCCGATGGTCTCGAACTGGCGTAGATGTGAAAACGGCGGCGGAAGCGCAGGACCAACACGCTTGAAGACACCGGCACCGCTGGCCAACGTCAACGCGACCAATTGGCCTTCCATCGAGCCGATACGATCGGCGGGGATATCTTCACCGCCCAGCACAACCTGCCCCGGAAGGGCGAGTGGGATCGCGCTGTCTTCCCGCACACGATAAGCAGTGACGATCCGATCGAGGCTTTGCGCGGAAGCCAGCTCCGCGGCTTCGCCTTTTCCAAAAGGCGGAGGCGCTTGTTCGACGAGCATTCCGACCACTTTATAAAGTGTAACGCTTCCCTGCGAGAATATCAGTGTGGGCTTGGCATTACGCGGATCGGGCGCTTCGGCAGATAGAGCTATCTCAATACTTCCCGGCGGCCGCAGCAGGCGGCGTGCAAGGGTGTTCCCCTTGTCTTTTGCAACGACGAGATGATGATCTTCACCGCCATAGGGAACACTTTCAACGATGGCAATTCGGCCGGAGGGAATGGCAAAGCCGAAATTCTCGGCTTTAATATGGAACAGGCTCTTGTCGGCGAACCACTCACCGCTGAGTACATCGGTTGCGATGTCTTGCGTGGCGTCATGGCCAGACGAAGCCGTGAACGCCGCGAGGTCGGGATGAATCAGCGCACGGATGGCCGGGGGCCGCACGCTTGCAAGCGCCACAACGTTTCGGGGCGTGGCGTCTTGGAGCGGCTCCCGCCAGCGCCATTGACGAAATGCGCCGTGCATTTGTTCGGCGAGTCTTGTCAATTGCTGAATCTCTTGCGACACCCGACCAACTGCTCCCGCGCTTAGGGAGGCCTTGTTGTGATGGGCGGTGTTCAACACACCGAGGCAATCCGCGCCTTGCGCTATGCCGGAATGGTTACAAAAACCCTTGATGGAGGCGTTCTTGAACAGCGCCACGGGCGGCGTGGCGACCAGCCCCCGAAGGCGGTTCACCAAATCTAGCAGCGTCGGCCTATGAACAGCTGAGGAATATGCGGGGTATACGGGATCATCGAACATATCCCTCAAGCGGGCTTCGATAAACTCGCGAGCTGCGCCCGCATACTCTTGGGCAAAGCTGGCGTTGTCTTTGTCGCGCTCGAAGTCCTGATGCTTCCGCTCTAGCTCATCGACCGCGACAGGTATGTTGATCCGGTCGCGATCAACGTTCACCGGGTGAACGCTCCGGTGCTCGACGGTAGCCTGTTGGCGGAGCGCGGACACCACATCGTCGGCAAAGCCACGATCGTAGGTGGCGATAAACAATTGCGCGCCCGCCGCAATGAGTTTGTGCAACATTCCCGCAAGCAGGCGACGGTTATCTTGGTCGAGCAATTCCTGCGGATCATCAAAGATGAGGAGCTGCAAGCCACCCCGGCTTTGTAGAACGTGTTCCCAGAACGCAAGATAGAAACCAACAAGGCTCGCGCGAAGTGCGGACGCGTTCGACACATGCTGGGCCGGGGCCGTCGCATGTTCCGATCCGACCTGAATTTCGATCACACCCTTGACGGTCATGGCCGTTTCGCGCATGCCATGCCCGGCAGTGTTATATGCGTTCTGATAACATTGCTTCCGCCAATAGAGTGCGCGAGCGTGAAGCCGGCTCTGAAGCGTGGCAACTTGGGCTTCGGCAAGTCCTCCAAGGGCAACGATAGGCTCCAGCGCTGCGGATGCCTCCGAATACAACGTGATACGCTCTTCCTTCGTGCGCCGAACTTTCAATGCCTCTTTCATACGCTCGCATAGCGACAGAGCGGCATTGATGGGCGTGATCCCTTTCACCGTTTCGCTTAGCGAATTTAGCCGTGCGCCGATCGGCGACGCATCAGAAATCTCCGCGCCGGTTGCACCACCAAGCCCGAGAATGGCCTTCGCAGCTAGCTTAACCGCGTTGTCGTGGGTGGTACGCCACGCCGCGAAGGCGTGGGCGCGTGCCAATCGGCGAAGTTGCTCCACCAGCGGCTCTGCAACAGTGTTGAGCGGAAGCGACAAAGCTTCAGGCTCTTCGAAACGCGGGAGCCGCGTCAATTCGTTGTCGCATAACGCAGCAACGCCAGGCTTGAGCGCGGCAAGCGTTTTCTTAAAAGCAGGCATCGCGAAAAGCTCGTCGACGAACGTCGCTCGCATCAAATCGATAGGCATAGCCGGAAGGTCTTCGGCGATTTCTGACCGTAGGGCGACAGGGGTTTTTTCCGCGATCACGCCAACCCACTTGGTCACCCAAGCGAGTTCGGTCATCGAAAGGAGCTCGTGATCTTCGCGGGCGATCTCGTCCAGATGCTCGGTCACAGCACGCTTGGTGAGCGGGTCGATGATCCCGTCGAGGGATCGGCTGCATACGTCGCAGGTCGAAAAGTCGTGGCCGTCGAACGCTGCAGACCAAGAGGCCACCCGCGCATAGAGCTGCTTTCTCCGTGCGATGTCCGGATCTTGATTCAGCTCAGCGAGTACGGCTGCTTCCTGCCGAAGCTGGGCAATAAGCGCATCTACCTTTCGCCATTCCGTCGCATCGATCGTCGCCAGCGCTTTCAGGCGGCGCGCGCTGGGGAGCTCGCCGCAATTCTGGAGCTGTCCCAACGCAGGCCCAATGCTCTTTTCCAAATCATCGCGCGACGCCTTGTCATAGGGGTCGAACGCTTCCCCGAGCACACTTTGGGCCGCCTTGAGCCCCGCCATTTTTTTCGCGGTGAAATGCTCTTCCAATCCGGCGAGCCGTTGCTCGAGTTCCGATGAATCAGAAGGTTCCGGCACTGGGTCGGCCGGAGCCATATCCGCAAATTCAGCGATGCGATCGCCGAGATCGGATCGCGCTTCGGAAAAGCGTTTATCCGCATCAACGATATCGGCTTCGCGGGCCTTGCGCATGTCGCCTTTGAGTTTGTCACGCGCCTTGCCAGCGTGCTTCGCCAGATCCGAAAGCTCGGCGAGACCGGTCAAGCGCGCGACGGCCCGCCCGAGATCGGACGCATCTCCGACCTGCAAATATTGTAATATTGCGGGCATCACGGTGCCGACCCGCAGCGCGGCGGGATCGACGTTGAGCGGCGAGACATCAGGTGGCGTCTCCTCCAGCTTCCCTCGGCGATTACGGCCATATTCTCGGCGGATCGGTGGGAGACGAGCGCCGGTTTCATCCTCAAAGGTCAGTTCGACCCAAGTGTCGATGATCACATGTTCGTTTGGCCCCGGCTTGTATCGCTTCCCGTCAGGCAAAGGCGTGACCGGTGGGATACCATGCGGCGCTCGGTCATCGCCGTCGACGGAACTACCAAAAATCGCGTCGAACTCTTGAAGCCCGCTTTCCGGCGCGCGCTGTGGGCGTAAGATTTCGCCTGTTAGACACCAGACAATCGCATTGAGCAGTGATGTCTTGCCCGCACCGTTCCAGCCCTCGAAAAGCGTCGCTGGCTCTCGTGGCTCGAAGACAAAATCCTCAGGCGGGTTTTCCGGTTTGCCATAGGCATGAATCCCAGCGAACCGGTGGGCGACAATCTTCACCAGCTTCAGACGCCTTGCCGAATTTGGTGCGATGATTTCAGGCACTGGGAGGACGGGCAGCGCTGTTCCCATATAATCGCAGATCGCTTCGACATCCGCGGTCATCACGTTACCGGCCCACTTCGGTCGGTTACGCCGATACCAATCGAGAACAGCTTTGCTCCTTGCCGATTCGAGCCCGAAGGTTTCACCAGCTGAGCCTACATCGATACGCTCGCCGCGAATCAACTCGGCGAAGAGGCTCTCAATGGTCTGAAGATGTAACGGCCTTGGGATGAATGCCTCCGAAGTAATAGGCTCGAATGGATTAGTAATCTAACTATCACGGGCGTGACAACATATATAATGCCCAAGGGTGTAAAGTTCTCGATCCTTCAGAGGCGAAGCTATCGTGGCGCCGAGCTGTCAATTACGCGCACCAAACGTCCGCTTCTACGAATCCAAGGCAAAACCATTCAGTCCAATTCCGACCCAAAACGAGACGCTCTCGTGTGGCGCTGAGCGTCGGCTGATGGCCACGCAGAGCTTGGGAATCGCCGATGCGTCCTCTATGCGCCAGCAGCTTCCCTCATCCGGTCCAGATGCTCCACGCAAATCTGTTCGGCGTACGCGTGAAGTTCTTCGGTGCGCGCGCCCAGACAAGGGCCTCTTCGCTGATCAGGTAGTGCTTTGAGTACCGTGCTTTCACATAGGCCTCGTTCAATGTGTTGAACCAAGCGCGATGGCGCTGCTGCTCGCGGGGCCAAGCCTCGAACAATCGCCAATCCTGATCCTCCGCGAGCCCCCGCAGAAAAGTCAGCTTGTGGGACGGAGGGCTGTAGTTGGTAAGCACCAACAGAAGTGTCGAATAGACGTGTTCAATGGATTGGTGAAGCAGGAAGGCGCTTTCCTTTACCATGCCCGTTTGACAGCGCCATGGCGGACAGGCGATGAAAGTTTGTCGATATGGGCATCCGACTGTCAAAATGCTCCAGAGCGAATTTGAGGGCATCCACCGGACTCTGTAGCTTGGGCTCGGCCAGCGGCTCTTCGTCGAGTTCATAGAGGACAACGCCATCGCGGCGGATGTCGGTGAAAAAGTATTGCCCCTGCCGCAGCGCCGTGTTCACGAAGCGGCGGCTGTGGACGATGAAGCTGCTTGGCGTCTTGATGGCGCGATCGCGGTCGAGCCGATCCTTCGCCTTGTACCAGTAGGCGAAGTCGGCGAGCTTGTTGTTGTTGACGACCACCAGCAGATCGAAATCGCTGCGATAGCCCTTCATCGTCAGTGGCTCGTCGACCCAGTCGCCGCGGGCATAGGACCCGAACAGGATGATCTTCAGAATGCGGCCGCTCTTCTTCCAGTCCGCGCTGCTTTCTGCCAGTGCGTCCTCGAATTCGGCATGCAGGATTTCGACCACACGGGCAGCTTCTCCTGCTTGTGCTCGGGCAAATGATCGATGCTGGTTTTCATCCTGGTCAAGTCTGGTGAGCAGAGGCGCGAGTCAACGTGCCCGTTATAGGAGGCTCGGACATATGCGAAAGGCTGCGAGAGCAGAGTGCGAGCAACCGATCCCGGCGGTTATGTGACTTCATGCGGCGTATGATTTTCCAGTGCGTTGGCGGCGATCACGGGCAAGTCCTTGGCGCTGATTCTCTCCACCATCGTGACCAATGTCATTAGGTGATCGCTCAGGAACGTGTCGAACTTTGCCAATGCGGGTTGCGCCAGTCGTGCAGCAAGTTCTTCTCCGTCTGGCGCCGGCGAACCAGCTATATCCTCTAGAGTTTCGATGGCTTTCTCGGCCTCGCATTCCTGAAGTTCGATAGCATGGCCGAAATGCGATGCTTTGAACTCGCGGGCCAGCAAAGCCAGGGTAAGGGTCTGCAGCTTCCTGGTCCCGACCCAGGGGAAAATCAGGACCCCCTCCCCATGCGATATGATGGAACGGCGATCCAAGTGCATGTCCAGGAAAGAACTGCGCGCCTCATCCAGCAGCCGGTTGGCGGCAGGATCGAGATAGGGGTATGCCTCATCGGATGCGAGAACCGTGCGCATTGTTGCCACCACGTGATCGTGGATGGCCGCCCCCTTGCCATTGAAATGCGGTGGCTTTCCAGCCCGTGTCGGCTTGACCATGATAACCCGAGCGCGATCGTCGATTTCGATGACTTGCCAGCGGCGCCCGGCAAAGATGATTGTTTCGCCACGTGCAATCGGAGAGCTCAGCGGGTAGGTGCCGAGCGTACGTGCATCGTTGATGATCCGGTATTCTCGTTCGGTAGCGAACACTGCATAGAATTCATGCGATTCCGTTATGGTTTCCCCAATCTCCCCAATCATGAGCAAGCCTTCCGGGGACTGCTCTATTAAGCGGTTTTCAGGCGTGGCCATGCACCGAAGCAATTCGGCGAACAGCGTCCTGTCCACGGCTCGGAAGGGGCCGCGCTCGCACAACAGTTTCCAGGCGACCGTCGGGCTTACGCCCCCGGTCTGCACGATCAGCGCCATTACTTGATGGAGGAGCGTTGAAAGATGCAGCCCAGCTGGCAAGGGCGGCTCACACCATCCTGCCCGCAGGCACTCGACCATCGCAATCGACTGAACGAGATCCAGGCGAAGCCGGTCGATTGGGTGTCGTCCCTTGCCGACGGGAGGCTCGATGACGAACATGCGCAGCGTTGCGGGCTTTCCGGCCCTGCGGCCGGATCGGCCGAGGCGTTGGCGAAGTGACGCGACCGAAAAACCCGGCCCGATCTGTGCGATTGTCTCCACCTCGCCAATGTCGATTCCGAGTTCCAGGGTGGTGGTCGCGACAGCCGTAGTCGGGCGCGGATCGTCTCGAAGAAGCGCTTCGACCTCCTCGCGCATGGCCCTTGCGAGATTGCCATGATGCGGGAAAAACTCATTTGGTAAGCTCGCTTCGTCGCACATCGAACGCAGCATGTCGGCATAGACCTCGACATTGGCGCGAGATCCAGCAAACAGCAGATTGCTCTGGCCGCGCAGCAGCCGAAACAAGTCGGACGCAAGCGCCGCTGGGACCGTCGATTGTTCAAAAGGTTTGGCCCGCTTTCCCGGCGGATCGCTATCGTCTGTGATAGCCGCGAGATCTCCTGGGGCGGTGCCGTCCAGCAGATAACCCCGGATCTGCAAACGAACCCCGTTTCCCTCGTCCTTGCCTTCCACGATCGTAACGCCGGCGGCCTTGCCGGGCCGCAGTGCCTCGGCAGCCAGGCTCATGTCGCCCAGCGTTGCCGAAAGACCAATTCGATCGATGCGGTCCCGCGCGGTCGCCACCTCGATCCTGTTCAGGATCGACTGCAGCTGCATGCCACGCTCGGTGCCGATGAAGGCATGCAACTCATCGATGACCACCGCATCCAAACGCGAAAACATCTGCGCAACCTCCCCGCCCCTGCGGACGAGCAACGCCTCAAGCGATTCCGGAGTGATCAGCACGACACCCGACGGTCGCTTTCGTGCACGGGTTTTGGCGTCCGCCGACACGTCGCCATGCCATTTGTGCAGGAGGACGCCACTCCCTTCGCACAGGCTTTCCAGCCGCCGGTGCTGATCGTTGATCAGCGCCTTCAACGGGCTGACATAGAGGATGGCGAACCCATCGGCGCTGCCTGCGTGCTCGCCATACCGGGTCAACAACGGCAGGAAGGCGGCTTCAGTCTTGCCGGCGGCAGTGCGCGCGGAGATCACGACATCGCCGCCCGCGAGGATGGCCGGGATGGCTTTTTCCTGGACATCCCGTAGCGACGGCCATTTCCGCTGCCATATCCAGCGCCTGACCGGCTCGGAAAGCGTGTCAAATGCGGAGGGTTGCAAGCTCGTCGTCCGCTCCCCCTACGTCGTCGATAAGCTGGTCGCCTGCACCGCCTCGATCGTCCGCGACGTCCACTGCGCCGAGCATGTCTTTCCAATCTGTGCCGGGGTTTTGCTGGAGGATCGCGAGCAGATCGACGAAGGCTTTCACCGTGTTGCGCGGGGTCCGAAAATAAGCCTCGCCGATCCGGTTGGCGCAATGGTCCATGAAGGCGTGGAGTGCCTCGTCCGGAACCAGCCATTTTTCCTGATCGCCGGCCGCGAAGACGTCGCGCAGTCGCTCCAGGAGATGGTAGAGTTCCTCCGGCGTCAGGTTCGGCAGGTTGACCACCGGACCGGAATAGTCGGCCAGGCCATTGCCGGCAAAACTGTTCCCTGCAAGGCGGGATTGCAAGGCCTCGTAGGAGTAAAGGCCGCGCCGCGTGTCGAGCAGAAATTCTGGTGTGCCGCCCAGAATGAAGCCGATGCCCTGCGTCGTGCCCTGCAGGACATCGTTGAAGACGCGCAGGATCTGCTCGTAGTTCTGTTTGCGGGCCTGGGCACTCTGCAGCTTGTAGAGATTGACGAGTTCGTCGAGGCAGACCAACAGGCCGCCGAAGCCAGCCAGTCTTGTGAAGCGAGCGAGCAATCTCAGGCCATCGTAGAAGGACGCGTCGTCGATGATGGTACGCACGCCCAGATCGCCTCGCGCCTCTGTCTTGGTCGTATATTCGCCGCGCAACCAACGCAGCGCGGCGTCCTGCAAATTGCTGTTTCCTTCCTCGTAACCCCGCGCATAGGCAACGATGACAGTTGCGAAATCATAGCCACCGACCATCTCGCGAAGATCGCCAAGGCCTTCCTTGATGGCGATTTCAATAGTCGTCCCGTTTGAGGAAGCGCGTTCGGATGCCTTTTGTATGTAGCTTTCCAGAATGTTTCTGAGCGCGCCTCCGTCTGGTGCCGTGCGGGTCGCAAGGCTGGTGACGAGCTCAGCATAGAGCGTGCGCGCCTGCCCGCCGGTGGCGTGGATGCGGCGATCCGGAGAGAGGTCGGCCTGGCAGACGGCAAGCTTGCGCTGAAGTGCAATTTGCCTGATGAGAAACAGGAAAAAGGTCTTGCCCGCACCATAGGCGCCGATGACGAGACGGATACTCGACCCGCCGTTGCTGATCCGCTCGATGTCCTGGATCAGCGCTTCGATCTCGCGCTGGCGCCCCACCTGAATATGCTGGAGACCGATGCGCGGCACGACACCGGCGCGCAAGGCGCTGATAATGGTGTCTCGATCTCTCGGTTTGATAGGCGGGGGTTTTGTCGTCATGCTGACATTCCTTCGACGGATACGGTAAGCGACGGAGATTGGGGAGTAGCTTCGGAAAACAGGCTGGGGTTAACGAGGACAGGGTCCTCGCCATCCAGGACGAGTTCGTCAAAGCGGTCGAGCGACCAATTGTTTAGTGCTTGCTTCGCCGCGCCCGGCATCAGGTCGGCATTGCGCACCAAACGCTCAAAATCCGAAGCCGTCCAGGTTTCCTGCTCGATCAGTTGCGACAGAAGCCACGCATAGCGTCGCTCCAGTCCGTCGAAGCGCGCATCCCCATTGGACGTCTCGATTTCTTCGATCGCGGGCTGAAGCTCGATCGGCGGCTCTGCTTCGTCCACGAAGATATCGGCAAGGACGCTGGAGGTGCTGCGGGTTTCGCGTCGGATCGCTTCGAGACGCGAGATGTCGACGCGCGTCGCAGGCGCGCTGGCAGACGCCGGCGACACCGGAATGCCGGGCGGCTGAATCCCGGCAGGGATAACCAGGGGAAGATCGTCATTTCCGTCGCGCGGCCTGTTCTGCGGCGCGACACTGCCATGCAGTCGCGAATACAGCGAGTTTTCGTCCAGACCCATCTGCCGGAACAGCTTCTCGAGCTGCGACACTTCTCGCGCGTGAAGGGTTCCGTCTGCGGCTGCTACAGCCACCAATTCATCGGCGAGATCTTCGCGGCGGTCCGCTGGCACGTCCCCTATGCGTTTAGTCCAGTCCACAAACCGGCCGGCATCGGCCGCGCAGACCTTGAGCTCGGCTTTGAGGCGGACACGTTCGTCCCTAGACAGACCGGGCGCCTTGTCTATCTTCTCGAAAAGCCTGCGTTCCTCCAGGGGGTGGAGGAGACCGTCGGCGAACGCAATCACCATGCCGAGCATGATTGACAGTTGCATGGGGCGGTAGTGCTGGCCCAGTTCGGGATCGGCTTCAGCTTCGCGCTCCAGGGCAAAGACCATCGCCGGCTCGTTTGGTTTTGCCGACTTCAGGGAAAAGGAAGGATCGGCGGTATGGCCATAGCCAAGGGCGGCCAGAATTCCGGAAAGTTCTTTCTGCTTCGCTCGCGCGGCAATTTTGTCGGGATCCATCCCAGCCAATTCAGCCAGTTTCTGAATGGATATTAGGGCGTCATTACTCGCCAGTTCCTGGAGCCGCCTCAACGGGCTGCCAGCGAGTGTTTCACAATTCTTCACACGCAAACCCAAGGGCAGCTGAGCCACAGCCGCAAGGCTAGGCTTCAGTCCCTCCGAACGGCCGAGCATGCGGCTGTAGTTGTCGAGCCGATCCGTGCAGTCGTCGAAGATGCGGCGAGCACCGCCTATCGGTTCGCTGCGGTTTGTGATGTCCGGCAGGTCACCGCCAAAGGGGCGGATTGCAAGATCGAACGTCCCGCTGCAGGCACGGTAGTTGACCTTCAGTTTTCGCACTCCGGCGGGCGCAACGCGCACGCCATTTGGATATTGCTTCTCCACCGCTTCGGCGAACAGCTCTCGCAAGAGAGTCTGTGCCCGTCGCGCCGGCGTTCGCACCCTCGTTTCGGGGTCGGCAAGGACGTAGGCCAACAAAAGGTCCGGCTCGATCGCGTCTCCGCTGCGCACCCGCATCCCGAGGGCGACCTTCAGCATTATCGGGATCTCGTAGCTATTTTCCTCGACCTCCAGATCAAACTTTTCCGGCAACTGAGCCGATTTTAGCTGGTAAGCGGAAAGCAACTCACCAGCATGGGGAGCATGAGATCCTATGGGGAGTGGATAGCGACCTACGTTGTGGCAAAGTGAGGTTGCTCAAAAACTCACTGGAGGAGAACCATGCATTCTGCAGCTGATCATCCAGAGGCGTCTGTCGCAATCCGCGTCAATCTTGGCGCGATTTTTGTTTCGATGGAACTCGGGAAATCGACTTGGCTAATCACATCTCTCTCGCCGGGCGGTGGAGAGAAAATGTCGAGACACGCCGTTACCGGCGGCGATATCACCGGACTGTTTGCGCGCTTTGATGACCTGCGCAAGAAGGCGCAGGCGCGCACGGGCAAGTGCTATCCGCTCGTGGTGATTCAGGAAGCTGGTCTCGACGGGTTCTGGATCGATCGGGTGCTGCGCCAGCAAGACTGGATCGAAAGCCATGTCGTCGATGCCGCTTCGATTGCCGTGTCGCGTCGGCGTCGCCGTGCGAAGACCGACCGGATCGACGGCGAGACGCTGGTCCGCACACTGATGGCCTACAGGCGCGGAGAGCCGCGTGTCTGCTCGATGGTGCGGGTACCAACGCCCGAGGACGAGGACCGTCGCCGGATCAGCCGGGAGCGCAAGACGTTGATCGCCGAGCGGATCGAGCACTCCAACCGGATCAAGGGCCTGCTCTTCAGCCAGGGAATTAGGGATTATGAACCACTACGCCGCGATCGGCGCAAGCGTCTGGATGAGCTTCGCACTGGGGATGGCCGGGCGCTGCCTGTCCGCATCAAGGCCCAGATCAACCGAGAACTAGATCGTCTTGAACTCCTGCTTGCACAGATCAAGGCCGTGGAGGCCGAGCGGGACGCGCTTTTGAGTGCGCAGATTGCAGATACGTCTATGCCGGGCGCCATGCTGCTGAAACTCAAGGGCATAGGACCAGAGTTCGCGGAGGTCCTCCATTCCGAAGGGCTGTTCCGGCACTTCGACAACCGCAGGCAGGTTGCCTCCTATGCCGGGCTCGCGCCATCGCCATGGCAGAGCGGATCGATCGACCGCGAGCAGGGCGTCTCGAAGGCGGGTAATTCACGATTACGGGTGACGATGGTCCAACTCGCCTGGCTGTGGCTGCGCCATCAGCCGGACTCAGCGCCGGCCCGCTGGTTTCGGGAACGGGTGACACGCAATGGCGGTCGTCTCAAGAAGTCCGCAATCGTGGCGCTCGCCCGCAAGCTGCTCGTCGCGCTCTGGAAATACGCGACCGCAGGCATCGTCATAGAAGGAGCGGCCATGAAGTCAGCCTGACGGCATCGAACCTGATTTCCTATCCCTGGGGCCTAATCAGCCCGACGGATCCAGGTGAACGAACCGAACAATTCCATGGCTTCCAACAACCGTGCATGAGAATGGTTTCGTTCATCTGAGCCCCGCACCCGCCGTAAGCGGGATATTGGTGCAGCCGTTGCGAGCGGCGACCGCATGTGAGGTGGACCAGGTTCGGATGGCGGACCGCGTCACGCAATCGGGCTCAGACCCTGGATACCGGACGAAATAGAGGTCTAGGATTCAATTTGACACAAAGTTCCCCATGTGAGGATTTGTGGGGCGGGCTGGACCGGAGTATGTCGTCACCATTGAATTTCGACGGGACCGGCGGATTTGAGAAGGGCAAAACGGGCAGCGACGAAAACTGCCGGAGAGGCGGCAGCCTCGGAGGATGTGATTTCCATCCTGCAATTCCGCATCTGGCTGCACGACGTGAGCCCGATGGTGTGGCGTAGGGTTCAGGTTCCCTCGACGATGACGCTACGCGAGTTTCATGGCGTCCTTCAGGTCGCGATGGGATGGGAAGGCATACACCTTTACCAGTTCGTCATTCACACGGTGCGGTATGGCTCGTGGGAGGCGGGTGCCCGCTCTCCGGTTGTCACACTTGGCAATCTGCAACTGCGTAAGGGCAGCCGGTTCCTGTATGAGTACGACCTCAACACCCCCTGGGAGCACGAGGTCCGGCTAGAGGAGCGCCGGCCTGTCAAACACGGCGCTCACTATCCGGCGTGTACGGGCGGCGACAGCAACTGTCCGCCTGAGGATTGTGGTGGACCGAGAGCCTGGATGTGGCAGAGGGACGAGGCGCTCGGGCCTGACCTCCATGAGGATCTCGCCACAGCATTGGAATTCATCACGGAAATCGGCGACACCCGGTCCCTTGGGGTGCTCGATGATCCGGACCGCGCTGGGGAATTGCATGAGTTGCTCTTTCGGATCAAAGGCCGAGCTACTCTGCTGGGCCAGTCGTTCGAGGGGCGGAAAGTGAATGATCGCCTGCGGCAGAGCGAACATCTGATCCTCATGCACCAGCAGATGTGACGGACCTGGCGACCTGATCTTTCGAAAGCAGGTTGGCCCCCAGAAGGGTGGCATCATCACCGCGAGTGTGCCGGACGCCCGAAACAACGCCTGCGCAGCCGGGTCCGTGATCTGATCGAATTTCCGGCGCAGGGTCGCGGCCGTGGTTTCGGCGTAGGGGCGCGTCGTCTCGATATTCTCGTGGCCAAGGAAACGCTGCACATCGGTGATGTCCATGACGAGCCACCACAGTTTCGTCGCCATGGTGTAGTGCAGAAGGTGCGGATAGACCCGCTTGGTGATCCCGGCCTTCCCTGAAATCTGGCGAACGATCGGGCCGATGCACTGGCGGCTGTAGGTGTAGGGCATGCCGGACGCTATGAAGCCGGAGCGTCTGCGCCAGTTCCCGGCGGATCGGTATGCAGCCCGGTTTCGAGCAGGGTCTGGAGCAACAGACCTGTCGTTCCGCCGGCGTCATAAGCATGGTTGATGACGGTCAAGTTCCTCCTCGACCCTCCGCCGTTCCGGCGGCGATCACCGGCCAGGCCTGTGCAGGTGCGTTTGATGACCGCCGTGCTTTGCAGGTAGTCGATCCCTTCCTGGATCAGGATTGTTGCGATGGCGTTTGCGGTCCGCTTTATCGAGGTCATGTCGGGTTACCGGACGATTTTCGGATTGCTAACTGATGGTCTTTATCAGCGTTTCCGGCAGGCCGCAGAGGAGAAACGGGCGTCACGGGCGCAATCAGTTTTTCCACTCCGGTCATTCTGGAAAACTCGATGCGGGAAGACGACATGCGGGCGCGGCTGGTATTGCAGATGATAGATGACGATGGCGAAAGAATCGCGACCGAGACGGTCGCCGATCTGGTGAAGGTGACGAGAGGGGCCGAGGATCTCGGTCTCTCGTTGTCGGAGGCGAAAAGCCTTCTTGCGAAATTGCAGCAGGCGATGGTGGAGACGCAGGTGGAACTTTGGCTGAGCGAAAACCGCGAGCTTGATGGGCGTCGCCTGCGCAGCAAGGGAAGCTATCCCGTCACCTTTCATACGCTATTCGGCGACGTGCGCCTGAAAAGCCCGCGCTATTTCCTGCCGCGAACGGACGGCGCGAGCAGCCCTGCAACGGTCTCGCCGTTGCGGACACTGATCCCAGACCACATCGCGCCCGAACGCCTCTATCTGGAAACCCGGTGGGCCTCGCTCGTGCCCTATGCCGCCGCGGCCGAGTTGCTGGCCGACGTGCTGCCGATCGATTGCGGCGCCAACGCGACAACAGTCCGGCAGCATGCGCTGCGCACCGCTCGCCGCATCGAGCGGGAGTTGACGGAAGAGCAGGTATCCTTCATGCAGGATGCCTGCCCGCGCGACTGGATGAACCTGCCTGTTCCCGATGGCCGCATCGTCATCGGCCTGGATGGCGGCTACATCCGCGACCGTGACGACCGGAAGAAGAATTTCGAACTGATCGTCGGCCGCTCGCTGCCTGAAGTCGGCGCTCCGCGCTACATAGGTTTCGTCCACGGCTATGATCGCAGGCCGCAACGGCGCATTCTCGACCATCTCAAGAAGCAGGGCGTCCAAGCCAATCAGGATATCACCTTCATCACCGACGGTGGGGAAGAAGTCCGCTCGCTCGCCGAGATGATCGCCCCGGCGAGCGAGCATGTCCTCGACTGGTTCCATATCACCATGCGCATCACGGTCCTTCGCCAGTTTGCTCAAGGGTTCGAAAACCACGACGAGCAGGCCGGACAGAACCTGCTTGAAACCCTGCGCGGGATCAAATGGCATCTCTGGCATGGTAACGTCTATCGTGCCCGTGACGAAATCGCCGGCCTGCGATTCGACGCGGAAGGTCTCGAAACAGGCTATCCGAACATGCGCAAGTTCCTGACCGCTATCGGCGAGTTCCAGACCTACATCGCCTCCAACAGGGCCAGCCTGATCAATTACGGCGAACGCTACCGGTCCGGAGAACGCATCTCCTCGGCCTTCGTCGAGGCCACCGTTAACGCCGTCATCTCCAAGCGGTTCGCCAAGAAACAGCAGATGCAGTGGAGCAGGATCGGCGCACATCTTTTGCTGCAAACCCGCACGCAGACCCTCGACGGCTCCCTGCGCTCGACCTTCCGGCAATGGTATCGCGGCATGGCGAACGACAATCACGAGAACGGCGAAACGTCCGCGCCGCTTGACCGCCCCACAAATCCTTATGCTCCCATCAACGCCGCGTCAAACGGGCATTTCGTAAGATTTTCAACGCCGCTCTCGGTGACCAGCACCTGCTCTTCCAGCTTCACGCCTTCGCGGCCACCAACCGCGCCGATGTAAGCCTCGACACAAAACGTCATACCGGGCTCGAGCACGTAGTCGAATGCTCCAGGTATGAAGTCTTCGGGGTAAAGGATTGCTGGATATTCGTCGCATAGTCCGATGCCGTGCATCATCATGCCATAACGCTGCTCGACGAATTCTACGGGAAGCTTGTGACCACGTTCCGTAAGCTCGGTGAAAGACACTCCAGGCTTCAAAAGGGCTATATTCTTCATCACGTGTTCGTGAGCGATTTCGTGTAGTCTTCGCTGTTCGTCGGTGGGGCGACCGTCGCCACAGTACCAGGTTCGGGAGAAATCTGCGCACATCCCGTAAGGTCCGATCATGTCGGTGTCGAAGGCGACCAGATCTCCTGGCAGTATGCGGCGTGGGCCGGCTTCCTGCATCCACGGGTTCGTGCGCGGGCCGGAAGTCAAAATGCGAGTTTCGATCCACTCACCACCGCGGGCGATGTTTTCGGCATGAAGAACCGACCACAATTCTGTTTTCGGCTATGCCCGGCTGCAAACGTTCGCGCATCTTGGCAACCGCAGTTTCGCATGTGGCTAGCGAACAGCGCATCGCATTGATCTCGTCGATACTCTTGATGGCCCTAGCATGTTCCATAAGCTGCATGCCGTTGCAAACCTCGACGCCGAGTGCATCGAGAGCTCGCAGGCCAGCAATCTCGATTTTGTCGATGGCAAGACGTCGATTTTTACCACCAAAACGGCGCAGGAGTTCGTCGATTTGTTCCGCAAAATCCTTGGCAATTGCCTCTTCCTGGTCGCCGGCGACGAAATAGTAGAAGCCCGCCCCACCGTCCCGAATTTCGTTGATGAGCGGCAAGTAAGTCGACAGATGACTGCAACGATGAAAGTCCCAGAGAACGACATAACCGTCCGCTGACACGAATACGGCCCGCGACGGATTGTGCATGATCCAGACATGCATGTTCGAGGAATCAGTTGCATATCGGATGTTCAGTGGATCAAAGCACAGTACGCCGGCGTAATCTCGTTGGCGCAGCTGTTGCACGATGCGTTCTAGACGAGTTTTTCTCATCCGTTCCAGGTTGGGAGGAGTGAGGCCTAACGCTGCCCACTCGGCGAAGGCGACATCTGTCGGTCCGATCTCCATCCGATCATTGTCGTCTATGGTCCCATCCGGCTTCTGCGCCATCGCCCGGCGCGTCGGATCAATTTTGTTGTTCATGATCGAAAACGAGGACATTTTTGATGGTTCCCTGTTGCTGAAGATGTGTCGGGGTACCCTCCGAATTGCTGGATTTTGGCTGGGGGCTCCGACCTGCTGAAGCCGAAATGTGATCTCAGCGGCGCGTCGTGCATCTGAGTTTCGCCATTTGAAGGCATCCTCTCTTCCATAAGTGCTACCAAGGCGCGGGGCTTTCTGCCCCGCCGCTCGCAGCTCCTGCTGCCTCGCTATAAGGCTCAAAAGTCGTGCCAACTGAGCAGAAGGAGCATCAGAAAAGTGTTTCTGCATATTGTTCAAAGCTTAAATCAGAGTACATCGACTCGAAGCCGACCGCCCAATGTCGCGCACTCGACAAACCCGACAGTTCGTCTCGGCGTCCGGATGAGGTGTCCCGCTGTTCGGCCGCGATCTGCCTCACCCATTCTCGCGATCCTTCCCCTATGAGGGGTCGCACCAACCGGTGCCGACCCACGGCGACGCCTAGTTGGCCAGAGCGGCCTGCAACGTCATGGAAAATTTCTGCGGCCATTTAGGAGTTCCATGGGGAATCTCCGCACGTGCCAGGGGCAGCCATTCTAGTGGTGCAGCGAGCGGACGAAGCCGGCGACATATTCGAGACCGCCCGCGGTCGCTGATGCCGTGTGAGTGGCCGCGGAAGAGCCCAACGATGACCGCTGCTCCCGCCAGCGCAAGGTCTAACGCGGCGGCGATTAGAAGGCCGAGCGCAACGATGAAGGCGAGGCTAACGGAGTCGAGGAAGGGAAGCGGACACCGCAGATTGCCAGGACGCCGCATACAAGCATCAGGATACCTCGAAAAAAGTTCGCAGATCGCGTTGTTTGTTCGAGCGAATATGACGACAAATCTGGGATGATTGCCCACTCGTCCCCAGTCACGACTGACGTCGAGGAATTTCATTTTTGTCGCAGGGGCTCACGTGCCGACAATCCAGCACCAGATCGAAGACGCAATGGCTTATATCGATACAATAAGAACCCGAAGGAAATGCGGCTTCTGCTGAAGTCGACGCATCGGCGCGTCAAAAGGGAGAGGCTAGCGTGGTCTCTAAGATTGTGCAGTATTGTCCGGTATTCCTCATTTCGCCTAGACTATCCTCACAGCTTTTGAGATGTTGGGATTAGAAAATAATATTTAGGAATTACTGAAACACGCAGTAAGTCTCGTCTCGTCCCGACGGAGACAGCTGCCCGAGCCCTTCCCGAGTGTTGCCGACGAGGAGACCACACCGAAATTCCGAAACATTAGCCAAGTGGAGTGCACCCCTGGACTGAGACACGGAAAATCGCGGACAAGGAGAGGAAACTGGGGCATGGCCAGACGGCAAAGGGTCATTGATGAAGATCAAAAACTGGAGCTTCTCCAGCGCATTGAGGCGGGCGAAACTGTCAGCAAGTTGGCGGATGAGGTTGGAATCAGTCGCCAACGACTTTACGAGTGGCGTGATCAACTCAGACTCCGTGGTAGTCTGAAGTCACGGCGGCGCGGCCGGCCGGCCAGATCGTCAGCAGGAGCTGACGGGATCGCGCAGTTGAAGAGCTCAGTTGATGTGCCGGCGGTTCAGGAAAAGGCACTGACCAAGGCCAGGCGCCGGATCAGGGAATTGGAGCAGAAAGTCGGGCAACAGCAACTCGATCTCGATTTTTTTCGAGAAGCCTTGCGGCCCTTCGAGGGAGATCATCGTCGGAGCAACTCTTCTGGCGAAACAGGATCTTCAAGGTCATCGAAAAGATGGCGGCCGGCCTGGCCGCGCAGGAAATAACGGCCAGATGGCGCTCGATCGGCACCCAGTCAATCAGTCTGGCAAGCGCGTCCAAAGACGAATGCTGACCGCGATCAACGGCAAAACCGAACTTTTCCTGACCAATGCGCCGACGTCCCATACGATTCCATCAATCCAATTGTTCGCATTGAGGGAACCATAATTTGGCCCGCCGGTCCAGACACCCGCGCACAGGTCTCATTAGGGCGAGCCAGCGCGGCTATTGGTCGCGCGGAGCCCGGTCGGGACTGCCACCGGCCCCCCATCCGGCAGCAGAATGAACTGCTCGCCTGCATCTTCGGACTTCAAAAAGTTAGGCACCTGGAGAAACAGATTTCCACCGATCGCAGTTCGAATTTGTGGCCAGCCTACTACCCGACCCACTGACGCGAAGGCGAGTGGCGTCGACCGCGCATATCCGTAGACCATGAACGTCGATTAATGAATCTGCAAGAACGGCTGGTGCGTTGGTCACGGTTGGGCGCCATCTCCTGCTTAATCTGCGAAACGCCCAGATCAATGGCAGGCTGGAACGAACGTAGACCGAAGTCCTTGCAGTGGTTTCCCGATCAAAGTTGCCCCCATGTCTTCCTTCTTCCGGCCTCCGACGTCGACGCAAAGCGGTCTCAACCAGCGCCATTCGACATCTCGTATCGCCTTTGTCGGTTTCCGTACCCACGCTTGTTAGCCAACCTCTTGTTTTGCATCAGGCTAAACGGCTGAAAAAATCGACCACAAATTTTTTCGGCTCGATCCGCCAGATTGGCACGAGTTTTGAAGCCGTTTGGTCGGCGAGAGCTGCCGACCGGCAATCATGTCATGAGCAGCCACGATGGATGGAACGAAGGAAGGAAAGCTACTTGTCAGGTCTGTGTCAGATCGCCAAGGACAAATCCACCGCCTCGTACACAGCCTCGGCGCTGTTGGGATTTGAGCGAATGAAACTCCGGAAAAATCGATGAAGAATTCTCAGCATATCTCTACGTTAAGTAGAGCATCGCTCCGCAGTAATAGTCTTCGAAGGGACGTAACTGACCATGTTGACTCAGAACATAAACAAAAGTCTATCTATTTTGACGGACGATGTCGGCTGCGCAAAGCAACTCAATGCCCGCAACGTTAGAGTGCTCAACACGGATGGCGATAGGGGGCACGGCGTATTCGCTGCTCGAGATTTCCTGCCGGGGGAGATTGCTATCATTGGGCTAATCGACCGCATGGAAAGGACTCGGACAACGAACTCGTTTCAATTGGACTGGAATGTCCATGCTCTTTTTCAAAAACCGGCTGTCATTGTGAATCATTCTTGTGATCCAAATTTAGCGATTGTACCTAATCGCTTCGGAGCCTACGATTTTTTCGCTATCAAGCAGATTTCTTCTGGCGTCGAAGTAACCTGGGACTACGCTACCTCGGAGTTCGAGTGCATCGGGATATCAGTATGTCTTTGTTCATCGGAAAACTGCCGAGGTTCAGCGGGAGGTTTCTCCAAATTGCCTCACGATCATCCGATGCTCGTGTCGGGATTCTACGCGCCGTACCTTAACAAAAACCCGGGCAGCTTCCGAGAAAGATAGGGTTGTTTTCAAAGTTTGTCGGTTCATAGTGTTTGGAATTTTCCAAAGCGCGAGCCGACCATGTCTACCGTCTTGCATGTTGCACCACTCACCCATCACGACAGGCTGGCCCGGCGACCCTTTCGTCGGGTTGCGACATTTCTTGCCCAGCTCGGACAAAGGGTTTGTGGATGGACATGCGCGGCATCGTCATGGTGACGAGGTACGAGCCGGTCACTGTATGAGGAGTAGCAAGAAGCCCGGTACTCGGGTTGTATCCGCAACCGTTTCCCTCCGAGATGGTCCGTGCGTGAGGTCATCCACGAAACGGTGGGGCCGTCGGACGAGAAGTCTGGATAAAGGTCTAAAAGTCTGGCCGAACCGCAACACAGTTCCACGGAGCTGAAATCCGCCCGCGGGCGGTTTCGAAAGCACGCCCGTTTGCGGACTGGTTCGCCATAAAGCTCTCCGCAATGAAGCGCGGCAGTCCTGCGCAAGGATTGTCAGATTGCCGTAAGCCGAGTGGGCGCCAATCAGACACTACGCGACTGGCTCCACCGGTTCGATTCTGCAGGTTCCGAAGGTCTTGTCGATAGACCAGCCGTCGCCTCGGTGCTTTCAGGCACGCACTTGAGATTTGGACCCGAGCCGCAGATCACCATGCCTGCCAGCGGCTTCGACAAATGCCGCACTCAAAGGCCTGACAGAAGACCGCACTCGATCACACGTTTAGAAAGTCAGAAGCTCCTCGCCCATCGGACGGCAACCACAGAAGGCAACACGAGAGGGGGCACCAGCAGACGAACTCCTTCATGAAGGCGCTTTCGCCTTGGCGGGTGACAAGATAATAGAGGCAAGAGGACCGCATTGCCTGCAGAGACGTGCTGAGTTCGGAATTCGGATTCCTATTCTGTATGCTTTCGCCACGTTCGCCGCGTGACGCTCCGAAGCTTGGATGCGCTACGTGTTTCGTGTGGGATGCGGTCAATTTTTTCCAAGCAGGGCTTATCTATGGCTGGTCAGAATCGTCGCTGGGCGGATCGCCACGCCAGCATTTGCCAAATGAAACCCGCAGTTTGTGCGGCGCGAATCAAAACCCTTCGGAAATCATTGGAAACGGTGGAAGTGGAAGCTTCTGCCCGCCGGATCAATCGGAGCACCGTCTTGGGGATGTCGAACCAGCAAATATTTCAGACTATGGAGGCGCAACACCTCACCGGCTGCAGACTAAGTGCGTACGAGATCGTCGTAGCCTCCTGACCGTTCTTAACATTCACTTTGCGGTGACCTCGCAGTCAACAGGCCAGCGCATCCCCGGCTGGTCGTCGTCGCACTGCGTCGGGCGTCGTCCAAACGAGTATTGGCCAAGGCAGATGCTCTGGATGCGGCGGGCCGTGCGATTGCGCCGTCAGCGGAGTGCTTCATTTTCGCGCTCCAACTGGTTCCGGGTCAGTTGTGGCGATTTCTTCCCAAATATGGGAATGTGTTGACAAATTTTCCGAACTTATACGCTCCGCAAGTGATCGGCTGGTATCGCCCCAGGTTCGCCTCGGAGACGCAGCTCTCCAAGGGCGCGAAAACAGCGTCATAATCTGCATCAATGAAGAACGGTATCGAATAGCGTTCCCGTCCGGAGGTGTTCACCACCCGATGCAGGTTGGCAAGATAGAGGTCGTTGGTCAGTTTCTGCACGAGGTCGCCGATGTTGATGACGAAGGTGCCAGGGATCGGGGTGCCCTCGACCCAGACACCGTTCCGATTCATCACCTGAAGCCCCCCGACGCTATCCTGCGCGAGAATGGCTAGGCTGCCAAAGTCGGTATGCGCGCCGATACCGATGATCTTCTCGTCCACAACCCCTGTCTGCGGTGGATAGTGTTGCAAGCGCTGGATCATGATTGGATCCTTCATTCGCGGCTCGAAGAAATCTGATGGAAGATCAAGGCTGAGCGCTATTCCGCTCAAAATCCTCATCGAAAGCTCCTTCATCGCCTCGTAATAGGCCAGCACGGTCTCTCGGAAGCCGGGCAGCGTGACCGGCCACTGGTTGGGCCCAAAGAACGGCCCTTCGACACTCGGCCGCTCGGGGCCGACGTCGAAGCACTCTTTTAAATCCCTGGTTCTCGACGGATCGGTGTTCTCGCCGAAGAATTCAATATAACCGCGTAACGCGACGCCAGAATTGCTGATGTGCAACTTCATCTTTTCGTTGGTCGGCAGGTCAAAGAACCCCCGAGCCTGCGCAAAGGTCTCCGTCACCAACTCCCCCGGCAAACCGTGGTTCTTGATGTACATGAAACCGGCATTGGTCAGCGCCCATCGAATTTCCTTCGCCACGCTTCGTGCGTCACTTCCATCCAGCAGCGGGCCCACATCGATGATCGGGAGTTTGTCGAAAGACTGGCGCTGGGCGCGAAGCCTATCGTCGAGCTGGACCAGTTTCGATTTCGTCATTGAACTTTATCCTTATTCTTTGGTCGGTGTATCATTGCACGGTAGGTTCGCGCGCGCTGGGCTGCGCGCGGCCAGGAGGATGGTGCCTTCGAAGGTGCTGGCCACGCGCTTCGACAGAAGGGAGCCAAGACCGCCCCAGACCCCCAGCCTCATTCATCAATAGTTCATGACGAGGTTTGATTTGTGCCGAAGCTACACGAGAGGTCCTTAGAGGCGGCGCTTCGTACGGATTGGCGATAAACGGCGAATCAGCGCAGAGGCGTCGCTGCAATCTCTATGAGAGCAACTCGTAGGCGTCTCTTCTCACCGCATCGGACACCTTTGGCTAGTTGTCGTCGCCTGAAGAGGGTCGGGAGAGTAAGGAAGCCGTGAATCGCGTTCTGATTGCTTCGAAGACACAACATCGTCAGGCTCTCCCAAAGTAATTTGGCTTTTTCAGGACCAGAATTCGTGGCCCAGTAGCTGACTGCTGGGCTATTCCCAACCCCGCGCGTTCGCAAAGTGGTACAATAATCCCGGCTGCCCGGCAAAGCTCAGACAGCGATCATTTGGCGTGGCAAGAATTAACTAGTATGATTTAAACTGGCAAGTTAAACATTCTTGAAAAACATGAATTTTACGTTGCTATGCGACGCGCGTTTTAGCGATTGGCTTTTCAAGTTGATGTCATTTCCAATGTTCGTAATTTATTCAGGAAAATTGAAATATCAGTCGACTTTCATAAACGCTAGGGTCGGGGTCAGTAGCCATTCGGCTTCGTTGCAGCTCAATCCGGAAAAGACCCGACTAATCGAGTTTGGCCGCTATGCGGCTCAGGCCCGCCGCAGGAAGGGGCTTGGCAAACCGGAGACGTCAACTTCCTTGGCTTCACCCACATTGACCCGGCAGGGTCGGTTCCAGATCCTCCGGAAAAGCCGGAGGGACCGCAGGGCGGCGAAGCTGAAGGAGATCAAGAACGAACTGCGACGGCGTATGCATTGGCCCATCCCCCAGCAAGGACGATGGCTGAAGCAGGTGCTCACCGGCTATAATGCGTATCATGCCGTACCGACCAAATTTTGGTCGCTCGGCGCCTTTCGGGACCACATCATCCGTCTCTGGGCCCAGACGCTTCGGCGTCAGAGTCAGGGGCATCGGCTCCTTCCCGATGCGGACCAGCCTTGGCACGCCACTCTGGCCTTGTTCCGACCCCACTTTGGCGTCCACAATATCACCATGTACAATTCAAGCGGTCCGCCGGCGGCATCTCAACGCCCGCGGTCATTCTTGTCATCCGGGTGGCCAAGTTCGCAGAAGAAGCCGCCAAGATATTTCGTCGCCAGCGCATTCGGATCTGGAGCCGGGGTCTTGGCCTCAACTGCAGCGCGAAATGGCTCCGAACTATCCTGCGGGATGTAACCCAGATGGTTTGCCCCGCTGTTGTTGACCGTTTTGACCCTGTTGTGCGACAGGCCGTACGAGATCGTATGAGCGACGCGCGGCGCTGTCAGTGACGCGGCGACCAGCCGGACGCAGTCATCGAATGAAAGATAGGACCATAGATGGCGACGGTCGGTCGGCTCAGAAAACGACGAGAAAATCCGTAGGCAAACAGATTCTATGCCGAATTTGTCCCAATACATGCAGCTCAGGCTCTCGACGAAATTCTTCGATACGCCATAGAGGCTGTCGGGCCGGACGGGAGCGTCGACGCCGATCTGAGCTTCAACCTCATGAAACCCAATGGCATGGACCGATGAAGCGTAGATCACCCGTTTCGCGCCATGTTTCCGGGCTCCCTCATAGATGTGATAGGAGCCGCGGATACTGGAATTGAGGATCGTCTGCCAAGGGCTTTCGACGGACGCGCCGCCGAAATGCACGATCGCATCACACCCCTCGGTAGCGGCGATCGTTGCCTCCATGTCCGAAAGGTCGAAAATCGCCTGTTCTTCATTAGGCATGAGGTCCGGGAATGGCTCGCGCGCCGCCAATCGGATTTTTGTTGCCAGATGCGCGAGTCCGGGGCGCAATACACTGCCGAGGCGGCCGGCCGCTCCGGTAATCAGAATCCGTTCATATCTGGGCATCGTCTATTCCACTTGTGCGACGGCCGCTTTGATGCGTGCCACGGCTTGGGTGAGCACCTCGTCACTGGTGGCGGTTGAGATGCGAAAATAAGGTGAAAGGCCATAGGCGACGCCTGGAACGGAGGCGACACGCCCCTCGTTGAGCAGGTAATTCGCCACTGCCGTGTCGTCCATCAGCACGTCGCCGTTCGGCGTCTTCCTGCCGATCAGGCTCGAACAGCCGATATAGGCATAAAAGGCTCCTTCCGGAGGGGAGAGCGTCAGCCCATTGATCTTGCGAATGCCGTCTACCACCAGGTTTCGGCGTTTTTCAAAAGCCTCACGGAAACGGCCAACCTCTTCTTGCGGACCGTTCAGCGCGGCGACGGTCGCCGCCTGGGCGATCGAGCATACGGAGGTCACCGACTGGCTCTGTATCGTCGCCATTGCCTTGATCAGCGGAGACGGACCGGCGGCGTAGCCGACGCGCCATCCGGTCATTGCATAGGCTTTGGCAACACCGTTGACGATCAATGTGCGCTCTTTCAGCTCAGGGCAAGCCTTTCCGAAAGAGACGAATTCGCGTCCGTCGAATAGGATATGTTCGTAGATCTCGTCCGAAAGCACCAGCACATGGCTGTGTTTCCCCAGGACAACGCCCAGCGCCTTCAATTCTGCTTCCGAATAGACCGCGCCGGATGGATTGCCCGGCATATTCAGGAACAGCCACTTCGTGCGTGGTGTAATCGCCTTGTTCAAGAGGTCGGGCGTCAGCTTGAAGCCGGTGGTTTCCGTGCATTCGACCGCTACGGGCACACCACCCAAAAGCTTCACCATCTCCGGATAGGATACGAAGTAAGGTGCGGGCAAGATCGCTTCGTCACCGGGCTCGAGGGTTGCCATCAATGCATTAAAGATGATCTGCTTGGCGCCGTTGGCGACAATAATGTCCTCTGCCTTGCAATCGAGGCCATTCTCGCGCCGGAACTTGCCGGCAACGGCTTCCCGCACCTCAGGTGTGCCGGTCGACGCCGTGTACAGCGTCTGCCCGGACTTCGCTGCCTGGTACGCCGCCTCGATGATGTGCGGCGGGGTCGGGAAGTCCGGCTCACCCAGCCCGAGATCAATAACGTCGACTCCCTTCGCCTTGAGTGCCTTTGCTGCCATGGATGCAGCCATGGACGCAGAAGGTTTCACCACTGACAGGCGGGACGCGATATAGCTCATCGTTTGTTCTCCGAAACGTAACTCTTGGATTTGTCTTCGGCGACAGCCGACTGGGAACGTTTGGCCGGATCGCCATAACCGCCGCCGCCCGGCAATTCCAGGATCAGCCGCCGGCCGGCCGGAACATGCTGCCAGCCCTTGGGCCGCATCTGCGTGCCGTCGTCCAGCTTCACCACGCCGGCCACGCCAGGTCCACCGCCATTGCGTCCGTGGGCAGGGTGATTGACGCGGTCGAACATTGCCGAGAAATCGAATTCGTGGCCCTCGATCGCCGCGATCTCGATAACCTGTCCGAGGCCGCCGCGGAATTCGCCGTCGCCGCCGGAGTCAGGGCGCAACTCTTTGCGCCAGATGACGATCGGCCCGGTATGCTCCGTCGCCTCGATCGGCATGGTGTGCACGCCGGAAGGGAAAGCCGTCGCCGACAGGCCGTCGAGGCCGGGCCGGGCGCCCATGCCGCCGGAGTTGAACATCAGCACTTCGGCACGGCGGCCCTGGCCGCCCGCGACCGGCCGCACCGAGATGTGGATGTTCCACAGCGCGCCGGCGCCTTCGGCAAGGATCTTGCCGGGCATGGCTTGGGAGATCGCGCCCAGCACGAGATCGGGGACCATGTGGCCGAAAATGTGCCTGAGCGCCACCGGCGCCGGCCGCACCGCGTTCAGGATGTTGACTGGCGACGTCACGGTGAAGAAGGCGAGCGAGGCGGCGTTGTTGGGAATGTCGGGTGCCACCACGCATTTCAGCGCGTAGCAGGCATAGGCCTTGCTGTAGATGATCGGGCAGTTGATGCCCCAGCGGCTCATCGGGTCGGTGCCGGTGAAATCGACCTCGACATGGTCGTCGCGGACCGACACTCTTGCCGCCAGCTTCACCGGCGCGTCATAGCCGTCAGTGACGAGTTCGTTCGACCAACTGCCCTTCGGCAGCGCCTTGATGCGTTCGAGCATGGCGTCGCGTGTGCGCGAGAAGATGAAGTCGCCAAGCCCGTCGAGCGAGGAGAGCCCGATCTCCTTCATCATGTCGACGAGCCGGCGATGACCGACCTCGTTGCAGGCGGCGAGCGAATAGAAATCGCCGACCACCTGGTTGGGCTCGCGGACATTGGCGCGCAGGATCCTGACCAGGTCGAGATTGACCTTGCCCTTTTCGGCAAACTTCATGATCGGGATCTGGATGCCTTCCTCGTAGACCGACTTGCCGTCGGCGCCGAAGCCGCGCCCGCCGACATCGACGACATGCGCCGTGCAGGCGAAGAAGGCCACCAGCTCGCCGTTCAGGAAGGACGGCGACACCATGGTGATGTCGTGCAGATGGCCGGTGCCCAGCCAGGGATCGTTGGTGACGTAGGTGTCGCCCTCGAACATGGTGTCGCGCGGGATTTCGTTCATGAAATGCAGCACGGCCTCGGCCATGGTGTTGACATGGCCGGGCGTGCCGGTCACCGCCTGCGCCAGCATCTGGCCGCGCGGATCGAACACGCCGGCCGACAGGTCGCCGGACTCGCGCACCGAAGTCGAGAAAGCGGTGCGCAGCAAGGTCAGCGCCTGCTCCTCGACCACCGAGATCAGCCGGTTCCACATCACCTGCATGCGGATGTCACTGATGTCGCTCATGACTGGCTGCCTTTGCGGATCAGGAGGATGGCGCCGTCGCTCTGGATGACGGCGTCGAAGCTGGTGGTGACAACGGTGGATGTCTCGCGTTCGACGATGACCACCGGCCCCGCGACGCGATCGCCCGCGCAGAGCGTATCACGTTCGACGATGCCGTAGGTTTGCGGCTCCCCACTTGCCGGATCGAACACTGCGCGAGTAATGGCCGGCGTGCTGGTCCGCGTGCCTGCCGTAAGTTCATGCCTGGCGACATCAGGCCGGATATCCGTCGCCTTGACCGACCAGGTGACGATCTCGATCTCCAGCCCGTCGAGCCCTTCGATGGCGCGGCCGAAGAAGCGCTGGTAGTTCGCCTCGAACAGGTCCTTCAGCCCTGTGACGGCATCCACGCCGAACGGCTTGTCCGGCAGCGGAACGGGGATTTCCCAGCCCTGGCCGGCATAACGCATGAAGGCGGTGATCTCGCAGGTGATGCTGCCGCTGGCGCCGCTGCGCACGAAGCTTTCGGCTGACGCCTTGAGGTCGCCGAGCAGCGCATTGATTTCGGCCGGCTCGAACCGCGACAGGCGGGTCAGCTTCGACGCCAGCGCCTCGTAGCCGAAGGGAGCCTTGAGGAAACCGATCGCCGATCCGACGCCGGCGCCCTTGGGCACGATGCAGCGCTCGATGCCGAGTTTTTCGCAAAGCCTTGCCGCGTGAAGCGGGGCGGCGCCGCCGAAGGCGATCATCACATTGTCGGAAATGTTCTTGCCGTTCTCGACCGCGTGGACGCGGGCGGCATTGGCCATGTTCTCGTCCACCACCTCGCAGATGCCGAAGGCCGTCGACATGGCGTCGAGCGACAGGCGCTCGCCGACATCGCGCAGGATGGCCTGTTCCGACGCTGCCGTGTCGAGCCGGATCGCGCCGCCGGCGAAATTGTCGGGGTCGAGCTTGCCCAGCACCAAATCGGCGTCGGTGATCGCCGGGCGTTTGCCACCGCGGCCGTAGCAGGCTGGCCCCGGCTCCGATCCGGCACTTTCCGGCCCGGTCTGGATCCGGCCCATGGCATCGACCCAGGCGATGGAGCCGCCGCCGGCGCCGATCTCGATCATCTCGATCACGGGAATAGAGATCGGCATGCCCGAGCCCTTGCAGAAGCGGTAGGTGCGCGCCACCTCGAAGGTTCTCGCTGTGCGCGGCGCAAAATCCTCGATCAGGCAGATCTTGGCGGTCGTGCCGCCCATGTCGTAGGAAACGACCTTTTCCAGACCGAAGCGCCTGGCTATGTCGGCGGCGAAGATGGCGCCGCCGGCCGGGCCGGACTCGACCAGGCGCACGGGAAATTCGGAAGCCGTCTCCACGGAGATCAGGCCGCCGCCGGAATGGATCATGAAGACGGGGCATTCAGCGCCCATCTCCTTCAGCCGCGTCTGGAAGCGGGCGAGGTAGTCGGCCATCTGCGGCCGCACATAGGCGTTGGCGCAGACCGTGTTGAAGCGCTCGAACTCGCGCATCTGCGGCGACACTTCGGCGCTGATCGAAATCGGGATGCTGAGCTTGCGGGACAGGATTTCGCGCGCACGGCGCTCATGCGCCGGATTGGTGTAGGCATGGATGAAGCCGATCGCCACGGAGCCGAAGCCGCCGGCCGCGATCCGTCCGGCAATCTCCTCCAGCGCGGCTTCGTCGAGCGGCTGCAGTTCCTGTCCCTCGGCGCCGATCCGGCCCTTCACCGTGAAGCGGTGCTCGCGCGGGATGAGCGGCGTTGGCAGCTGCAGGTTCAGATCATATTGTTCGAAGCGGTTTTCGGTCCGCATCTCGATTACGTCGCGAAACCCTTCGGTCGTGACCAGCGCGGTCTTGGCGCCGCGGCGTTCGATCAGGGCGTTGGTGGCGAGCGTCGTGCCGTGAATGATGATGCCGATCTCGGCAGGCGAAATCCCGGCATCATGCGTGACGACGGCGATGCCGTCGAGGATCGCTTGCTCGGGCGCCGCGTAATTGGTCAGCACCTTGGTCGAGAACAGCGTCCCCCTGAGTTCAAGCGCAATGTCGGTGAACGTGCCGCCAATGTCAGCGCCTAAGCGGATTTCGTCGGTTCTGGGTGTCATGCTTTTGCCTTCTCAGAAGAGAACTCGGCTGCGCGCCGCTGGAGAGCCCGGGGAGCTCACTTCATGAACGTTAGGGACCTGAGGCCCCCATCACTAAACCGGTCACCGGCTCAAATAACCGCCTCTTCCAAAAACGGCTCATTTCGCGGTATGCGCTCATAACTGAACGGCGACAGATCGAGCGTCTGGAAAGCGCTGTGCACGATCAGTTCCGACACCGCCCGGCCCACGGCCGGCGACTGCTGCAGCCCGTGTCCCGAAAAACCATTGGCGAACATGAAGTTGGTCACCTCGGGGTGGAAGCCGACAATGCCGTTGTGGTCGAGCATGTTGTATTCGTAGTGGCCGGTCCAGCTGGTCTGGACTTTCAGCGCATCGAAGGTCGGAATGCGGTGCCAGAGCGCTGGCCAGATGTAATCGTCGAACTCCTCGAAGTGCATTTCGAAGTCGTCATAGTCCGCCGGTCCGTCGCCCTGCGGCGTGTTGCCGGTGAGGAAAAGCTCGCCTTCCGGCCTCACGAAGGTGCCGGAGAGGTCGATGACATTGGGCATGCGGCCGGGGATCGGAGTGGCGCTGGCGAAGACGAAGCTGTACCGCTTGTAAGGTGCGACCGGGATGGACAGGCCGGCCATGGCGGCGACCTGCTGCGCGCGCGGGCCGGCGGCGTTGACCAGGGTTCCGCAGGAAATCGTCTGGCCGGTCGCGAGGCGGGCAGAGACGACGCGCCCACCGGCGATATCCAATCCGGTAACTGCGTTGTCGATATACTCGACGCCGCTGGCGCGGGCAGCGCGGCGGAAGCCGTTGAGCAAGCCCATGGAATCGAACCAGCCCTCTTCGCGTGCGCCCCAGGAACCGCCGCCGAGATCCTCGACATTGAGCCAGGGAAAACGCTCCTTCAGCGGGCCCGGTTCGAGGAAGACAGTATGAGCGCCGAGGCTGCGCTGCAGGTCGACGCGTTCGCGCGCCGCCTCCACACCCTCAGGTGAGCAGCAGTAGAGATAGCCATATTCCTTGAAGCCGAGATCGGGGGCCGGCTCGTCCTTGTAGAAGGGCGCCATCCGCTCTGGAAAATTACGGATGATGTCGATGCCGAACTGGCTGATCTTCACATTTATCGGGTTGGAATATTGCTGACGAATGGCGCTTGTCGAAAGTGCGGTAGAGGAAAATTCGTAGGTGGAGTCGCGCTCGACTACGAGGATTGAGCAGTGGCTGCCCATTGCCTGGCTCAGCCAATAGGCCGCCGAAGAGCCCACGGCCGCGCCACCGACGATGACAACGTCATAGAAGGTGCGTGAGGGCGGTTTATAAGGAGGAAAGGCCATGATTGCTTATGCTTGCAGCTTGAAAGAGGCGATCAAGGCATCCGAGCCCCGCGCGAGCAAACCCAAATCCGAACCGACGGCAACCATGGTGAAGCCATCGGCGAGATACCGGTCGGCATCCACCTTTGCCGGGGCAAGGATTCCGCTGGACTTGCCTGCAGCGGCAGCGGCTTTTCGCACTGCCGTGATCGCCTCCTGCACGCGCGTTGCGCCAGGGTTACCCATTTCGCCCATGTTTGTAGAAAGGTCACCAGGCCCGACAAACAGAACGTCCACTCCGTCTACCGCCGCGATTGCGGCAGCGTTCGCGACGCCGGATTCGTCTTCAATCTGAACTGCTAGAAGCTGCTGCTCCCGGGCCTTCGCGTGGTACCCAGCAATGCGGCCGAAAGCATTGGCGCGATGGCCAACAGAGAAGCCGCGAAATCCCCCCGGAGCATAGGTCATGGCGGCAACGATGCTGTGCGCCTGCTCCGCGGTCCGCACGTTTGGAATCATCAGGCTGCGAGCGCCGATGTCCATTGCCTGCTTGATCAGATTAGGATCGTCGGATGGCAGTCGAACAACAGCCTCGCTTTCGAAATATCCCATCACCTGGAGTTGCGCCATAATAGTCCGGAGATCGTTCGGGCTGTGCTCGCCGTCGATCAACACCCAGCCCGCTCCGGAGCCCGCCACGACTTCGCTTGTGAGCGCTGAGGCCAGCGAGCACCAGATCCCAATGTTGGGCCGGGCCGCTTTGAGAGCCGTTTTCAGCGAATTTGTGCGCTCCTGCATGTGATCGTCTCCGGCGTAATAAAGGAGTATTGAAATTTGTATGACGTCCTATATCATACGACATGATGGCCTGCAAGGTGGCCTAAGGCGGGAGGTGCACATGAAAATCGGATTCATCGGGCTGGGCGTGATGGGGGCGCCGATGGCGCGAAACCTTGCCAGTGCCGGCCATGAGATTACCACCGTACTGAACCGCTCGCCTCTTCCCGAGAATCTCAACGCTCTGGTCGTCGGTTCTGCAGCGGAGGTCGCCCAGCTATCCGAGGTGGTCATAACCATGCTGCCAGACACGCCGGACGTCGAGCATGTCCTGCTCGGTTCGGGTGGCGTGTTGGAAGGAATCTCAGCCGGCAAGTTGATTATCGATATGAGTTCGATCAACCCACTGGCCACCGCCAAATGCTCGTTAAAGTTCAGAGAAGCGGGCGCCGGGTTTCTCGATGCGCCCGTCTCCGGCGGAGAGATCGGTGCAAAAGCGGCAAGTCTAACGATTATGGTCGGCGGGCCTGTGGCAGAATTTAATCGCGCGTTGCCGATCTTTGAGAAGCTCGGCAAGAACATCAATGCGATTGGGGAACAGAATGGTGCAGGCCAAATCTGTAAGATCGCCAACCAGATCATCGTAGCACTCGATATTACGGCTGTTGCCGAGGCGCTAGTTTTCGCCAGTAAGGCTGGCTGCGACCCGGCGAAGGTGCGCGCCGCGCTGTTGGGTGGTTTCGCCTCTTCCCGCGTGCTCGAAGTGCACGGGGAGCGTATGATCAGACGCAGCTTCGCCGCAGGATTTCGCATCCGACTGCATCAGAAGGATCTCAACCTCGCACTCGAAAGCGCTCGCGCAATGGGCGCGGCGCTGCCAAGCACCGCGCTGGCGCAGCAACTGATGAACGCTTGTGCCGCTCAACCTGAGGGATCTGAGGCCGACCATTCGTCGTTGGTTTTGGCCCTCGAGATGCTGAGCAATCACGAACTTTCATGCGATAACGAATGACCCCGATGAGGCGCCGAAGTCGAGGTTCTCATGGCGTAGCTTCCGTGGGCCAAAAACGGTCCAATGAGGGCCCCGAACAAAAGAACTCACTACGCAAATGGCGCGGAGGAAGATTTCAGTAGTTGCTACGTCTATCTAACGCAGTCAAAACAGCTCGACCTTGGTACCTTAGCTCCCAAGCAGCCGATGCCTTGCCCGCCTATAAACAACCCTATTATCAAGAAACCAACAACCTGAGAGAATTTCGTGAACGATATCCATCGCTTTGATTTCGACACCCGTATACATCACGGCGTTATCCATAACGGGACACTCTACCTCACCGGCCAAGTAGCAAAACCTGGCCAGTCCGCCGCCGCCCAAATGAACGAGGTCCTCGCTAAGATCGACGTTCTCCTCAGTAAGGCTGGCACCGACAAGACCCGTATCCTTCACGTGCAGATGTGGCTCGACGACATCCGCGACTTCGATGAGGTCAATACGGTATGGGACGCGTGGATGCCAAAGGAGAGTGCGCCGGCGCGGTCCTCCGGCGAAGGGCGAATGGCCAAGCCTGGTATGCTGGTGGAACTGATTGTGACGGCGGCCGTTTGAAACCCTGTTCCAGTTCGGTCATTATCGCGAATCTAGAATGGACCGGAAGGACCTCAATGACGAAGCGCAAGTCGCTTTCCACCGTTGTGGCGGAGAGCCTGGCCGAAAAAATCCGTTGCGGTCAGTTGCAGCCAGGCTCGCAGTTATCGACCGAGGCGGAGCTTTGCACCGAATATGATGTTAGCCGCACCGTAGTCCGCGAAGCTGTAGCACGACTGCGGTCGGAAGGTTTGGTCATTCCGCAGCAGGGCCGTGGAATGTTCGTCAACGAAACGCCGGTCCCCCGCAAATTTTCAGTCCCAGACGAGGCGCTTCGCACCTTGCCGGAGACGATTGCGCTGCTAGAACTCAGATTGAGCGTCGAAGTTGAATCCGCCGGCCTTTGCGCAGAACGTCGCACCGAGGTTGAAGCGCGCAACATCAGGGCAATGATGGATGATATCGATGCGCAGCAGGCCGACCCCGCTGCGGTCCAAATTCATTACGACTACGATTTCCACCTTGCGATTGCCAAGGCCGCACGCAATGAATTCATGCACGGCTTTCTGGGGTATCTCGGGCCAATGATCGTCCCCCGCATCCAACTCAACTACCTAGTCGAGCCGGGGGCCAAGGACGGTTACTACGCGCGCATCCACAGTGAGCATAAAGCCATCGTTGATGCCATCCAAAGCCAGGACGCCACTAAGGCGCGACAGGCTATGCGAAAGCACTTGTACAACAGCCTAGGGCGAGTACGAGATTTGGCCAGAGCTTCTGGGGTAGCGGCCACGGAGCTGGAGCAAAAATCCGCCGCAGATTCCCTCTTCACCGATCTCAAAAAGAACGTCAGAACCGGCGGATAGCGAACACCACTTAGCAAGCCGGCAAACGGAAACCTCGCTTCCGCTCATGCAAACTGACCCTCGTCTTACGAGTTATGGGCGGCCTGAAAGCGGTGACGCAGTGTATATGCGTATTGAATTTGGGGCTTCTCCATACTGCTCGCGAAAGGTCTTCGCGAAATGCGAGGGTGATTCAAAACCGCAGGCCATAGCGATTTCAATGATCCGCAACTCCGTGGAGTGCAGCAGCTGGCGCGCCAGCTCAAGCCGAAGCATCAAATAGTGTCGGCACGGAGTTGTAGAAAGGTAGTTATGAAAGAGCCGCTCCAGCTGCCGCCGTGACGAGCCGACCATCTTCGCTATCCTGTAGAGCGGAAGCGGGCGCTCCAAGTTGTTCTCCATCAGACGGATTGCTCCAATTAGCTTGGCACTAATCCGGCCGATGCGAAGGCTGTCCGGAGTGAGAAAAGACACTCCTCCTTCACGAATCGTGTCCGAGGTCACGTAGCGGCAGACAGATCGCGCCAGTTCCTGACCGAATTCCTTTTCAATCATATCGATCATCATGTCGAAGGCCGCCAAACCTCCAGAACACGTGCCAACAGTCTGATTCCGGATGAAGAGGGCAGCCTCAACCGTTACGCCCTTGAAGCTCTCTGACAGCGCAGCGGCTTTGCGCCAATGAATGGTGCAGCTGAGGCCGTCGAGAATTCCGGATTTAGCAAGAAGCCACGTTCCAGTATTCACACCGAAAAGTGTCGCCCCGTGCCTAGCATAGAGACGTAGCAGTGACATTGTAGAAGACGTGCAGAACTCCTCTATCCCTTCGCCAGCGCAAACGATGGCGGCATCAGGCACCGCTCCGCCTATCACCCCCCTCCGCTCCGATTCAAAGTCTGACGTCACGCCTATTGGTATGCGATTTGCGCAGTTAACCGTCACCCCAGTCGGACCGATCAGCCGCCATGTGAAGAGTTCCCGTTGCGAAAGGTTATTAGCCAGTCTCATGGGCTCCAGCAGCGACGAAAGGCAGAGTTGGGAAAACCCTGGAACCAGCAAGATCGTCACATGATAGCAACGCTCGTGAACCTGGAGGGGAGAGGCTGGCCTCAAGCGGCGGGCTGTGCCATCTGCATGAATGGGAGCGGTGTCTCTGCTCAATGTATTCACAGGCCTCCCCGAATAGTCGGCCACCGGCTGCCGCTTTGGTGCCTCGGGAAACACCGTCAGTGGCAAATCAGCCGTCCGCATCTGGCCCATAAGAAATTCCTCTGCTCCGAAAGATGTCGGAAAGGGTGACTATACTGCGGCCATGAAACGATGGCCGTCGTAAATCGCAGCATGAATATTGCGGCTTGCTACTGCATCGCCGATCCTGAAAAGCTGAAAATCCGCATTGGAATTTTTGACCCGCTGTTGCGGCTGGATAGCGATAAGCGCCTTATAATCCACTTCACCTCCGTTCTTGGACAAAGCTTTGAGAGCAAAGTAGATGTCTTCGATCGGCTTGACACCATTCTCGACCACTACCTGATCCACGATTTTTTCCGAATACTCCTTGGTGAAATCGTCAAGAAAGACTGCAGCGATCTTGTTCCCGCGCCGTTCAAGGCGGTCAATGCGAAGGTTCATCGTCACCGTCGCATTCCCCTTTTTCAATGCCTTGAAATACGAGGGATAGGTGGTTGCGCCGATATCCTGGGACAGAGTCCTGGTAGGGGCAACGACCTCAAGCTCTGCACCTGCGTCGACAATGAATTCCGCAGCCGTCATCGCGGCATGAGTACCGGCATCATCATACAGCAGAACCGATTTTGCTACGGGAACATTCCCGCTTAGGATGTCCCAACTGGTTGTTGCCAGATCTTGGCCTTCGTGAAGCGAGTCAAGGTTCGGCAATCCTCCTGTCGCCACAACGACCAAATCTGGATGCTCTGCAAGGACATCGCTCGCTTCCATATACCGATTGTATTCGATCTCGACCCCTAGGCGGGCACATTCGGAGAGGCGCCAGTCGATAATGCCGAGAATCTCGCGCCGCCGCTTCAATGCTGCGGCTATCAATATTTGCCCGCCAGCTTTGGGTGCTGCTTCAAAGACCTTTACACGGTGACCGCGTGCGGCTGCCACACGTGCCGCCTCCAGGCCGGCAGGACCTGCACCAACGACGACTATATTGCGATAGGGTCCGTTAGTCCGGACAATCTCGTGAGCCAGCGTCGCTTCGCGCCCGGTGGCTGCGTTGTGCACGCAGGACGCTTGGCCGGTGTAAATGGAATCAATGCAGTACCCCATCCCGACGCAGGGCCGGATCTGGTTTTCGCGGCCTTCGATAATCTTCCGTGTGATGTGAGGATCCGCAATGTGAGCACGCGTCAGTGCCACCATATCGAGTTTGCCGCTCGCGATCGCGTAGCGTGCAGTGGCGACGTCCTGGATCCTCGCTGCATGGAAAGTCGGGATGCCAACTGCTTGGCGTACTTCGCCAGCAAAATCGAGGTGTGGTGCCGATGGCTGTCCCATACTCGGAATCACGTGGCTCAAACCTTCGTCCTTCGACGAATGACCACGGATCACGTTCACGAAGTCGATCAGGCCGGTGGCGGATAGGCGTCTGGCTATTTCGATGCCCTCATGTGCCGAGAGCCCTCGGTTCATCGCTTCATCGCACACCATCCGCACGCCCACGATGTATTCCTGGCCAATCCGTTTCCGAATGGCGGTCAGGATCCCTAGGACCAGCCGCATTCTGTTTTCGAGCGACCCGCCGTATTCATCGTCGCGCTTGTTGGTCGCTGGCGACCAGGAGTGCGCTATAAGATGCGAGGCGCATTCAAGCTCCAAACCATCCAGACCGGAAGCCTTTACCCTCTCGGCGCTATCGGCGAAAGCTTGGATTACACGCTCATAATCCCAGTCTTCCATAGCCTTGGGAAATGCCCGGTGCACTGGTTCTTGGATATGGGAAGCATCGATCATCGGCAACCAGTCGGCCTTGTTCCAAGCCGTTCGGCTGCCCATGTGCGTCATCTGGATCATCGCGGCAGCGCCGTAGGAATGAACGTCGTCGGCCAGCTCGCCAAGCCATTTCACGACTTCGTCTTTGTGTAGCTGAATGTTTCCAAAAGATTGCGGACTGTCGAGGTCGACCACCGCAGACCCACCGATCATTGTCAGCGCCATCCCTCCTTTGGCCTTTTCGGCGTGGTAGAGTCGGTACCGCTCCTTTGGAAGGCCGTCCTCGGTAAATGCCGGCTCATGCGATGTGGACATGATGCGATTGCGGAGCGTCAGGTGCTTCAGCAGGAGGGGCTGTAGAAGGGGATCGTTTGACATCTTGGTCACTCGTCTGGATGCGCCGATGTGAGCACAGCTTCCGCGCGAGCCTGATAGGCCCGCAAAGCAGAGCTTCCATCGTACTAGTGAATTGAACCTCGGCCGATTGACCCGGCACCGAAGCTTTTGTCAGTTCGGTACAGTGCCTGAAAGAGGGACGCGGGCCCGCGGAGGGTCGTCGCCGTACGCGTTCGTGAAGCAACTCTCCTTCGACGACGAAGGTTGGCGCGCTTGGTGGGCGCTGGCTATGATCGCGACGAGAGCCTCGCAGACTGGTCCCTGGGACAGCCCGTCAATGAGGACCTCGGCGGTCATAAGCTTGCGTTTCGGATCCACAGCGCGTGGTGCAACAACCGTGAAGACAACTTCACCCTGCTCGGCTGGTCCAAGCCTGACACTTTGCGTGTTCTCCGTGCAGACCCACTCAGGGGCTGGCAAAAGTCTGACCCCGTATTCAGCAGAACGCTCCAAGTTGTTTCGAATCTTGATCGTATAGGTGACCGCATCACCCGGACATACTTCAGCAACATAGGGAAGCATCCGTGCCCAGAAGAGATCAATGTAATGATCCGCAGGCCTGTCTACGACCTCGCGGAACGCAAGTTCCTTACGCCTGATGTACTCTGAGTATTGGGCAATCCGTGACGGATCCATCGGTATCAAGTCGCCGTGGCCCGGGCACAAAACGTCAGGGCTTGTAGCCTCCATTACCTTGGCGCATCGGCGATGCATTTCCAACTGGAAGCTATTGCGCATAACCGTCAGCTGGACCGGAATGTCATTGTTAAATTGTCCGGTCCGAGGATTGCAGAGTGCGACATTGTCACCACTAAATAAGACCCGCTTGCCGTCGATCATGCCAAGTATCATTGAGTGGTACTCAGTTTGCCCGGGGGCATAGTGGATCTCAAAATAGTGCCCCCTCCAGTGGAAGGCTTCGCCATCACGAAGCACCCTGGTTACCTCGATTGGTTTGTTGAAGCAGCATGGGGTACTTGCCCAAGCGGCCGGGTTACCGATTACCTCCGCGACACAATCAAGTGCCCAGCACTGGGCCCCAAACTTTTTCTGCAGGAATGGGATTCCGCATATATGGTCGTCATGGATATGCGTGGGCACGACGACCTCGATGTGATCCACGCCGTAATCGTCTCGCAGCTGGTCGATGTGGTGCTCAATGAACCTAAGAGCTTGTAGACCTTCGTGATCAAGGCCAAAATGGATCTGTCCCTGAGACGCAGCACCGTAATCGATCAACAGCGCATGCCCTCTCCCGCTGAGTACGATGTAGAAGTTGGAGCATGTGTAAGGTCCTGCCCAAAGCAGATGATCGGAAATGACTTGCAGCCTACTTTCGCGGATGGTTTCCCAGTCTGGAAATCCGGTATTCAAGCCTGAGGTGAAAAGCCTTCCTACATTAGAAAGTTCAGAGAGCCTCGACTCAAGTCTGACAATGTCACTGTCGACGTCTCGAATGGCTTCCCCGTGCGATGGATAGGCGATCGCAACGGCCTCTTTTTTCAAGGCGCGTATGGATTGCATTGTGAATTCTACGCCGACCATGTCGGCGTAGGCATACTCCATGGCATGCAGTTGGTAGAGCTTGCCACCGCGGGTCATCAGGTCGCCTGTGAATGCAACCTTCCGATGGTCGATCTCCGCGATAAGAGCAACCATACCATAGGTATGCCCCTTGGCCGGCAACACATAAAACCCGTAATTCTTCCAAACGAAGGTCTCGTAATCTTCAAGGACCGCATCGACGGTAACATCTTGTCCTAGAGAGAAAACCGTGTTGCTATTGTTGTAGTTATCAAATACAGCCCGTGTCGCCCAACGCGCCTCGACATCCTCGAACAGGTGCCGTTCATATTCTGGAACAGCTACGCGTGCGCCCGCTGCCGTGACCAAATGAGTCCCCCAGCTTTGGTCGCGGTGGTGATGAGTATGCAGTATCCAATCGACCCGCTCGATGCCAATGCCTTGAAGATGCTCAAGCACAGCTCCAGATCCTGTGTCTATCAAGACGCAAGAGGTACCGCTCTTCACGATAAAAACGTTGCAGGAATCTTTAAACTCGAAAAGATTCTCGGAATGTCGGATAAGGCTCATCTTTAGATACTCGCTGGGCGGAGCATGTTGCTACCCAGATATGGTTGCAAAACTAAGCCATCAACATGGCATCGAACGGGCATCGGGTAAGGTTTTCGGCACCGTCCTCGGTGATCAAAACCTGCTCTTCGAGCTTCACGCCGTCGCGACCTCCTACAGCGCCGACGTAGGCCTCAACGCACAGGGTCATGCCAGGCTCCAATACATAGTCGAATGCGCCGGGCACAAAATCCTCGGGGTAGGCAATCGCCGGATACTCGTCGCAAAGGCCGATTCCGTGGATCATCACACCGTAGCGTTGCGGCACAAATTCCGGCGGCAGCTTGTGGCTTCGCTCGGTGATTTCCGTGAACGAAACCCCAGGTTTCAGCAAAGCCACATTCGTCATGATGTGCTCATAGGCGATGCCGTGCAGGCGCCTCTGCTCGTCGGTCGGACGACCATCGCCGCAAAACCAGGTCCGCGAAATGTCCGCGCACATTCCGTAAGGCCCGACCATGTCGGTATCGAAAGCCAGGAGATCACCAGACTCGATCCGACGTGGACCTGCTTCCTGCATCCAGGGGTTTGTGCGGGGACCCGACGTCAAGATGCGCGTTTCGATCCATTCGCCGCCGCGGGCTATATTTTCCGCATGCAGAACTGACCACAGTTCTGTTTCGGCTATGCCCGGCCTCAACTGTTCGCGCATTTTTGCCACCGATATCTCGCACGTAGCTAGCGAGCAACGCATCGCGTTGATTTCGTCAATCCCCTTGATCGCACGGGCATGCTCCATCAGCTGCATCCCGTTGCAAATTTCAACGCCAAGGTCGTCCAGTGCGCGAAGACCAGAAACCTCGATCTTATCCACCGCAAGACGCCGGTTCTTGCCTCCCGAACGGCGCATCAGCTCGTCAATTTGGACTGCAAATGCCTTGGCGGCAGCCTCTTCTTCATCTCCTGTAACGAAATAGAAGAAGCCGGCCCCTCCATCTCGGGTCTCGTTGATGAGCGGCAGGTGTTTCGAAAGGTGGCTGCAGCGGTGGAAATCCCATAGGACCACATAACCGTCAGCCGACACGAACGTTGCTCGCGATGGATTATGCATAATCCAGATATGCATGTTTGATGAATCAGTTGCGTAGCGAATGTTGAGCGGATCGAAGCACAAAACTCCTGCGTAGTCCCGTTGACGCAACTGCTGGACAATCCGGTCGAGTCGCGTCTGCCGCATGCGCTCCAGGTTAGGTACGGCCAGCTCCAGCGAGGCCCACTCGGCAAACGCAACATCCGTAGGACCGATCTCGACGCGATTGTTGTCGTCGACGGTGCCATCAGGCTTGAACGCGTTACGCGCACGAGTTGGGTCAATTTTACGGTTGGAAACCGAGAATGTGGACATGGCTGGATATATCCGCGTTAGTGAATATCATCTGATTTAGTCTGAATTTCGAGCACCGATAAGGAGGAAAAAACGATTACCCGGTATAAGTCCATCCTATCACAGCCTGCTTGTTCTGCCGCCGGATCAACCACAGGACTTACGTGACGCCGGAATTCGTCCCGCGGCGCAGTCCCGAAATGCGCTGTACCGCAAGCTTGGCGGCCATTGCTTGGGCTAGCGGTTGCGCATGTCGATCTGACGGACGCCGTAACTTAATTTCTCAAGCCCAGCATCAACGTATTGGAAGAGAAGTTTGGCCTCTCTATTGGGGAGAAGTGATCTTTGTTTTCGCTCAAAGAGCGGGACTTGAAGCATATTCTCGAGTTGCTTTATAGACTGCCCAACGGCCTGGGGGCTAACCAGAAGCTCGCGTGCGGCGTTCACCAAGCTGCCATACTTCATGACAGCCCAGAACGTTCGGAGGGTGTTTAGGGGCGGGAGATGTGACATATCGGTCCGATCGGCGACCCCGCTTTTGGTCGGAAACGGGTGGTGATGTGGCGTGTCAGCCTCTTTAAGCAGGGGGCCTCATTGGCCCCCTGCTCCCTCAATGCTGCTATCAGGCGGCGTCGTCCAACCACGCTTTTCCAAGATCGATATCGAAAGTGGGATGCATGGAGTAGTTTTTGACCTTTTTTGTGGAATGGCGAAACACCGACAACCAGAACGGTTGGACTAGTATCCCTGAATCCTGCAAGATCGTCTCCAGGTCCTTCATGATTGCCTTACGCTTATCCGGATCGGGCACCGCCAAGGCCGCGTCCAGTTTCTCGTCGAACTGCGGATTAGAAAAGGACGTTTCGTTCCACGCGGCACCGCTTCGGTAAGCGAGCTCCAATACCTGGACGCCCAAAGGTCGATGGTTCCAGTTTGTTGCCGACATGGGATACTTTGACCAGTCGTTATAGAAGGTGCTTGCCGGCAGGACGGTCCGCTTCACCTTAAACCCCGCCTCCCGGAACTGTGCGGCGATCGCATCGCCAGCGTCCTTGATCCAGTCCGCATCAGGACTGATTATCTCGTGCTGAAAATCCATCTGGCCGGCTTCGGTCATCAGGCGCTTTGCGGCCTTGATATCACGCTTCTTTTCGGGAAGAGGATAAAACTCCGGATGCAGCGGAGCGACGTGATAATTCGCGCCAACGGTGCCGAGGCCGTTGTATGCAAGCTGCAGCACAGCGTTGTTATCGACGGCGAGTTGCAGAGCGTTGCGTACGCGCTGATCATCATAGGGTTTATTTGTAACTTTTGTACGGCATATAACGGTCGTGGCAGTCTTGGCTTCGGATGTCGTCAAGCCGATGCCCTCATAATCCTTGATCTGAGCGGGATAGGTTTGATAGTTCGCATCAACCTCGCCTGACTCAAATGCGCTCGCAATCGTCGACGGGTCGGTCCCGTAGTCGATCAAATGAACTTCGTCCAAGAAGACCTCGCCGCCCCACCACTTTCCGTCTGCCCGACGCTTGAACACTGCACTTTGACCAACGTCCCATGAAACCAGCTCGAACGGGCCTGTGCCGACAGGGCGCGTTTTAATCTCGGACCCGTTCTTTTCAAAATCCCGATGTACGATCAGCCCGGGATAATCCGTGAACCCGGCGATGATGGTGATATCGGGCTTCGGCAACGAGAGTTTGACTGAGTAGTCGTCGACCTTGGTGATCGCGCCGTCCCTAGCCTTCCCTGTTTTGTCATCGATGAGACGCCCCATTCGGCCGGCCATAGAATTTCCCGGCACGTCCTTTTCGCACCAGCGCTTCAGGTTGAACACGACGTCATCGGCAGTAAAATCGTCGCCATTGTTCCATTTCACGCCCTTTCGGACGTGCAGAACGTATTCAGTCGCAGTGTCATTGACTTCCCAGCTCTCCAAGAGAGCCGGCTCGAAGGTGAATTCCTTCGTATATTTAACCAACGGCTCAAGGAATTGGCGAAGGACGTTCCCGAGTTCGGGCGAGTCAGACACGCGAGGATCCTTCGAGCCGTAGATCAGCATCGCGACTCTCAACTTCCCGCCCTTTTTGCCGCCTCGTCGGCGCGAGCTGACGGCACGGCGCCGAGCATCGAATACGCCACGGCTGTAGACGCGCCGAAGATTGAAGCGAGCGCGAGGAACTCACGCCTATCCATTTTCCCCAGTTTTGTCTCTTCCGCGAGACGTTCCAGGGACTCGGGCAGCGCCTTGCCCTTTCTATTGAAGAATTTCATCCTAACCTCCGAGTGACTTGGTTGGTGATTGAACCACCTTAAACCGCAATGGCGGAGCAAGTGATTTCCGGGTCTCCCTTATAGGGGTCCGCGAATACACCCCGGTATCTCGCGGACACTCCCGCAGCTTAGGGTTGGATTTCAGCCGGCTGTAGGTGGAAAAGGATGTGGTCTGATATAAGTGGGCTCTATATCGGAGATTCTCTCAAGGTACAAAAGCCTGCTTTTCGCGCGAATCCGCGCAATGTGCACCAATGACTGGCTGCGCTGGGGATGAGCGCCGCTATCAGAGCGCAAGCCGTCTTCCAACAGATAATAGCCATTTAAGGCTTTGTTGATATACACTGATCTGATGTCGAAGCTGCGCTCCCTTGTGCCGTCTACCCATTCGCTGTTTGTCTTTGAGGCTGCGGCCCGCACGCTTAGTTTCAAGCGCGCGGCAATGGAATTGAACGTCACCCAGCCAAGCGTCTCGTTGGCGATCAAGACGTTGGAAAATCACTGTAGGGTGGTCCTGTTCAAAAGGGATAACCGCGGCGTCCGACTAACTGAAGCCGGGGTAGTGCTTTACGACGAAGTGCGTTCCGGATTTCGACGCATCGAGCAGGCCCTTGAGAACATTTCAGAAAAAGGCACGAAGTACTTGAGCTTTGCGGCATCGACGACCCTAGCAGCGCATTGGCTAGCTCCCCAAGTTTATCATTTTCAACAAATGCATCAGGATATCAGATTAAAGATCGTTGTGACGGACAGAGATGTCGAGCCCGATCAAGAGATCGATGTGACCATCTGGATACGGAAGCGAGATTTCGACCGCGCCAACACGTGGTTCATTAGCGACGAAGTGATCTTTCCCGTGTGCTCACCAGCCTACCTGGCCGCGCACCCTCAGTTGCACACGATCGAGGATCTTGTGCATCATCAGCTGATTCATTCTTCCGACGCTCATCGCAGACGTATGGGCTGGTCCGAATGGATCGAACTTGCCGGGGGAGATGCAAGCGAAATCCGTAGGGATATCGTTTTCACTGATTATCAGCTCGCTTTCCAGGCGGCACTGCTTGGCGAAGGCGTGGCGCTCGGCTGGTCTTTCACAAATCACTTCCACCTGGATAACGGTAGCCTCATCCGGCCATTGCCACATCAAATCGAGACAGGACGAGCGTTTTTCCTGGTCGCCAATGATCGGATCGGCGAGAGCGAAAAGACCAAGAAACTGCTCGACTGGGTTCTCACTCAGTCCAAGATGCATCGGTCATAGGCGCCTCACCGGCCGATCTCATCGGCAATGACTAGGAGCGACACCAAACATATCTCGGAAGCATTTGGAAAAATGGGACGCCGACACAAAGCCGCAGGCGATGGCGATTTCGGTGAGACTTAGGTTTGTTCCTTCTACCAAACGCCGCGCATGTTCAACTCTTAGGCTTCTATAATACTTTGCCGGAGAGGTTTGAATCTGTTCCATGAACAGCCGTTCGAGATGGCGAGTGGAAACATTGCATAGCTTGGAAAGCTTCGACAATGCCAAAGGAAACTCGATGTTATCTTCCATCAGTTGGAGCGCTGCAGCCAGTTTTGGGCTAGCTCCTGGGAGCGCGAGACCGGCTAAGCTTGTTTGACGGTCCCGACCGGACCGTCGGGTAACTGCGGTTGCATAGCGGCAGACCTCTTTGCACACGTCAGCGCTGACGTGCCGGCTCATCAACTCCAGGGCAAAGTCAAACGTGGCGAGTTCGCCGGCACACGTAGAAAATTGCTCGCCCTTCACGAACAAGGCATTGCAAATGTTGGCTTCCTTGAACGTCTCTGAAAACGCCGCCATTTGCGACCAGTGAAGGGTGCAGCAGGTATCGTCGAGGAGGCCGGCTTTCGCGAGAAGCCACGTTGCCGTTCCGATAGCTGTGATTTGCATGTTCTGGCGAGCCACACTACGCAAAATGGGCATTATTTGCGGCAGTTTAAGCGGATCCAACGACTGGCCTGCAACGATGACAAGGTGGTCTACTGTCTGGTCGCGGTTGAAGCTAGATAGGTCCCCTGCCGCCTCAATGGATAGCCCGCTGGCGCTCGTAACGGACCCTCCGTCCAGGCTGATCACTTTCCAGCGAAAGACCTCATGTGTTGTCAATGAGTTGGCAACACATAACGGCTCTATGAAAGCGCCGAGAGCCAGATGCGAGAATCCAGGAAGGATAAGGACTGCCAAGGTATGGCGCGTATAGCATAGAGCGTCGACGGAGAGTGCCCCGGCGTTCATATACCTACTAGTAGAATGAAAATTCATCTCGTGAACTATCGGTGAGGGGATTGAGATGAATCAGTGATCTGTTCGGGCATTATGCCTGCGCTTCATGAAGTCTTTCGCCGTTTCGACGGCGACGGCGGCATCACGGCAGTAGGCATCTGCACCGACGGCCTTGCCAAACTCCTCGTTCAGTGGCGCCCCGCCAACAAGAACGACGTAGTCGTCGCGAATGCCCTTTTCCTTCAATGTATCGATGACGACTTTCATATAAGGCATGGTTGTGGTCAGCAGGGCCGACATGCCAATAATATCGGGTTGGTGCTGTTCCATCGCTGCGATGAACTTATCAACTGAAATGTTGATGCCAAGGTCGATAATGTCGAAACCCGCACCTTCCATCATCATGCCGACGAGGTTCTTTCCGATGTCGTGGATATCGCCCTTGACGGTGCCGATGACCATCTTGCCCTGCTTAGGCGCTCCCGTGGCAGCGAGCAGGGGACGCAGGATGAACATGCCGGCTTTCATCGCATTGGCCGATAGGAGGACCTCTGGCACGAATAGGATGCCGTCGCGAAAATCCTCGCCGACGATGCGCATGCCTTCGACCAGCGCCTCGGTGAGCACCTTGTAAGGCACCCAACCACGCTCGAGCAGGATGTTGGTGGCTTCCTCGATCTCTTCCTTCAACCCATCATAGAGATCGTCGTGCATCTGCTGCACCAACTCGTCATCGGAAAGTTCCGAAAGTAGGATTTCCTCGTCAGACATACTATCACCTGTGAATGGACACTATTCTTTTCCGCGGGCACCCTGACTTGGGTGCCCGCACCGCGGCGCCTGGAGGCTTGGGAGATCAAAACAGGCGTTCAAAAAAAGGCCGGATGCCCGGCTGTTCAGGGCCGTCTCAAGCCAGGCTTGGCGATATTTCTCGTTGGCGCTTTTCGACAAATGCGTCCAACTCTTCGCGCACGGCCACGTCGAGCGGTGGCAGTTCGTAGCTCTCCAGCAGCGACTTTGCCTTCTCCCTACAGCGTTGGCCCATGTCTTTTGAGCCTTTGGCCTTCCACTGCTCGTAACTTAAATAGTCAAGGATTTCCGGAGAAATGAAAGCGTCCTTGAATCGCTTGAGGGTGAAAGCATCGCCGAGGTAGTGTCCTCCCGGACCAATTCGGCGAACCGCTTCCAAAGCGTCATCAAAATGTTCGAATGAGATTCCCTGAGCGTATTTCGCTATCAGCAGGTTCTGCTCGGCGTCAGCCACAAACTTGGCCAAGCAACACACCAACCCAGCTTCGTCCCAACCACCCGCATGTAAGAAGAGGTTGGACTTCGCAGTGGCACCGGACATATATGCAATGGCCGATTCATAGCCCGACTGAGGATCGAATGTCTTCGAGGAGGACTGCGAAGCCGTCGTTCTCCACGGGATGCCGTAACGCCTTGCCAGTTGGCCAATCAGCACATTCAGGAGCGAAACTTCAGGCATGCCGGACATCGGCGCCCCGCTTCGCATAGAGACCGAGACGGAATACTGCCCATAAATCATTTTTGTACCGGGTACGGCGAGCTGCGTATAAGCCAATGCTGCTAGCGCCTCGGCATTAACTTGAGCGACCGTTGCCGCAACATCCGCAGGCGTGTTGGCCGCTCCGAGCACAAAAGGAGAGAGCAAGACAACCTGGTTCGCCTCTGCATACACTCGGAGGCCTTCAAGCATCGTCGCGTCCCAAACGAGGGGCGAGTTGCCCGATATCTGCCCGATGATGACGGCGTTGGACTTCATGAACTCTTCGCCAAACGCGATACGAGCCATGGCAATCGAGTCCTCAGCTCGTTCTTGGCCAGTGGTCAGGCCAAAGTAGGGCAGATTGGTTTCAACCAGACTCGAGCGATTGATGTGCAGATGGCGCCAAGGCACAGCGATGTCGGTAGGTTCGCATGTAAAGCCACCGGCTACGTGAAACCCCGGTAGCATTTGCGTTAGCCGGTTCACATCTCGAAGGTCTTCCATGGTAGAGGACCTTCTGACGCCATTGATGTCCCGGACGTTTGGGGCACCCTGCATGGTTCCAAAGGTCAATGTCTCCGGAGAGATGATCACGCGCTGATTGGGATCGCGCGAACGCAGCTCGAAGCTACGGGGCGCCTTGGCAATGAGGCCCATAATCATATCTGGCTCAAGATGGACCCGCTCACCTCGGACATCGGCACCCGCTTCGCGCCACTGCCGCAGTGCAGTTTCATCCCGGAAATCAATGCCGATTTCGAGCAGGATAGCCATGGATGCTTGGTGAATGCGCTCTAGCTGGTCGGCACTAACCGCTTCAACTGGCTTAATACCGTAGTTGATCGTTGAAAGCCGTGGAGTCTTCTCGGCTTCACGGGCAGCCAGGAGTGATGTGCGCCCACCGCGGCGGCGCGTGGCAGGGGAGTCGATTGCTGACATGATAGATTCCTGCTTTTCTATTTCCATTCGGTCAACCACAGCGGCTCAAAACTGACCTTGGATCACTCCCAATAATAGGCCCTCCCTTTCTGAGGGAAATCCGGAAAAGATGCGGGCTGCGATAAGGCTGACTTATATCAGTGTTCCGGCTAGAGCATGGCGCGCTAAGGGTGACGAACCGCATAACACGCGTACCTCAAATTCGAGTTGCCCCACGACGGCCCGTCTGTCCTCTGTCAGGGAAGGTCCTAGCGTCGCGGCATCAAGGACATCTGCGCCATATGAGTTCGTTACGGATACCGGCGCGGGCACGTTATGCTGACGCTAACGCGCGAGGGCTGGGACATCAAAATGAAGCGAACCTAGCGAATTTATAGGGATTTGGGCCCTGCAGCTCACGAACAAGACGGTGAAGCGGCCCGTGAAGGCGAGCCTGCGGGAAGGCCGGGAGGAAGCCGTCGGCCCGAACGACGTCGGGGCTTCGTACGTAACGATCAGCTCTCGGGCTGTGTACTGGCTGCATCTGTCCGAAGCCGTGTCGACCAAGGCTCCGAGTTCGGCTCCTGCGACCTCGACCTATGGGCCCATGCGAAAGGTGGGAATCGACGTGCAAAAATTAACCCCATAATAGAGTGCGCCCCATGGGGCGAACAGATTAGGATTTCGGGATTGACCCAGTCAGGCGGGCTTTCGGAAAGAAGACCATGGCAAGATATCGTACCCACAGCATCGAGTTTAAGCGGCAGGTCGTGCAGGAATACCTTGCAGGCGAGACGCTGCACGGACTGTTCAAGCGTCACGACATTCAGCGACATCTGATCCGTGTCTGGGTCCGCAAATATGGAGACCTGTGCGCGGGTGTCTGGACCGGCGGGCCATTGATGGAATCGTATGGGACGTCGGCGCATTGGTCAGGAAAAGTTCGGTTTTGCCGCTGATCGCGGTCAGCATTCGTCTTTGGACGCGCTTGCCAGACTGATTGACTGGGTGGCGATCGAGCGCCATCTGGCCGTTATTTCCTGCGCGGCCAAGGGCGAGCCCGCCTGGCCGCCACTTGCGTTGTTCAAGGCGATGCTGCTGTCGATCTTGTACGACCTGTCCGACGTGAAGCTTGCCGAAGCGTTGGCGGATAGAGGATCCTTCCGGTGGTTCTGCGGGTTCTCGGTATCCGAGGCGACGCCGGAGCGAACGGCGTTCGTGCGTTTTCGAAAGGCTCTTGTGTCCCATAGCCTGGACAAGGCCCTATTCGACGCGATCACCCGCCAGCTCAAGGCCAAGGCGATCCGGGTCAAGACCGGCACGCTCGTCGATGCAACGATCATTGCGTCGGCCAGCGAAGACGACGATGAGGGGCATTGGGTCAAGCACAAGGGCCGTCCCGCTGTTCATGGCTTCAAAGCGCATTTGGGTGCCGACGCCGATACGGCTCTGGTCGAGGAGATCGCCGTTACGCCCGCCAACATCAATGACGGCAAGGCCGGTCCTGATGCGCTTCCCGAAGATCCGGGTGAGGTGTTTGCCGACAGTGCCTATCGAGGCAATCATTTCGGCGACGCCGTGCGCGCCAAGGGTGGGACGCCACGCATCGTCGCCACCGGTATGTGGGGACGGGACGAAGGTGAAACACTGGCGCGCCTTGAGGCCTGGAACCAACCGATCCACCGCATTCGTGGTCGGATCGAGAAGATCTTCGGCACATGGAAGCGGAGCTACGGCCTTCGCCGAATGCGATGGCGAGGGCTTGCAAAGGCAGGCGTTCAAATTCGCCTCACTGCCATCGCCTACAATATGAAACGCAGTTTGAAGGTCATCACTATGGCTGGATAGCGGCCAAAAATGCCACTGGCGCTCCCTTGGGAGCGTCACAAGCCACAGCCGGCAACATCGGTGCTGCTATCTACAAAATCAAACAAAATCAACGCAAAATGCGTCCTGCGCACAGGTCTCATTATTATAAAGCTATCAGGGAACCGGCCTTTCACTTGGAGGATTCCGCCTCGTTCCGGGCTTTTGCCCGGCTGCCATGGGGGTGGAGCCCAAAGAAATCAGTCCTGCACAAGACGATCAGCGCGATCCGGGCGCCGACCTGGGAGGAGATCAACAAAGTACTGCTGGCAAGCGCCAGGCGAGAGAAGCTGGAAAGCGGCAAGGTCGTGCGCGTGGACAGCACCGTCACCGCCGCACTCGTCCACGAGCCGATCGACAGATTGGTATTCGGCTTGAGCCCTCATCTTTGGCAATGATGCATGGGGAGGTGCTGCGCTTCGAGCTGATGGTAGAACGTGGTCTGTGACACAGCCACAAGCATCAGGAAAGGAAGCGCAGCATGAAACATTATGCCGGATTGGACGGTGCGCCGTGGCGGCGCGGGAGGTGAACATGGAATAGCCACCTCTCAAGCTTGCTGATTTTCGACCGGCGGCTGCAATGCCGCCCCGCCTGCAGGAGCAGCGGGCGGAAGGGGGCCGAGAAGCTCGACCGGGCGTCGCCGGTTGGGTGTCATAAGCAGATCGGCCTGAACTGTACCGGGTGTGGACCATCGACCGCAGGCCGGGCTACCGCAGTGTCTATGGCGAGATAACGAAGTGAGCGCCGGAAGCCTCGGATTCAACCAGTAACGCCTCCAAATCGTGCGATGGCATGGGAGGTAAGAAGCGATCAGACGCGGTGGGGCTCGTCTATCTCCGCTGCGGGGCGCGTCGAACGCGCCCAAGACGGGGGAGGCTCTCATGGCCCTGTCTTCCGCATCGCCTGGGGTAAAGCTCACCGCCTACGGACATCAAGGTTGGAAATCGGAACACGGGAACTTGGACTGTCTGCCGAGCATGGAACTCGGCTAGCCGCGACGGCCGGAGATGGACGGCACCAAGGGCGGAGCTTCAGTCGGAGCGCGGGAAAGCCGTGCACAGGGCGAAGGGAAGCAGGAAGACGGTAAACCTGCATGACGGAGGAGTGATCTATGGACATGGATCATCAGGCCGACGAGGCCTGGGTACTCGGCGCTCAGCGCAAACTTTACCAGTGGAGTAAGGCAAATCCCGAAGACGCGTGGCGGGACATGTGGGGTTGGGTCACCAATCTCCGCGTGCTGCGTCACGCCTGGCAACGCGTAGCCTCCACGGGAGGATGCCATCGCGGAGAAGACCGCGCTGGCGGCCTACCTGCGTCAGACCATGGGCCTTGAGTTGTCGCCGGAAAAGACGAAGGTCACAGCCATGACGGAGGGGTTCGAATTCCTCGGATTCCGCTTCAGCATGCATTGGGACAAGCGCTACGGCTATGGCCCGCGCATTGAGATTCCCAAAGCAAAGGCTGCCAACCTGCGTCGAAAGGTCAAGGCACGTACGGGAACGAGTTCTGCCCCGTGCACCCTGACCTCCAAGCTTCAGGAGCTCAATCCCATGCTGCGTGGGTGGGCGAACTACTACCGCCACTGCGCTTATGCCGGTCGGATGTTCACCAGTCTCGACTGGTACGTCGGCATGCGGATAGCGCGGTGGCTGCATAGGAAACGCCCCAAGGCGGGGTTGCGTGACATCTGGGCCTCATGCCAGCCCAGTAGTCGGCGGCCAACGAGACGGCTTTGGCGCGAGGGAATGGTCGAGCAACATATGCTCGCCTGGACCCCCGTCTACCGCTTCCGTCTCGCATGGATGGTGATGCCTGACTTTGCCATGTCTTCTGGAGAGCCGAGTGCGTAACGAAAGGCGCATGCTCGGTTCGGGGAGAGGCGGGAAGAAACCGGCCGCTGAAAAGCGGCGCGGCGCTTGCCGCCTACTCTACTCTCGGTGAAAGAGACCGCCATTTGCATCGTCGACGAAACGGGCACGGTTTGCCGGGAGATGAAGGTGCCGAGCCATCCAGAGGATCTTGCGCGGGGGCTCAAGGATCCTGCCTGGAACTTTGAGCGGATCGGTCTTGAAGCCGGACCGTTGTCGCAATGGCTGTTCGAGGGTCTTGCCAAAGTCGGCTTGCCGGTGATCTGCATCGAGACGCGTCACACCAAGGCATTCCTGAAAGCCCAGCCGAACAAGACCGACCGCAATGATGCGCGCGGCATCGCGCAGATGATGCGGGTCAATCTGTTCCGCCCGGTGCATGTGAAGACCCCGACAAGCCAGAAGCGCCGGGCCTTGCTGACGGCGCGCAAGCTCTTACAGGAAAAGGCGATTGCCATCGAGAACGACATCCGCGGGCTGCTGCGCAACTTCGGGCTGAAGGTTGGCGCGGTCAGCGCGGTCAAATTCGAGCAGCGCATCCGCGAGCTCACCGAAGGCATGCCCGATCTGGCCGAGATCGTCGAACCGCTTCTCGATGCGCGCAGCAAGCTGCGTCAGCACTTTGCCACCCTCCACCGCAAGCTTCTGGCGATTGTCCGGGATGACGCGGTTTGCCGCCGGCTGATGTCGATCCCCGGTGTCGGCCCAGTCGTGTCGCTGGCCTACACCGCGACGATCGACATTCCGGCCCGCTTCCGCAATTCGAAAGCGATCGGGCCGATTTTGGGCCTGACGCCGGTGCTCCATGAGTCGGGCGAAAGCCGCCGTGTCGGCCGCATCTCGCTGTGCGGTGATGGCATGATGCGAACGCTGCTTTAATGAAGCCGCGAAGACCCTGCTGACCAACGTGAAAAAATGGTCATGGCTGAAGGCCTGGGCGATGAACGTCGCCAAGCGACGCGGTCAGCAGAAAGCCATTGTCGCGCTCGCCCGCCGGCTGGCTGTGATCATGCATCGCCTCTGGAGTGATGGCACGCAGTTCCGCTGGACCAGGAAGGAAATCATGCCGGTCGCCGTCTGACCGGCCCCCATTGAGTTCGCACGGAGACAACAAGGTTCCACTCGCTGGTGGAAGGATGTCCTTCGCGGGACGAGGGCGAGGTGAGTTCGCCAGGCTGCTTGTTCCGATCGCATCATCGCGATCAGGACGCGCGACAGATTGTTCCACCTCGTTCTATGGATTCCCCATACTGGGAGGGCCCAAGGCGCCTATCCCGAAGAGAAGCAAGAGCCCGCGAAAGACATCGAATGCCGGTAAAGCGGAAAAGCTCGAAAGCGCTTGACTTCCACACGCCGAATAGAGAAGCAGCCTGTTATGGGACGCTGTGCGGGTGATGGTGCGGCTGTTGCGGCACGCGGATGCACTGGGCAGCGCCATCCCATGGCACGATCACTGCCACGCGGCGAAGAAGCGGTCCCGGGCGATCGAATATACCCGCGGTCGCCCGAAACGGGTGAAGCACTACCGCGAGCTGCTCAGGATCACACGCACCACCTTGGGGTATCTCCAGCAGGCGGCTGAGCAACCGACCCTGGCGGCGAGCCCGGCCGTTGAACTGTGGCAGGCCCAAGCACCGGCCGTCACCCTTCTCACCGGACGCGCTCCGCGTGCAGCATGAGTCACTCGCCGATTGTGCCGGCTACGACAGCCTCATGAGGGCAAATTGATGCAACGCACCCCGGTCTTGGAACTGATGGGGACGCTGAAGCTCTTCGGGATGCGCGGCGCCTATGACGAGGTCATGGCAACAGGTATCAAGCGCCAGCACGAGCCGCCGAGGAGCGTCGGCGATCTGCTGTCGGCCGAGATCACCGGCAAGCAGGCCCGCTCCATCCTTGCTACGTTTATCTTCACGCCAAATACACCGGGACTCGACAAAAATCATGCACCTTTGCTCTGAGTTCATGACGGGAAATGCATAGCGTTGCTAGTGACTGGTACTGATCGTCCATGAGGCTATGAATTCCCTGCCGACGATCGAACTTCCATGCGAAAAGCTTCTTCGTTTTTTCGCTCTGACCCATCCGCTCATTAGCGACCTTGGTGACGTTCAATTCCATTGCCGCGCGCGTGAAACAGAGGTTGTGGGCTGCAGCTTCGAATACAATAGGGAGTGTGTACAGAGGACCAAAGATCGGAGTCTTGCCATAAGGCGCACCTATATCAGACAGCTTCTTTTCGTTCTATGACCATTCTCAGCCCCGTGCTCTAGTCGCGCTTTCCAAATTTTCGGCGGAGTTTCGGTGCGAGCCAACCGCCACGAGCGTAGCGGGATCACTGTGACTTCATCGAACAAAAGGACCGTGGTGGAAGCTCCCAATCCAGAGCCCACAGTTTCGGGCTGGTATAATACTTCTGGGCCCGAATTGGATATCGTGCCACAGCGCGGCAACGCTTCTTGCGACTGCCTCGTGATCGGCGCGGGATGGATGGGCCTGCACGCTGCTCGCCGGTACGCTGAACTAAACCCTGAGTCCTCTGTTGTGCTGGTCGATGCCGGCCGTATTGGGGACAATGCATCCGGCCGATGCATGGGTTTTGTGATCGACTTGGCCCACAATCCACGCAAGCGCGATTTCCTGGAAGACATCAAGGGCAACAATGAAGAGCTCTTCGTCAACCTTGAGGGAATCGCATACATTCGCAGCGCAGTAGAAGAGCTTGGAGTCGATTGCGACTGGGACCCTCAAGGGAAATTTCATTCCGCAGCGACGGATCATGGGGTCAAGGACCTTAGAAAATTCGCGGGCGCGCTTGACAGGCTGGGGCAGAACTACAGCTGGATCGAGAAGCCCGAGATGCAAGCCATGACTGGTAGCAGGCACTATATCAAGGCGCTTCACCATCCCGGCACGATTCTTCTGCAGCCGGCCAAATATCTTAAGAACGCCACGCGTCAATTACCCGCCAATGTGACGGTTCATGAGAATACGCCGATCACAGCGGTGCAATTCGGTGACCCCAAACAGATCTGCGAAACGCCTAATGGCAAAATCTCAGCGGCAAAGGTCATTATCTGCGCGGCGGGCTATCTGACCAAATTCGGGTTTTTTGAGAACCGAGCAATACCGCTGTACACGTTCGCGAGCATGACCCGGCAACTCACCGAAAGCGAACTCGCCCAGGTCGGCAATCGGTACGCCTACGGGCTGATCCCGGCCAACAGCTTTGGCACCACAGTTCGGCGCACGCCGGACGGCCGGCTGTTCCTCAGAAACGTCTATGCCTATGCGACTGATTTCATCACATCGACGCAAGATGTCATGAGGGCTCGCGTCCAACAACAAATTGCATTCGATCGGCGCTGGCCCGGCCTTTCTTCCATGGGCTTCGAGGCCAGCTGGGGTGGCATGCTGACCCTCGCCCAGAACGGCGGCATGGTTTTCGGCGAGTTGACGAAGAATGTCTTCGGCGCGGCGTTCTGCAATGGAACAGGCGTGGCGCGAGGCGCGGCGTTCGGGAAGGCGGTAGCGGAGCTCGCGGCCGGCCAAACTTCGCCCGTGATAGACATCCTCCAGAGGAGGGCTGCCCCGAGCAAGCCCTACCCCAAGCTGATCACGGCACTGGGCGTTCGGTTCATGACTGCGTTACGCTTCAGGCAGGCGGGCGCAGAGGTCTAGGGCTTCAGCAAGGTAGAGACGAAGATGGCTGATCTCAGTGGGATAAATCTGGCGATGCAAACGCCGTTCGATGACAGCGGCGACTTGGATTATCGCACCTTCGAAGAACTCATTGAAAAATATGTTGATGCCGGCGTGCATGGTTTGGTCCTGGGCGCTGGGACAGGACAACATCCCTACCTGACCGAGGCAGAGTGCAACCGGCTCTACGAGATCGGAGCGAAGCGCATCGCGGGCCGTTGCAAAGTGATCTGCCAGACGTCAGCGCTAAACGTCGACGAGGTTCTCCGCCGCTCGCGGCACGCGGAATCGGTAGGAGCCGATGCGCTGATGATCCTTCCGCCCTATCTTGAAGGCCCTTCGGATGACGATGGCCTTTATGACTTCTACAAGGAAGTCGATGCGGCAGTCGGCGTCGACATCGTTGGATACAACATACCCCAGGCAACCGGCATAGCGGTTTCGCCCGGGCTGTTCGAACGCCTCGCTGGGCTTAAGAACTTCAATTACATCAAGGATAGTGCCGGAGACCTCACGGTCCATCAGGAATTTCTACAGACGAAAGGCGCGGTCCTCAACGGTTGCGATACGACAACACTGTATGCGCTTATGGCAGGCGCCAAGGGCGTTATCTGGGGTGCAGCCAACTATATGCCCCACGAAGCCGTGCGGCTTTACGACCTGGTGAGTGCCAAGAGATACGAGGACGCGCTGGCGCTTTGGCAATTGATGCTGCCGTCCCTGCTTTTCGTGTGGAGAGCTCCCTACGTGCCGTCGGTGTTGAAAGCCGCGCAGATCCGCGGCTACGGCACGGGGAACGTCCGCAAGCCACTGAGAAAACTCTCCACAGTCCAAGAGGCTTTGCTTCGCCGCTCCCTAGAGCCGTTGGCGGCTTGGCCCACCTAGGAGTCGGGCGACGTCCTCGCAAACGATTTTTTTGAGAGAGAATTTAGAATGAAAACCCGCGCCGCAGTCGCTGTCGCCGCTGGAAAGCCGCTGGAGATCATGGAGGTCGACCTCGACGGTCCACGCGAGGGCGAAGTGCTGGTCGAGATCAAGGCAACCGGCATCTGCCACACCGATGAGTTCACCCTTTCGGGCGCCGATCCGGAAGGCCTGTTTCCCGCCATCCTCGGCCATGAAGGCGCCGGTATCGTCGTCGATGTCGGCAAGGGCGTCACTTCGGTCAAGAAGGGCGACCATGTCATCCCGCTCTACACGCCGGAATGCCGCCAGTGCCCGTCCTGCCTGTCGAGGAAAACCAATCTGTGCACCGCCATCCGCGCCACGCAGGGGCAAGGCTTGATGCCGGACGGCTCGTCGCGCTTCTCGATCGGCAAGGACAAGATTTTTCACTATATGGGCTGCTCGACCTTCTCGAACTTCACCGTGCTGCCCGAGATCGCGGTCGCCAAGGTCAACCCGGACGCCCCCTTCGACAAGATCTGCTACATCGGCTGCGGCGTCACCACCGGCATCGGCGCCGTCATCAACACCGCCAAGGTCGAGCAAGGTGCCACGGCGGTGGTCTTCGGTCTCGGCGGCATCGGCCTCAACGTCATCCAGGGCCTGCGGCTTGCCGGAGCCGACATGATCATCGGCGTTGACCTCAACAACGACAAGAAGGCATGGGGCGAAAAGTTCGGCATGACGCATTTCGTCAATCCGAAGGAGATCGACGGCGATGTCGTGCCTCATCTCGTCAACATGACCAAGCGCGGCGCCGACCAGATCGGCGGCGCCGACTATACGTTCGACTGCACCGGCAACACCAAGGTGATGCGCCAGGCGCTGGAAGCCTCGCATCGCGGCTGGGGCAAATCGGTGGTCATCGGCGTTGCGGGTGCGGGCCAGGAGATCTCGACACGGCCGTTCCAGCTGGTCACCGGGCGAACCTGGATGGGCACCGCCTTCGGCGGCGCGCGCGGCCGCACCGATGTGCCAAAAATCGTCGACTGGTACATGGACGGCAAGATTCAGATCGACCCGATGATCACCCACACGCTGAAGCTCGAGGACATCAACAAGGGTTTCGACCTCATGCATGAGGGCAAGTCGATCCGAAGCGTCGTCGTTTACTGAGGAAGACCACAAGCCGCCGACCAACCGGCCTGCGACCTCTGTGGTTCACAAACGGGAGGAGAAAAGAATGCCGGAAAAACTGCATCCGAAAATCGACAATGGACTGCCGAAGGAGAGCGCAAGCTTTGCCGGCGGCACGCTGGTCTGCGCCTGCACCAGCAAACCGGTCAAGGTGAAGGTCAAGGGCCAGATCGCCCACAACCACGCCTGCGGCTGCACCAAATGCTGGAAGCCGGAAGGTGCCGTGTTCTCGGTGGTGGCCGTGGCCGGCACCGGCGACGTTACCGTCACCGAGAACGGCGACAAGCTCAAGGTGGTCGACCCCTCGGCGCTGATCCAGCGCCATGCCTGCACCGGCTGCGGCGTCCACATGCACGGACCGGTCGAGCGCGACCATCCGTTCAAGGGCTTGTCCTTCATTCACCCCGAGCGTTTCCAGGAGGATGGCTGGTCACCGCCAGGCTTCACCGCCTTTGTCTCGTCGATCATCGAATCCGGTGTCGATCCGAAGCGGATGGACGGCATCCGGGCGCAACTGAAGTCGATCGGGCTGGAGCCCTATGACTGCCTCAACCCCGGCCTGATGGATTACATCGCCACCTGGACGGCGAAGAAATCCGGCGCCTTGCCGGCATAGCGACCGATCAGATGATATCCATGGGGCCGGAAAAGATAACCGGCCCCATCTTTATTGGAATGAATGATGCCCGCACCCGCCATCTACGTCGACGCTGACGCCTGCCCGGACAAAGCCGAGGGGGCAGGTGAAGGACTGACTGCTCTGGTTTGCGGGCCGAGCGTGAGGCCCGACTTAAACACTGCCTGTAAGAATATGTCATTATGTCAGCATGTTAGGCGCGCGCCGGCGAGTGTTACCACTATATTTTGGGGGTGATCTCAGGCGAGTTGTTCGTCGAGGTTTGTGTGGCAGAGCGATGCCAGCTGCCTTGAATACAGTTGCCCACTTGGTCCTTGACGTGGGTTCTGGTGGTGACGATGCGCCCAACCTTTTCGATGGTGGCTTCCTGGAGGCGGTCGAGATCGCGGAGGAGCGGCTGCCATTCGGGGCGTCAGGCCTTTGGACCGGCAGAGGCGGCGCAGTTCCTTGCTGAGTACGAGCGCCAGGAACGAGCAGAACACATGCCCGCGGACGGCGGCATCGGATTGGTGGAAGATCGGCCGGGTAATTAGAGCATTTTCCGTGAACGCCGAGTCAGATTTGGGATTCACGCGGTGGCGGAAGTCTGTTTCATTTTCCCTGTGATTCGCAGGGAGATGACGATGACACGCAGCTTGAGTGCGGACCTTCGCGGTCGGGTGATTTTGGCGATATCGGAGGGTGTTTCGATGCGAGAGGCAGCACGCCGGTTCCGGATCGGGATTGCTACGGCGGGGAACTGGTATCGCCGCTATCGCGAGACGGGTGAGATGGCGGCACGCAAGCAGGGCCAACCGTCGCGCTCGAAGCTTGATCCTCACGAAGCCTTCATCCTCGGCCTGATCGAGGAGACGCCCGACATCACTCTGGCGGAGATTGCCGAGAGGCTGGCGGCCGGGCATGGCGTGCGCGTGGTTCCTTCGACGATCTGGATGTTTCTCGACAGGCGCTGCGTCACGTTTAAAAAAAGACGGCGCATGCCAGCGAACAACAGCGCCCCGACGTCAAGGCGCGCCGTTGCGCCTGGTTCGACGGCCAGCTCGATCTCGACCCCGAGAAGCTGATCTTCATTGATGAGACTGCCGCCTCCACCAAGATGGCGCGGCTGCGCGGGCGGGCCAAACGTGGCGAACGCTGCCGTGCGCCGGTTCCTCATGGTCATTGGAAGACCACGACCTTCACCGCTGGACTGCGGCTGAACGGCCTGACCGCACCGATGCTGCTCGACGGGCCGATGAACGGCGCCGCCTTCCTGGCCTATGCCGAACAGGTGCTCGCACCTGAACTTTCTCCCGGCGACATCGTCGTCATGGACAACCTGCCGGCTCACAAGATCACCGGCGTTCGCGAGGCCATCCAAAGGACCGGCGCACGGCTTCTGTTGCTGCCGCCCTATTCGCCCGACTTCAATCCGATCGAGATGGCGTTCTCGAAGCTCAAGGCCCTACTCAGAAAAGCAGCTGCCCGCTCCATCGATCAACTCTGGTCCGTCATCGCCGACTGCCTCGACGCCTTCAAACCGGCCGAATGCCGAAACTACTTCGAGGCAGCCGGATATGACCCGGTGTAAGTCGAATCTGCTCTAGTTCGCCCTGAAAAACTCTTGGACCTCTTGCTTTGCAGGGATTCCCATTGGGTTTGAAGTATTGGAGAATGCCGGAAACCACCTTCGATCCCGTCGTTTCCCGGTGTTTTTGCAATGCTTCCAGCCCGTCCGTCGTCCGGTAAGAATGATTTGTTCCGCGAGCGCCTCGATGCCATCATCAATCCGCGCCATCCGCTGGTCCGGTTGTCGGCATTGATGCCGTGGTCGCGCTTTGACGAAGCGTTTGGCGGGTTTTATCGCCCGGTCGGCAGGCCGGCCAAGCCGACGCGGCTGAAGTCGGTCTGCATTACCTCAAGCACGTCCACGACCTGTCCGACGAAGAAATGGTGGAGCGTTGGGTTGAGAACCCGTACTGGCAGTTTTTCTGCGGCTTCGAGTTCTTCCAGCACGAGCCGCCGATCGATGCCAGCACGATGACGCGCTGGCGCAAGCGGATCGGGCCCGAGGGGCTGGAGGAAATGCTGAAGGCAAGCGTCGACGTCGCACTCGAGACGGGGACTGCGAAGCCCGGTTCGCTGGAGCGGATCACCGTCGACACGACGGTGCAGCCGAAGGCGATCGCCCACCCCACCGACAGCCGGCTCTACCTCAAGGCAATCCAGATCCTGGTGCGTCAGGCCAAGCGGTACGGCATCATGCTCAGGCAGAGCCACCTGCGGCTGGCCAAGGCAGCGGCGGTACGGGCGGGTCGCTATGCGCATGCCCGGCAGTTCCGCCGGATGCGTCGCGAACTCAAGCGCCTTCGCACCTATCTCGGCCGGGTGTTCCGCGACGTCGGCCGCAAGATCGCCGGCAATGCCGAACTCGAGGCCAGATTTGCCCCGTTGCTCGGGCTCGTCGAGCGGCTCTTGGCGCAGAAGCCGAAGGACAGGAACAAGATCTACTCCCTGCACGCGCCCGAGGTGGTCTGCATCTCGAAGGGCAAAGCCCGCAACCCTTACGAATTCGGCTGCAAGGTCGGGATCGCGGCAACCAATCGCGAGGGCCTCGTGCTGGCGGCCAAGGCGTTCGAGGGTAATCCGTATGATGGCCACACGCTCGCAGCAACGGTCGATCAGGCGGTGGAGATCGGCGGCGTCGACCCAGACCGCATCTACGTCGACAAGGGCTATCGCGGCCACGACTATGCCGGCTCGGGATCGGTGATGATCGCCGGCCGCAAACGTGGCCTGACGGCCACCATGTGTCGGGAACTGAAACGACGATCGGCCATCGAGGCCACCATCGGTCACATGAAGACCGACGGCCGACTGGACCGCAACTTCCTCCTCGGCCATGATGGCGATGCGATCAATGCGCTGCTCGTCGCCGCAGGCCAAAATCTGCGCCTGATCCTCACGGTTCTCGCTCTTGGCTTGCCTGGTGCCTGCAAGCACTCCAGCCGAAAACGGCGAAATCGCATGCTTCCACCCGTCTTCACGCGTTCGGAATATCAACGCCTTAGCCGTTATTCAGGGCCGACTAATTACCCACCCCCTCGCCCCCGCGATGCGGCACGGTGCGTCGTCACTCGTCGTCGATGTCCGGGTACTGCGGGGGCGCCTTGCCGATCTTGCTGACGATCCTCGGGTAATTGGCATCGGGCTGCGTCTGCCCTGTTCCAATAGCTTCAACGTGGAAGCGCCACTCGTCACCGTAGTCGTACAAGAAGGTCATTGCCGAGCCCACTTTCCGGAAGGCTTTGGTGACGCGCGTGCCCTTTGACAGCCCTTCACGCTGCGAGAGCCGCTCCCCTCTATGTCGGCGAAGAGTTCGAACCGCAGGGGCGAGTCGAACAGCTCTCCCGTCAGCTTTGAATAGAAGCCGTAGGCGTGGTCCAAGTCGAAGCCAAATGCCGCTACGATGGCTTCCGCCAGATCCGCTAGCGTGCTCGAACTCGACACCTCGATGTCCCGATAAAGCCGTGCCCGAAGAGAGGCTCGGAAGATCAAGGTCGCGGGCTCAGTCATAGCGGATTTCAGGCGCTGACGGTTTGAAGGATGATTTTGAAGGGGTTCGTGCCTGGCGCGAGACGAGCCGTGTCGACGACGGTTCGAATGTCGGCTTCGCCCTGGGCGGCCCACATGGCGCGATAGCCGTTGGTGATCTTCCGTTGAACGACGGCGGGTCTGAGGGCGCGTTCGCAGGCGTTGTTCGTTGCGTCGACCATTCCTGGCCATTGGGCAAAGGTCAAAAGTTGATCGCGAGCTCGCCTGAACTTGTTTTGGATGTCGCGGGCCAGATCGCACGACGTTGTGGTGGCGAAGATATCGTCCAGACTTCGCTCCAGTGCGCGACGCTTGCCGGCGATGGTCGAGGCGGCGAAGGTTTCGATACCGTCGGCTAGGGCGAAGGCCCTTTGCAGCCAACGCTTGAGCCGTGAGGGCAGCATGTCCTCACTTGCCTCGTCCGCATAGGCGACGTCGCGGGCGAGATGCGCCAGGCAGGTCTGATGCGCATTTGCGTGACCTTGTTGGGCGGCATAGCGATCGGAACACCAGACGTCGGGCCGATGGCCGTCCATCAGGGTCCGGATCACGACGGCGCCGCGCGTTGGCGCCGCTTGATGAACAACCGCTTCGGCGCAGCGAAACACCCAGTGGTAGGCGTTGCTTCCTTCGATCCGCACGCCGGTCTCATCGGAGGCGATGACCTTGGCCCGGCGCAACGCCGCGACGGCCTTGTCGCACTCGGCCGCGAACGCGCCCTGCGCACGGCGCAACATGTTCATCAGTCCGCCCTGGCTAATGTTGAGACCGAAAAGGTTCGCGAACGCGCCCTGCAGCCGCTCGTAGGACAGGGCCTGGAAAGTCTTGAGATAGGTCGCTACGGCGTGCACGCGTGGCCCGAACGGCGTCCCCTTCGCCGCATCTGGCACAGCCGCGACGACCAGCGTGCCGCAGGACGGGCAACGGACTGCCAGACGCCGATGGCGCTCAATCAAAGGCTGGTCGCGGAAAGCTCAATCTTGTCGTGCTCGCTGACGGTTTCGGCAGCAAGATCGCTCGACAGGCTGGCGCGGCAGCAAAGGCATTGGTCGGGATGATGATCGATGATGCTCGGCATCTCACTCATGGCGCGGCTGTGACCTTCATGACCCGCCTTGGCGCCGCCAGGCTTTGCCCTGTCCCGACGCGCCTTGCGATCGCTCGAAGGTGGCTTGGACGACGTGCGCGATGTCTTCTCTGGCCGCTGCATCCGCAGCACCAGATCGATCAACTCTTCCTTCGTCAGACGCTGCAAATCAGTGCGATCCATATCCCCATAGATTCAGGGATTCTTGCCCCTGACAAGGGCGTGAGTAATTACTCTCAACGCGTCGTCCGGTCGATTCGACGATCAGCGGTCAATTAAATAGTGTCAAAAGGGCTTGACCGAAATCGCGCGATTAGTTTCCGTTGTGATCAAGCACGTTTTTCGACCCAGATGCGATCGGCTTTGACTAGCGCATTGGCGGTGACCAGGAGTTTGCGCATAACCGCGACTATAGCGATTTTGGCTGGTTTGCCCGATGCAATGAGGTGCTGATACTTTTCCCTGAGGTCAGGGTTAAAGCGGGCAGCGACGAGAGCGGGCATGTAGAGTGCGCGTCTAACGTTGGCCCTTCCACCCTGGATGAGGCTTCTGCCTTTCCATTGCCCTGATTGGCGGGCGACGGGAGCGAGTCCTGCCAGGGATGCGGCCTGTTTGTTATCAAGTGACCCAAGCTCTGGCATTATGGCGACCAACTGGTTGGCAGTGCGTGGGCCGAGGCCAGCTATGCTGGAGATAATTTCATGCCGGCGGGCAAGTTGCGGATCGGCCGCAATGCTTGCTGCGAGCTCGGCATCGAGAGCGGTTATATGCTGATCGATCTGATTGAGGCGTAGTTTGTGCTGACGCTTTAGAAGCGGAACCGTCAGGTTTTTCTCCTGGTTTTTAAGCGCGGTTCTGTCGCGCAACAGACCATCGCGGGCGCTGATAAGTTCGGCCAGCCTTGCCTGTTCGGGGTCTATAGCCGGGCGCACGGGCGGCTGCATTGTGCTAGCCATGCGGGCCAACATCGCTGCATCGATCCGATCGGACTTGGCCAAGGTTCCAGCTGCTTGAGCAAAGCGTCGCGCACGAGCGGGGTTGAGCTTGACGCAGGGCAGACCAGCCAGAGCTTGCTCAAGTTCCCGGTGGTAAGCACCAGTCGCCTCATATGCCACGCGTTCGACTGACCATCGCCCCAGCCATGCAATTAAGGCTTTATGGCCGCTGGCAGTATTGGCAAACTGCTGGTTGCTGCCTGCAGGATAGGCATGAGCATCGAGTGTTGCTTTGGAGATATCGATGCCGATGGTTTGTGGTAGGGTATCGCTCATCTTTTCCGCTGTCCTATTCTTGTCATCCGGGCCCAAACGCCCCGGTTTCCGTTCAGGCCTGATGGAAAAGAAAGGGGTGATCACACTAATCGACGATCCTCAACGACCTAGAGCATTTTCCGTGAACGCCGAGTCAGATTTGGGATTCACGCGGTGGCGGAAGTCTGTTTCATTTTCCCTGTGATTCGCAGGGAGATGACGATGACACGCAGCTTGAGTGCGGACCTTCGCGGTCGGGTGATTTTGGCGATATCGGAGGGTGTTTCGATGCGAGAGGCAGCACGCCGGTTCCGGATCGGGATTGCTACGGCGGGGAACTGGTATCGCCGCTATCGCGAGACGGGTGAGATGGCGGCACGCAAGCAGGGCCAACCGTCGCGCTCGAAGCTTGATCCTCACGAAGCCTTCATCCTCGGCCTGATCGAGGAGACGCCCGACATCACTCTGGCGGAGATTGCCGAGAGGCTGGCGGCCGGGCATGGCGTGCGCGTGGTTCCTTCGACGATCTGGATGTTTCTCGACAGGCGCTGCGTCACGTTTAAAAAAAGACGGCGCATGCCAGCGAACAACAGCGCCCCGACGTCAAGGCGCGCCGTCGCGCCTGGTTCGACGGCCAGCTCGATCTCGACCCCGAGAAGCTGATCTTCATTGATGAGACTGCCGCCTCCACCAAGATGGCGCGGCTGCGCGGGCGGGCCAAACGTGGCGAACGCTGCCGTGCGCCGGTTCCTCATGGTCATTGGAAGACCACGACCTTCACCGCTGGACTGCGGCTGAACGGCCTGACCGCACCGATGCTGCTCGACGGGCCGATGAACGGCGCCGCCTTCCTGGCCTATGCCGAACAGGTGCTCGCACCTGAACTTTCTCCCGGCGACATCGTCGTCATGGACAACCTGCCGGCTCACAAGATCACCGGCGTTCGCGAGGCCATCCAAAGGACCGGCGCACGGCTTCTGTTGCTGCCGCCCTATTCGCCCGACTTCAATCCGATCGAGATGGCGTTCTCGAAGCTCAAGGCCCTACTCAGAAAAGCAGCTGCCCGCTCCATCGATCAACTCTGGTCCGTCATCGCCGACTGCCTCGACGCCTTCAAACCGGCCGAATGCCGAAACTACTTCGAGGCAGCCGGATATGACCCGGTGTAAGTCGAATCTGCTCTAGACAGCTCCGATCCATCCCCTCCCGCCCGATCTGGGATGGCCATCCCAGATCGGGCATCTCTTATTGGACCAAACGGCCTGGAAAGTCATAAGACAAGACAACGGCATCGAGACTTAGGACCTATTAAAGTTCTTGCGGAGACGTCAAACGGCTGATTCATTGGCGGTGCGAGGAGGCGCTGCAATGAGTGATTTGATTTGGCTGTCGGAGGCGCAGATGCGGCGGATCGCGCCGCATTTCCCGCTGTCTCACGGTGTGCCGAGGGGCGATGATCGGCGGATCGTCAGCGGCATCATCTTTGTAACCAGGAACGGCCTGCGGTGGCGCGACGCGCCCAAAGAGTATGGTCCCCACAAGACGATCTACAACCGCTTCATCCGCTGGAGCGCCTCGGCGTATTCAACCGGATATTCGCTGAATTGGCGGCAAAAGGCGGCAAGCCCGATCAACTGAAGATCGACGCCACCCATTTGAAGGCACATCGAACGGCCGCCAGCCTGCTCAAAAAGGGGCTGTTCCCAGGGTGGTCTGAACTCCAAGCTACATGCTGTATGCGATGGCCTTGGCCGGCCGCTGATCATGCTGCTCAGCGAAGGGCAGATGAGCGACTACAAAGGCGCCGCGCTCATGATCGACGCTTTCCCGAAAGCCGCAGCCCTGCTCGGGGACAAAGGCTACGACGCCGACTGGTTCCGCACGGCCCTGCCCAATCGCGGCATAGCCGCCTGCATCCCGTCCAAAGCCAACCGCAACCTGCCGATCCCGCACGACACCGTGCTCTACAAAAGGCGCCACAAGATCGAGAACATGTTCGGCAGGCTCAAGGACTGGCGGCGCATCCACACCCGCTATGACCGGTGCGCCCACACCTTCATGTCCGCGATCTGCATCGCCGCAACCGTAATCTTCTGGCTCTGATCAATGAGTCCTGAGCCTAGAGTTCCAGCCAAAAACTCGACGAGAAGTGCGACGCTTACAAGAGCCCATACGCGATTGCGATCTTGATGATCGGCATCTCCGTCTGCTCGGACGCTCGGGTAAGCGGTTACTTCAAGGCTGGATGGCAACCCGGCGGCAGTTGTCGCATCTGTTCGCGACACATATCGGACTTCCGCCCGTACCCACCATCTCCGGATTAGGGTTGATCACTCGAAGCGCCTAATAAAGGGTTCCGATGCTAATCATTGACATTGCCATCGCTCGCGGCTTCATGCTTTTACAGATAGTGCGGTTTACCGTCTGTAGCTCGATGAGTGAGTGGCCAGTTCTCCCATGCCTTTTAAGGGCTGCGTCCGGCTTTCGGATCTGACATCACAAGGTCAAAGCCGTTGCGTGCGTTTGAACCTCGCTGCCTGTTGGTTTGTCTCGGATTGACCTGATGGGATGGACGGCCTCCGCTCCGGCATCGAAGTGCCATAGTGTAGCCGCCGCAAGTCACATGGAGGGAGAGCCGTCCATGGAGAAGGTTACTACAATCGGTCTGGATATCGCCAAGCAGATTTTTCAGGTTCATGGCATCGACGCCGGCGGCAGAGTTGTCATTCGCGGGAAGCTACGCCGCGATGATGTCGTTGGATTTTTCAAGGGACCGGACATCGCACGGAATACGCCAAGGGTCGTGGCAGCTACATTGCTTTCATCCCAAGGCGCGATGAAGACTCCGGACCTCGCAAGCGTATTCAGGTCGAACCTACCGAGCCGAGGTACGGCACGGCGCCACTGCGGACAGGACCTCGACGGCAGGGATTCCGGTTGCGTCCTCCTGCCGGTGCACCACGTCGAGGACTACGCATGAGTTCGAATTGATCATGCTGTGAAAGGGAAGGTCTGGGACCAATCGGAGGAAGGTGGGCGGGGTCGCCGATGAACAGCAACGTGGACTGTCACTTCTCTCGGTCGGCAGTTGGGAGAGCACCCTATAAATAGACGGTGGTCAATCCTTACCGCAAAATCATCAGCAGTCGCTGGCACGGCGTTGCCGCAGGGCGATAGCATTTGCGCACGCAGGCGGTCGAACAGAAGAACGGCGCCGTGGTGCTGCGCATTGTCGGCGATCATCGGCTGAAGGGGCTTGAAGCCGCGGCTGTCCTTGCATAGCTCTATTTGACGGTCGGCTGTTCGTTCTTCCAATCCTCCTTCAGGCTGGCCCGAAAAGAACGGGACGGTACCACACTCGCCTCGATATCCCTCCGCGAGTTCTTCGTAGCTTACGTTTTTTTCTCGAGTTTGTATCCCACTTTGGCTAAGGGAGCGTAACTTTCTGCGAAACGCCGGAATTTGTACTCGCCGCAAATTACCGCCTTGTAGCGAGCTGGGTTGCTCTCTGAGACACACGAAGCCAATGGTTCGATGACTGCATCGAAATCAGCGTCGATAAAGAAGGGGATTGAGTATCGCTCTCGGCCCGAGATATTCACAACGCGGTGCAAGTTCGCCAGGTAGACATCATTGGTGAGCCTCTGAATCAGGTCGCCAATGTTGATTATGAAAGTGCCTCGGATCGGCGTTCCCTCTACCCAATCGCCATCTCGGTTCATAACCTGAAGACCGCCTATGTCATCCTGCGCCAGGATAGTCAGATTTCCGTAATCCGTGTGGGCACCAATACCGATGATGTCTTCGCTAATATAACCACTCTGCGGCGGATAATGAAGCAGGCGCTGAATGCTTATCGGGTTCCGCGTGAGGTTCTCGAAATAGCTTTCCGACAGGTCCAGACTGAGCGCGATGCCCTTCAAGAGTTTTTTCGCGAGGTCCACCATCTTTTGATGGTATCCGTATGTAAGGTCCCGAAATCCGGCGAGACTTGAGGGCCACTGGTTTGGTCCAAAAAACGGACCCCCTAACATTGAACGTTCAGGTCCAATGTCAAAGCACTCCTTCAGGTCTTTCGTCTTGCCCGGATCGGTATTCTCCCCGAATGGCTCAATGTACCCGCGCAGGGCCACGTTGGATTTGCTAATATGCAATGTCATCTTCTGTGACGTGGGCAGATCAAAGAACCGGCGACTCACATCGAACACCGAATCCACAAAGTCCTGCGGAACGCCATGGTTCTTTACATACAGGAAACCAGTATTCATCAACGCCCATCGTATATCCTTGGCTACCGCCTGCTTGTTGCTGCCATCGAGAAGTGGCGCGATATCGACTACTGGAATCTTGTCAAAGCTTTCACGTTTGGCGCGCAGCTTGTCGTCCGGTCTAACAGCGAGATTCTTGGGCATGAGTACTCCTTGTTTGACAAAATGGGGGGGGTGACAAAATGGGGGTTCGGCGAGACGTCCAGGTAGGTCTATTGATCGAGGTTGTTCATGACAGTTCCTCCGTGCAGGCGGGCGGATGGTCATCGGCGGCGCAATGGCCGGGCCTGAGCATGGGTCGGCTACCCGATAGCCGGTTCCAGGAGCTGGCGATCATCGGTCGCCTGCTGCTGCCGGCGTTCGGTCCTGCGAAACGAGTGGCCGGACGAGCGCCCCTGCCAGTCTCGCCGGTGGACAGGGACTTCCTCCTTTCGCTAGCGATGGTGGGACTTCGTTATACCCCTGATATGTAACTAGGGCAGTAGTATATCGAATTATGGCACCCATAAAGCAAGTATAAATATGTTAAATAGTTTTAACCATTATTGTATTTCATCGCACATTTTTAATATTTCGAAGGAGTAACATTGACAATTCGTCGCACCTGGTTCAAGGGCGCCTGCGCCGACCGAATGCGCAACGTTATGCGACCCGTTCTCGGTACAGAATGGTCCGCAATCCAGAACGATCGTAATATCGGCTTCGGCAGCCTGAGTTTGATCGTATCGTCGTCAAATTCTGCTGGTGGCACCTCGAGCGCCTTGCCCGTCTTTTGGTTAACTGTCGCGGCTCATCCTCCTGGGGCGAGGATATTTCGGCCCGCCCGAACATCCCCCCGGGGACGCGCAGTGCAAGGCGAGTCACCGTTCGTCCGCCGCAGAAAGACTGCATCGCTCTTGTTCCGTCAGTCACGAGGCGTGTCAGCGCCATTGCCGTCGTTGGCCACAATGGGCAGATCCAGACCTTGTTACCCTCGCCGTGCGGTCGCACAGAGGGGGACGCGCGCAGTTGTAGATTCCTGATCGTGATTTTTGCCGCCTCGTCGGCGCGAGCATCGCTGCGAAACGGAAGAACGAGCAAGAGACAAGCGCCCGTAAACAAATCGAGGCGAAGCATTAAATATGACACAACAGTTCTTTATAAATAATTAATAAAAGCTTAACTTGGCGGCCTTTACCAATGGTGCCGGTGCGCGTTAATTAACAACGTGGCATTTAGTGAGTTGCGTGCGGCGCGCATGCAATCAGAAGAGAGAATGCCGATACGAAAAAGTGCGTGTCGAATATCGGCACGAGTTCGACTCGCTACTTTCTGTAGCGCAAGTTCTCAGGCCGTTTTACCTTCGGTTTGGCCAATGGCAACAAATAGTGACAAGCGCATTACGCGCAGGGAGCAATAGAACCGTGAGAATCATATCGTTCAAACCGGGCCATGATGGGACAATTGCAGCGTTGGACGTATCAGCGGCCGAGCTGATTTATTCATACGAGGCTGAGAAGGATAGCTTCCCCAGATATTCGACCATCACCCCGACGACGGTCCTCGACGCCGCTGGCCGCCTGGACGCCATTCCGGATGTGATTGCCGTCGGTGGGTGGGAAAACGCAGGATTCGCGCGCAACGTCTCCGTCGCGGCAGGCTACTACGGCATAGCCGCAGGGTCGGAGATTGTCGGCGAGAGGACCATTTTCGGCCGCAAGGTGTCCTTCTATTCCTCGACGCACGAGCGCTCCCATCTCTGGGGCTCCTACGGCATGTCGCCTTTCCCCGCCGGGATGCCCTGTTACGCGCTGATCTGGGAAGGATGGTGCGGCGATTTCTATGAAATCGATGAGCACCTGCAGGTCGTGCATCGGGGAAAAGTGATGGCGAATCCTGGTGACAAATATGCTTTCCTTTATGCGCTCGCCGATCCGAAATTTACCTTAGCCAAAGGACCAACGCGTTTCGAAGACGCCGGCAAGGTGATGGCACTTTGCGCCTATGGGCATACCGGATCGCCCGACCAGGACGAGCAGGCGCTGATCGACTTCCTGCTTCCAAGCGATGTGTTCCCCTTTTCCAAAGAGGACCTTCGGAATTCTCCCTACTACAACATTGGCGTAACCCATCAGAAGTTCACCAACCTCGCCAGGCGCGTTTCAGACGCCATCTTCGATTCGTTCCACACTTTCGCGAAGAAGAACCTGGCTAAGGGCTACCCGCTACTGATTTCCGGTGGGTGCGGGTTGAATTGTGAGTGGAACCGCAGATGGCTCGAAACAAACCTTTTTTCCGATGTTTTCATTCCTCCATGTGCTAACGATACAGGCTCCGCAATCGGGACCGCAGTCGACGCGATGCGGCATTTCACAGGCAATGCTAAGATCAAATGGAACGTTTATTCGGGCCAGCCCTTCACGCTTGACGAAATTGACCGCACCGGGCTCGAGGTCCATCCACTCGACTACGGTCAGGTAGCCTCAGCGTTGCTCAGTGACAAGGTTATAGGCTGGGTCCAGGGGAATTGCGAAATCGGGCCACGGGCGCTCGGCAATCGGTCAATTCTCGCCGCGCCTTTCTCAAAGGTAACCCATGAGCGGCTAAACCGTATCAAGAACCGGGAGGCTTTCCGCCCGATCGCGCCGGTTTGCCTGGAAGAGGATGTCGCGCTCCACTTCGACTTGGCACGCCCGTCGCCCCACATGCTTCTTTTCCAGAAGGTTCTCGATAGCCGGTTGGAGGCCGTCACGCACGCTGACGGCACAGCGCGGGCCCAGACAGTTTCACAGAAGCAAAACCCGCAGCTCTTTCAATTGCTTACCTCGTTCAAAGCGAAAAGTGGCGTTGGCGTTCTTTGCAACACGTCTCTGAACTTCAACGGCACCGGCTTCATCAATCGCGCAAGCGATTTGCTGACCTATGCTCGGGCCGCTGGTCTTGACGGATTCGTGATCAACGATGCCTTTTATCTCCTCAAGGAGACACCCGCCACGGCGTCGAGTGAACAGAAAAAGAACGCGTAACGAAGGAGAACATATCCCTCCGCTGGAGCTTCCAATTTCCTACATCTCTTGCGCAGGTTGAAGCTCGTGTGCTTCCTTTTGTAGCGCCGAATCGGGGAGAATTCGCTCGCGCTCTTCGCTTAATCCCCAGAATGAAAGGCTTTGGCTTTCGCCTTGTCATGGGGCAGTCTCCTGTCCGGCTTAATCTCAACGATGCTCGAGAGCGAGCTGGAAGTAGTGCTTCCCGTCCCGTTATGGCCGTCAGATGGCGGCGCATAGTGATGACACAACTGGGGTTTTTGACCAGAGCACGATGCGGTTCTCCCCCGTGTTGCAACTGTCGATCTTGTCGGACTGGTACATCTAATCATTAAGCGCCCTGGCACCGTTCGAGGTCTCGGCACGTCATGCGCGATCGAAATTGTACGAGCCGCAATTTGGCCGGTCTCACGCAGCTGGTTTTGACTCGGCGTCTGCTTTTTCAGGGCAGCAGCTGATGCGCCCAGGGAAGGCGGATCACCAGAACGTTTGGACGCTGTCCTGTGCGGTATTTCGAAACGCATCAAACGTTGCCCGCGAGCTTAGCGATGGTGTATTGGGACGCCGTCTGGATGAAGTAAGCCCTGATGCATGAGCCAATGGGCTGGTCGGCCACCGAAGGAGCCACGATCGACGGTCCTCCCCGTCGACCCCCGCGGGCGTTCAATGTTCGCCTTCCGGCGCTACAGTGACTGCCTCTATGCTTTGCAGCGACGCCTTCCGACATTCTGTCAGCCTTGTCGGGTCTGCGACGCAGGCTTGTTAGCCAATTTCTTCTTTTGCCTGACAGCAAATAGCTGGAAACAGTCACCAAAAATTGTCTTCTTCGCCTCCTTTCGGCCAATTGGCACGACTTTTGAAGCCTTCATTTTCGAGGCGGCAACAGGTGCCGACCGGCGCCGCAGATGACCATCTGCCCGTAGACGGAGGTTATGTCATGAACACCCTCGATCAGGAGACTGCACTGGAGCAAGCCGCACGAAAGCGCATCAAGGATTCCCATGCCCTCGATGGTGACGTCGGTCGCTTGGCCCACTTCTATCGCGAATGGGCCAGTTCCTACGATTTGGATGTGGCCGATGGGTACTGCGGGCCGATGATCGTGGCGGAACTGGCGGCAGCCATGCAGACGGCCTATTTGGCCAGGGAGCGGGCAGCCATCGCAATCCTGGACGCTGGCTGCGGAACAGGCCTCGTCGGGATGGAACTGGAAAGCCTCGGGTTCCGGTTGATCGACGGGTTCGACCTCTCTGAGGAGATGGCCGAAAAGGCACGCCAAACTCGCGTCTACCGCCATGTCCAGGCCGATGTCGACCTTAACGGTCCGCTCTCCGAATACTCCAGCGCGAGCTATGACATTACCGTGTGTTGCGGCGTTTTTGCGCCCGGGCATGTCCGACCGGATGTATTGCGCAAACTGGCTCGCGTCACGCGCCCGAACGGATTGGTCATCGCAAGTACGCGCAAGAGCTATGCGGAGGCCACATGCTTTGAAGACGAGGTGCGGCGTCTGCAGGATGAGGGCGTCCTTGTGCTGGCACAGTGTTTAAACGAAGGCAGATATACCGCGGATGAGGACGCGCACTATTGGGTTTTCCGTGTAACCAAGGCCAACGCAAAAACAGAGGAGCGGCTATGACCACGCTACCGCAAATCTCGCTGCCGAAATTGGCCGCCGACGCAACAGAAGAACCGGGACGCGCGCACTTTCCGGATGGCGCCGCGACCCCTAGCTTCGCGCGAAGCCTGCGTGCTTTACAGACTGTCTCAACGGGTTGTCCCACAGATCGGGTGCGCACCTGCCGACCTGATCGATATGGAGCGCGGCTGGTTCCCACGCGATTTGGCAACACCCTTGTTGAGGTGAACGGAAAGGCTGTCGCATGACCCGCTTCGCCGGAAAGATCGCGTTGGTGACGGGCGCCAGCAGCGGCATTGGGGCCGCAATCGCCGACAGGCTTGCCGGCGAGGGAGCCAGAGTATTCGCTGTTCAGCTTGAGGAGGCCGGCCGCGTAGAATCGATAGTCGCGGACCTTTGCGACCCCGACGTTCCGGCCACCGTCATTGACGATATCATTCAACAAGCCGGCCGGCTCGATATCCTCATCAACAACGCCGGACGCATGATTGAAGCGAAAGTAGATGAGACGGGGCTGGATGAATGGAGACGCACAATGGCGCTCAACCTTGATGCTCCCTTCCTGCTGATCCGTCACGCCATGCCTCATCTTCGCAAAAGCCGCGGCGCCATCGTCAATATCGGCTCGATAGAGGGATTGGCGTCCAACCCAAGGCACGCGGCCTATTGTGCCTCGAAGGCAGGGCTGCATGGCCTGACGCGTGCCGTGGCGGTCGACGGCGGACAAGACGGGGTGCGTTGCAATGGCGTGGCTCCTGGCTGGATCGATACGGATCTCAACGTCAATTTCGTCGCCGCTTTGCCCGAGCAGGCGCGGGGGCGGCTGGGTGCCATTCATCCGTTGGGTCGAACCGGCCGTGTTGAGGAAGTCGCGGCTATGGTCGCATGGATTGCCTCCGATGAGGCTGAATTCGTCACTGGCCAGATCTTTGTCGTGGATGGTGGCCGCACTGCCAAGCTAAGTCTTCCATAGGATAAGCTGCCTCTAAAGTGCGCATTTCGCAAAAGCCGGACTGGGGTCCGGGATTTAGCGAAAAGGGTGTCCGGGGATTACCGAAACACGCATTTAAAGGACCAAGGACCGGTTGCGTGGAGACTAGTCACCCGCAGCCTCATGACGCCCAGCCATTGAGGACAGCTGCTGCCGGCTGAACTTCCTGCGGCTCCTGCACGGCGGGTCGGCCCGGTGGGTCCTGAACGCCGCCTCACGCGCCTACGTGCCGGGCGCGAGCCGTCCGAGTTCGAGGACGCGGCGTCATGGGACACCCATCTGCTCACCCCTGGCCTGGAGCCCAAGGATGGCCCTCTGGACCCGTTCCGCATCGCCAGTGAAGGCGCGCTGTGGGGCGGCCTCGACGCCACCGTCATCCTCAGTGATGGGGCGGACCAATTCGCAATCGGCGAGCACGCGCGGTGCTGGGTCCATATGGAACGGCAGATCCATGCCCTCGATAGCTTCACCGAACCGCAGCGCCGCGCCAAGGCCCTGATCCAGGGCCGGATCTGGTGGCTTTACAACCACATCAAGGCCTGGTGTCTGGATCCCACGCCCCGAAGAGCCAAGGAACTGGCCCGGCGGTTCGCCCGGATCGTCGGCATGAAGACCAGGTTCGTGACCCTCGACCGCCTACTCGCGCGCATCCGGACCGACCGCCAAGGCTTCCTGAAGATCCTCCAACGTCCGGACATTCCGCTCCACACCTGTATGGGGCATTGATTGTCAAGTTTGATCTTGCTTCGTTTCCTCATCTCCTGGTTCGGCCAGTTGGCGACCATCTGCTCGTCCCGACCTGGTTTCGCGATGGCCCCGCCGCGCGCAGTGACGGTCAAGGGTGGCTGCAGGCAATCGCGAAGCGACTTGTCGCTTGACGGTCACGAGCACGGCGGCAGGCTTTGCATGCGCATCGGTCGCGAAGCTCCGGGGCGGCGGGCCCATTCTAACGGTCGGTCCGAAGGACCATGTGTGGAGTCGGGTTGCCGCCACCTCGGATCGTCATCGGCAGACCCCGCTACCGGGACCCGCCAATTGGGTTGTGGCTTGTTCTCCTCCTTGTCACGGGCGCGTCACGCCAACACGCACCAGCGCGGTGAAACTCAGTTGTGGGTCAAAGAGGTCAAAGTCGGTAAAGACCGCTACATCGTCAGCCGCAATGACGCCGAGGCCGAGATGGACAAGGCCGACCACCGGGCGATCATCGCCGGCCTCGAGGCACAGCTCAAGAAGGGCGACAAAGCACTGGTCGGCAACTCGGCCTACCAGCGGTACCTCAAGGCCAGCGGAAAGAACAAGATCGATGGCGGCAAGCTTGCCGAGGAAGCCCGGTACGACGGCATCACCGTGGTGCGGAACAACCCGAAGGTGACCCCGCTCAAGGCTGTGCCGCGGTATCGCGATTTGCCCGAGGTCGAGAGCCTGTTTCCGCGCCGCCAAGGCAACCTTCAATTAATTACCGTTGAGATGCAGAACATGATGCGAAGCGCCATCTCGTATTGCGTGGCTGATTGACTTTTGCCGAGAGCACGGTTGTCTGCGCGGTCGATACCTGATCGCCGCATGATGGGTTTTCGCGGGAGGGATCTTCCAGTGTAATGGACGCAGTGTGTACGTGGTTCACGTTCACCTGCAACGGCATCAGCGGAATGACCCGACCTACGTCTCGGCAGGGACGTTTCAACGCATCCGAAAGGCGGACGCAATTCAGAACGTCTGGCGATCTACGTTATCGTTCCTAACTATGTCCCGGTGGTCTCAGGGCGGACCGGTTTCGCCGGTTGTCAGCATTCTGTGCATTATGACGGATAACTTGCGCGCCACAGCAACTGCGGCTCGTTTAAAACCTACCCTCTCTCTAAGTTTCATCCCAGGTACGAAGTGAGCTGTCAGCATTGGCGCGGGTCAGGATCACAGTTGCAGCCTCATAAAGGAGGCCACGCAGATGACTGTCTCCGCGCCGAGAGATGTGGCCGTCATAATCAACTTTGCCGGATTGATAGCGCCTTGTCGTCAGTCCCAGCCATGCCCCCACAGATCAGAAGGTTCGGAAGTTTTTCGGATCCTCAATCGTCGCAACAAAGGAGGCGGACGTGACCGCACCAATCCCGGGGATGGATATCAATACATGGCATGCATCACTTTGCATTGTCGCTGCGACGAGCTGACGATCAAGTTGCGCAGCACGGCTCCGGATACTACGCCAAGCCTCGAGCAGGGGCAGGATGATCCGTTCCAAGCCAGCATTGCTGCCCAACAGATTGCGTACATTCTTTTCAAATACCAAGCTGCCGCCTTTGGGCACCACCAGTCCAAATGTCTTCATGAGCCCACGAATCTGATTGGATAGCTCGGTCGTGATCCTGACCAGTCTCGTACGGGCCGTCACGAGCGTTCGGATCAGCATACTGTCATAGCCCTTCACCTTCACCTCGCGATAGAAGCCGACCTCGGCCAGATGTGCCAGGCCATCGGCATCGTTGGCGTCCGTCTTGTTCGGCGCCATGTCCGGCGCCGCCTTGGCGTGGCGGGCGTCGATGCAGATCGCAGGCAGGCTTTCCGCCGTCAGTGCAGAGCCAGACCGATAAAGGGGCCGGCGGCGCTGGCCTCCCCTACCCTTGCAATAGCGTCAGCTAGACGAAGGTTCCGTTGGGATTGACGGCAACGCCGCGTGCGCGCCGGCGCGTGAGTTCAAGTGCCGAGTTGTCCCGGAGACGCTTGGCCCGCACGTCCACGCCCTTAATTCAGACAACTCAAGCGAATCACAACGGACGGGCCACTCAACCGCTTCCACGTCCAATCCCGAGTTTCGGGTCAGGCTCCAAGGTTATGGATCCGCCGGCTTCGATCGAAGCTCTTTTGATTGAGACAAAACCCACGCGAGAAGCTTCTTCGTTTTTTCGCTCTGACCAATGCGGTCATTAGCGACCAGGAAGAAGGCCCGATCAGTGTTGATTTGCTCTGCTAGCGGGCGGACAAGGCTTCTCTTCTTGAGATGGTATTGATTGGTCAGGGACCAGCCAAGCGCTACGCCTTCCCCCGACAAAGCTGCCTGAAAAGCCAATTGATAATCATTGAAAGCGATGTAAGACCGAATTTGGCTTGGATCTCCGCCTGCAAGTTCTATCCATTCCGACCAGCCCATGCGCTTGCGATAAGCGTCGGACGAATGAATCAATTGGTGATGATTGAGATCGCCGACGCTGTGCAGCCGCGGATGCGCTGCCAAGTAAGCCGGGGAGCACACGGGAAAGATGATCTCATCGCATATGAACCACGCGTTGCTGCGGTCGAAATCCCGCTTCCGGACCCACACCGTCACGTCTATCTCTTGGTCGGGCTCCATGTCCCTATCCGTTGCAACGACTTTAATCCTAATATCAGGATGCTCTTGCTGAAAGTGATACACCTGTGGTGCCAGCCAATGCGCAGCAAGCGATGTCGACGCTGCAAAACTGAGATACTTCGTTCCTCGTTCTAAGATGTTCTCGAGGGTATGCTCAATTCGCCGAAATCCAGCGCGCACCTCGGCGAAAAGCTCGACGCCGGCTTCTGTTAGCCTGACACCTCGATTGTCTCGCTCAAAAAGCACCACTTTGCAGTGCTTCTCCAACGTCTTTATTGCAATGGACACGCTTGGCTGGGTGACGTTCAATTCCATTGCCGCGCGCTTGAAACTGAGATTGCGGGCTGCAGCCTCGAACACAAACAGGGAGTGCGTAGACGGAACCAGAGATCGGAGCTTTGACATAAGGCGCACCTATATCAGACAGCTTCTTTTCGTTCTATGACCATTCTCAGCCCCGTGCTCTGGTCGCGCTTTCCAAATTTTCGGCGGAGTTTCGGTGCGAGCCAACCGCCACGAGCGTAGCGGGATCACCGTGACTTCAAGTGAAAAACGTCGGCACGACGGCTGGAACGGTCGATCGACGATATCTGCAAGGTGGAGAAGGCCAAGGGATCGACGACGATCGGCGACCTGACTTCGCGCCTGCTGCGCGCACCTCTCATTGCCGGCGTCTCCTTAGGGAAGACGCTGACGAACCTGTTCACGACCTCGTGTATCCGCTGCTTCGAATGGCTCGCGGACCAGCCCGCCGGCTGGTTGACGGCAGATCAGGACGATGCGGTTGTCGGGCGGCGACGGTTTATTCTGGCTGCAGGCGGCCATGATCGGTTGATCGCGCACTTGCGGATTTCATGGACAGGCATCAACGACCGCCGAGCTCGGTGCGATCACCCCCGACCGGCGCTGACCTTGCGGCTCTGCTCGAGGCCTATTCGCGCGCCACCGTCGGCGGGATCAGGCGCCGCCGTGTTCTGGCGGTCCTGCGCGGATAGGATTTCTGCCCGCGAACCGCCAGCAGCTGCTATTCATCACCGGTGATGCCTGCATCCTCTTCCCCGTCATTGGAAAAGCCCGGCATGATGTCGCCCGCCAGCAGCTTCTCCTTGCTGAGCAGTCCTGCATCCTGGAGCGACTCGAAATCCGGCAAATCGCGCAGCGTGTCGAGCCCGAACTCCAGCAGGAATTCTTTTGCCGTCACGTAGGTGTAGGGCGCGCCCGGCGTCGGGCTACGCGGGCCGGAAGCGATCAGACCGGCACCGCGCAGATGACCAACAAAATCGCGACTGATCTCCTTGCCGAAGAAAGATGACAACTCGGCGCGGGTGATCGGCTGGAAGTAGGCGATGCACATCAGCACCAGCACCTCTGACTGCGTGAGGTCTGCCGCGCGCTCGCTACCGCCGACTGCACAGCGGATGGCGTCGGCATAGGCCGGCCGCGTCAGATGCTTCCAGCCGCCGGCGACGGCCACCAGGTCATAAGGCCGGCCGCGTAGCTCCTCGCGAATGTCGTCGATCAAAAGATCGATGCTGCAGCTTTTGCCGACGATGCGGGCGAGCGTCTCGCGGCCAACGGGTTCGCTGGCCGCAAAAATCGTTGCCTCGACCCGATGCATCCATTCGCGCCAGCGCGCCTCCGGCGGCAGGTGATCCAGCTCCCGGTCAAACAGCTGGTCAGCTGATCGCCGTTCGCCTGATCGACGGTCATCTGACCGGCTCCCTCCTCGTCTACGCGCCGCCTCCGCCATCGTCTTCAGAGTCCGTAGATGCGGAAGGTTGGGCGGCCGGACAGTTCGCGCACGGCGCCGAGTTCGACCAGCCGGTCGAACAGCCGGCGCAGGCCGCGATCGCTCATGCCGGCGATCTTTTCGGATGCGACGATCGCGTCGTCGGACAGGAGTCTTTCGACGACCATGTCCGCCGCCTTGGCCCGGAGTTTCGGCGCGACCGCAAGCAGCCGGTCCGCGCGGCGCTCGAGGTCGACGGACAGATCGATGGCGCGCAGCGCAGCGCGTGCCTGCGCGGCAAGCAGGCCATTTGCACGCTCAGGATCTCTCTCAATGCTTGTCGCCACAGAGCTGGCTCCCGATCGACGCGGGCGGGCGCTTGAGCCTAAGGCGGCCTCGGCGCCCAGCAGCGGCATAGCGTATGCCCAACCCAGTCGTTGCGCCAGCAGGGCGTCGGCGAGCCAGCATCCGAAGGCTCGTGCGAAACCATATCTCTCGGCAGCCGCGAACGCGCCGGTCAGCACGCCGACCGTTCCGATACCTGCGGAAAGCTGCCGAAGATCGTCCGCCAGGTGGCTGACCACCTCGTCGTCGCGGCGGAGACCGAGGTCATCCAGCACCGCGCCGATGCTCGCCTCGGTCAGCAGTTTCTCGGCCGGCGGGGCCGACGGACAAAAAATCGCCCGGGCGTGTGAGCAGCACGGCGTCACGCAGCGCGCTTTCATCCTCGACGCGGCCAGCCTGCTTCGCCGTGACGGCGGCCGCCGCAAGCGCCTGCCGCTGCCGCCAGGCGCCAGCCCAGCGCTCCTGCCGGCGCACCATCGCATCGAGCGCGCCAAAGGTAGCGCCGGCGGCGAGCGCGACCTCCTCAACCTCTTTGCCCGCAAGGGTTTAGTCATGCGGGATGGCCCGGCGCAACCAGGCCGGCACCGCCATGATCGACGCGACCGCCGTGGCACCGGGAAGGGCCCCGTGGCGCAAAGAGGGTTTGGGACGCTGTCATCTCAGACACGATGAATCATGGCGGCGCTTTTGGCAACGGAAATAGGCAGAAAGCGCTGTACCTGTCGCACAAACAAAACGAACGATAATGTTGCATTATCGTTCGTTGTGCGGACAAGCCGCAAAATGCCTCAGCCGCCCTTATTTTTCACCGGAAATGAGATCCATGTCGCGGCACGAAAGCTGCCGACTGTCGCCATCACGCCGGCAAATTATCTTGCCTGGCCCTCGGGGTTATCGGCTGCCAGCAGCCTTAGACCCGACCAAGATGGAACGATCACAGCGTTGTCCACCTCAAGACAGCGTATAGCGCATTTTTGCCCTTTTCGCAACCGTTCGCCCTTTCCCCGTTCGCCCTTTCATTGTTCGCTGCGGTCACTCCCCTCGCCTGCGGCGACGATGGTGACGCGCCTATCTGCCACCAATGCTTTCAAGCTTGCGAGGGCAAGCCTGTAGCCGGCCGGTAGAAAATTACACTCACCGACGGGACAAGCTGATTGAGGGGATCGAAATCCCGGATGTTGCCAGTCAGAACCGTGGCTCCCAGCAGACCGGCCTGGTGAAAGATCAGCGCATCGTTGAGGAAGCGGCGTTCGTGTCCCTCGCCTTTCGGCAGATGGCTGAGCCGGAACAGCAGACCGGCAAGGATGCCAGCCCGTCCCCAGGCGGTGGCGTCGGGAGCATGCAGCCGGTGCGCTGGAATATCCTCGATCGTGTCCGCTACCACTTTCAGGACCGACTTCGTCGTGGCGTGGGCCGGATCGAGACGGCCGAACACATGGCTGAGCTCGGCAAGGCATACGGCCGAGTGGTGGCAAAGCCGATAGGTGAGAAGGTCATCGACCGCTTCGGGCGTGCGCCCCTGCAGGACATCCAGATAGACGCTGGCGTCCAATAGCAGCGCGCCGCCGACAGGCGGCTCTTCGCCTGCCCAGGACAGCGCGGAATCCGGCCGCCGTTCCAGCCCCGCGTTGCGCCGCTGCGGTTTGAGAGAACGCAACGCGCTCCCGAGATCAAACGCCAAGATCAATGTCCGCCGGGATGCTGCCCTTGCGGCCGACGAGCCGGATGCCAAAATCATCCTCGAGGGCCAGCCGCGACAGGGCGAGCTCCAGCAGTTCGGTGTCGGAAGTCACATGCGCGCGCTTCTTTGCCGCCTCGATCAATTCCAACGGCACCCTGCCGGAAAGGCGTGTGTTCTTGGCCGCGCCAAGAAGGCCGGCCGCCCTCGCCTGCTCAAGCACCAGACGGTTGCGGGTGTGGGCAATCCGCTCCTCGCTTTCGGCTGCCGTCGCGCCACGTATGCTCATCCTGGATTCTCCTGTTGAACGAAACATGGAGGATGTTGAACGCATATGCAATGAACGGCAAGGAAGGGCAAGGCGTGGAAGCGATCGCCGCATCGTCCATAAGTACAGTGCCCGCCCGGCGCCGCGAGAAGCGCGCCCCGCTCTTTGTCGTTCGTGGCGGGAAGCAAAACTCGGGGCTATTCGTCAAGCGCCTCGCGGTGGACAATTCGGCGCGTTGGTCGCACGTTGTGTTCTCGAGAATCGCACCACTGCGACATTCCAATGAACGAGAGCGCCGATGGGCAGTGCCGGTAATTTCATGACGCCCGTCGACGCGATCGACACCGACGGCCTGCCTGACATTGTCGACGTCGTCATGGAAATGGGCCGCCCGGATGAGGCCCCCTCCCCTCCCCCGCAGGTCGTTGATTCGCGACAAGCATCACTGCCTGCGCATCTCGAAAAGCTGGCCGACCGCGCGCGCGATTACGTCGAGGCGGCGAGTTCGGCAAACACCCGTCGCGCCTATGCCGCCGACTGGAAGCATTTTTGCGCCTGGTGCCGGCGCCAGGCGTTTGATCCGCTGCCGCCAGATCCACAAGTCGTCGGCCTCTACATCACGGCCCAGGCCTCAGGATCGGAACGGGACAAAAAGTCTGTGTCGACCATTGAGCGCCGCCTGTCGTCGCTGACCTGGAATTATACGCAACGCGGTCAACCGCTCGACCGGAAGGACCGGCATATCGCCACCGTGCTCGCCGGTATCCGCAATAAACACGCCTCCCCTCCCCGTCAAAAAGAAGCCGTCCTGCGCGACGATCTTGTCGCCATGCTGGAAACGCTCGATCGCGGCACGCTGCGCGGTCTGCGCGGCCGCGCCATGTTGCTTTTGGGCTTCGCCGGCGGCTTGCGCCGCTCAGAAATCGTGGGCCTCGATGTTGCGCGTGATCAAACCGAGGACGGCTGCGGCTGGATTGAATTTTTCCCGGACAAGGGCGTGCTGGTTACGCTGCGAGGCAAGACCGGCTGGCGCGAGGTCGAGATTGGCCGCGGCTCGTCCGATGCCACCTGCCCGGTCGTCGCCCTGCAGACCTGGCTGAAGCTCGCCCGCATCGCGCATGGCCCCCTCTTCCGCCGGGTCACGGGGCAGGGCAAAGCTGTGGGCGCCGAGCGGCTCAACGATCAGGAGGTGGCGCGGCTGGTCAAACGCGCGGCCTTGGCCGCCGGCGTGCGCGGTGATCTTTCCGAGGGCGAGCGCGGCCAAAAGTTTTCGGGCCACTCGCTGCGCGCTGGCCTCGCGTCCTCTGCCGAGGTTGACGAGCGCTACGTGCAGAAGCAGCTTGGCCACACCTCGGCAGAGATGACACGCAAATACCAGCGCCGGCGCGATCGCTTCCGCGTCAATCTAACTAAGGCGTCAGGATTGTAGAGTGCGGCACGCCCCCCAGCCGCAGGTGACTTCTGGATGCGCCAATCCTCCCCGGCGCCACAGATCCAACCATCAAGTTGACGGGTTTCTAAGGTTTATTGGTGCCGCGCAAGCCTCCAACTTGAAGAGCTGTTCCCAGCTGGGAACTGAAAGTACGGGTTGTGCGAGAAGTTTGCTTCTCGATGAGTTCTCCAGGATCTTTCGCCGACACTTGGACTAGCCCCCGAGGGAAGTTGACTGGCGACTGCAGGACCCTCTTTCTCGACAATGGAGGAAAGTGCGCGTGGACAGGACGCCCACGTGCCAAACGGCGCTGATTGCTGTCAAATCGCGTGGGTCGCCTGGCGACAGATCCTAGCCGCTGAGTTGCCATTCGCGAGAGTCGCTCGGCCCGGAAGGAATGCCTCGTTGCAGGGTAGGGGCCGTGGGGCGTCTAACTGGTCAGCCTGGGGGGCGATCACCGAAGTGACATCGGAAGCGGCGCGGCAGGCTGCATTACAACACAACCCATCGTCTCCGACGCAAAGGATGGTGGCTCCCCTAGGACTGCGGGAGCTCAGTGCCTCCGTCACAACGGCAATTTCGCAGCGCGCCAATGGGGGGGTATCTCTCCATGCGCCGAAACCTACCTGCGCTTTTGTAGGCCGCTCGCCGCCGTTCGCGGAAGCCAGAGGCTAACCCGTACACCAATCGACTATCTATGAGAACAAAACGGGGAACGGGCCTCGCCCGTGCCCCCATGCTGCGTGACCAACTTCATAGCTGTCTTTTTCAAATGCCTGATGCGCAACTTGACGGCACAGGGAAGCTAGCGATCGCGAAAAGTTCCCAGCTGGGAACTGCCCTGTGTCCATTTGCTCGAATTCTCCGAATCGGGCATACCTCCAGTAACGGAAAAACCGCGTAATTCGAAAAGTTGGCGTAGTTGGCGTGGCGTTAACAGCTTGTTAACCACAGTCGCTATCAATAGGCGCTGGGTGCAAGAGGAGAATCTGGGTGACGCGGCATCTAAGTAGCCTTCAGTTCATGAATACCTTTTCGACGAAACTCGAGAAGGCACTCAACAATCTTTCGCTGGCTCAGTATCCTCCTGATGCGATTCGTACGATGCGCAAATTCACTTCGACGGAAGTGGCGGCATTGCTAGGAGTGACCGAAGCTTACATACGGCAGGTCTCCTTAAAAGGGCAGGGACCTGAGCCAGAGACAACGACCACCGGAAAGCGCCTATATTCTGTGG
>NZ_JBWBWI020000002.1:0-691993 GCF_056174585.1 Mesorhizobium kamtschaticum | reverse complement strand
GCCGCATCAACCTCAGTCAGCCGGCCATGAGTGCGGCCGTCGCCCGGCTGCGCGATTTTTTCGGCGATGAACTGTTCAGCATGAGCGGCCGAGAACGTATTCTGACACCACGTGCGGCAGCACTTGGCCCCGCAGTCCGCGAGACTCTCCAAAACATCCAGTCCTCGTTTATTTCGTCGGATCCGTTTGACCCTGCTCGATCCGATCGCCGCTTCAGGATCATTATTTCCGATTTCGTCACGCTCGTGTTTTTTGAAAAGGTCGTGGAGCGTGTTGCCGGGAAGCCCCCGCCGTCAGCTTCGAATTGATGCCTCTCGACGGCAGCCCCGATGAGGTCCTCCGGCGTGGTGAGGTCGATTTTTTGATCACTCCGGATGTGTTCATGTCGAACGCGCATCCAAGAGTGGCGCTTTTCCACGAGAGGCTCGTATGCGTAGGCTGTCCCACGAACAAGCAGCTGCCACGGCACCTTACATTCGAGAGATACATGTCGATGAGGCACGTCTGCGTCAGGTTCGGACGTTTGCTGAAGCCCTCCATCGAGGAAGGGTTCTTGCTTGAGCATGGTCTTAAAAGACGTGTCGAAGTCGTCGTGCAGGGCTTCAGCATGATCCCGCCCATGGTGTCCGGCACAGCTCGTATAGCGACCGTGCCCCTCCGGCTGGTCAGGCATTTCGAAAACACGTTTCCCCTTCAGGTTGTCGAACTTCCGCTGCCGCTTCCCGGTTTCACCGAAGCCGCCCAGTGGCCGGCTCTCCACAATAGCGATCCGGCAAGCATCTGGATGCGAGAGATAATGATGCAGGAGGCAGAGCTGGATCGGGAAATTTGGACAGGGGTTATAAGTGGAATTTCTGCCTGAACACGGCGTTGGTACACGGATCTTTTATTGGTGTGGCTCAACTTGAGAGACATCGCCAGTGTCCTGATCAGTCAGGGTATGGGCAATGATCTCGCCGCGGTCGGCATCCAGGGCCAGATGCAGCTTGCGCCAACTGCGACGGGATCTGGCGCCGTGCTTCTCCTCCAGCCACTGACCCGCGCCGTAGAGCTGCAGGCCGGTGCTGTCGACAAGAACATGCACTGGTCCCTCCGGCGCAACCTGGCGATCATGACGTTTGTTGGGCGATTGCCATTTCCGCGCCCGACGGCTCAGGGTGGTATGATCGGGGACAGCGAGCGCCAGCCCCATCAGTTGCAGCACCGATTCCAGCAAGCCTTCTGCCTGGCGCAGCCGCAGGCCAAACACAAGGCCCAGCGTCAAGGTGGTCTCGATCGCCAGATCAGAATAGCGGTGCTTGTCAAACGGCCCTTTAATGGCGGGTAGTTGTCAATCCGGATCTCGCATTGCCATCGCCGGGGTCATGGTCCTTTCCGAGGTCGAATGCCTCATGATGATGTTCGGGTCGGGCGCCTCAACGTTTCCAACGAGATGCAGATGAACTGCTGTCAGCCGTTTGACCGAGGTCGCCGCAACCACCGTCCCGGCGGGGACATCACGAGTTCCGCGTTGATAGCAGCCCGAGAACTCGTTTGGGGTGGAGTCGACTAAGCCATCTTTTCGTTACCCCACTCAAAGCTGGTGCCGTCAACCCAGAGGCAGTGGAGCAGAACGGCGATCTTCCGTGCCACCGCCACCTTTGCCTTCTTCAAGCCGATCCGTCTCGACAGGCGCATCCCCCAGGCTTTCAGCGTGGACCATTTCTTCGTCCGGTGCAGGAGCACGCTGGCCGCCTCGTACAGATTGGTTCGCAGCAGTCGATCTCCCCAACGTGAGACGCGGCCATTGATATCCGTTTCACCGGACTGCTTTCGTCGCGGAGTCAGGCCGAGATAGGCTCCCACGTTGGCGGCCGAGCGAAAGCGCGAGGGATCGTCGATCGTGTGGCGGAAGGTGAGCGCGGTCACCACGCCGATGCCGGGGACTGTCATCAGCCGGCGTGTGGTTTCGTCTTCACGAGCGAGATGCCGGACCTGCCGATCAAGCTTCTCCTGTTCACAGCAGACCTGCTCATGGACAGACAGAAGCGCCTGAACCAAAGGGCGAAGCGGATGGCCGTCAGCAACCAGTTCCCAAACCTTTCGCCGGAACTGTGACCCAATCGATCGACTGAACTGCAGCCCATATTCCTTCAGCATGGACCGTGTCTGGTTTTCGAGATCGCGACGGATCTCGACAAGTCTTGACCGTGCGACGAGCATGGACCGGGTGGCCTGACTTTCTGCGCTCTTGACCTTCACTTCCCGATACCAGCCGACGCGAACCAGTTCGGCCAGGCCGCGGGCATCGTTCTCATCGCTCTTGTTCATTCGGACTGAAAGCGCTGCCTTTGCATGCCGAGCATCAAGGCAGACGACCGGCAACCCGACCCTTTTCAGCTCGTGCCAGAGCCAGCTGGACATTGCACCAGTCTCAAATCCGATGCGCTCGGCGTGAGGCGCACGTTTATGCAGCAGCTCCGTCAAGGCTCCTGGATCGGACTTTGCCTTTCCCTGGAACACCGTCTTTCCAGTATCGTCGACCACGCAGACGCTCGTCTCTCTCTGCGACACATCCAGTCCGACATATTGCTTCACTGCGGCCTCCTTGATCTCAATGGTCGGCGGCTTTTGCCGTCAGCCGAGTTTTCGTTCAAAGGAGCGACGGCAGCAATTACGTCATCGTTTCCAAAACTGACCCCGGATCGGCGTCCAATTTTGGGTCTGACGCACTCTCGCTGCGATCTCATCCTAAGTTGCACCGACAAGGCGCGCCTGGAGCAGATCGATCTTGGCGCGGCCGTACATCTGCCGCTTGATGAGTTTGAGCTTGGTGATCTGACCCTCGGTCTGGCCGTTCGACCATGGGGATGTGATGGCATTGCGGACCGCGTCGATATCCTTTTCGACCCCGTTTGCAAAGGATCCGACAAGACTTGCCTTGGCGTCCTTAAGCCAACCATCCAGTTCTGCGCCCGCCTTCGATCGGATCATCGTCTGAAAGTCGTCGATCAACGTTCGCGCGATGGTCACGTCAGGCACATTGCTCTCGATTGCCGCGACCAGCAGGGCATCGGATTTGGACAGGTCGTCGCGCGCTAGCGTCATGAGCCTGGCGATGGTTCGCGCCGAGGGCGTGCGGGCAAGCGCGCTTTGATCGGTCTTTTCGGCCAGCCGTCGGCGCCGCGCCCATTCAGAGACGACGCCGATCTGGCCGCGGAAGCCCTTCTCGCGCATTTCGCGCCAGAGCGCCGATGCATTTCGCGCGCCTTGCCCCCAACGGCTGTCCAGCCAGGGGAGCCATTCCTCGAGCGAGCTTTGTCGGACGCGGAACACATCGGAGCGCTGGCCGCGCAGGACGCTACGGACGAGCTTGCGGCTATGCCCGGTACGCTTGACGATCTGCTCGATCGGAATGCCCTGCTTCGACAATTCCAGAATGGCCTCGTTGGTTTCCTGCCGGCGCTGATATCCCTCATATGTTTGATCCCAGGCTTTGATGGGGCATTCTTGCCGTCCGAATCAAAGGATGCGCTATGGGCCAGATTCTTCATGGGAGCGCCACGACGACAGAGGCGATCCGTAGAGCGATACAGCATAGTCAAGAGAGCCTGAGGGCTCTGGCCAAACGTTACGGGATCAACCAGAAGACCGTCGCCAAATGGCGGGAGCGGACCTCGGTGACCGATCTGCCGACCGGCCCGAGGCAGCCGAAATCGACGGTGCTCTCGCTTGAGGAGGAGGCCGTCATCGTCGCCTTCCGGCGCTACACTCTGTTGCCACTCGATGACTGCCTCTATGCCTTGCAACCCACGATCCCGCACCTGACGCGTTCGTCATTGCATCGTTGTCTGCAGCGCCACGGCATCGGTCGCTTGCCAGACGTCGAGGGCGACAAGCCGGCGAAGAAGAAATTCAAGAGCTATCCGATCGGCTACTTCCACATCGACGTTGCCGAGGTGCGCACCGAACAGGGCAAGTTGCATATGTTCGTCGCCATCGACCGAACCTCGAAGTTCGCCTTTGTCGAGCTGCATGAGAAGGCCACGACCGCTGTCTCGAGAGACTTCCTGATGCGCCTGATCGCGGCTGTTCCCTACAAGATTCACACTGTGCTCACCGACAACGGCATCCAGTTCACCACCCCCGGCGCCGGCGGCTCGGCCGTGCCACTGATCAAGGAGGCCATAGCAAACGGCGAACTCTTCCGCGCCCATGCCTTCGAATACGCCTGCGCTAGGAACGACATCGAACACCGGACGACCAAGCCAAGGCACCCGTGGACTAACGGCCAGGTCGAGAGGATGAACCGGACCATCAAGGACGCCACCGTCAAGCGCTTCTACTATGAGAGCCACGACCAACTCCGCCAGCACCTTGCCGACTTCGTCTCGGCCTACAATTTCGGACGCAGGCTCAAGACCCTCAAAGGCCTCACCCCCTATGAGTTCATCTGCAAGGCTTGGGCCACACAGCCCGAACGCTTCAAGCTGAATCCGCTCCAGCAAATGCCGGGACTAAACATCTAACCGCGTCGAGAAAGGCTCGGCTGGCGTTTTCCATCAGGTGCCAGCGGTCGGCCACCTGATCGGCATGCGGCAACGCCTTGGCGATCGCCTCGCCATATCCACCACCTCGGTCACGCGCGACGGTCGTGATGGACGGATGACCCATGAGCCATGCCTGCGATGTCGCCTGCTCGCGATCAGGCAGCAATGTCACCGGCCTGCGGCGTTCGAGATCGCAGACAATCGTCCCGTATCGCTGACCGCGCCGGAATGCAAAGTCGTCAATGCCGATGATGGCGAGCTCATCATGAGGCTGTTCAGTCCTGCGGCGCACGACACGCAACAGGGTATCATTGCTCACCGGCATCATGAGGCGATCGGCAAAGGCAGCAGCCGGCCTGCCACCAAGCGCGAGCCCCAAGTGATGAACGATCGTCTCAAGACGTCCGGTCCTTCGCGATAACGGAGCCAGAATATCGGCGCCAAACCGCTCGGCAAAAATGCGGCGGCGGCAAAGAACGGCGTCGCACCAGAAACGGCGAACCGTCACCCGCAGGAAAACCCGCCGACGGGCGATCGGCAATCCGTAGTGCGCTTGCCAATGCAGAGCTAGGCGGCTTTCCTGTTCGAACAACGTGATTGCTCAGCGACGATCAAGCGCTACGGTTCGAGACGGTGATCGACAACATTTCGCAAGGCATCTGCCTTTTCGGCGCCGATGAACGGCTGATCCTGTCCAACCGTCGCTATGCGGAAATCTACCGCATTGCGCCCGAGCAATTGCAGCCGGGCGTGACATTGAGCGAAATCATCGAACGCCGCGTCGCTGCCAGGACATCTGCGATGGCCACCGACGCCTATCTCGCATTGGCCCGGTCGGTCAACTCGGGCTCGGCTTCAAAAACCTGGGCCGCCGGCCTCGTCGACGGCCGAACGATTCAGGTCTGCCACCAGCCTATGCCCGACGGTGGTTGGGTTTCGACGCATGAGGACATTACGGAACTTACCGCCAATCGTCAGATCGTTGACGAGCGCATCTCGCTGCAGACACTGATCGACTGGGTGCCGGGATATCTGTGGGTCAAGGACACCGAAAGCCGCTTCGTCGTGGTCAACAAGGACCTTGCGTCCGACAATGGCCGCGAGAAGACAAGCGACATGATCGGCTTGACCGATTTTGATCTCCATGCTCCCGAACTTGCGCAGAAATTTCGCCTCATCGAAGAGAATGTCCTCAACAGTGGACAGCCGTTGATCGACGAGGAGGAGTTTGTTCTAGATGCGTCAGGCGCCGGCAAGTGGTTCTCGTCGACGAAGGTACCGTTGCGCAATGTTCAAAATGAGATATTCGGTCTGGTTGGCATCGCCCATGACATCACGGCGCGCAAGCAAGCGGACATCCTTCGAAACGGGCAGGCGCTTATCCTGGAGATGATCGCGACGAGCGCTCCGCTCGAAGATGTGCTCGACCGCCTCATGCGCCTCGTTGAATCTCAGCTGACGGGGATATTCGGTTCCGTCTTGCTGCTAGACAAGGACGGCAGCCATTTGCGGCACGGCGCCGCGCCGAGCCTGGCGAAAGACTATACCGTTCTCATCGACGGGATCGCCATCGGTCCCAAGGTAGGGTCCTGTGGAACCGCCGTTTATCGGCGGGAGCCGGTCATTGTCGCCGACATCCTGCAGGATCCCCTCTGGGAAAATTACCGCGAGCTGGTGGCGCCCTACGGCTATCGTTCGTGCTGGTCGACCCCGATCCTGTCGCATCAAGGTGCCGTGTTGGGTGTCTTTGCGATGTATTCGATGACGGTGCGTGAACCGATCGAGGCCGAGACTCGGCTGATTGACTTCACGACGCACATCGCCGGGATCGCGATCGAGCGCAAACTGGCTGAAGATCAGATCCACTTCATGGCCAATCACGATGTGCTGACGGGGCTTCCCAATCGCGCCTTGCTGGAGGACCGGCTTTCTCAAGCGATCTTGTACGCGCAGCGATACGATCGCTGGGTGACAGTGGTGTTCATCGATCTGGACAATTTCAAACTCGTCAATGACACGCTGGGCCACAATGCCGGAGACGAACTGCTGAAGACTGTCGCCGGCCGTATGGTTGAATGCGTAAGGGCGACCGATACCGTTGTGCGGCTTGGCGGCGACGAATTTGTCATCGTTCTGTTCGACCAGCCTACGAATGTCGATCTCATTTCGGAGACCTTACAAATGATCCGGGCAGCGATTGCAGCGCCGGTTCATATCGGAGAGCATCACCTGAGGACGACGGCCAGCATCGGCATCGCAAACTACCCCAAGGATGGGGCGAGCTCGGAAACACTCCTGGCCAATGCCGATGCGGCCATGTATCGCGCAAAAGAGCTCGGCCGCGACAATTTCCAGTTTTACACTCCCGAATTCAACTCGAGGGCGCATGAAAAATTCGTGCTTCAGGAGGAATTGCGAAACGCCGTGGCCCGCTCGGAATTCGTGCTGCTCTATCAGCCGCAAGTCGATCTTCGCTCGGGGCGCGTCTTTGCGGTAGAAGCGTTGATACGCTGGAACCATCCGACACTGGGCATGGTAACGCCGATGACGTTCATCCCGACCGCCGAGGAGACAGGTTTGATCGTGCCGATCGGCGACTGGGTTCTGCATGAAGCCTGTCGACAGAACAAGGCCTGGCAGGACGCGGGTCTGCCGCCGATGACCGTTTGCGTGAATGTGTCGGCACGACAATTCAAGGAAAAGAACCTGGTCGGACGTGTCGTCAATGCACTCAGGGACAGTGGCCTGGAGGCAAGCTATCTTGAGCTGGAGTTGACCGAAAGCCTCATCATGCAAGACACAGAATTGGCGGTCGCGACGATGAACGAACTGCAAAGCCTGGGCGTTCAGATCTCCATCGACGATTTCGGGACGGGCTATTCAAGCCTCAGCGCACTCAAGACGTTTCCGGTTGCGCGACTAAAGATCGATAAATCCTTCATCAACGACGTCGCCGAAGACGAAAACGATCAGGCTGTTGCCAGCGCCGTAATTTCGTTGGGTCAAAAGCTAAACATGAGGGTTATCGCCGAAGGCGTCGAAACCGACGATCAAATCGCCTTCCTGCTCAAAAACAATTGCGACGAAATGCAGGGCTATCATTTCAGCAAACCGGTGTCCGCGCAGGACATCGAGAAACTGCTCAACGCGCCCGGCAACTCATAGTCAATTCCCAGCTCTCGCCTTTGATCTCATGCATGAATCTGCGCCTGTCGCTTTGCAGTTAATTGTGCGAATGGCTTGTCAGCGATCTCAGTAGGTCAGCCATGCACCCGCTTAGCAGGCGAAGTGACCTGAGCGACGAAGCTTCGCTAGCAGGATGTTGGCCGTTCCGCGGCGGTCATCCCTCGCCTTCTCGCTCAGGGGTGACGCATCCCAGGCAGCCAATTCTGCCACCAAAAGGGCGGCGTCCTGGTTCACCGACGCGCATCTAAGCTGTCCGTTCTTGTCCATAACGATTATTGCTGTGCCGGTCACGCCATATCCAATCGCAGCCATCCGCTGAACGCAGACATCGCCGTCGATACGGACATCGAACAGGGCCGATCCTGCGGTTTTTTCCGCCGCGTCAGCCACACGGCCACAGAACGGCCGATTCAGGCCCTCAACATTGCCGAGTGACTGCTCAAATAGCACCAATTCAACATGCTCCGCCACCATGGCTGCGAAAGGGCGCGCCGGCTGGCGCAATCGGCAATGGGCCAGGACTGACTATCCACGCATCAGCGGCCCTCAGGATGCCTACATCGCAAAACTGCGCTCTTGGCCCGGCGCTACTTCGCTTGTGCATTTCACTGGCCCTAACATCGTCTATCGGCCGCTGCGGTGGTGGCCATGACGCCTTAATAAAGCACAAGGTTCGCGCGGTGGCCCCTCTGCAGGAACCGATCTGTTGACCGACGTTCCACGGTGTGCCGTCCAGAACTATCTGTCGTTGTCCGGAATTAAGCCGGGCTTCGGAGGTCGCGTCGGCGCTCGTGCAGAAGCTTGAGCACATCGCTGCCGCACGACATGCCGCGAAGCGTGGTCTCGATCCGAGGAAGACGAATGCTGCCGAAGCCGCTGGTGCCGGCAGCGCAGTTCTGGAGAAGATGGCAAAGCGCGCGAAGGGAGGTGTTCTCACCGTAGTTGGCAATCGCTTCGTAGCCGTCGGTTCCCTCAACGTTGTGTTCGACGCCGATCCTTATGCAGTCCTCCCGCGTCGGCTGCCCGATCTCGAAACGCATGCCGATACGGCTTTCTATCTGATCCATAGCGTGGGTGTCACGCCTCGTGCCCGCTAACCGATGAGTGTTACCGGCGAGCAGAAAAGCGAAGCCGCAGCGCTCCTGAAGATGCAGCAGCTCCCGCAAAACAGTGGGTGTGAAGTTCTGATATTCGTCCACCAGCAACGGACGCGTCGGGCCGTATCGGGCGCCCAGAAAGTTCATGCAATCCTTCGCAAGGTCGTATGTGTGCTTGCTGTCTTTTGGACGCCGTAGGCGTCGTGCAGCATCAGGAACATCGGCCTGATAGCCTTGGTATGCTGCGTAACCTCACAATAGGCAGCTCCGCTTTGGGCGGCTATCCAGTTGAGCGCTACAGTCTTTCCCAGTCCGGCTTTGCCGACCGCAAGCACCGGATATCGCATCTTGACCGCAGTATCGAAGGCAGCCCGCACGGTGAGCGCAGCGCGGGTTTCAACGAATATCGTCAGCAGATACGACAGCTGGGCCTGAACGGTGCCGCCATAGCCACACTGGCGCGTGACATGAGGCCAGCGCTTTGGGTTTGGGGCTCCCCGAACGCAGAAAGGGCCGCTAGCGCGGCCCCTTCGTCCTTTCACGTGAGATATTAAGCCACCGTAACGTGGCCCGGCATCGAAGCAACCTTGACGGCATCCGTGACATGGCCGGGACCGATCGATGCCCCTGCGGTGTTGATCAGGCAACCGAAGAACACGGAGACCAGCAAAGTCTTGATGAGTTTGGTCTGCATAGCACGCTCCCTTGAGCTGTTAGAGGTCAAGATCAGAAAGATTAGGATCGTCGCCGGGCTTTTTCGGTGCCCAATGCGGCTGCCAGGAACGAAAATCGTTGGCTCCGTCGACCTTCATCGACGCACGCATGAGTCGCGCGGCAACAAATTTCTTGCCGAGATAAATAGCCGCCTCTGCTGCAAAGAACCCAAGGCGCGGATCGCCGAACTTCAGGGTCGCTTTCTCAGCAGTCCTGGCAAAGTCAGCCGTCATGAACTTGGCGGCCGTAACGCGGGTGACGGGCCGGCGTTCATTGCCGTCGAGTTCGTCGATCTTGTAGGCGGCGAACAACCCATTGAGCATCATGCGCACCACCAGAACGCCCAGGCCTGGATCTGCCGCAACGAGATCGCCAGCAGTCAAACGGCGATTTCGCCCAGGTGGCCCAGAAGCGCATCCAGGGCCTCGCTGTACATCGAGCGCAAGCGAACCGGTGAGCTCTCTTTTCGAGCCTGGTAGAGCAAGACCTGTGCAGCGAGCGATGTGATCGCCAGCCGATCAACAACGTCGAGCCGCCGCTCGGCGACAACCGTCAGCTTCGCGAGGACCGGCCTGGCGCACGCGATCGCCGCGAGAAGCTTATGCGGCTCAGCGTTACGAAGCAGATGCTCTGCCAGCTGTGCCTCATAAGCCACCCGGCTTACCGTGCCAAAAAACGCATAGATGATGCTGTGGGTGAGGCCCGCGATGTCACTGGCGGCGCGGCCTTCGTTCTCGATGCGCCAAATGTTGGTCAGATTTGCCCGCCGGCCGGGGAGCTTTTCTCTGCGTTTGGCAATGCGACTTTCGAGCACCATCTGGCGGAGCTTGAGGCCTGTATTGCGCAGGCCCTCTACCCACGCGGCATCGTCAAGCGACCGAACCTTTTGTGAGCTTTCTTTCATTGTCGACTTCCTAGTCAAGGACTCCTCCTATCGGAAAATCAGACTTCGACACGGTGGATTATAACGCGGATGAAAGTGGCGTTTTTCAGAAAACCAAAAAATCGCGCGACGCCCCTCTCCCGAAATTGTGGCATGACAAGACGCACCGTATCTCAAGATGGTAGGCGTAACCGAGAAATACCAGAGGCTGAAAAAGTCAGATCAAAACTCCCCTAAACTCCCCGTTACATGAAGCCCGAATCGCTTCACTGGGTTTCGTTTAAGGGAGCAAGCCAAATGCGCAATATTGTTCTGAAAAACGCTGACCGCCGCAGCTTTTTGAAAGTTCTCGGTGCCGGCGTCTCGCTTTCGTTCGGCGCAAGCGCTGCTGCTCCGATCAGGCCCGCTAACGACAACTCGACCGACCCGTCGCCGACACCAAACGGCGGGCGTCTGCCTCTGCCAAGACATGAATTTTTCACAACCCTGCGGGCGACTAAGGTGCTGGGTGCCAAGCTCGGACCCAGCCAATTGGCCGGGATCAATGGTATCCTCGATGCCTTCGCCGAACTGGGCGATGGCAATCCGAAAACATTGGCGTACGCACTTGCCACAGCCGCGCTCGAAACGGGCCGTCGTATGTCGCCTGTTCGAGAAGGCTTCGCTAAAAGTGACGACCAAGCAAGACGCATCCTGAAGCATCAGCGATATGCCCATTCCGCAGGCAAATATGGCCATGCCTACTACGGTCGCGGACAGGTCCAGCTGACATGGGAGAAAAATTACCAGGCGTCGTCCCATGACGCCGGTGTCGACCTCGTGGCGAACCCAGATCTGATGCTTAATCCAAAAATCAGCGCGCGCATCTTGATCCTCGGCCTCATCGACGGTCGCTGGAACGGCAGCAAACCCCCGCATCGAGGCAAAGGCATCGGCCATTACCTCCCGCGCGGCGCAAAAGACGACGTCAAGAATGCACGGCGAACCGTCAATCGGCTGGATAAGTGGAAGCGTGTTGCATCCTTCTACCGGGTGTTTCTGGCCGTTATCCTCCAAGCGAGCTCGGTGTGAGGCTTGCAGGCGGTAAGGGTCAACACCCGCGGCCGACACCATATTGGTCCGGTCGTGACTCGGTTATGGGGGTGTCATGGCGCCCCCACCAACCTGGATCGACCTGCACTCTCGGACTGGCACTGCTTGGTGCTGTGCTCGGCGTGAACACCCGGCAGGCAATCAACGCCGGCCGTGTCAACCCCCCCGGGCGGCAGTGGCGAGACCCGTGATCCTGGATGGCGGGCCATGGCCGCGGCGTCTCGAATCCCGAGAGGCCGTGTCCCTCTATCTCAACCCGAGTGACCTGGTAGGCACTGCCATCGGCCGGGCCTATGTCCGGAACGCCAGTGGCGAAGTCGGCTACGGCACAAGCCCTGCAGCCAAGCAACTGCGAGACTTGGCGGCCTGACCACTGGTGGTCTCAGCCATGTTGGCTTTCGACCCGCGCCGCCGCTTGAGTTGTTTCTCTCGCTCTTGGTGGGCCTACACCTCAAGCAGCGCCGCCAGCAAGCTCCCGCCGCCTCTAGCTAGAGCATTTTCCGTGAACGCCGAGTCACATTTGGGATTCACGCGGTGGCGGAAGTCTGTTTCATTTTCCCTGTGATTCGCAGGGAGATGACGATGACACGCAGCTTGAGTGCGGACCTTCGCGGTCGGGTGATTTTGGCGATATCGGAGGGTGTTTCGACGCGGGAGGCAGCACGCCGGTTCCGGATCGGGATTGCTACGGCGGGGAACTGGTATCGCCGCTATCGCGAGACGGGTGAGATGGCGGCACGCAAGCAGGGCCAACCGTCGCGCTCGAAGCTTGATCCTCACGAAGCCTTCATCCTCGGCCTGATTGAGGAGACGCCCGACATCACTCTGGCGGAGATTGCCGAGAGGCTGGCGGCCGGGCATGGCGTGCGCGTGGTTCCTTCGACGATCTGGATGTTTCTCGACAGGCGCTGCGTCACGTTTAAAAAAAGACGGCGCATGCCAGCGAACAACAGCGCCCCGACGTCAAGGCGCGCCGTTGCGCCTGGTTCGACGGCCAGCTCGATCTCGACCCCGAGAAGCTGATCTTCATTGATGAGACTGCGGCCTCCACCAAGATGGCGCGGCTGCGCGGGCGGGCCAAATGTGGCGAACGCTGCCGTGCGCCGGTTCCTCATGGTCATTGGAAGACCACGACCTTCACCGCTGGACTGCGGCTGAACGGCCTGACCGCACCGATGCTGCTCGACGGGCCGATGAACGGCGCCGCCTTCCTGGCCTATGCCGAACAGGTGCTCGCGCCTGAACTTTCTCCCGGCGACATCGTCGTCATGGACAACCTGCCGGCTCACAAGATCACCGGCGTTCGCGAGGCCATCCAAAGGACCGGCGCACGGCTTCTGTTGCTGCCGCCATATTCGCCCGAATCGAGATGGCGTTCTCGAAGCTCAAAGCCCTACTCAGAAAAGCAGCCGCCCGCTCCATCGATCAACTCTGGTCCGTCATCGCCGACTGCCTCGACGCCTTCAAACCCGCCGAATGCCGAAACTACTTCGAGGCAGCCGGGTATGACCCGGAGTAAGTCGAATCTGCTCTAGCAATCAGCTATCAGGTACCTCGCCCGCTTCGGCGCGCTCCGGCGTTGGGCGGTGGCGTCATCACCAGAAAAGTCCTCCGCACAACGCGCGAACGCACATGCGCCCGGGGTGGGTTACGACGCCCAGTCGCCGCGAAAATGAGGGGTCATCGACTCCTCTGAAAGGGGCGTCTCTACGGCAGGAAAACTATGAGAGCCATTGTTGTGGCGGCGGTGGTCCTCGCGTCTCCCACGCACGCCTTAGCGCAGAGTCAGGAACGTCATTACCTACGCAACCGGTGCGACGACCTTCGGATCGGCGGCGAGGACCGATTGGGTAATCCCGGACGGATCAGCTCCGACCCTCTTAGCCCATTCCTGCAAGTTTTGGGGTCGGTAGGAGGTGTCGGCCTGCCAGCGATCGAAAACACTCTTATCGACGGTCTCGTTGATCGTCGACGTCGTGGCGCCGGTGCCGGTCTGGGCGGCTGCGCCGATCGGCCGGTAGTAGGGACTGCTGAACCGCCGGTAGATGCCACCGAGGAACCCTGCGTATGAATCTGTGATCGGCGGGAGGGCATTGTCGCCCCCGACGTCGACATCCGCTCGGAATTTCAGGCCATGGGCTTGGGCCTTTGTCATAAGCCACTTCAGAGGAATCTGGGCCAGCAAATCGCTTGCATAACCTCCTCCCACATTTGCATGCGCCCCCACGAACCATCGTTGCTCTACGTTTGCCATAGGTCTGGCCGGCGCGGGATTGGAACTGCCAATCACGTCCGTCCTGGTCCACAGCGTCGGGGCAAAGGACGCGCGATGTTCGTCGACGGCCAACGCTTGATAGGCGTTTACATTGCTTAGCCTGAGATGGGTTTCAAGGAACCGATATTTCTCGATATTGCGCTTTTTGCCGACGGGGATGCCGAGAGATCCGACAGTGTCCCACACGCCTACGAACTCAATATTGATCGGCTTGGAGTAGCGCAGCACCCATTGCTCCTCCAAGCCCAAAGCCTGATTTGCTCCTCCGGAGACTACAAGGTCGCGAATTGTTTTGTCGGTTCGGCGCCTGTAACGGCCATAAAGCTGCGAAACCGATAGGGGCGATCCCGGCCTGAGCAGGCCGCATTTTGAAATGAAGCCTGAAAGGCTCCGCGCCGTGTACGCGCCCCGGCTGAAGCCGAAGATATAGAGCTGATCGCCATCGTTGAAGTGGTCGATCAGCCATTCATAGGCGTCGGTGATCTCATGATCGAGGCCATATCCGAAGAGCCCGCCCCTGATCTTTTCTCCCAGTTGGGTGCCGACACCAGAGCTGTAATAGACCAGCTGCAGCGGATCGTCCGGATCGCAGAGAGATTTCAGGCGCCAAACATTGGTGTTGTCGCCCAACGTGTTCCAGGTTCCGTCCAGAAAGACAGCCAGCCGTTTTGGGTTTCCCACGGGTTCCCCTCCCTGCAGTGGACCTTTTGATCAAGGCCAGCTTGACGACCAAGTCACGCCTTGTACTACCGCGTGTACATTAAAATCAGTTGATAGCTAATGACTCAGCTGCTCAGCAGCGAGATCGGATAGAATAAATCCTGGCCGAGGCAGATCGTTGACTCTAAAGGTGCTGCATGCTCAGGGTAAAATGGATTCAGCACGCGGTGGGCCATGGCGGCTTCCACACTGGCCACCTCGAGGTGCCCGGCGAAGGAACATTCAACTGGGCCTTCGACTGCGGTTCGCGGCGGACTGCCAGATTCAATGAGTATCTGACCGGGTGGGCCCGTCGATCACCGATGGCACTCGACTGGTTGTTCGTGTCGCATTTCGACACCGACCATGTAAGCGGTCTCGACAGCCTCATGAGCCGCACTCTGATCGATAATGTGATGGTGCCGTACCTGAACGACCGCGAGTTCGCCTATCTGCTTCTTCACGAGGTCGCCCGCGACAACCTCGACCGAACCCTGTTTGATCTGGCGGCCGATCCTACAGGCTTTTTCGTGTCGCGTGGGGCTGAACGCGTCATCTACCTTCGTGGCAGCCTACCAGGTGACGAACCAGGAATTTCGGAGGGGCGTGGTCCCGACCGTCCCAAAGACGAGCGTGGCTGGTATACGGTGGTCAACCCGGCGCCGTGGCCGGTGTCGGACCCTAATCAGGAGATCGACGCGTCGATGTCGCCGGATCGAACCCAGATCATCGACGGCGGCGTTTGCGAGATTACCTTGCATACCCGTGCCGTCGGACTGCGTCTTAAACCCTATCGCGCGCCAATCCAGCCTTATGCTTTGCGCGGCATAGTCAAGGCAATCGAGCATGTGGTTGGTGCGACCTTCGTTGGATCGCTCCAGCCTGGACTTGGTGCTTTCGCTTATGCCGTCGCCCGTCATGCACGGACTCCCGCGGGCCGGGCCGGGCTTCGCAACATCTACAAGCATTATGTGGGTTCTTCGAACCGCGCGTCGCTGTCGTTATTAAGCACACCGGTCGTCAGCGCCGACGTGCATCAACATTGGGAACTCCATCGGCCACATCGCTGGTCTATCGGCTGGTCAGAGCCCGCGTGGCTCAATACCGGCGACGCTGAGCTGCTCAAACCTGCCCACCTTAGCGACTGGCAATCTTGCTACCAGAATGAACTTGCGCGCGTACGGATGCTCGCCCTGCCTCACCATGGCTCGGACAAGAATTCCAACGCAGCCCTCCAGGCGCTTTGTTCCGACGCCACTTTCGTCACCCATGTCCGCACAGGAAGTAAAAAGCACCCCGGCGACGCGGTCCTTGCGGCCGCCGGAGATCGGCTGGTGTCAGTGACCGAGGAGATCGGCTCGACGGTTACGATGACCTACGAGGCCTACGATGCGAAATAAGCGGCGGGGTCTTCCCTGCCTATGGACGCGACCCGCGACATTGCTGACGATTACCTTTGACCTTTGCCTTAGGCGTGATGTCAGCCTTGGCGCAACCCGGGATCACAGATTGCAATGCCGGAAACGGTCCGGCCGAGCAGCCGCGCCCAGTTCGCTCGCAATTGGCTGGATTAAGCTAGCCAGCCCGGTTGCACATCGGGCGTCACGCAGGTCCCCCTCGATAAAGTGAAACGAGAATGCCGTCTTACCTAGTCGAAAGCCGCGGCTATTTCTGGCAGTCTGAGCTGCTGGTGCCGGACACACATTTCGCGCACCCCACCAGCGTCCCGGGCATGCTGCGGATATCCGAGACCGGTCGGATCGACCTGGAATTGGACGCCCCACTTGGGCGGCCCGGTCCGGTGGATCGTGTTTCGCGGCTGTTCCGCCAAGGTCCGGTTGATGGCAGCATGGCGGGGGTGCTTGCCGGGACAGACGAGCGGGTGTGGCTCGCAGGACTGATCCCGAATGGTGGCAATACCCATATGGACGGACCATCCACCGAGGCCTACCGCGCCAGCCAATGTCTGATTTCTCACGATCGGTTCCAGGCGGAAAAAGTCCTGCGGTTCTCGCAGCTCGAGATACCTCTCGACGGCCTCGAGGATTGGCTTCTTTTGAGGACCATAAACGTCACGAAAACCGCGCGCACCGTCACAGCCACTTACCGGAGGCCCACCGCGCAACGCTGGAGCCTGGACGGGCAAACGCTCGAACTGGTCCGCTGGATTGACGGGCGCCATGCCCTCAAGATGCGCGAGCTGGCCTGGCGGGAGCGGGCCTCGTTGCGCCTGCAGCTCTCCAAGCGGACGCTGACTGCCGACGATGCCATCGATCTGACGTCGAAAATCCAGGACCTGCTGATTTTGCTCACAGACAGCAATCGAGGTGTGCCGTTCCCCATCCTCCGCCGGACCCGAAAGAGCGCACCTGTGCGTCTTTACTATCGCCGGTCCCCGCGCGGACCCGAGCCGGTGATTTGGGATCAGTGTTTCGCCACCTTCGGCCTGTGCCGGGAACCATTCGGCACGGTGCTCGAGACCTGGCTCGCGCTCTACGACCGCTTCGGTCCAGGCGTGCACCTCTATCTCGGCAACCGGCGCGGTCAAGTGATGTATCCGGAGCACCGTTTCGCGAGTCTCGTGTGGGGCTTGGAAGCACTGCATCGCAAGCTCCATCCCGCTCCCGAGTCCAATCCGAACCTCGCCGCCAAGGTGCAGCGCATTTTAGACGCGATCGCAACGAAAAAGGATCGCGACTGGGCCGAGCGGTGGCTGCCGCAGAGTGATGAGCCGTCGCTTGCCACCAGAATCGCTCAACTTGTCGGCACCCTGCCCCTTGAGTTCCAGCCTGGTCAGCTGAAAACCTTCGCTGAGCGATGCGCAGGCCGGCGCAATGACGTCTCCCACTTCGGCGGAAGATGAGAACTTGGTGATTACGATGCCTTCGTTGACGACATCCAGCTGCTGAGTTCGGCGCTCAGCCTCCTCTATCACGCGTTGCTTCTCCATCTGGCCGGGTTGCCGAGCTCGCTTGTCCGGCGCCGGTTCATCGACGGGCACAACCGCTTTGCCGCCGTTCGTGTGCTTGAAGACGCCGGCCTGACCCTGCGGAGCGACCGCCGCCGCTGGCGAGGACCAGGTGTAACGCGACAATCTGGAAGAGAGGTCGCGCTCTCACGTTGATTGCCGCGCCGCAACCAGGCGACGTCGTCGCAACGAGATGTGTGAGAGTACCGCGGCGGGTTCTGCGCGTGGCACAAACCGCCGAGGGCGGCCTTGATGCCCAGCCGCCTTTACCGGTCAAGATGTAGGCGGCGTTTGAGCCGCTCAGCAGAGGTCATTTCCGCTTCTTCGTCAGCCTCGTCGTCATCGCCGGAGGCTGCCTCTCGCGACAGCATGATCAGTGCGAAGCCCTGCCGCTGCAGAAGGACTTGCTCGTAGAGCGGCGCGGCTTGTGTACCCCTCTCCACATGGAGCCACACGCCGGCGTCGGTTTCGTCAATCTCACTGGGCACGCCGATTTCATGCTTGCGCCGCAGCAGCAGCGAGTGCGCGGGAACCATGGCCCCGGTTGGGACTGAAAGTCTGGGAAATTTGAGCGAGTCGCGATAGTCACGCAGCACCTTGTCGTTCTGCTGCGCGCTTCGCAAAAGCTGGACAGCGATTCCGCTAATTCCCGGACAGCGTTTTCACAAAAGTCCGGACAGTTTGACGAGGTTGGTCCTCGGCAGCCTGGTTGCTGTTAGGGCTGATTGATTTCGGTGTTCTCGGAGTCGGTCAAGAGGGGCGAGGCTTTTTTCTTTCGCATGCTCTCGCCATGGAGGGCGATGCGGTGTGCATTGTGCACGATGCGGTCGAGTATGGCGTCGGCGACCGTGCTGTCGTTAATAAGGTCGTGCCAGCTTGCCACGGGGACCTGGGCGGTGATCAGGGTGGATTTCTCTGATAGCGCTCCTCGACGATTTCAAAGAGGTGGAAGCGCTGCTGATCGGAGAGAGCATGGGTGCCGAAGTCGTCGAGGATGAGCAACTGGGCACGGGTGAGCTTGTCGATGAGGCGGGGGAAGGAACCATCGAGGCGGGCGAGCGCGAGATCCTCGAACAGGCGCGGCACGCGCACATAGAGCACGGAGTGACCGAGCCTGGCTGCCTGCCTGCCGAAGGCACAGGCCAACCATGACTTGCCGGTGCCGGTCTGACCGGTCACGATCAGGTTCTCACGGGCGGTGAGCCATTGCCCCTGGGCGAGCGCCAGGGTGTTGCGCCGATCGAGACCACGGGAAGCGGCAAAATCGATATCTTCGATGCAGGCCTGGACAAAGCGTAGCTTGGCGGAGGCGAGCCGGTTACCCACGGCAACATCAACCCGGAATTTTGGGGCCGGCATAAGGAGCTGCGAGGCAAAGCGATTGGCCTCGACTTCCATTTTCAGGCGCCGATCCGACTCCCCGCCCTTCAGCGCCCGCATGTCCTGGAGCTTGCAAAGAAAACGTCCTTCGGCCGACGGCACATGCGACGGCATCAGGAAGTGACCAAGCTCATGGGCTAGTGTGAAGCGCCGCCGCTCCCTAGGGCTCGCTTCGTTGAAGAGAATTGTTCCGTTGAACTTGTCGGCCGAGGTGAGAAGGCCGCCTTCGTAGCCGTCAGGGGGACGATCTCGAGAATATCGAGGCGCAGGCACAACTCCTCAATGGGCACCGGAATCGCCAGATGCGGCTCGTGCTTGAGGATCTCCAGGACGAGCCGTTCGGGGCTGGCTGCATCAGCCAGATCGATGCGGCTGATGTTCATCACTTAGTGCGGCTCGCCTTGAGACGCTCGGCCAGCAAGGCGATGGTTTCCCGGTCGGCCGGCGAAAGCTCACTGAGATTGCGGTAGAGCGCCACGAGTTCGGGTTCCTCCTGACCCGCGGCCGGATTTTCGCCAACCAGATCCGCGACGCCGATCTTGTAATAGTCAGCAAGGCCTTTGAGCAGGACAAGGGATGGGTTTTTGCTGGCGCCGCGTTCAAGGTCCCAGATATGGGCCTTGGAGGCCCCGACTGCGTCGGCGACCTCCTGCAGCGATTTCCCGCTGCGCACACGCAGCTGCTTCAGCTTGACGGCCAGTTCTACCATTCAGTCCTTCTCCGGAATCATTTTTGGCGCGCACGCTTTCGCGGCACGCCGTCTGATCAGGCACTACAACATCATACCATGGGCATTGACGCAACCCGCGCCGTAAGATATAGTTGTACGCACTTGTAGCAAACGAACCTTAACGGAGACTTTTATGGGCAAAAATCAGCATGTCGTACCTCGCGACGGTCAGTTTGCGGTGCTCGGCGCCGGCAACAGCCGCGCCACTTCCCTTCATCCGACCCAAGCCGATGCGATTGCCTCGGCAAGGGACATCGCCATCAACCAGCAAAGCGAGGTGGTGATCCATAGGCCGAACGGACAAATCCGTGACTCGAACTCTTACGGCAACGATCCCTTCCCGCCGCGCGGTTAGCGGCTTCAACAAAAGGATACTCCAAAATGCAGACCCAGGAGAACGAAAAGGACAAGGACAAAACCGTCACCATTATCGTTGACGGCAGCCCCTACGAGGTCCCGAAGAAGGACACTATCAGCTACGCCGAAGTGGTGACGCTGGCCTACCCCGATTATCCGCAGCACCCCGAGATCACCTACTCGGTGACCTACACGCGCGGCGATGGCCACAAGCCGGAAGGCATCCTGGCTCCGGGTGGCAGCGTGAAGGTCAAGGAAGGGATGGTCTTCAGTGTTAATCGAACTGGCCAGTCATAACGACGATATCCGTCGCCTGCTCGAAAAGGGCTATGCCCTGAGGGTGGACACCTTGCACCTCGTGGTCCGGGACGTTCCTTACCTCGACCACGAGGGCGTGCTTCAGACCGGGTCCATTGTCGCCAAACTCGTCCCTGTCGACGAGCATCACTTCGTTCAGGATGACCACCAGGTCTATTTTGCCGGATCGGCCCCATACGGCCTCGAAGGTCAGCCCGTCCCCAACCTTGCCGGCGGTGCAACGACCATTCCATTGTCGCATGACGATGTCGTGGTCCAGAGGTCGTTTTCCAACAAGCCCGAGGGTGGCTTTGCGAACTTTTTCGACAAAGTCGAACACTACGTCGCGCTGATTTCCGGGCCGGCGATAGAGCGGTTTCCCAGCGCCACCCCCCTCACCTTTCGCGTCGATCCCGATATCGTGCCGGACTCCGTGTTCAAGGTGCATGACTCCCTGACCAGCCGCGCCGAGATCGCCGATCTCGCCAGCGTCTTCGAGGACGAGGTCATCGCCATCATCGGGCTTGGTGGCACCGGCTCCTATGTTCTCGATTTCATGGTCAAGACCAGGGTCAAGGAGATCCGCGGTTTTGATGGCGACCTGTTTTACCCGCACAACGCGTTCCGGTCGCCGGGAGCCCTGGACCTCGACGACTGGCAGAAGTCCAAAGCCTCTGTCGCCGAAAAGCGCTACACGAACTTTCGGCAGGGACTGTCCATGCGGCAGGCCTATATCGGCGCCGCCTCGACCGCTGAGCTCGAAGGGGTGACGTTTGCTTTCGTTTGCGTGGACAAGGGCTCGGCCCGCGCCGACATCTTCGAGCTTTTGGCGGGCATGGGAATACCTTTCATCGACGTCGGCATGGGCCTTAATCGCAAACAGGGCCCGCTGGCGGGCACTCTGCGCGCAACCTATTTCAGCGTCGAGGATGCCGAAAAGGTTCGCGCCATGAACCTGGCCGAAACAGTAGATGACCCAGACAACGCCTACCGGCAGAATGTCCAGATCGCGGAGCTGAACGCCATTAATGCCGCTCTTGCCGTCATGATGTACAAGCAGCGGCGCGGCTTTTACGTCGACGACAGTTCGGCGTACCATTTGCTCATGGACACGACCGCTCTCAGGATCATGTCGGAGCGCGACACATGACGGATCTGGCGCTCCGTCACGTCCAGTACGTACCAAAGCAGTTCGAGCCTGGCATTCTCTATGTCTCCAAGGAGTTTGCGGTAGCCGTTCATCTCTGCGCGTGCGGCTGCGGCAACAAGGTCTCGGTCCCGCTTGGCCCCGCCGAGTGGACGCTGTCTGAGCGCGGCGGCCGCGCAACACTGCGCCCATCGATCGGCAACTGGCAGCTGCCTTGCCAGTCCCACTACCTGATCACCGACGGTCGGATCGACTGGGCGCCGCGCTGGAGCGAGGAGCAGATCGCTGCCGGCCGCCGGTCGGAAGAGAGGCGGCGGGAAGCTTACTTCAAGACACGTGAGCCGAAGCGCAGCCTTGTCGGGCGCCTTTGGGACGCTTTGCTCAAACTGCTCGGATGGCGCGGATGACGATGACATCGTCCGAAGTTGTGCGGTCACCTTGGACGGACGGGCTGGTCCCGATGGTTCATAGTCCGGGATGTCACGGGCTCTACAAGGACGTGCACCAACCGTGTCCGGTTTGCCAGCGTCAGATGCAGCCGGACGCGTTTCCCGAGCCGAACGCCGCGACGGCCTCCCACGGTACACTTTGCCGGGGGCGGCTCCCTACACGATCTTCGTGCTGCTCGACTTGATGCGGAACGAATGGGAGCGGCCGCTAACCGCCACGAATGGGATGTCTGGGCGCGTTTCCCAGCGCCTGGTCATCGTGATCCTGTTCTGGACCGCCTTTGAGCTATTGATGGAGCGGTTTTTCGAGGCCGCCTTCGCCGACGATCCGGAGAACAAGGAGCTTCGCCGGACGCCCAACATCGGGCAAAGGCTGGACCGGGTCTACCGCGACCGCTGGGGCAAGACCTTCTGGGACGATCTGGCCGACATCGGCTACCCCGAGGTGGCACGGCACCTCCAGACCGTTCAGAATAGGCGCAACGCGTTCATCCACGGCGACGCCGAAGCGATCGACGAGGCGTTGGTTACCTCGGCGGTCGCAAAATTGCTGGACGTCCAACTTGCCTGGATCGCGCTCTTCAACAAGCGCTGTACCGGCAGGCAGAACAAGATTCCGGTATGGGCGTTCAGACCGAAGCCGTGATCGTCGGGCTGAAGGGCTGGCCGCCGCCCAGATGTCAAGCCGTCCCATTTTTGCAGAGATGACCCGAAATCGCCTTGCGAATCGCGCCGGAAAATAGAGAGCGGCGTTCGGGGTTCGCGACCAGCGCATCCCGGAGCGTTTTTGGCAACTCGAGTTGCACGCCCGCCCGGGATATTCCGCGGTTGCATATGTTGTTCCGGTGCTCGCCGGGAAGGCGATGGCCGGACGTGATGGCCTTGAAGCCCACGCTCGTAACTGCCAGCGCAATGGCGTCGCGCAACTCCTTGCCCCGGCCGCCGAGCCAGATCGTCTCCGGGTCGTCGCCGTCCGCGCGGCCGTGCATGCCGATCGCGATCTGGGCCTTGCTGACCAAGCCGACGCATTGATTTTCGTCGAAACATTCGGACGGTATATGCAGCTCGCGATGCGGTCGTTTAGGCTTGAGCCCTTCAAACAGATATAGCGAGAAATCATCACCAGCGACGGCGGTGGCCAATTGAGACGTGCCATGCTCAATCCAGCCGCCATGCGGCGCTACAATTGCTACGTTCGAAGCTCGATCCAGAACCAGGAAATCGTAGTCAACGCCCTGCAGCTTCTCGGCTGCCAGGTCAGCGAAAGCCATGTACTCGCCGTCTTTGGTCTTCCGCACAATGCCTGGAGATCGATTCATCGCTAGCTCCCTGTCTATCTATTATATCCTCCGGATCGCAACGAAGACGGCCTATGGCCGGTTCAGTTCCGGTCAAGTCACCTCTCCGGGGGATAACTGGCAAGTTCACTCTTTGTTCTATCCGGCCGCCCTGCAATCCTGTATACTTTGAGGCGTTCTTTTGCACCACGTTCCCTTGCGAGGATTTGCCTGATGACTGTCCAGCCCAGGACTCTCAATGAGCCGACAATCAGCTGCCCGAGCTGCAAGACCGACATCAAGCTCAACGAGTCGCTCGCGGCGCCGCTGATTGCGGCCACGCGCGAGGAATATGAACGGCGACTGGCGCAGAGCAACGCCGCCATGACGGCCAGGGAGGAGGAGGTTCAACGCAAGCAGGCGGCTATCGACGCCGCCCGGGATGACATCGACAGCCAGGTCGCCGAAAAACTCAAGCTCGAGCGTGCCGCCATCGCCGCCGAAGAGGCCCGCAAGGCAAAACTTCTGGTCTCGACCGACCTTGAGGACAAGGACAGGAGGCTGGGCGAGATGGCGACGACGCTGAGGGCGCGGGACGAAAAGCTCGCCGCGGCGCAGTTGCAGCAGGCCGAATTTATGAAGCAGCAGCGGGCGCTCGACGATGAAAAGCGCGAAATGGCGCTGACCATCGAAAAGAGGATCCAGGAAGGGTTGGACGCCGTCCGCGTCAAGGCCAGGACCGAAGCCGAAGACGGCCTCAAGATGAAGGTGGCCGAGAAAGAGGAACAGATCGCCGGCATGCAGCGCCAGATCGAGGAGCTGAAGCGCCGCGCCGAGCAAGGATCTCAGCAGCTTCAGGGCGAGGTCCTTGAGCTCGAGTTGGAGTCGCTGATCGCCAGCCGGTTCCCGATGGACATCATCGAACCGGTCGCCAAGGGTGAGTTCGGTGGTGACGTGCTGCAACGCGTGGTGGGACCGGCCGGCCAGCCGTGCGGCGCGATCCTGTGGGAATCAAAACGCACCAGGAACTGGAGCCAGGGCTGGCTGGGCAAGCTGCGGACAGACCAGCGCGCCGCCAAGGCAGACATCGCGTTGATGATCTCCGAGGCGCTGCCTGCGGGGGTCGAAACGTTCGATCTGGTGGATGGCGTCTACATCGCCCATCCCAAATGCGCGATTCCGATCGCGATCATGCTCCGGCAGTCCCTCATCGAGCTCGCCAACTCCCGCCTCGCCCAGGACGGCCAGGCCACCAAGATGGAGCAGGTCTACGGCTATCTGACTGGCCCCAGGTTTCGCCACCGGGTCGAGGCGATCGTCGAGAAATTCTCCGATATGCAGGACGACCTTGCCAGGGAAAGGAAAGCCACAATCCGCCTCTGGGCCAAGCGGGAGGCTCAGATCCAGGGTGTCATCGAGTCGACCGTCGGAATGTACGGTGATCTGCAGGGCATCGCCGGCAAGGTGATGCAGGAGATCGCGGGCTTGGAGGTCTTGGCCATAGAAGCATCCGCGTCCATGCCCGATTGAGAAAGGCTAATCTAGACTGGATATCGGGTTTGAGAACGAGGGCAAGCTGGTCTTTGTTACGGATGATCCGTCAAAAGCGGAACGCAACGCAAAGAAGCCGCCGCGCTGAACCCACTCGCCCGGCCGGGTCATCAGATTGCTATGCAGCCTCCGGTTTTTGAGCCAAGCTGTGCGGACAATGAAAGCCTGCCCGTGACAGACCGCGAAATCCACCTTTACCTCGATGACAGCGGCAGCCGTGAGCCAGACCGAGAGCCCAGAGAGAAGCGCCGGGACGAAATGGATTATTTCGCCCTCGGCGGCATCCTCATCAACGAGGAAGACGTCGATGAGCTCTATGCCCGCCACAAGGCCTTCTGCCAGAAGCACGGCATCACCTACCCGCTCCACTCCTGGGCGATCCGGGGCGGCCGTGGCGACTTCGGCTGGCTGAAGAAGCCGGAGTCCGCTTTTGAATTCCTCGGAGACTTGCAGGGAATGCTGCTTGGGCTGCCCGTGATCGGCATCGCCGCAGTCATCGACCGACCGGGCTATGTTGCCCGCTACCGCGACCGGTACCGGGACCAGCTCTGGTTCATGTGCAAGACCGCCTACTGCATCCTGATCGAGCGCGCCGCCAAATATGCCCGCAGCCAGGACCGCAAGCTGCGCGTGTTCTTCGAGCGCGCCGGCAAAGCCGAGGACCGCGACCTGGTGGCCTACACGCGGATCCTGAAGACGCAGGGGATGCCGTTCGACGGCGCCAACTCCGCCAGCTACGGGTCGTTAACTGCCGAGGAGTTCAGGGACATCGTGCGCGGGGAGCCCCGCGGCAGAACCAAAGCCACGCCGATGTTGCAGATCGCCGATCTCTACCTCTATCCGATGGCCAAGGGCGGCTATGACCCGTCCTACCGGCCCTACAGGGCCCTGATGGACCACAAGCGTCTCATCGACGCGCACCTGCAGCCCGAAGACCTGGCATCCTGCGGCATCAAATACAGCTGCTTTGAACGGATAAAAAACAAAGACCCGGACTAGCCGGGCCTTTGTTTTGAAAAGTTCGGCTGGCGCCTGGCGCCAACCCCGGAGCGATGCTCACGCCCAAAGTATGGGTATTGACGCTCTCTTTGTCAACACCCCGGGTGAACCTCTGGTCGGGGGGCCCCTATCTTATCGCTTGCATGTAGCACGGTTGGTCTGATCGACACTTCATATTATCAAGTCCTCTTCTTTGGGTGCAGCGCGGTTCCCCGGCCCCTGAATCCAGGGACATAGGCCGGGCGAACCTTGAAACACCCTCCCCCTGAATGCAGAACCGTCCCCAATGCCCTTGCGTCATCACGGGAAACCACCATATCTCGGCGCAGTTCATCACAGGGAGCCTCAGATGGCCCAGCCAGAAACCGCCAAGGCAGACGTCGACAAGCTACGCACCAACGAGAAGAAGTGGACCAAGGCACTCATGGCCACGGGCTGGAGCGCTTTCCCGAACATCATCATCGAGAAGCAGCAGGCTCTCGGCCTCGATGCGCTCGACATGAACATCATCATCCACCTGGTCCAGTACTGGTGGCTGCCCGACAACCTTCCCCACCCCTCGGTCGAAACCATCGCCAAGGCGATCGGGGTGACGCCCCGCACCATTCAGAAACGCATTGCCGCCCTCGAGGCCCTTAAACTTCTTGGCCGGGAGGAACGGCGCAACACGCCAAATGGCAGCATGACGAACCGCTATCATTTCGATGGCCTGATCGAGGCCGCCAGGCCGTTTGCCTTGGAAAAGGCCGCCGAGATCAAGAAGGCGGCTGAGGAGAGATCGAACCGGTTGAAGCGTAAGAAGCCGCAGCTGGTCGTGGACAACGATGCATAGGCAGATCGTGGCGTAGCTCAGAGGATAGAGCGCCTCGCTTTCGACCTGGGTGGTGCGTGACACCGCTATCTAGGGGCGAGGAGGTCGCAGGTTCAAGTCCTGCCGTCACGCCATTGTCCTCGATATGGATCCCTCGGCTCCGGAAACTCGAAAGATTTCCGGTACCGGACCCATAATCTACCGTGGTTTTTCAATGGCCTCCCTTTGATATTTGTTCTGCGTATGTTCATATCAAGGGACCAACACGAGGACTCAATATGGGCATGCGATACAATGGCCGGCCGTTTGATTCGGGGGATTTTGCAAAGGATTTTGAAGCTGCGGCTGTCGAGAGCATCAAGGAACAGCTGTGGGAGAGGTTCAGTGCCATTCGCCATCCTGATACAGGCGAATTTCCCACTGTCCTGGTCCTTGGAGAAGCCCTTGACGATTTGCGGCTCAGTATTGAGGGCTCGCCGCAGCTTCTCGCGCTGGTGAAGGACAAGATGAGCGACAATGAGCAGGCGTCGACTGTGTTCCTGCCCCTGCAACAGGGCTCGCCGAAAGCCTTTCTCAGCTACTCGTTCGACGATCGCGAGCTAGCAGAGACGGTCGCGCGCGCCCTGATGGCGGATGGAATCGATACCTGGTGGGCGGAATGGGAGATCCGCTCCGGAGATTCCTTGCGCCGCAAAATCGACGAGGGACTGGGCAACTGCACGCATTTCATCGTGCTGCTGACTCCGAGCGCCATGCAGAAGCCGTGGGTCCAGCAGGAGATGGATGCCGGCCTGGTCCGCCGCATCTCTGGGCAGGCGCGCTTCATAGCCCTTCGCTACGGTGTCGCGGCACGGGAATTGCCGCCGCTTCTGTCGGGCATGCTCTCGCCAGAACTTGATGCCGCGCGCCTAGACGAAGGCGTGCGCAATCTGGTGAACGACATCCATGGCGTGACGCGTAAGCCGCAGCTCGGCCCAGCGCCCATTGCGGCTGTGCAGCCGGCGACGGGTTACTCCAAGGTCGCAACGGCAATTGCCAAGATCTTTGTTGAGGAGACGTCGGATGCAATGTTCTCGCACCCTCAGAAAGGGGTAGATGAGCTGGCGGCCACCATTGAAGCGTCAGAGGAGGACATCGAGGACGCTCTGCACGAGCTGCGCGATCTGGTTTCCGTCAGCTTCGGCCGCGTCTTGCCCAAGGAGGACCTGTTTGCCACATTCGACAAATATTTCATGGATTGGTCGCCCGAAGATGACGCGCTGCGTATCGCTGCCGACCTGATCAACGACCCGTTGATGCCCACGATACAGGCCAGGTCGCCGAGCGGTACGGCTGGGAGCCGAGGCGCATAAACCCCGCTCTGGCCTATCTGATGGCCCGCAAGCTGATCGTCGACTACAAGGTACTCGCCTGCCAGTACAATTCGATCCGGGTGGTGAAAACGGACGCCACGCGGCGCTTCGTGAAGAACCGAAGCTGAGGATGCCAATCCGCAGGGTCATGCCCGACAAGGTGCAGTGACCGGGGAGCCCGACCACAGGACCATGGAGCAGTCACCCTTCTATTTTGGCAAATGGGGAGACGTCCCCGTCGACGGCGATGTGAGGCCATTTAGCATCTTCAATCCGGTCCGCAGCGGGGCGGGACGGACGAACCGAAAACACCACTTCATCTCGGTCACCTATATGGAAGGCTTCGCCGATGACCGCGGCCGCGTCCAAGTCTATCGGGCCGAGGCGCCAGAGGCACCGCTGCCGAAGCAGCCGAGGGCAACTGGGTACGAGAACTACTATTACTCTCAGAAACTCCCCAGTGGCGGTCAAGAAAACCACAGATTCGAAGACCTCTGGAATCCAATCGAGACCGTTTGGCCGGAGACCGTCCGTGCGCTTCAAGCACGTCGTCTTTCACCGGCTTTATCCTTCAATGTCCAAGGCATGCAAACGATCATGCGCACGCGCGTTCCGGCGACCCGTGATCGCATTGCGCTTATGCTGGAGGCTAAGCTGCGAAGCGAATGCAAGGTGCTCGAGGAAATCGGTAAACTGCCCCCAGACTTGGAACGCTACGCCGGTCAGTTCGACACAGTCCCGGTCGGCATCAATCCGCAAGAAACTCTGCTCGCGATGGAGGATGAATTCCAGACGTTCGGCGATCTCTGCTTTAGGCTTGGCTTCGAGGTTCTTCACAACAAGACCGACATCCCATTCCTCACCTCCGACAATCCGGTGTGCACCTATGACCCGCGCAAACCGCTGCTCGCACGCACCCCCTACGATCACTCCGGTGACATCGAGCTGATCTTTCCCCTGACCGCCCGCATGCTGGTGCTCGGTTCAAGCAAGCGTCAGCCGTTTGGCGTCCTGTCACGGCACCGCGACGTCACGGATAAGCACAAAGTTCGCCGGTTCAATCGAACAATCGCTCAATTCGCGTACCGGATGACCGTCGGCCAGGACCGGTCGAGCGATGCGCTGATTTGTGCCCATGCGCATCTCGTACCGACGATCAGCACCGAGGTCCGCCGACACAACAATGAAATCCAGATCGTCTGGCGGCATATCTTCGGGTCGAAACCTGCTCTTTCTTAGTACATTGACACTCCAGAAAAGGCCTCTCGGCTAGAAGCGAAAATGGCCTCAGCCGCATCGAGCCCCTTGTCCGACGGGAGCTAGTAGCGCAGGAAAGAGACGTCGGCACTGCGGCGCGTCAAGCGCCTCCGGCAGCAGTATTCCCTAACCAAGCCGCAGCTGTTGCTTCGACAGACCGTCCCAGATTAACCCGCTGAAAGAAGGGGATAGATTGAAATTCCGCAGCTTGACCATGCGAGGCGTGCTAGTTCTCTCTGCTCTGCAAAGGAGACATCATGTCCGACGTGACGCGGGAACGCGTGACAGACGAACTTCTCCGCATGGAAGAAGATTGTATTCATTCCGGCAAAGCGCACTTCAACGCTTCAGCGCGCTGGGCGGTGTGGAACTATGTCTTCGGCATTCCCTCGGTGATCCTCAGCACCGCAGCGGGCGCTGCTTTTTTCAAGGACTATCCTGTCGTCGCGGGTTCCATGGCGCTTTGCGTTGCCGTCCTCACGTCGCTGATGACGTTCCTGAAACCCGGTGAGAAGTCGGCTGACCACAAGAGTTCGGGCGACCAGTACCTGGCGCTACGCAACAATTCCCGCGTTTTCCGCGAGGTCGAACTCGACAACACGCCCGATGCCGAAACCGTGCTGACCGCCCTGAAAGGCTTCACCACGCGGCGCGATGAACTGAACCAGGCAAGCCCTGCTTTTTCAGACCGCGATTTTAAGAAGGCCCGCGACGGCATTAACGCCGGCGAAGCCAAGCACGCGGTCGACAAAGGTTCCCACCAATGACAGTCAATAGCTACCTCATATCCCGTGCAAGCGACGCGGTGCTCTCGGCCGACGAGAAGGCCTCGATCGCGACCTCGGTCACGACCTTGAGCTCCCGGCTGGCCAGTTATTTCACGGTCGCCGGTGATGGCCTAACGTCGCATTTCCGGTTCGGCTCGCACACCCGTGGCACGATCCTTCCCCGCAAGATGGATGCGCACTCGGACGTTGACTACATGATCGTTTTTGAAAAAGGCGGACTGAACCCACAGACCTACCTCACCCGACTGCGTAAGTTCGCCGAGCAGAAATACGCCAACTCCGAACTCTACCAATCGAGCCCCACGGTGGTTCTGGAGCTCAACCATATCAAGTTCGACCTAGTGCCCGCCTTGTTCTCGTGGGGCACGACGTATCAGATCCCCAAGGGTCCCGATGAGTGGCAAAGCACGAACCCGAACGATTTCAACAGCACGCTCGAGACTGTCAACGGCAACAATTCCTATTTGATCAAGCCAACCGTCCGCCTCGTCAAATTCTGGAACGCAGAAGCCGGCTATGTCTACGATTCGTACGGCCTCGAAAAATGGATCGTCGGCCTGGGCTTTTATGGCTGCTACACCCAGAAGGACTACTTCTTCAAAGTGTTCGACAACCTGTCGGCGAACGAAGTGGCCCAATGGCGCAACGACAAGATCACGCGCGCCAAGGACATCATCGCCAGGGTCCGCAAGTACGAAGCCGATGACATGCCGAATTCGGCTGAGATCGAGGTCAAGAAGCTTGTCCCCGCATAGCGAGCAACACTTGTGATAGCTCTTCCGCTCCGGCCAACGCGGCTGAGCCTGCTGTCCCTGTAAACGCGATCATGCGCATCAGTGATCGCAGGCCGGTCAAATGCCGTGTCCCCTCCCCGTCGTTGGAGTGAGCACCTTGAGCGAAGCCAGGTCAACCTGTCCAACGTGCCCCACGCCTCTGTGATTGGGACATGCGCCGACGCTCCAAACCACCTATCAGTCGCGTCGACCTAACCTAGGAAACCTGTTGAGGCTCCTCGACAACTCCCGCTTCGGGCGGCGATTGGCGGGTTAACGCTGGGGATTTTGTCCGAACAATCTAGTCCTATTTCGGACGAGATCACGATTGAGACGTCGGAAATATGCTACGAATTTCGGACAAGCCTCACAAACAATAAGCCGCGGCTATTCGTCGAGTTCGCCTCCGACACCCTCTAGGCCGACGGCAAAGTCTGGCATGATGTCACCGCCCAGCAACTTCTCCTTCGACAGCAGCCCGGCATCCTCAAGCGCCTCGAAATCCGGCAGGTCGCGCAGCGTGTCGAGCCCGAACTCCAGCAGGAATTCTTTTGTCGTCACATAGGTGTAGGGCGCGCCCGGCGTTGGGCTGCGCGGACCGGAAGCGATCAGGCCGGCACCGCGCAGATGACCAATAAAATCGCGGCTGATCTCCTTGCCGAAGAAAGACGACAGTTCGGCGCGGGTGATCGGCTGGAAGTAGCCGATGCACATCAGCACCAGAACCTCAGACTGCGTAAGGTCGGCCGTCTTCCCACTTCCACCTACAGCAGCGCGGATGGCGTCTGCATAGGCAGGCCGGGTCAAATGTTTCCAGCCGCCGGCGACCGAAACGAGATCGTAAGGGCGGCCGCGCAGCTCCTCGCGGATGTCGTCGATGAGAAGATCAATGCTGCAGCTTTTCCCGACGATGCGGGCGAGCATTTCGCGCGACACCGGTTCGCTTGCGGCAAAGATGGTCGCCTCGACGCGGTGCATCCATTCGCGCCAGCGCACCTCCGGCGGCAGGTGATCCAGCTCTCGGTCAAACAACTGGTCAGCTGATCGACGGTCATCTGACCGCCCCTTCCCTTGTCTGTGCGTTGCTTCCGCCATCGCGTTCAGATCCCGTAGATGCGGAAGGTCGCGCGGCCGGACAGTTCGCGCACAGCGCCGAGCTCGACCAGCCGATCGAACAGGCGGCGCAATCCGCGGTCGCTCATGCCAGCGATCTTTTCGGATGCGACGATCGCGTCGTCGGACAGGAGTCTTTCGACGACCATGTCCGCCGCCTTGGCCCTGAGTTTTGGCGCAACGGCAAGCAGTCGGTCCGCGCGGCGCTCGAGCTCGGCGGAAAGATCAATCGCGCGTAGCGCGGCGCGCGCCTGAGCGGCAAGCAGACCTTTCGCACGCTCAGGATCTGTCTCAATGCTTGTCGCCACGGAGCTGGCTGCCGATCGACGCGGGCGGGCGCTTGTGCCCAAGGATGCTTCGGCGCCGAGCAGCGGCAAAGCATGTGCCCAGCCCAGGCGCTGCGCCAGCAAGGCGTCGGCGAGCCAGGCCCGAAGGTCCGCGCAAAGCCGTAGCGTTCGGCGATCGCGATGGCGCCGGTCATTATTCCCACCGTCCCGTCACTCGCGGCCAACTGCTGAAGATCGTCCGTCAGGGCGCTCACGCCCTCGTCGTCGGGAGCATAGCCGAATTCCTCCAATACCGCGGCCAGATTTCTCTTTGTCAGAAGCTCCTCCGCGGGCCGGGCGGCCAGCCGGCGCCAGGCGAGGAGCAAAAGGCCGGCGGGCCCGACATTGTCGCCGGGTCGCGTGAGCAGCACGGCGTCGCGCAATGCGCTTTCATCCTCGACGCGGCCAGCCTGCTGTGCCGTCACGCCGGCCGCAACAAGCGCCAGCCGCAGCCGCCAAGCGCCAGCCCATCGCTCCTGCCGACGGACCACCGCATCGAGCGCGCCGATGGCAGCGCCTGCGGTGTGCGCGAGGTCTTCAATTTCTTTTCCCGCAAGGCTTTGCGCATTCGGGGTGGCCCGACGCAGCCAGACTGGTACCGTCGCGATCGGCCCGGTCGAAGGGGCACCGGCAAGCGTGGCGTAGTGGCGCGGAGAGGGTTTAGGACGCAGAATCATCGAAAGCACGATGAATCACGGCGGCGCTTTTGGCAACAGTATTGGATAAAAAGCGCTGCGCTTGTCGGCAACATATAACGAACGATAATGTTGCATTATCGTTCATATTGACATCTTTGCCGACGACAGGTAGAAACTGACGCAAAGGTAGACTTTTGGAGCCTGTCGTGTCCCTCAATATCAAAAATCCGGCAACCGTCGCGCTGGCCGACGAGCTCGCGCGCCGCCAGGGTATCAGCAAGACGGCGGCTATTCATCAGGCCTTGAGCGAGCGCCTGCATCGCATGGGTTTCGGTGACACTGCGCAGGAGCGCCTGCTCGCGGAGCTGCGCTCAATCCGGGAGAGACTGGCGCGGTTGCCTGAACGGGATAATCGCACTGACGAGGAGATCATCGGCTACGACGAACACGGCATTCCCAACTGATGGTGATCGACACTTCAGCCATTGTGGCGATCCTGCGTAGCGAACCCGAGGCAGCAAGGCTTGAACAAGCCCTTGTCTCCGATCCAATCCGTCTGGTTCCGGCGACTTGTGTGCTCGAAGCACGCATGGTGCTGGTCAGCAGGCGCGGCGAACACGCATTGGCGGAGATCGATCTCTGGCTTCACAAGATCGGGGCCAACATCATTCCCGTTGATTCCGAATTGGTTGATCTGGCCACCCAAGCTTGGCTCTCCTACGGCAAGGGCCGTCATCCTGCCGCCTTGAACTTTGCCGATTGCTTCTCCTACGCTTTGGCAAAGCGTGCCGATGAGCCGCTGCTTTTCATCGGCAAGGACTTCTCCCAGACGGATATCGAGGCGGCATAAGGATGGCTGACGAAGGTCAAGTTTCAGCAGCTACTTCCGAAGAGAGCGATCTTCCCGACATCATCGATGTGGTCATGGAGATGGGACGCGCACCGGAGGAACCGTCAACCGAAGCCCCCTCCCCACCCCTTCCGGCCGTCGCCAATCCCCGCCAGCCGGCACATCTCGACGCGCTCGCCGAGCGCGCTCGCGATTACGTCGAGGCGGCAAGCTCAGCCAACACCCGGCGCGCCTACGCCGCCGACTGGAAGCATTTTTGCGCCTGGGCGCGCCGCCAGCATCTCGATGTGTTGCCGCCCGATCCGCAGCTCGTCGGCCTTTACATTACGGCCTGCGCGTCCGGTAAGGTAACGGGCGATAAGAAACCGAACGCCGTTTCGACAATCGAGCGACGTCTCTCTTCGCTGACCTGGAATTTTTCTCAGCGTGGCCAGCCGCTGGACAGAAAGGACCGGCATATCGCCACCGTGCTGGCCGGCATTCGCAACAGCCACGCCTCCCCGCCCCGGCAGAAAGAAGCCATTCTGCCGGAAGACCTGATCGCCATGCTCGAGACCCTTGACCGCGGCGCGCTGCGCGGCCTGCGCGACCGCGCCATGCTGCTTCTGGGCTTCGCCGGCGGGCTGCGGCGCTCGGAAATCGTCGGCCTGGATTTTTCGCGCGATCAGACCGAGGAGTCTTCGGGTTGGGTCGAGATTTTGGACAAAGGAATTTTGGTCAACATACGCGGCAAAACTGGCTGGCGCGAGGTGGAGATCGGCCGCGGTTCCGCCGATGCCACATGTCCGGTAGTCGCTCTGCAGACCTGGCTGAAACTGGCGCGGATTGGCCATGGCCCTTTGTTTCGGCGCGTCACCGGTCAAGGCAAGGCCGTTGGCGCCGAGCGCCTCAACCCCCAGGAGGTCGCGCGGCTGGTCAAGCGCGCTGCACTGGCTGCCGGTGTTCGCGGCGACCTGGCCGAAGGGGAGCGTGGGGCAAAATTCTCGGGGCATTCGCTGCGCGCCGGCCTTGCCTCCTCGGCCGAGGTCGATGAGCGCTATGTGCAGAAACAACTCGGCCATGCCTCCGCCGAAATGACCCGCCGCTATCAGCGCCGGCGCGACCGTTTTCGTGTTAATCTCACCAAGGCATCAGGACTGTAAACGGCGATAAAACCCCTCCCCTGCCCAATTTTCAGTGAGGCGCCGCGGCGGTTTGAATTTCCTCGGCAGACTTGTCGATTGACAGAGCCCGCAAGACGGCTTCGGGCTCTTTCTCCATGATCCGACGCAAGGTTCGAGCAGCACCACTGGGTTGCCGCTTTCCTTGCTCCCATTTTTTGTAGCCGGAAGGACTTGTACCGTGCACAGTCGCCATTTCATCCTGAGTGAGGTCAAGCTGCTTGCGGATTGCCTTCGCATCAACTGTGCCGACATCAACAGCGCTCACGCGAACGCCGGGAACATTCTTGCCCTGCGCATGAGCCAATGCTTCAGACATGGCCTGGATCAGATCCGCACCGAATTTCGTCATCTCGCTCATGTCCTGCTCCTGTTTGCAGCCTTGATCGCCTTTGCAAATGCTGCAACCGCCTTAGCCTCTTCCGGCTTCAAATCCGTCTTTTCGTTCTTGCCGTCGGCCAAAAGGGCATAAATCGGGGCATCGTCACTGTACCAATAGCAGATCCCCCGCGCTCCGCCCCGCTATGTACAGAAGCAGTTCGGCCACATGTCGACAAATTGGTATTCTATCGACATGATTAAACGACGTGTCGATGCCCACGACATATGCACAATCGTGGATGACCCCCATACTATCCGGTCATCCTTGCTATCGAGCCATTGGCCTTCAGCGCCGCCATGAGCATCGGTCCGACAGAAAACTGCCCTTCCCTCGCCTTTTCGGTCAGCACCCGCAGATAGCCGCCTGCCGAGTTGATATGTTGCGCTCTTTGCAGGATGCAGGCGATCACGATCGCGGCAACTTCCTGGCCCATCACATGGCAGGCCTCCTCATACGCTGAGGGCGAAACGCCAAGGTACCCCCGCACCTGGGCAGCGGTCATCATCAAGTCGCGCCAATTTCCGATCCCGTTGACGGCATAGTCCGCAATTTCGGGGCACGCTCTCAGCACAAGTCCTATCGGGTAGCCTTTCGGTTTCTCGGCCGAAACAGATGTTGGCTCGACCGCCGCCCTGCTTTTTTCGAAAGCCGGTTCAAATACAAAAGTGGAGTCTGTGTTTGAATCAGATTGCTGCCGCTCATTTTGGGACTCATTGCCGCTAGGATTCCTGGACTTTGTGAAGCTTTCCAGCATCCTGTCCACTTCATCGTGCAATGCGGTCAGCTCCGCAACGAAGCCCTCCAGGTCAGATAGGCCGGCTCGGCGGGGAATGGCCCCCACGATGGTTCGGAAACGCCTCCAGATGGCTCCCCAGTCGCCAGGAACGGCCTCCTCGATCGCAGCCTCGACAAGCTTATGGATGTCACGGCGATGGAGCGTGACCCGCTCACGCATCAATTTCAGCGCCCTAGAGTCGGCGCGGACCTGCTCGGCCGCCAGCTGAAACTCCGCGGCCCGTGTCAAAAGGGGCGCCAACGAGAACCCGAACGCTTCCACGACAGCCCCGCCCTGCCCCTTGCGAGCGAACCTTTTGCCATTGGGGCTATCGCGGCGGATGATCAGACCGCAATTGACCAACTCCGCCAAGTTCCTGCGCAATGTGGAATCGGCCATGCCGTGTGCGCGCAACGACAGCTGAGCGTTCGACGGAAAGACCATCAGGCCGTTTTCCTCGCTGATCTGGTCGTCTGGGTAGAACGTCAACAGGCCGCTCAGCACCGCCAGCGCGCGGTCTCCCACGCCGAGAGCCGACTTTCCCTCACAGAGCCAACGATAGACCTGCCACTTCTCGACGAGAGATCCTTTCGGGATCTCCCGCGATGCCGTATTCGCTTGCACCAGGGCAAGCGTCATCGGCCGCCGCCCGAAGGGCGTCGTCGCGTACCCACTCTTCATTTCCCTCACCTTTCAATCAGGCAAAAGAACTCTGCTCGCCGAAACGGCGCCACGACTCTTGACAGTGATTCGGGGAAGTGCGATTCTCAGCTTGCTAGAGACATGAGAAGGGCTTCCGCGACGGTGACGTTCGGGGGCCTTTTTCTTTTGCGGTTTTAGTCTCCTGCTTTCTTCGCAATTTCCGATTCCCGAAAAGCCTCGAAAAGCTCGTCGAGCTTGCCGGCAATGAATGCGCCGAAGGGTGATGCTTCCTTGGATTTCAAGGCAAGCGTAAACACTTTTCCAGTGTCGGTGATGTTGGCCCGGACCGATTTGTCCCGGGGGATCCACGACTTTTGCTGAGACTTTGATGGCGCCGGCGGGCGTTTCACCGGGCCACTCAGATAGTCGAAGAGATGGGCGAAACGGCCATCACTCCCCGGTTGGGCAAAATCCGCGCTTTCCACATACTCTGTCGCCCTGGCTGCAGCCCCAGGATGCTCCAACAGTTTGGCAAGTTGCCACCAGCGATCCCGGCCAACGCCCTTGGCGGCGCCGACTGCCAGAATGACCTGCTCAGGAATGCTGCTGGTAACGGAGCGCATCTTCGAGAAGGTCGTATCATCGAGTGCAAGAGCCGACTTCACCGTATCCGGCGAATGGCCCCGCTTGAGAATGCGCTCCGCGAAAAGCGTCCGCTCGATGAAGGACAAATCAGACCTGGCAGCATTCTCTTGACCCTGGGCGATGACATGGTCCTCATCGCCCATCTTCTTGACGACAGCACGGACAGGCCTGCCCAGTTGGCGGGCGACCCTGACGCGCCTGTGGCCAAAGACGGTCTGAAACCGACCGGAAATCTCCGGATGAGGTCTGACCAGTACAGGGGAATCCTGTCCTCGGTCACGAATCGCCACCAGCAACTCCTGAAAGGCCTCATCGTCACCGGCCATGCGGTCAGAGACGAATGACGTGTCGACCAATGCCGGATCGAGATCGACGACAGAACTCTTCGAGAGCTCCTCGAACGACTGTATAATCGACCGTGATGCGCCGCGAACGGCATACCCCGATACATCCTGGTTATTCGCGACTCCAGTCGCTGGGCCCATAACACTGCCGAATATGTCCTTGCGCGCCATTCAATCGCTCCCATTCTCGGTTAGTCGACTGATTTCACGAGCAAACTTGTCACTTTTTACTGCCGTAAAAGCCGTCATGACCGTCCCCATGCGCGATGGACTAATGTCGCGATCTCCGAGTTCACCGCGTCCAGCGATTCGAGCGCCCGGTCGTAGGTTGAACGGGTAAAAGACGATTTCTCCACCTCGTAGAGCGTCTGTTTCGTCAGGCCCGCGTCCGAAATCGCCGTCGACTTGAGCATGGGATTTTCGAGGATCTGGCCAGCAAGCATCGATTGCATGAAGCCGACCATCTGCGCCTGCGGAATGTCTGTCGGTTCGTAGCGCGTGATCAGATAGCGAAACCAATCCAGCTGTATCGATGCGCCGGCCGCTTTGATGGTCTTCAAGATGCCGCCGAGCATCAGCAGAAACTGGCTCATCGACATCAAGTCGAGCATCTGCGGGTGAACGGTGATGAGAACGGATGTCGCCGCCGACATCGCCGTCAAGGTGAGATAGCCAAGCTGCGGCGGGCAATCGACAACGACGACGTCATAACGGCTGTCTACTTCTGACAGCGCCTTTGCGATCCTGGTGAAAAACTGGCGGCCGGCATTGGACGATTTGTCCTGCATGGCGAGCGGCGTGTCGTACTCATACTCCTGCAGCTCGAGATTGGCCGGAATGATATCCAGGCCAGGGAAATTCGTCGGCACGATCACCTCGGAGATCGGCTTGCGCTCATCATCGTAGCGGATCGCCTCATACAGAGAGAGGTTGCGATCGAGTTCCGGCTGAAAGCCATGGAGCGCGGAGAGCGAGGCTTGCGGGTCGAGATCGATTGCAAGGACACGGTGACCGGTCAGCGCCAGGTGCTGGGCGAGGTGGGCGGCGGTCGTTGTCTTGCCGCTTCCGCCCTTGAAGTTGACGACAGCAACCACCTGGAGCTTGTCGCCGGGCTTGCGGTGGGGGACGTACTTTTTCACCTCGGTCCGGCCGTGGCGGTCAAGGAAACGGCGCAGCTCAAGCATTTGCTCGGCCGTGTAAGATCGCCGGCCGGAGGGGACTTGATCGGGCAGCGGCCCTTTGCCCTCAAGATGAAGGCGCTTCAAATTGTTTTGCGACACACCAAGATAGTGGGCCACCTCAGCCATCGAAAAAGAGCGTAGCGTCTTCGTCGCGTTAGGTGGGAACTTCTCCATGCGAAGCTGGTTGAGGCGTCGCGATATCTCGGCACCCTGCTCGAGAATTTTGTCTTCGAACTCAAAGCGTGGTAGCCGCATGGCGATGTTCATTCTCGTCGGAACCTGAATTGGCGCTTTTTGCGATGAAACTATTCAACAACCGCCATTAAGCTCCGATTCGGCCAACCCCCGCAAGAAGTTTTAGGTTAAAAGAACGTTAACGATGCGGGTCGGCCCCTTTGCTGCCGGTTGATGCTGGTATAACATAATCCGTACCCATTAGCCGAAACTAGGAGGTTTCCGCTCTCCCATCTAAATGTATGTTTTCTCTGCCATAAGGATCAGTTTTTACGGCAGTAAATCACGGTCGTCAGCAGCCAAAGATTGCAGTTTGCCGGCAGCGCAGGGCAGTGCGTTTGGTTCCCGCCGGCGAGACCGGGGAGGGACAATCTGGCCATGTGAGACAGAGGCAAGGGCCGCCCGTCGAAGGGGAGGCAGGTGAGCAATGGTCGAAGGTCCAAGCTCAATTGGGCCGATTGGCTCCAAGCAAGTCGCGGGGCGGCGTGGATGGAGCAACTGTCGGCCCCCATTATCTTGTTCGAGAAATCAAGCAGCCGTGTCGATAGCGGATGTCGGTGGCGTCGTGCGGGTGCATGAGTGTCTCGCATTCGTATGCTTGATAATCCCTTCCTCGGCGCTCAAAGGATAGAGGGCGTATAAACCGCAATCCAGCGCGCGTCACCAACGTTGGACAACCTTCGCGCGGGGGATGGAGGAGATTCGCCCCCGTCGTGGCGGGGAACGGGACAACCGCAGGAGCGTTCTCTAATTGCGGGCCCGGGTCAACCGTTTTCTAGCCTTGCCGATGTCGTGCACAGCGTCTGGATCGAGGTGCAGCGCGACCAGGTCGGCAGGGTGACCTTCACCCAGCTCCTCGGCGGCCAGCTTACGGTGCTGAAGTGTCCCAGAACCTAAATAGCCGCTCACGCCCTTCATTCGCGGATCGTTCTAGCAACACGTCGATCGCCAGATAAAATTCCTACTGGCCCTTGGACGAATGAGCTGCCTCCTGCCGGTTTCAGCGTTCTCTTCGTGGTCGAACAGTGCTCGCCACAGCATGGCATCGGACGCTGCGGCTCCCAATGTCAGCAACGCAGTCCGCTCCGATGGAAGGGCTGCATAGCTCCTGGCGGGTTTGCCGCTGCTCGTCCCGGCAAGGGACAAGATTACCGTCGAGCGACGGATTTCTTCGGGTTCACCTCCATCTTCATGCGACTGCCTCCGCTTCAGCGGCCGACCATCGGAAGGATACGGAAAGCAAAGGCCTAGCCACTTTCCTCCATCTCGATTCTGGACTCGCCTGCCAGCCAGACGCATTCTTCGGAGGGGCGTTGGGGCGGGTAGTTTAAGCAAGCGACGAAGGCTTGGCGTTCAATAGCTGGGACTAAAAGGGGGCAGGTGGCGCAGATCGTGGCGGTCGCATGTATAAATCACATTCAGACTGCTCGCGTGTCTATGTTCACCTTATTTGATCAAGGATCGCCTATGCGAGAATTGCCAAGAATATCGATGCTGACCTTGTAATCGAGATTAGTCAATTGCTCGATGATCATCCTCCTTTGGCCCGGTTCCGGTCTATCAACTCACCGTGCTGGTTCGCCAGCGGGTCAAGACTGGTTTGCCCGATCGGTCCATTGAAGAGTTGATCGTCGAGATGGCTACGACACGCTTGCTGGCAATGGCTTTTGATCTGCCAGGCGAGGGAAATGTTGTGGCCCTCCCGGTGAGACGATAAGACGGAGGCTATGCCTACCCAGGGGGCCTCAGAGAGAGCTGGTCCAGTGCTTTTCGGCGACAATCAATCAAGATTGGCAATCCTTGGTCGCGCCAGCTGGTAGCCTTGACCATTTTGTCTCCAAATGACGAATGTTTCCATGATTCGGTGGCATAGGCACCTATCACCAGAACGTCTGTCTTCTAGCTCACACTTCCCGAGAAGCCACCGCGGTCTGCAATCGAGCTTAGATCCAATTGCGCTTTATCGCGATGTCGAGGGCCTGGTAGGTAGTCATGACGTTGAGCTTCCGACGGATGTTCGGCAGTGGGAACTCGACCGCCCGTCTTCTGACATTGCCAAGTGCTGCCATATCGCCGTTGGTCTTGCCCTGCAGAAGCCATGCGAGGCATTCCAGCTGATAGCTCGTCAGTGGGAGGGGGCTGCGCATATCAACCCGTCGTCGCTGCGGCTCTGTAGGTAGCCATCGATGAAGGCACCAAGTGTCAGAACGGAATACCCGTCCGCTACCATCGCGGGGTCGGGTTTCCGCTCACGGGACGGGAAGGTAAAGATGGCACGCCTTCCGGACCCGTCGAAGATCGGGATCGACATCTCCGAACGGATGCAAAACTTTCGGGCTTCGCCACAGAACGTTGGGTGAGACCTTCTTGCTGGAACGGGCAAACCTTGCTCCGACCAGGCGTAGGCTCCGCGTCTCGGGGAGATTAGCGAGGCCGCTGTCGCCCTTAACTCCCGATGTCAACTGAAACGCGAAGTAGAAATCTCGCCCTAGGGGGCCGTTCAAAGCCCGGAAGCCTTGGTGAGGTTGGTGCGGAACCGCTCACGCCGGCGCTGATATTTGCGGGTCATCTCGGCCGAGGCGCGAGTTACTTCCGCACGTAGCGCTTCTCGATCTCGGCCGAAGAGGCGAGACCTGCTCGCAGCGAAGAGTGTCCGGCGAACAACAGCGCGCTCCGCTTCCGAAAGATCGGCGCGGACGCCACCGGCGAGCGCCGTTTGCTTGACCAGGCGGGCGATTGCTTGTTGGACAACCGCTCGACGTCGACGGTCTCGTTGTCCTTGAAGATGCGGCGGAAAAGCGGGCCTCGCGCAATGCGGCCCAGCCTGATCCAGGTCTCCAGCGCCACCACGGGGCAAGACAAATCGCTGGAGCCGCTGCCCACCTCGACCTCGCGTCAGCCGGTCTTCCCACGCAGCGTCACCAGCACGCCCTTGTCCGGCAAAAATCTCGATCCAGCCGGCGCCGTCACTCTTGTCGTCTCGCACGACGTCGAGGCCGACGATTTCGGAGCGGCGCAGGCCGCCGGCGAAGCCCAGGAGCAAAATAGCGCGGTCGCGCAGGCCGCGCAAATTATGGCCGAGCGTCGCGATCATCGCCAGGAGATCGTCGCCGAGCACGGCTTCTTCTGCCGCGGTGGCTTTGCGTGTTTTCTGCGAATGCCGGCAAGCACCATGGCGATATGCCGATCGGATCGATCGAGCGCAAAACCGCGCTGGGTAAAGTTCCAGGCGTGGCCGGACAGGCGGCGTTCAATTGTGGCGACCGAAAGGGGTAGCAAGCCCCGGTGGGCCTCACCGGCGGCGCTGCCTGAGGCACAGGCGCTGATATAGAGGCCGATTGTTTGTACCTCTGGGGGCAGGGGCTCGAAACCGTTGCGCCGGCACCAGGCTGAAAAATGCCGCTAATCCTTGGCGTAGGCGGTTTGGGTGTTTTCGGAGCTGGCGGCCCTGGCGTAGCCTGTTGCCGTCTCGACGAGCGCTTCGAGATTCGCCGGCGCCCATGGGGTGGTGGGTGGGGCCCCCATTTCCAGCACCAGATCGACGATATCGGGCAGATCGCCATCTGGATGGTCGGCGGGCGAGAGGTCGATTTTGGCGGGTTTCCATGGGGAATCTTCCATGATTTGGCAGGCTAGCGCCATACGTCCGATAACAAGATTATCGTTCGTAACAGTTGCACGACAGGCGCAGCGGTTTCTGCTAAAGTACGCTGCCAAAAGCGCCGCGCCGATTCATGCTCTCGGCGATGATTCTCCGCCCGAAATTGATCCGCCATCCCCCGCTTGTCACCGCGAGCTCGGGCCCGGTTGCGCCGGTCGCTCCGGTGCCGGCCTGGCTGCGCGCCGCGGCGGCCGCTCCGCAATCGCTTGAAGATGCCGCTTTTGCCGCCGCCGCGGCGGCGGCGGAAGCGGCAAAACGCGCCGGCCGGATGGAAGACGCAGCGGCGTTGCGCGACGCACTGCTGCTCACCCGCCCCGGCGATAATTTCGGGCCCGCCGGCCGCATGCTGCTGATCTAGCGCAGGCTGGCCTCGCGTCCGGTCGCGACTTTGGTTGGCGAAGCGGCGCTGGGCGAGATAGGCGCGGATCTGGGGAGTTTCCTCGATGAGGACACGGCAGGGCGTCTCGGCGATGAAATCAAAGGGCTTGCTGGCGCACACGCGAACGCGGTCGGCGTGGCCGCCGATGTCATCGCGACGCTCGAGCGCCTACCCGCCACCGCCGACAGCCAGCGATCGGTTGTCGCCAGCGGACCAACGGCAAGCGCAGCCGGCATCGCGCCAACCCATTTTTGCCGCCTATGCGCGGGCGGCGCTGCAGGCGGTGGATCTTGCCGCCGAGCTCGGCCGCCGCGCCGATCATCTGCTGACTGTTGCGCCAAAATTGCAGGCAAAAGGTGCGGACGCGGTGATCGAGACGCTTCTCGGCGATGACGCCGTCGTCGCCTCGCGCGGTGATACAACAAGACCGGCATGAGCGATCGCGGGTTGCGCCGGCTGTTCGACCGGCTGCTCGAGTTTGGCGCCGTGCGCGAACTGTCGGGCCGCCCGACCTTCCGCATCTACGGATTGTGATCGAATGGTGGAACCGACACGACGCACACGAGAAAAACGAGATGTCCAGCGAATGCTGGTCGACCGCGAGTTGGATCATCTGCCGGCGGAGGTTCGCTGGCGCGAGTGGATGCATCGCGTCGAGGCGACCATTTTTGCCGCCAGCGAACCCGTTTCGCGTGAGGCTCTTGCGCGCATCGTCAGCAAGAGCTGCAATCTCGATCTGATCATCGATGACATCCGCGAGGAACTGCGTGGCCGCCCCTATGTCGGACTACGCATCCCTTGGGTTCCTTGCGCAAAGCGATTTCGGACGCGATCAGTAGGACGGGTCGCGCCGCTGCCAGCCATCAGATCGCCTGCTCCGCCGCTCGCAATTCGGGCGTAACATCCATGACGCCGGGTATGTCCCAGACAGTGTCGCGCAGCATGAACCTCCAGCCTTTGACGCTATCGACGTACGTCGCGCGCGGTTCGACGACTTCGTACGGAATGATGGCTGCCCTGGTGACACGGAACTTGCCATCGAGCAGGACAGCCGCGAGCCGGTCAAAAGGTCTGTCGGGGAGTCGGCGGATAAATCCGAGCTGACGGGAACCGCCCAGTGTTTCAAGCTTGCGGCACTTTATCTGATAGCGCACCCCCTCGGTATCGATGGCGTCAGCATCGGCGGAAGAATTGCTGTTGAGGGTCCACCCAAAGGCTCTGGAGAATAGGAGCTCTCCGTAGTCGCCGGTTGGATTGTTGGCACTGCGCACGATCTTACGACGCCGCAGCTCTGCCAACAAATCGCCGTGCAGTTCAAGGAGGGCAGAGACCGGCGCGTCGGTGAGATCGATCATCTACGCAAACCCTTCGATACGTTCGCGGACAATCGCGCGCATTTGCTCCGCCATCTTCGCGCCTTGAGACCCGTCTGATAGAGGCGATGGCAATTCTAGGTGATCGAGTGCGTGCGAAAGAGCGGCGACAAGATCGTCAATTGCGTTGTCTGCTTCGGCAGCCTTGAGGCCTGCAGTGCTGGCGAACGTCATGAAGTCGGCGCGGCGCAGACGATCGTCCTTGCCGTTCAGTTTGAGCGCCATCCGGTCTCTTTCGAGACGTGGAAACACGCGGGTCGTGACAGCATCGTAGAGCGGTGCCATGCGAACCGAGCTGAATTGCGCGCTGCCCGGCTCTGCGATCTTGAGGAGCGCCATGTTCTTAAGATGCATGTCGCCATCGGCGATCAGCCAGGCGAACAGGGATCGCTTCAGCACAAGCAGAACATCCTCTTCCGGGGCGGTTGATAGAGGTCTCAGAGCCCGCGCGATGCGCTCCATCGTGCCGTCGTATTTTGCTTCGGTGGGCACACCCAGCACGGAACAGAAATCCTCAAGCGCAAGAAGATGCTTGTCATCAAGGCTCGTCCTGATGTCGAACCGCTCAACCACGAGCGCGGGCGGCATCCCGTCAGGCATGGGAACGAGTGCGGTCGGGGCCGTTGTGAAACCGGATCGGCGGCCCAACGCGAGCGACTGCCATTCAATAACCGGCAGAGCCGCAAATCCGCTCGTGCCAGCAGGTTTGAGGATATGGGTGAAGGGTTTGCCGGTGCTGGGCGACAAGGTGCCATCCGCATCGAGGAACATTGGCGCTTTGATCTGGACACCCGACAAGCGGGGTGTATCGGTGCGCTCGAATATCTGTGCGAGATTGCGTTCGAAGCTTTGCTCCAGGTCGCCGCGGCCCGGCCCGGCATACTGGCCAGTGAATAGAGAGTTCTTAGTGAAGCCACTGAGCCGGGTCAGCAGTATGTCAGGCGGCAGGGCGGCGAGATCGTTCGCGCGCTCAACGATCGTGATGTTCGACATGTAGCGCTTGCCCGAGCGCAGCATCGCGCGCTCGTCGCGGTCGTTCAAGACTGACTCAAGCCAGCCTTCGGGCAGCAGCGACAAAATGAAGGGCGGGAGTTTACCCGGCGTTGTCTGGCGGACGAGCGGCGGGCCGTCCTGATCGTTGGGATTCCAGCGCCATTCAAAACCGTCATGAGTTAGGTTGCCCAGGGGCGCGCCGTGCCATGCGACAATCAAATCAAGTGCGGCCTCGTTGCGCGCTGCTTCCGCTGGCGCGGGACGCCGGAGCAGGAAGCGCTCGGCATGCTCACCTTCGCGATACCACTTATTTTCGCGGGCAAGTGACCATATGGCATCGGCCGCACCCTGGGCGCTGCCGTACTCTTCGATGAGGCGGTTCGCGATTGTCTCGCGCATCGTTTCGTCGATGGATGCCGCGTGCTCGCTGCGCAGACGGAAGGCTTCGAGGAAGCGTTGGCGCATTGAGGAAACGTCGATCCGGAATTCTCCCATGCCGTCATCAACAATCGCCGCGGCCACAGATGGATGATCGGGAGCCGCGTTCTGGATGATTTCGAGCAAGCGGATGCGCGTGCGCTGTATCCGCCGCCCGCTTAGGAACAGGCGGCCGTCGCGGGTTGGCCCGAGAAGGACAGCGCTCGCCGCTGACAGGTAGGCGTTGGGGTAGAGATATTTTGCGATGCGGACGGCATGCTTGAGTGCCGTCGCCTCGATATCCTCCCCGGCATCGACGTAGATGCCGCGCATCAGCTGGACGAGTTTGCCCGTCTCAGCCTGATAGTGGCTGCGGGTTTTGTCGATGTTCTCTCCAACTAGGTGCAGGGGCATTTTCTAACTTTCGCGTATCTCACATACGGGAAAGTAACACGGCAGGCTTGAAACGGCAATGATTTCTAACTTTAGCGTATTTCAAATACGGGAAGGTTAGGAATCTGAGGCCCATGCCTCCAAGGCCGAGCTGACCGAACTAAGGGCGTGGCGACAACAAGCCGTGCAGCGGCTCATCGGCAAGGTCAGCGGCCCAGCGCCATACCTCGCTTCAGATTCCACACGTCTGGCGAGCGGGTAACATTCTTGGTGAGGCAGCCGGTAACAAAATTACGTGAGGCAACACGACAACCATCTCGACACGAGGAAGATGCGACGGCAGTGCACCCGGTTGGCCCGACGCTTGACAGTCTTTGCCAGCCGTTCCGTGGGAGCAGCCTGCTCGTTCCTTCTCGCCGGCCGCCTCGATCCGCTCGGCTGCTTGCCCTTGCCAGGGGCCGTACTGTTCGCTAGCGCAACTTACATTTCTTCCTTGTCAAGGAACGCGGCAAGGACCTCCAGACTCAGTGGCTTCTCGGTGACTTTGGCGCCAAGGGCTTCGGCCGCCGCAACCACCTCGTCGGTCAGATTGCCGCTCATCAACATGACCGGAGTATTGATTTGCGACGAGCGGAGGATGCTCATTAGCTGCAAGCCGGTCATCCTGGGCATATGCTGATCTAGGATAATATGGTCAAAATTCTCCAGCTCAGCGTTGAGGAGGTCCGCGCCTGAAGAGAAGCCTTCCGCAGACCGCCCGAGCGCATCGAGAAGAAAGTTGAGCGCCTTCCGAGCGTCCTCGTCATCGTCCACAACGGCAATCATGTTCCGATTGATATTACTCATGCAGATACCTTTGCAGCGGTTCGAAATGGCGCATTATGCGCCAAGCAGCCCACAAGAATAGATTAGCTCTCCAGCTCGTCCTTGATGCTAATCAAGCGGGCGCGGCTTTTTGCAGCGTTGCTGTCCCGCCTCCTGCGTTGTGCTCGGCCCACAACTGGCCCCCTCGACTCGACCATTCGCCGACAGATCGACAGACCAATCTCCATGCCGGGGGATTTGGTGGTCACGAAGGGTGGGAACAGGCGGTCGCGTCCCTCCGGCGCTAAACCGGCGCCGGTGTCGGCTACTGCCACTGCAACCATGTCATGTGCAATGGGGGAGGTTGAAAGCAGCAGCACGTCTTCCGGCGCCCTCCTTGGCTTCTATTGCATTAGGATCGAGGTCCAGCAGGTGCTGTTGAACCTTATCCGCTGAGGTCATCGACGCATTGCTGGCGAAGCTTCTCGAGATAGCGGGCAAGCGCTCCGTCCTGGACGTCGAGGTAGCCGTCGACCCGTTGGATGATCTTGTCTCTTAGGCCTCGCTCAAGCTGGGTGCGCAACTGCCGCAGTTGCTTGTCAACGTGGCCGAGCTCAAGCCATGCCTGATCGTCGTCGAGCTCGTGATAGCCACCGATCGCTTTGCGGATGACCTGGCGGCTTTCACGATCCACGAGTTCGCCGGTGCGTAGCGCTTTCTGCGAGACCTTGAGGGCCTGGAGCGTTGGGCGTCTCGCAATGGAGCGGTACTTCGAAAGCGGGACGCACGAACGCCATGTCGCCCGCAGGAAGCTGACCCGTGGGCGGGTCTTGGGGTGAGCTAATGCAAAAAGCCGGTTGATACCGCCCGATCAGGAGAACCCAATTGGGCCGTGCACCTTCGAGTGCGAGCTTTCGATCGGGACCTGAGCCGCGCGAATGGCATTATGGCCAGCAGCATATGTGAAGCGCCGCACCTACAGATCCCATGATTTGCGGCGCAGGCAGATTAGACTGCCCCATTTCAAACTCTGGAGGCCTGATCATGTCGCAATCATTCAACGGCGCAGAAGTTGTCCAATACGATCGTACGCTCGTGCTGGCTATCGAACTAAGCAACAAAAACTGGGTTTTGCCGCCCAGGTGCCCGGCCTGCCGCAGACCAAGGCGAAGCGTGCCATTGAGCCAGATAAGCTTGCTCTTCAGTCCGCAATCCATGGCTATCGTGCTCGTGCTGCTGCTGCCGGCCACCCGGTAGATCGGGTGGTTGCGACCTACGAAGCTGGATGGTCCGGGTTCTGGCTTGCCAGATGGCTGATTGCCAAAGGCGTGGAGGTCATGTCATCCAACCTTCCAGCGTGCCCGTCGATCGTCGCATGCGTCGCGCAAAGTCGGACGGGATCGACGCCGAGTTACTCCTGCGTACGCTGCTGGCGTGGCTTCGCGGCGAACCGCGCGTCTGCTCCATGGTACCGATCCCTGACGAAGCCGATGAGGATGCACGGCGCTCTGTCCGCGAACGAACAGAGCTCGTGTCCGAACGTGTCAGCCTTGTCAACCGGATCGGTGCTGTCCTCGCGACGCTCGGCGTCGAGGATTACAACCCGCTCCTGAAAAACCGCCGGCGGCGTCTGGCCGACCTTCGTACCGGTCTGGGTGACCCACCTCACGCCCTCGCCAAGATCGAACGGTTACTGAGCCGGCCGGAGCTCGTTCTCGATCAGATCGCCACGCTGGAACACGACCGCGATGCGGTAGCGGAGGTGCCCGCTTCGGATGATGCCAGTCGGATGATCCAGCAGCTCTGCAGTCTGCGCGGTATAGGGGTCCAGAGTGCCACAATATTGGTCCGCGAGGCCTTCGTCCGTCGCTTCGCTAATGCCAAAGCGCTCGGATCTTATGCAGGTCTTACTGCGACGCCTTACAACAGTGGTGGGGTGGAACGCGAGCAAGGGATCGGAAAGGCCGGGAACCGGCGGCTTCGAACGGTGATGGTGGAGCTGGCCTGGCTCTGGCAACGCTACCAGCCTGGTGCTGCCCAGGTCGCCTGGTTCCGGGAACGCACCGGCTCTACTGGCCGCCGCGTCCGCAAGGTCATAGTGGTCGCCCTCGGTCGCAAGTTGCTGATCGCTCTGTGGCGCTTTGCCGTCGATGGTGTCGTACCCGAGGGAGCGACCATGAAGCCCGCCGTATGATAATTATCGAGATCGGGCAGCTCTGCGACGGCAAAGCAGCCCGGTGACCGAGGGAACCACGCCGTTGTCCGGCGTGGTGCTTCAGTGCCGTCTTCACAGAGTGGTGCCGTTCCTTTGGAGCTCTCCCGTCCCGAATGCGGGACAGTGGTTGGGATATCATCCCGCCGGATGTGAGGTCGGATACATGGCCGCACCAACCAGCAACTGCAGAGCGCTCAAATAGAACCCTTGCTAACAGAGAGCCGTCCATACACGGCCCCAATCAAGACCTTCAACGCCGAGATTTCTGATCGCCGTCCCTCGGCGCGAGGCTGACGTCTGGATCGGAGAGCAAAGACGTTTTCAGTCCTATGTTTGTGCTTCGATAGTCGCATAAAAAGGCAGTCTCGAATACGGGTCTGCTGCCACGGGTTCGAACCGATGGGGCCCCAATCGTCGCCTTTGGCGTCGTCAAAATGACTCGCCATTCGATGAACGTCCGCTCGTCGGTCGTCCCTCTGCCTGCCGACCGCAGCCAACGCGCTGGAACCTGCGTCTGCAGCGCTTTATCGGGCACTGAGCAATGAGTCCCTCAGGCTCCAGCGCGCTTGTATGGCGAAGCATTAGCCTGCCCGATGGTAAGCATGCCTGGCTCACCATTCGTCAGGGCGACCACGACGGCGATCAGGACCGCTTTGACGTCGTTCGCCTTGCCTCCCGATCTGCCTTCCTGGTTGGCTTTGCCTGATGGCCATGATCCCTGGGCCGGTTGGCAGGTGCGCTGCTGAAGCAGCTTGAACCGATTTGATTGATTCTGACGATGACTGTGGCCCGTCAACACCACGCGCATCGCGAATTTAACTCTTCGCACCTGCACAAAAATGTGCCAAACGCGGCACCCATGGTTGGTAACGTTGGGGAAGGAGTCCTTGTTGAGTGCGGTTGCTAACACCAGGCCGATCACACCGCCGGATATTCGTTCGCGGAAGGGCGGAACGCCGCTCGTCTGCCTGACGGCCTATACCACGCCGATCGCAAAGCTGGTTGATCGGCATTGTGACGCTGTTCTCGTCGGCGACAGCGTCGGCATGGTGCTCCACGGCTTGCCGTCGACGCTGGGCGTGACTCTTGAGATGATGATCATGCACGGCCAGGCCGTGCGACGCGGCCTCGAGCAGGCGCTGATGATCGTCGACATGCCGTTCGGCTCCTACGAGGAAAGCCCCGAGCAGGCCTTTCGCAATGCTGCACGCGTCATGGCGGAAACCGGCTGCGCGGCGGTCAAGCTCGAAGGTGGCGTGGCAATGGCCGAGACGATCCGCTTCCTGGCTGCACGCGGCGTGCCGGTCATGGGCCATGTCGGCTTGACGCCACAGGCGGTCAATACCATCGGCGGCTACGGCGTGCAGGGCAGAGGCGGTGATGCGAAGCGCGTCGGGGCCGACGCGCTTGCCGTGAGCGAAGCGGGGGCATTCGCGGTGGTGCTGGAGAAGGTCCCCGAGGCGCTCGCCCCCCGGATCACCGCAGAGGTAGCGATCCCGACGATCGGTATCGGCGCCTGGGCAGCCTGTGACGGACAGATTCTCGTCGTCGACGACATGTCGGGCACCTTCGGCGACTTCCGGCCCAAATTCGTCAAGCGCTATGCCGGACTCGGTGAGATCGCCGGGGAGGCGATTGCGGCCTATGCGCAGGAAGTGCGCGACCGCCGCTTTCCGGGATCCGACCATGTCTTCGGCGATGCGCCAAAGTCCGTGAATGGAGAAGAAGCCGGATGACCATTCCGATCGCACGAACCGTCGCCGAGTTGCGCATGGCTGTGGCCGGATGGCGTCAGAATGGCCTGAAGGTCGCTGTCGTGCCGACTATGGGTGCCTTGCATGAAGGCCATCTGAGCTTGGTGCGAACCGCGCTCGCCAAGGCCGACCGGGTTATCGTGACGCTCTTCGTCAACCCGAGACAGTTTAACAGCGCGGCCGATCTCGCGGCCTATCCGCGCACTGAGCATGACGATGCCGCCAAGCTTGCGCCGCTCGGCGCTCATCTGCTCTACGCGCCAAATGCAGCGGACGTGTATCCGGAAGGTTTCGCCACTACGATCTCGGTGAGTGGGGTGAGCAGGGGCCTGTGCGGCGCGTTCCGTCCCGGCCATTTCGACGGCGTGGCAACCGTCGTCGCCAAGCTCTTTCTCCAGACGCGTGCTGATCTCGCCTTTTTCGGCGAGAAGGATTTCCAGCAACTGCACGTGGTTCGCCGGCTCGTCCGCGATCTCGAGATTCCGATCGAGATTGTAGCATGTCCAACGGTACGTGAAGCTGACGGCCTGGCGATGTCGTCGCGCAATGTCAGGCTCTCGGCCGAACAGCGCTTGGCAGCGCCAAGGCTCGCCGAAGTCCTCTCCACCTCGGCCGGGCGATTGTCGGCGGGAGCGCCGGCGGAGCTTGTGCTTCCCGAGGCCAGGCAAGCGATCCTCGCTGCCGGTTACGACGAGGTCGAGTATCTCGAGCTACGAGCAGACCATGACCTGTCGCCGCTTTCCGCCGCGGATCGACCGGCCCGCCTGATCGTCGCCGCCTGGCTCGGCGGGACGCGGCTTATCGATAACGTCGGAGTTCTTCCCGGGCAGCGCAAAGGCGAGTTGCTCGCGGCAGCCAATGCCGCATGATTGAAAATGCCGCAAGGCTTGTACAAACGTGCGTCGTCAACATGGCCCAGACAAATAGCCATAGCATGATATGGTCTTTCGATTGAAGGAGCGCCTCGGCAGGAAGTTTGAAGAGGAAGTGCAATTCTTCAAGGGCTGGCAGAAGGACAAGAAACGAGTGGGCGCGCTCATGCCAACGTCCGTTCATGCCGCGCGTCGCATGGCAAGCGTGATTAACCCGGCATCCGGATTGCCGGTTCTTGAACTTGGCGCGGGAACTGGCGTCATCACCAGGGCAATCCTGCAAAGAGGCATCAAGCCGCATCAGCTGATTTCGGTCGAATATTCCAAGGATTTCTATCAGCGCCTGACGGGAGCCCTTCCGGGCGTGGATTTTCGATTGGGCGATGCGTTCGCGCTGGGGGAAGTGCTGGCCGAGCGGAGCGGGGAGCAATTCGACTGTGTGATAAGTGCGGTGCCGTTGTTGAGCTTTCCAATGGAACAGTGCATTGCGTTGCTCGAGGATTTGCTCGCCCGAATTCCTCGCGGGAGGCCCGTGATCAAATCACCTACGGACCTTTGTCGCCGGTGATCAAAATGCCCGACCGCTACGTCGTGTCTCACTATGATTTCGTCGTCCGCAACATCCCGCCCGCACAGCTCTGGACTTACCGACGAGCAGTCTGACGGCGCCCGACGCGCGGGAGACCGTGGGCCTTCGCAAAATCATGCTGAAGGACACGACGGTGATCGTCACGAAATTCGCATCGATTGCGCTTTTGTAGCCGCCTCCGCTTTGCGGAAGCGGCCATGCCTTTTAGCGCACACTCATCTGCTACGGACTTCACCCTGCGGACAACAGACAGCGAAGCTACCGCCACCTCGAAAATCTCGCGACGGCGTCTCGATGCCGGGACCGGCCTGCCATTTTTGAGAAGTGATCCGTGCAGGTGCCTGACGCAAATCATGCCATCCCGTCCTTGACCATATCATAGCCATCGCCCTCTTTCAGCTGCCCGAGCCTCCCGGCAGCCGGATCAATGATGACGATCCCCCGAATATTCTTTTTTGAAGAGCGTGACGGTCTACGCCATCTTGTGGTGCCTCAGCTTGTACGATGGCCTCCTGGCCTTCCGTGCCATGCTAGCGACGAGGTTCGGTCACTTTACCGTGCAATGGCGTTCGGAAATACGACAGGCGAACCACAATAGTCATGTTTAGGCTGAAGACTTTTCAGTGGACCGCGAAAAAAGAAAACTGCAGCCCTTCCAGTTCTTGCAAAGCGCTTTAATTCGCTTTCGTTGGAGAAGCGTCGTCGCTAGTCCAACTCTTCCGATCGTCACTCGCTGTCATGTGACTGCATGCTTCAAGAGCTTCTCGAACACAAACAGCTTGCCTCGCACGCTGTCTTCAAGGGGCCGCGAGTGCGCCAAGTGCGCCGCAATCGCGCCGGCCAGCATGCAACCCGTCCCGCGCATCGATGCGGCGAGGCGCGGCGTGTCGAAGCGGATCGGTTGTTGATCGCGGAGTAACAGAATGTCGGTCGATCGAGGTCCCGATGCGTGGCCGCCGCCCTTGATCAGCAGAGCCTGAGGCCCGGCGGCCAGCGGCGCGTTCACCCTGGAGATCGGATACCACCTGATTTCGGGCGAAGACTTTACGCTGCTTGCCGGCGTTGCTGAAGACGTAGACCGGTGCATTCTTGTCAGCCAAAGCGGCTCTTTACATATTTTCTCGCCGCTTCGGTCAGCGTCGGGCGACGCGGGCTCGACGTCTTAAACGCTCGTTCGGCTAATGGAGGAACTGATGAACGATACGAATTTTTGACCTTTAATCGCCGCGTAGGATATTTGCTTCGCGCGCGGCCGCGACGAAGGCCCTTCGGGCGGCGGGTGGATGAGCCTTACCCCGTAGAGCCTTCAAACAGGCGTCCATCGCTGCCCTGCGCTTCTCCGTCTGACGACCAAAAACCTGCAGCAAGATGGCGGCCGCATCATTGACATCGAATACGGCACGTTCTAGGCTGTGGCGGCCAATCTGGACCACGACTTGCCTCTCAAATCTCACCAAACCGGTCATCTCGCTGTCCCCCAAGCTCTACCAACCCAAAGCCGGCGATCACAGCCGGAAGAAAAATCGCGTCGATTGATCCCGCCTCTGGGTTGCCACGGTCGGTCGTTCAATCGAAAGCTTGGTACGAGGCGGATTTGCCATGTTCAATTCGAGCAGATGTTGGTCCAACGCCTTGTCCGCCGTCGTCAGGCGATGATTCAGCCGCAAATAGTCCATCCAGGTCGGCGTGCGGAAGGTTTCTGTCCAAAGCAAAGGATCCTGAAGATCGCGCTGGAGGTTCCAGTGCCGAGCACCGACGCGGCTTTGCACTCGCCGTCGTTCCTGCATCCGGTCCAGGAAAGCTTCGACGTTTGCCTCCGGTATTGAGTACTCGATCTTGACGACGATCGGCCCGCTTCTCGGCTTCAGGTCGAGAGCGAGCTGTGGCGTTTCGAAGCCAAAAGGATCCTGATCAGAGTCCTGCCATTGACGGATAGGCATCAGGAAGCCGGTGGCCGCGACCATTACCAGCGCTCCAGCGGAAACCTCGAGGGACAAGGTAAGCGAATAGGTCTCAGCCACTGAGCCCCACAGCCAGCTGCCGGCCGCGATACCGCCAGACGAGAGGGCATAGTGGATCGAGAGCGTGCGACCGACGACCCACCTTGGGCTTGCCAATTGGACACTCACGTCGAGCCCCGTCCAGGTGACGACCCAGCCCGCGCCGCCGAGCGCCAGCGCAATAGCCGCCACCGCCACTGAAGTAGTGAGAGCAAGAGATAGACAGCACGCCGCACAGGCAATGCATGCCAGTGTTGTCAGCCGCTCCTGGGACAGCGACCGCCTCAAGACATTGTTGCAAATGCCGACGCACAAGGCGCCCGTCCCGAAGCCGGCCATCAGGACACCATAAACGATTGGTCCTCCCCCTAGTTGATCGCGGGCAACGAGAGGCAGCAGCGCGAGTATGGAGATGCTGGTCAGGCCAAAAAGCGCTCCACGCGCGATTGCCGCCTTGATCTCCGCCGACAGGGCCGTGAAGCGCGCTCCGTCATGGATGGCGGTGGTCAAAGGCTCGCGCGGGAGAGGTGAGGTGCGAACATCCCATTTGCGGCGCCCTATGGTCCACAGCAGCGCTACATAGGTCAGTGTCGCCACAGCGAAAGCTGTCAGAGGTCCAAAGGAGGCAACGACGATGCCACCCAGCGCCGGGCCGACGCTTCGAATGGCGTTGTATCCAACCGAGATGAGCGTGACCGCGGCTGGGACTTCGCGTTTTCGTAAGATATCGCCCACCGACGCGTGCCAAGCAGGATCGGTGAAAGCGGCGCCCGCTCCGGCCAAACAGCTGAAGGCAAGAACCATCCATGGATTGAAAATCCCGAGGGCCGCAAGAACAGTCAGCATCGCCGAGGACAACGCTATCATGCACCAGCCAGCGAACATGAGATTGCGGCGGCTGTAGTTGTCAGCCAGGGCCCCGGCGAAGATCGACAGGACGAATACGGGCAGTGTGGTCGAAGCCTGAACCAAGGCGACCATAACGTCCGAAGTCGAGATGGTCGCCATCAGCCAACTGATGGCGACAGTTTGAATTAGCCAGCCAAGGCTGGCGACCTGGGTGCCAAGCCAGATCGATCGAAAGGTCGCATTCTCGAGCGGCGCAAATGTCGCCGACGAAGCTGGACTCGCATCTGCGCGCGGCACCCTGCTCATTGGGTTGAGCCCTCCCTCGGTCTATCGGTCGTTTTAGAGGTGCCCTCCCGGCGCACGTGCCCATGGAGGAATGGCACCATGAGCGCATTTTGTCGGGGCAGCGCAAGATATTTCTTTACCGCTGGCACTCTGGCGCAAGCGATTACTTCATCTGGAATTGCCGCCAACGCGCTTTCATAATCGCTGGGTCTATGTCACGTCCTCGCGAAAAGAATTTCCCGGACTACGCATACCTGCCTGGCAAACATCCACATCCGGTTCGCGACCCCTTGGGTCACAGTTATCAAAGCGACCCGGTGACCGTTGTTGCGGTCGAGGAATCACTCGTAAGTCTGGCCCTAAGCCTACAATCAGGCGTTCCCATATATGGCGCGACCGACGCGGGTAAGAAGATCGTCGGGCGCAAGCGCCATATTGCGGTCGATACGGACGGACGGCTCCTGATGGTCAACCTGACCACCGCTGACATCTCCGACAGCGCGGGTGCGCAGGCGATACTCGACGGCATCCGCAAACGCTGGCCGTGGGTCAAGCATCTCTTCGCCGACGGGGCCTATGACCGGCTCAAGCTGATGGATAAGGCCTGCTATCTCGACTTCATCGTCGAGATCATCCGCCGCGCCGACGACCAGAAAGGCTTCAAGGTTCTACCGCGTCGCTGGGTCGTCGAACGGACGTTCGGATGGATGATCCGGTGGCGACGCCTCGTGCGCGATTACGAGCAGCGCATCGATGTCTCGCAGGCCATGATCCTCGTCGCCATGGGCGGCATCATGCTACGCAGAAACGCCCATCCGTGATTTTCCAAACCGACTCTGAGATCTCTTGTCGTTCGAGCAGGAGAAGCTGACAGGATACTGTTGAGATACGTGTCGAACTTACACGAAGCAAGCAACTTTATGCGAGTGTAGGTGGCACTTGCTGCACCTAAGGGATCAGATATAAACATTGATGTTTTTCGTCCTTACATAATGGCAGAAGTAATCATTTCGATAACCGTCTTTTTCTTCGCACTTTGGCAGTTTTCTTTTTCACAAAGTACGCGGGTAAGATCAAATTTGCTGACAGCATGCTCAGAACAATAATTGGCTTCTGCATCTGCATCGTCACCAGCCTTTTGGGATTACCGCGGTAGGCCAGTCCCTGCGCGAGCGCCTCGGCTGGCGTTATTCGACGTTCCGCCGACCCCTCGATATCGCGGCGAAGAAGATCGCCGCGCGGCTCAATGAAGAAGGCGTGAATGCGTGAATGCTTGGTAAAGTGCTCCTCTGGACCCCCTATTTCGCTTCTCCCATTAAAGTTCCACAGCTTTAGAATGAGCTGCTGTTCTGAACGCGAGTAAGTCTGAACACGTATGCCGGCAGGAAACTGAGCTCGCTGCCGGGCCGGGTACGCCTTGGGAGGTGGCGTAAGTCAGCGGCTCTCGTGGCGGTGGGACCACTCAGTCGCGCGTTTGCTGAACAGCGCGCATGTAGCGTGCCAAGCCAAAAAGCATTCAACCTGTCAAAATCTCCTGACGCAACCTTCCCAAAGCACTTCAATCACGTAAAACAAACCCCGCCGAAATTCGACGGGGTTTGTCAGCGGTCTGAGGTCAGCCTCGAGGCTGACCTTTCCATTTGCGTTGCGGGTCAGACTTTAAGAGCGTCCTCCTCGCAAAGATTGATATCCCGGATGACCTTTTTGCGGCCATCTTCGTACTCAATCAGCACATCGAAGCGGCACAAGCCGCCCGGCCGCTCCACCATGATCTCGGAGCCTGGATCCAAGTAGGACGAACCCAGAAGATCCGGACCCCAGCGCTTGGCGCGGATGGGCTTTATGTGGAGCTCTTCTACTGCAACGTCACTGTGATTTTCGACATCGATCCAACATTCGTAAATCTCTGACAGCGCAAAGGATGGAAGGGAAGAGGCAATGATAGCCGCCATTGCCAATACGCGAAGTCTGTTTTTCATGTTACTTCTCTGTGTAGTATTGCTTCATCTTCAGCAGGGCGGACAGGCGACCCTGTCGTCGTCGACGATGAGAACCTGGTCCGCCATGCTCGTTTGTCTGCTCCGACTCGAAGCTGTGCAGGCCCGACATGTAGCTTTCCTTCTTCTGTTCGATTCATCGCGGCTGCCCGCGACATGAATGCCGGTCGGCAGCTCTCGCCGCCTCGAACCGAAGGGCTTCAAGACTCGTGCCAACTTGGCCGAGTTGGGCCGAAGTTTTCATTTTATAAGGTCTCCTGATTGGTTGTTCCGATAACACCTTTTTTGCCAGCCCTAGCTGACAGCAGCCTGAAAGCTACCGGCGATCTTGCGCGACGGGGATCCTGCGTGGTGTCGCGAACACGCGTGAGAAACGTGACGAAGGGAACCTTTTTTTGAACGGTCATTCAGCTTGCTCCTCTAGAAAAACTGGCGCACTGGACTGAGCTCGCGGGAGTACCGCGCTGGGGCCCCGTACCAGGCGCGAGATGATGCCACGCGGCTCCCGATCCATGGGAACGGTCCGGCTCCAGATGTTCCTCACCCGAACGGTATCGATGTGAGGGATGAGGGGACTTTCGAGCGGCTCGATCCGTCTTACCGCGACTGCGGCGCCGGAACCGGCATGGATCACCCACTGCTCATGCCCGGGGTGAAACTCTTGACAGCCGGAAATGGCCAGTAGCGGGATAAGCGTATGAGTCGCAAATGTGAGTCTCCACGCCACAGACTGGCGTGGCTGAACTGGTTCAGCGTATTGGCTAGCTGATGCGGACCGGTACACGGCAAATGCGCGAGCATCATCTGGCGTGTCGGCATCGGACCCCCTCTGCAAAGCGACCTCCGAGGACGGATCTCCGAACCGGACGATGTCCCGGTCTTCAGCGAGGACGACCACCGTCGCCTTTGTCGATCGTTTAGGGCTTCGGGTGTCAACCATGGTCCGGTAGTCGCTTTCTTCGTGGTTTGATGGGCTCTAAGCACGAGGAGCAAGCGGCATGCCATTTCCAATGAAATGCTTCTGCACAAACGCTTTGGCTTCGACGACGTGTTCGCCAAGGTAGGGTGCGCGCTATGGCCGCCAGGTCATCGCATTGAAACAAAAGTTCTGTGTAGCGATGAATTTCACGCTTCCGCACCGGCTGGCAAAAGACGGACCAGACAGCGCAAGCCCATGCAATACCGCACACGGGGGGCATTGCAGCGATTGCACAGTGTCTACCCTAGCGTGTTTTTGTGTACGCAGAGCCGCGACTAGCGCGAACGCACGCCCGTGGCAGCACCCCAATGGCCAGCCGCTCTTCAGCAAGCGCCTTCGATGAGCATCGAATTGGGCTGGGGTGCGACGTTTACATGCTTGGGGTTCCAATTTGGTCTCGCCGAGCGTGCGTATCGAGACCTTCTTGTGTCCGGAACTGGACTAGAATGTCGCAAGGCCGACCGAAAGGTCGCCAAGAAGCGCCGCTGGCTAGCGGGAAGCGGTGGAACGCCAACGGAGCGCCAACCGGGCACGCAAATTGCTTCGATAATCTTGCCGGTGGGAGCAATTCGGGGGAGCTCGGCGGCGCCGTAACGACAAATGATGCAGTCGCATCGTTCTTCCCTCAACCGCAAAAAAGGATTCTGCTGTGACCGATATCGATCGCTATGCCTGGCAGGCACTAAATCGGCATTTCAAAACCGATGATTTGACGGGTCTCGCTAGCTCGCGCCGAAAGTTTGCTGCCCATATGCTGCCTGACCTTCAAACGGTCATTGAAGAGCAGATTACGACTTTATCTCCCAAGCTCATCGGCGTCCACCAGTGGGACGAGTTCGAAGCCATGAAGCTGTCGGACATGGTGATTCGCGACGGTGACGCCGTTGCGCTGACACCCTTGCAATATCAGGACATCGATATCGGCGAAGATGTGCCCTACGCGTCTCTGCACAATGGCCTCTGGTTGTTCCTTATCGGCCAAGAGCCTGTCGCGATCCTCCTATCGCAGTTTTTTGACCACTGGGGCGGCCGAACGGTTCAAGTGGAAATCGCCTATTTGCCTGGCGAGCAGGCATGCGCCTTCTCGCGCGGATTTCTGAGCAAAATCCAGGCGGCAGGCGAAAGCTCGCGATACTACCGCAACAAGGTTCTCTCTTTCGAATTCGATGCACGAAACTCCGGGATGCCGGGAACGATTCGGGTTCATCGCCTTCCCGCCGTACCCCGGAACGACGTGGTGCTTTCGGAGGCAACTATGGCGCGTCTTGATGCCAACGTCTTCGACTTTGATCGACACCGAGAGGGGTTGAAGCGCCTCGGCCAACACGCGCAAAAGGGTATTCTGCTTTATGGTCCCCCTGGTACAGGCAAGACGCACGTCATCCGTTATGTTTCTGCCAATCTGCCCGGACGCACTACCGTTCTGGTTACGGCTGAGCAGACAACGGATATTGCGTGCTACATCGCGTTGGCCCGCACCCTTCAGCCGAGCATCGTCGTACTTGAAGACGTGGATCTGGTGGGTCGGTCGCGAGAAAACATTTACAGCCCAAAAGCCGAATGCTTGCTCAACCGTCTGTTGAACGAGATCGATGGCCTTGAACCAAATGCAGATATCCTCTTCCTCCTGACGACGAACCGGCCGGAGGACATTGAGGACGCGCTCGCCTCGCGGCCAGGCCGCGTGGACGAAGCAATTGAGATCCCGCTTCCCGACGCCGGTTGCCGCGAGCGGCTGATCGCGCTGTATGGTCGTGCGCTCGTCTTCGAAGACGGGGCGCTGGCGGATGCCGTCGCACGCTCGGAGAACAGCAGCGCGGCCTATGTCAAGGAGATGGTCCGTCGTTTGGCTCAACGGAGCCTGGCACGGGATGGCAGTGATGTCGTCTCGCGCGAGGATGTGGAGATGGTCTTCGGCGACACCCGAACATTGTCGAGCCGTCTCAATAGCCGCCTTCTCGGCCTCAGTGAGAAAACCTCAAGAGGGCAAAGAGCCGAAGAAGATGAGAGTGGGTGCTGCGGCTAATGTTCTGCGGCCAGAGTTCGCCTTGTGCTGGTTTTTCAATGCTGAGCTCTTGCACGGCGCCGAAGGTGCCGCATACGTGCGGCCCCTTTCGGGCGTCCTGCCCCCCGCCAGGCCACCTTAGCGATGCGCCCCTCGAGCACGACGCGCTTCCATCTCGGCCCAGTCCATTTCGACTCAGGTGGACCGCCCCGGTGATCCGACGGTCTCAATTCCGGCCGGGTGTGCTTGTCACTGGTCACACCGAGGCGCAAGGGCTTGCGCGCGCCGGCTCTGCAGGTCCAGAAGGCACTGAAACCCGATCCTTTGGGACTTCTTTTCTGTTTCGGCGGATCTTGAAGGTGATCTGGCACGGTGGCTAGAGGGGCATGCCGGTTCACCAAAGGGCTGAAGCTGGCCGCGATCACTGAGGCGCCGGTTCTGATCTCCACCGATCGCCGTGCATCAAGGCGGTTAACTCTCTTATGACCGTGGTCAATAGTGATGGATGTACTTGTTCGCCCCATGTCCTTTGTCACAGGGTAAATAGCACTCGTCGACTTTGGCCGGGGAGGCGAGCGCCGAATGGCCGGCAGAGCTTTCCGCGTTTGCCTTCCGGCAAGTCGCCGCGTACTCTAGCCGCGAGCGCAGTCCGCTTGACTAGGCGGGCGACCTCCTGATCGTTGAGCCGATCGTGCCGACCGCCTTGCTCTGGCCGGTGACGCGTCGGAAGACGGAACGTGCGCGATACGGGCGAGCTTGAGCCAGTTCCACGGCTATAACCGGGCAGGTGGCATCGGACGATGCCAAGCCCGATTTCGACCTCCCGCCAGCCTGATGGTCTTCAAGCTCGTCATGGCCGCCGCAACATCCTGGCGAAGATTGAAGGGACAAAATCAGTTGCCCAAACAGCTCGCAGGTGCCAGGTTCCAGGACAGCATCGAGGTCATCGAAATGAAGCCGCAAAGCGCCGCTTGATCAACCCAGTCACCCAAATTCCGTCATAGCTCTGACAACTGCTAGACGGATGGAATGCGAGGCGAAGTAGACAGCCACAGCGTTGCCGCACAGGACCAGCACAAACACGCCACAAAAGATTCTAAAGGGCAACGCCGTTCTCCTGGTTTGTCCCATCAAGTCATGCTGCGACCTGGTCGGCCGCAACATGGGTCTGGCAGTTCTTCGGGCAGACGCGGCCGCAGGCTCCGCAGCCAATGCAGCGGCCGGCATTATCGACAACCATGATCATGCGATTGAGCTCGCCATCGAAGTCGTCGTCTTCGCCGTCGCAGACGCCGAGGATTTCACCCGCGTCATCGACGCCGTGAAGGTGCATGACCTCGCGCGAGCAGACCTTGAAACAGCGCCCGCAGCCGATACAAGTCCTGCCATCTATAGCGGTCAGATATTCCGGCAGCCATATGGAGCCGTCGCGGGTGGTGAATGTGCTCCTCATCGTAAATTCTTCATTGCAGCGAGCTCTCTCTTGGCATCATCCAACTCGGCAAAAACGGCGTACGCTTTCTCCGCAACCTCCTCTATCTCAGTCCATTGGACCGGGAGATCCTCTGCAAGGTCGCGCAATTTCATCTTGGCAACGGCCGCGCGCAGCTGAAGCTTTCGGACTTTCGTCGCCATCTCATCTAGTTTTGACATAAATCCTTCCTTGAAATCGGTTGTTTCTTCACGCCCGCGCCACGTCGCGATAGGCAATAGCAGTCGCATCGTCGACCAGTTTCGTACCGGCCTCCGCGAGTTTCCGGAACGTCTCGAAGCCGAACTGGTGGACGTCTCGACAGAACGACCAACCGCCCGACCGTGAAAAGCATGCGCCCCGAAGCCCCCATCGGTTTCATCTCTGTTATTGGCGATGTCATCTGGCCGGAGCGCTCCTCGATCCCAAGCCCGACGGCGGTGTAAAACATGTCCAGCCTCCACAGCACGTCCGGAGCGGGATCGCCGATGACAGGGATCGCACGGCGCTGTTGCCAGGTGACGATGAAGTCGGCTAGCAGCGTGGCGTCCGATTTGCCTTCCAACAAGCCGTAGGAGTCCTGAGCGCGGATCAGCCGCACGAGGCATTTGACAAACGGGGTGGCAAGGGCCGCCTACTCCTCGTTGATGGCACGGCCAACCGCGGCATCAGACATTTCGCCTTCTCCTCAATTTCCAGTCCTCGTCCTCGATGGACGATTTCTGTTTTCGGGGACGCCGACTTCGGGCACACTTGCGCAGCCGACGTCCGGCTTGGCCGGGCCGATTCCACGCAAGTGATGTCCCCCTGGCCGACCTTGAAGACGTCCTCGACTGCGAGGTCTTCCACCGCGCCCAGTTTTCGCGTCGAGCATCCCGTCTCCGGCGATGCGGCCGGAGGTCATCGCAAGATTTTAACTCCAACCTGCGGCAAGCGATGCGCCCTGTGCTGCAATGGACATACTTACCGCGGGCTCGCCGCAGAAACTGGACGAATTGGCCAGGGTTCAATTCCAATTGTCATCCCTTTGCGATCTTTGCTCATGAGGCGACTGCGGCTTGATTTTCAGGAGCCTGGTTTTGCGGAACCACGCAAAGATCCGCGTAACAGGCGTTCTCACCCGTGTAGTTGGCCAGGGCTTGGAGCAATGGGCTAAGGTAGTACTGTTTGAAGTGGTCCGGCATTGTCTCCGGATCACCCAGAGATTTCAATGCCACCTCGATCAACTCAATCGCGCGATCCTTGTTGCCGCTCTCGTAATAATACTGAGCGACCGGGAGGTACCAACGGAATTTAAGGGGGCCGTCGCCTTGTGGAGGATTGAGTGTCAGGATCTGTTCCGAGAGCTTGTCGCCCATCGCAAAGCGCTCAGCCTGGGGGAGATGGGAGTTCTCCATCGCGGGATCGAAGAGTTGGTTCAGGGCCATGACCATCCAAGACACGGCCACGAATTTTTTGTCGATCGCGTCCTCGACTAATTGGCGCATGGCTGGCAAGCCGGCCCGCATGTCGCGCAGCTTGTGAAGCAGTAGATTCGCATGAGTTTCCCGGAACCCGCTTTCATCTGGCATTAAGGCGAGGCCTTCTTCGATGGCCGTGAGTGCCGCCATCCAATCCTCGGCCTCCATCGCCGGCCGAAGTTTGGCGTATATCGGCATGGTCAGCGATAGTTCGCGTGCTGTGCGTTGGTCACTAGCGACTCGCCGTGTATCGGCGGCTTTCGCTTCATCGCTGCTGCGCCAGCTGCCGTTAAGAACCTTCGGCAAAACGTCCTCGAGGTCCGCCGGGTCGCCGATAAAGGCGATGTGGCCGTCTCGGTCGACCACGAACGAGGCCGGAATCCCGACGGACAAGCTGGGTTCCATCCAAAGCTTGTTCATTTCGCCTGTGTAGTCGAACGCGATCCGATAGTTCAGATTCGGGAACCTCTCGGTCAGCCAAGCATCCAAGCTGGTCCGCGCCTCCTCCGCGGTCGGGCCCTGTTCGCTAGCTGCGACTCCGACGACCTCAAATCCGCTGTCTCGATATTCCTCCTGCAGCTGCATCAGATGAGGCATCGCCGCCACACAGGGTCCGCACCCAGTCGCCCAAAATTCTAGGAGGTACACCTTGCCGGGCTGGAAGTTCGTGAGGGGCTCGCCACGCAGCCAGTCGTCCACTTTGATGGGAGGAGCCGGGGACTCCATACGCAACACCATGTTGTTCTCCAAAGCTATTGCCAAAGATTGCGCGCTTTATGCGCGAGCTTGTTTCCCCGGTAGAGACGGGGCAGAAGGTTCAAGGAAAGGAGAGCATCGCTCGTCTTGTTCGTCTGCATGCAGTCAGCCTTCACTCAGTGTTGCCGCATCTCAATTCGCAAAGGCCGTGCCAGCACGCTCAGCGCGCAATAAGCCCATGATTGCGCTTTGAAAAACCTCCAAATGTCCAAGATGTCCGGTTGTATTGAACCCGACATGTTTTCTGCTGCTGTCAGGTTTTGGACACGCATCACGCGCTTCGCGCCGCCGGAAAAGCGTGGCCTCGGACGACGCAACATATATTCGGATTGAGGGACGAGCAGATGGACATCATGACTGCGCGGGCCACGCCATGCTCCTATCATCGTCCGCTGCGATGGAATTCCTAGCTGGCGGCATAGGAGTTCTTCACGACGAAGCCGGTCCAGCTGCGGCTCGCGAATACCACCATCGTAAGATTGACGATGATGGTCGTGGCGACAGGCCAGGATGAAGGCCGGCATGTGCCGGCCGGTGAACTCTTCGGGATTCCTGCTTTGTGAGAGCTGGCTCGGCAAAATTGAACAGGGGGTTAAGTGGAATTTCTGCCTGAGCTGAGCCAGAGTGGCTCACGAACAGGAGCTGAAATGCCGAAACTGTGCATGGCTGCTGAGTGAAGACACGACTTTGCTCGATGAGCAGACCGAGCAATTCTTGGGCCATCTCTATGACTGCGCGCCGGAACTCTTGAAGGCGGGTGACTTGGCTCGACGTTTCGCTGCACTGATACGCGGCGACGATGATGCCGGCCTCGAGCAATGGATCGAGGACGCCACGGACAGCGAACTGGCTTCCCTTGCAGCAGGCATCGGCCGTGACATTGCGGCTGTTCGGGCCGCAATCACCCAGCCCTGGAGCACCAGTCCCGTCGAGGGACAGATCAACCGTCTCAAGACCATCAAGCGCCAGATGTATGGGCGCTCCGGGTATCCGCTGCTGAGAAACAGGCTGCTGGCAGCCGCCTAACGACCGTAGAAACAGACGGGGGAACCAAGGGAACGACGCACCTGCACCAAATATGCGGAAGAACCCAGAATTGTCGCGCCACAGGTTGGGAACGTCGCCCGGCTTTGAAGCGCGGCGCTACTGTCGAAGTTCATCTTGGCTGACGCCGGCGTAATGCCGATCTTGTCGGACCTGACGTAGACCGTATGGAGAACCGCTGGAGTGCCATCAAATGGAGCCGTACGGGAGAGCCTCCATTTGAGATCGGCGGCGGTGGCGTGGGAATGTTTGGTAGGCGGTCTGAGCCCTCCTGACTCGACGAGTTTCTTCGTCTGGCGGGCTGAGCGGGCCCCACCATCGCGCCGATCATCTGACGCCCGTAGCAGGGGGCGGAACAAACACCCAACCAACCTGACTTATGCTGTGAGGGTTGCAACTTGAGGTCAAGTGAGAGCGACACCCCACTCGGTTTATGGCCTGCGACTGGAATCAATGAGGGCGGAAGCGTCCGTCTTCTGCCGCAGGGAGCTATGAAGAGCACGTCGGGAAACAAGTGGCTCGGCGATCTTCGACGCAATGCTCCGCTCAGGTGCCGCAAACCAGACGGAAAATGCGGGGTCATCCAACTGCTGGCAAAACCGCAAGCCTGAGGGGCGTCTGGCGAAGGTTTTCATTTGGCACGGCACTTGCGACCGAGATGGCAGCAGCGTTGGACCGGGGCGCCGCGTGGGAGAAGCCTGGGAAGGGAGGAAGCGCCCGCCCCGACCCGGTCAGGGAGAGAGACAGTGTTAGCTCCAGAGATCCGCAGCGCGAACGCAGGCCCTCATAAACCCCATTTTGCGCGGCTTTACGTGCAGGTGCTTGCCGCAATCGCGCTTGGCGTCGCACTTGGCTATTTCTATCCGGAGATCGGCGAAAGCGTGAAGCCGCTCGGAGATGCATTCATCAAGCTCGTCAAGATGGTCATCGCGCCTGTCATCTTCCTGACAATTGCGACCGGCATCGCCGGCATGAACGATCTTCAGAAGTTGGGCCGGGTCGCCGGGAAGGCGATGTTCTATTTCCTAACCTTCTCGACGCTGGCACTGATCGTCGGCCTCATAGTTGCTAATGTCGTTCAGCCCGGCGCCGGCCTCAACATCGATCCGGCGTCGCTCGATGCCCAGGCGGTGAGCACCTATGCCGCAAAGGCGCACCAGCAGTCGGTGATCGGCTTCCTGATGAACATCATCCCGTCAACGGTCGTCGGTGCCTTCGCGGAGGGCGACATCCTGCAGGTCCTGTTCTTCTCGGTTCTGTTCGGCATCGCTCTGGCAAAGGGCGGAGACACGGGGAAGCCTGTGCTTTCTCTGCTCCAGGCGCTCATCGCGCCGGTGTTCAAGCTGGTCGGCATTCTGATGAAGGCCGCACCGATCGGGGCTTTCGGCGCGATGGCCTTCACCATCGGCAAATATGGAATCGGTTCGATGGTCAACCTCGCCCTGCTGGTCGCGACGTTCTATCTCACCGCGTTCCTATTCGTGTTCGGGGTGCTCGGCGCGGTCTGCCGTTACAACGGCTTCTCCATCTTTTCTCTCATTCGCTACATCAAGGAAGAGCTGCTGCTTGTTCTGGCAACGTCCTCTTCGGAGGCCGCGCTCCCCTCGCTCATGGAGAAGATTGAGCGGGCTGGCGCCAAACGTTCTGTCGTGGGTCTCGTCATCCCGGCAGGATATTCATTCAATTTGGACGGCACCAATATTTATATGACGCTGGCCGCCCTCTTCATAGCACAAGCGACGAACACGGATCTGTCGATCGTCGATCAGGTGCTCCTGCTGCTCGTTGCGATGCTTTCCTCAAAGGGTTCTGCAGGCGTAACAGGTGCGGGCTTCATCACGCTTGCCGCTACGCTCGCCGTAGTACCCAGTGTCCCCGTCGCTGGCCTCGCTCTTATCCTTGGCGTCGACCGCTTCATGTCGGAGTGCCGAGCGCTGACGAACTTGGTCGGCAACGCGGTGGCAGCGCTCGTCATCGCCCGCTGGGAGGGCGAATTGGATAAAGCGCAGTTGGAAGCCGCCTTCTCCGGTCATCAGCTTGCGGAGACATTAAACCGGCCGATCGATCGTGCGCCCATCGCGCCTGCTAAGTGGCCGGGCCCGTGACTAGATCTAACGATCGCCTCGCTGGCCTGAAAAAGCGCTTGGCGCTAAATGCCATCAGGAGCGTTAAAAGCGGTGAGTGCATATTATAAGTGGCCTAAGCAAACCGAATCGTATGCTGATACGCGCTCGCAGTGCTGTCCATCGATAATGATGTCGACCACGGGCATGCCGAGCCCTTCACTTGCAGTCTGGGATCACCGCCCAGGCTGCTCGATCATAGAGCCACACCGCTCATAACCATTCAGATTTGATAATGGCCAAACGTCCCACAATTGTCGATCTTGCCCGCGAAGCCGGGGTCAGTGTTGCAACGGTCGATCGGGTTCTGAACGCCCGCCTTCCTGTGCGCGAGGAGACTGCGCGGCGCGTCCACGAAGCAGCCCACGCGATCGGCTATCATGCTGCCGGTCTCATCACGCACCGCTTCAAGCGGCACCTGCCGCGCTACCGGCTGGGCTTCATCTTGAGAAAACCGGCCCAGCATTTCTACCAAGAGTTCGCACGCGAGGTCGAGGCCTCGGTAAGTTTGTCCCAATCCTTCCACGGCATTCCGCTCATTGAATTTGCTCCGTCACATTTGCCCGGGGATCTGATCCCGCTCCTTAAGAGCCTTGGGAACCGCTGCGACGCGATCGCCATGGTGGCGCCGGACCACCCGAAGATCACGGCAGCGGTCGAGGAGCTCAAGGCGAAAGGCATCCCGGTGTTCTCGCTGCTTTCTGACTTCGCCTGCGGGGTGCGCGAGGGTTACATCGGTCTTAATAATCGCAAAGTCGGGCGGACGGCCGCTTGGATGTTTTCCAAGGCCGCCAAACGGCCTGGGAAGGTGGCCGTGTTTGTTGGCAGCCACCGTTTCCAGGGGCATGAGCTCCGGGAGGTCGCCTTTCGTTCCTATTTCCGTGAGAACGCACCTACCTTCGAAGTGCTCGATACGCTCGTGAACCTGGAAGAGCGGCAGATCACTTACGAAGCCATGCTGGATCTCATTCAGCGGGAACCTGAGCTCGTGGGCTTCTATATGGCCGGCGGGGGCATGGAGGGCGCTATCTCCGCGCTGCGCGAAGAGGGCAAAGGTGTGGATCTTGTCGCGATCGTGAATGAAATCACGCCCGAGACGCGGGCAGCGCTCGCAGATGAAATCGTCACCATGGCCGTCGCCACTCCACTGCGTCGGCTTTGCCAGGAGCTGATGTTACTCATAGACCGAGGCATCAAGACCGGCACCGCGGAAATGCCGGGCCAGACATTTCTGCCGTTCGACATCTATGTCCCGGAAAACATCTGACATTGATGCGATTCTATCACGGAGCCAAAATTCCTTTCATAAATGCAAGGAACGCTCGATTGACTGGCTTGCTTCAATCAGGCTTGTGCATCGGCCTGCGCTGGGGGGCGCGGCATAAGCCAGACAGGCAAACTGGCGGCCGCACTTCTGAAAGGAAAGCCAAGCCATGCGCCAGGTATCTCCCCGCTTTGCGGTCAACCACATGGCAGCGCCCCCTCTTGACGTCAGTGCATTTTTCGCGCTTGCGCGTGACCAGGGCCTAACCGATGTTCAAATCCGTGACCTTCATTTCAGCAATCCTGTTGCATGCGCCATTCCTGCTGCGGACGTCCGGTCTGCCGCCACCGAAGCTGGCGTAACCATAATCTCGGTCAACGCCTTGCAGCGCTTCAACGACTGGACTCCCACGCGTCAGTCGGCGGCGATCAAGCTCGCCGACTATGCGGCGGCGTGCGGGGCCAAGACGGTCGTGCTGGAACCGGTCAACGACGGCTCGTGGGCGTGCAATGGCGAGCGCCATGACAGTCTGCGCGTCGCTCTAAACGCGCTCAAGCCGATCCTCCAGCCGCGCGGTCTGATAGGTCTCATCGAGCCGCTGGGCTTTCGCACCTGCTCGCTTCGATCAAAGAAGCAAGCGGCCGAGGCCATTGCCGCGGTTGACGGCCAGTCAGTGTTCCGCCTCGTGCACGACACGTTCCACCACACCCTGGCCGGGGAGACGTTCTTGTTCTCCGAGCTTACCGGCCTGGTGCACATTTCAGGTGTGAATGACCCGACGTTCTGGATTTACCCGGATCGCTTCCTTGGAGGTTCCGACAATGGCAGCCAGATCCAGGCGCTGCTTGATGGCGGCTATGAGGGACCCTTCTCGTTCGAGCTGATCGAGGTGGTCCGCACGCTGGACGATCTTGCAGGCGCACTTGCTGCCAGCATTGACTTCATTCAGCGCCGGCTATTGACGCCAGATTAAGGAGTGGCAGGGGTACCAAATGTAAGTTCGCCTGGAAGCCTCCCGTAGTTTCACAGCGGAGGAGCCATCCGAGATGCCTCCTGCATCATGATCTCCCGCATCCAGATGCTTGCCGGATCGCTGTTGTGGAGTGACGGCCAACAGAGGGTCTCGGTGAATGCGGGAAGCGGCAGCGGAAGTTCGACGATCTGCAGGGGGAACGATTTTTCGAAATGCCTGACCAGCCGGGAGGGGATGGTCGCGATACGGGCCGTGCCGGACACCATCGGCGGGACCATGCTGAAGCCCTGCACGGCGACCTCGACACGTCTCTTGAGGCCATGTTCAAGCAAGAACCATTCCTCGATGGAGGGCTTCATTAGACGCCCGAACCTGACCGAGACGTGCCTCATCGACATGTATCTCTCGAACGTAAGCTGCCGTGGCAACTGCTTGTTGGTGCGACAGCCTACGCACACGAGTCTCTCCTCAAACAGTGCCACGCTTGAGTGCGCGCTCGACGTGAACAAATCCGGAAGAATTAGAAAATCGACGTCACCGCGCTGGAGAAGCTCATCGGGGCCGTCGTCGACAGGCAGCAATTCGAAGCTGACGCCGGGGGCTTCGCGCGCAACACGCTCAACGACTTTCTCAAAAAACACGAGCGTGGCGAAATCGGAAAGAATGATCCTGAAACGGCGGTCGGATTGAGCTGGGTGAAACGTATCCGAGGAAATAATCGAGCACTGGATCTGCAGGAGAGCGTCGCGAACCGCGGGGGCAAGTGCTGCCGCACGCGGGGTCAGAAAACGTTCGCGGCCGCTCGTCGTAAACAGTTCATCGCCGAAATAATCGCGCAGCCGGGCGACGGCCGCACTCATGGCCGGCTGGCTGAGGTTGATGCGGCGGGCCGCCGCCGAGAGATTGCGCTCCCCCAGCAGCGCGTCGAGCACAACGAGGAGATTTAGGTCAAGCCCTTTGAAACGCATGTCTTTAGCTATCCATAGCGTGGATGCCGTTGATCGAAACAAACCATTTTATCACTTTTCCGAAATCTCGCATGGACAAAACACCTGACGCACCGATCACCCGCTGCTCTATCGCGTGACCTGTGCCTTATGACCAGCTCGAAAGAGAAAAATTTTCTATTTACTGCGAAGTGGGGTGGGGTTGTGCGGAGAGAATGGCTTGCAACTGGCTAAGCATGTCGAATCCGCCCTTTTCCAAAAAGCCTGCGCAGCGCGAGCGCGGAGGTTCACGCAATTGGCAGCGACTCACGTCCCTCATCATCGGAGCCTCCGCCGTAGCCCGGCCGGAACTCACTGCGGCTTCTATGATTGCTGGGCTCGGTCCGTCGGACAAGCTTGAGGCGAATTTTCGCGACGCGACGGTCTTCAGGAAAGGGGCGCTCCGACCCGCGGATCAGAGTCCGTCGTCTCTTCACTCCTGACAACGACGTGAGAGTGGGTGGCGTGACGCTGAGTAAATCCAGGAGCGCCTGGAGCCTCCCTTGGTTTCACAGCGGAGCAGCCATCCGAGATGCCTCCTGCATCATGATCTCCCGCATCCAGATGCTTGCCGGATCGCTCCTGTGGTGAGCCGGCCATTGGACGGCTTCGGTGAACGCGGGAAGCGGCAGCGGAAGTTCGACGATCCGCAAGGGGAACGTTTTTTTGAAATGCCTGACCAGCCGCAAGGGCATGGTCGCGATACGGGCCGTGCCGGACACCATCGGCGGGATCATGCTGAAGCCATGCACGACGACCTCGACACGTCTTTTAATACCATGCTCAAGCAAAAACCATTCCTCAAAAGCCGGCTTCAGCATACGCCCGAACCTGACCGAGACGTGCCTCATCGACATGTATCTCTCGAATGTAAGCTGCCGTGGCAACTGCTTGTTGGTGGGACAGCCTACGCATACGAGTGTCTCATCGAAAAGCGCCACGCTTGGATGGGGGCTCGACATGAAGAAATCCGGAAGAATTAGAAAGTCCACGTCACCGCGCTGGAGAAGCTCGTCGGGGTTGTCGTCGAGAGGTAGCAATTCGAAGCTGACGGCGGGGGCTTCGCGTGCAACACGCTCCACGACTTTTTCTAAAAACACGAGCGTGGCGAAATCGGAAATAATGATCCTGAAGCGGCGATCGGATTGAGCTGGGTTAAACGGATCCGAGGAGATAATCGAGCAATGGATGTGCAGGAGAGCGTCGCGGACGGCGGGGGCAAGTGCTGTCGCACGCGGGGTCAGAAAACGTTCGCGGCCGCTTGTCGTAAACAGTTCATCGCCGAAATAATCGCGCAGCCGGGCGACGGCCGCACTCATGGCCGGCTGGCTGAGGTTGATGCGGCGGGCCGCCGCCGTGAGGCCGCGCTCCGCCAGCAGCGCGTCGAGCACAACGAGGAGATTTAGGTCAAGCCCTTTGAAACGCATGTCTTCCGTTATCCACATGGCGGATATATTTCGGCGAAACAATCGCAGTTTTGCAGCACGTCGCAAGCGCAACTTTCAAAAGCGCCCTAAACAAAACTTGATGTCTGCGTCGGCTGCGAGCACATTTATCTGACGTATGCCTTCCGGTTTAGGCCGAATAGCCGGATCGCACGTCGGTTCCTGCCAAGCCCCTCGCTGATCTGGGGGATGTCCCGAAGCTTGTTGAACTTCGGCTGAGCGACGTTGCGCGATATCATGTTAGGCAGCCCTCGATGCCGGAGCAACGGGCTTTGCGGCGAGGCGCTGCTGATGGGCGATCAGCGCAGCGCCCAGGACCGGCAACTGCTTGTGAGCCTTGAGCTTGCGGAAGCCCTTGGTGGCCTCGATCATGCCGGCTGCGACCCATCTGAGGGCCATCTTGCTATTGCGCCAGCGCTTCACGTTGCGCGTGACGCGGCGGATCGTGCCCATCATGTTCTCGGCAATGTTGGTGCAGGCGAGCGAGCGGCGAAGCTGCATGGGCAGCTTCAGCCGGACGACGGTGAGTATCTCGACCAGTCCTTCCAGGATGCTGGCCGCGACGCCTGGCCGATCCTGGTCGAGCCGACGCGCGAGGTTTCGGATGAGCTTCGGCCTTGCCGGCGTCGTCGAGCTCCCAGGCTTGGCGCAGCACCCGGCGCGTCGAGGCGTGAAGCTGCTTGGGCAGCCTATCCATGATGTTGCGCGCCGTGTGAATCTGGCAGCGCTGGATCAGGCTGTCCTTGCCGAAAGTCGCGCGGATCGCCTTGGACAGCGCCTTGGCGCCGTCGACGATGAACAACCGCGCTACCGCCGGATCGAGCCCACGTTCTACGAAATTGTCCAGAAGCGCCTGAACGGTGGCGGCGTTCTCGGTCGCGCCCTCGACCAGCGCGAGAGGATGCTTGCCGCCTTTGCCGTCAATGCCGATCGCGGCGACGAGCACGAGATCGTCGCTCACATGCAGCCCGTCGATCTGGATGACCAGGAGGTCGAGATCAGACAGATCCGCGCTCATGACGGCGTCGAGCTTCTCCGTCGACAAGGCCACGAAGCGTCGCGACGCAGCCGATTTCGACACGCCGCTGCCATGACCCGCCGGCACATCGCCTTCCGGAAGTCGCACCGCCCGTCCGAACCGCCGCGTCGAGACGTTGATCAGCATCAGGTTCATCGCCCAGAGGCCGAGCCAGTCCTCCGACATCGCGCGATCCCAGCTCGGCAGTGCCATCTCCCGCCCATCGACGGTCCGGATCCGCGGACGCTCGACCGCGACCTTGCCGCCGTGAAACCCGATCCGGCCGCGCGTCGAGCCCCAGCGGTGCGCCTCGCGCTCTTCAACCCGGCCGTGGCGCGGGCCGCAGGCTGCTTCGACGTCCGCCTCCATCATCGCGCCCGGCGCCTCCATTCCGGCCGCAAGGCAGAGCCTCTCGAAGCTCTCCTGAACGTCGGCGAACGCTTCTTCCAAAGCTCCGCTCGCCGCAGCCGTCGGCAATGTGATATTCCTTTTCATGGCGTTGCTCTCCTCAGTGGAATCGACACCCCGAGCCTACAGGCTCGAGGCGACCAACGCCGCCCCTTCAGAATTTCAACAATGACCGGGACATCCCCCTGATCTGCGCAAGCTATATCGCGTCAGCTCGATGTGTGCTTAGGCGCCTACTCAAGGAAACACGAAAAGTTACGAGGTCTTTCCATGCGCAGGGAGTGCGGTGGACGTTGTGCTTATCGTCAGCCTGCGCCTTCTACGAAGCCATTCGAAGCGGCCGTAGTGGGCCCGCGCGAGGCCGCAGGTCCGTAGCCTTGGCAGCGACGAGCACGGCCGTTACATCCACCTGCCACCTGCCCGAAAATTACATGATGGGATTCTCTCATGGGCGTCGAGTTCGCTTTCACAAATGAAAGAAAGCTCGGTTGACTAGCCTCCCTCCTTCCCGTCTGTAGACCAAAGTATGGTTGCGCTCGGGAGGAGCCTGAAACGCGCCACGCCACTTAACGAGAGCGCCTACGCGCCGACGGCGTCACAGGCGCACATGCCGCGAGCATTGATTTCGTGGCCCGAGATCGAGGATGATATGCTAGACTTGGAAAATAATCGGGAATCCGAACCGACTGCTGAGCAGACGCCGTCATGCTCCATATCGCTGGGCGCGAAAACGGACGAATCAAAATCCGCGACGATCAACGCGGTCCCCATTGTGCCGTCGCAGGAGAGCACGCTTACCGGGATCTTCGAAATATCGAAAGCACTCACCGCCCCCTCCCGGCTCGAAGTCACTTTGGCCAAGGTCGTCGATCTTCTGCGATCGTTTGTGCCGATGCGGCACGGCATCATCTCTCTCTTCGACGGTGATGGCGAACTGGACATTACCGTAGGCGCCGGCTGGAGCGAGAGCTGCGATGAGCGCAGCCGGATGTACCTGCCGCGGAAGGCAATCGACCAGATTGTGACGACGGACACGCCCCTCTACGCCGAGAACATAGCGGTGCATTCTGCCTTCAGTGCCGCCGACACGGACGTGCTCGGGGTCTCCGACAACATGCCAGTGTCCTTCATCGGCGTTCCCATTCGCGTCGATGCGAATATCGTGGGCACGCTGACCATCGACCGCATACTGGACAACAGGTCAAGATCTTGGCTCGATTACAACCTCCGTCTGCTACCCGCGATCGCCAACCTGGTTGGACAGACAGTGAAGTTGCATCGCTCATTCGCCTGCGACCGCGAGCAACCGATGGCGGAGAAGGAGCGGCTGCAAAGGCAATTCCGCGAGCTCAAGCATCCTGCGCGAGAGCGTAAGAAGGTTCACGTCGAGGGGATGATTGGCGACAGTCCGGCGCTACACGGTATGCTCGAGAAGGTCGCCGGGGTGGCCAAGGCGAAGATTACGGTTCTGTTGCGAGGCGAATCCGGTACCGGGAAGGAGCTGGCCGCCAAGGCTATCCACGAGTTGTCGCCGCGCGCCAAGCGGCCCTTCATCAAGTTCAATTGCGCGGCGCTGACCGAGACAGTCCTGGAATCCGAATTGTTCGGTCATGAGAAGGGTGCATTCACAAGCGCGTTCAACTCGCGCAAGGGGCGCTTTGAGCTCGCCGACAAGGGGACGTTGTTCCTGGACGAGATCGGCGAGATCTCGCCCTCGTTCCAAGCAAAGCTCTTGCGCGTGCTGCAGGAGCAGGAGTTTGAGCGCGTCGGCGGCAACCAGACCATTAAAGTCGATGTTCGCATCATTGCCGCCACGAACAAGAACTTGGAAGAGGCAGTTGCCAGCAATGAGTTTCGTGAGGACCTCTATTACCGCATCAGTGTGGTTGACTTGCTGGTGCCGGCGCTACGCGAAAGGCGCAGTGATATTTCGCTCCTCGCAGCCGAGTTTCTCAGGAATTTCAACGGTGAGAACGGCAGTATGCTGACCTTCGATCCCAGTGCGATTGAAGTGCTGATAAACTGTGATTTTCCCGGCAACATTCGCGAGCTCCAAAACTGCGTGAATCGGACAGCGGTGCTGGCCGCGGGACCATCAATCGGGAAAGACGACTTTGCATGCTACCAGGGCCAATGCTTCGCTGCGGCGCTGCATAAGGCCAAATCTGGCAAACTCGCGCTGCAACCCCGGCCGATCGTGCCGGTGCCAGTGGTTCCGGCCATACCGCCGGCTGCTGCCGGGAGTTCTGCCGCCGTCGCAGTCCCGCCTGAGACCGCAGGGGAGCTGCCGCTGGGCCCTGCCGGCGCAGTGCACTTAAATGGTGCGAGAACGACCGATGCCGAACGTGTCATCGCAGCGATGGAAAGATGTGGCTGGGTCCAGGCGAAGGCGGCACGCCTGCTTGGACTGACGCCGCGCCAGATTGGTTACGTGCTGAGGAAATACGGCATCGAGATCAAGCGTCTGTGAAAGAACGGCTAAGCCAATAACCAAGACAATTCATGCGCTGGTGTTTCAGTGGGGCCATGCGCCAAATGGAAGAGGCAGGCGCCAACGAGACCAAGAAATTCGCTTGGAGATCAATTGGTGTCGCAGCGCAGAAGTTTGCATTAGGTCGAAGAGGAGGCTTGTACCCCCGTATCGGATTTCTTTTCGGGAATGTCGTCGAAGGATGAGTAGTTGAGATTGTATAGCTTGGAATAGAGCCCACCCAAGGCCGTTAGTTGGTCGTGGTTTCCGGTCTCAAAGACTTGGCCGTTCTGAAGCACGATGATGCGATCGGCACTGCGGATCGTGGCGAGCCGGTGGGCGATGATGAGGCCAGTGCGGCCTTTAAGCAATTTTGAAAGAGCCTTCTGGATCAGCATTTCCGTGTAGCTGTCGATATTGGCGGTGGCCTCGTCAAGAACGAGAATCTTGGCGTCGGCAACGAGAGCACGCGCGAAACTGACAAGCTGGCGCTGGCCGAGAGAAAGGTTGCCGCCGCGTTCGCCGAGCTGGGTATCGTATCCGTCTGCAAGGCTCATAATGAAGTCATGAGCGCCGACTGCCTTGGCGGCCTCGATCACGTTGTGCCACGTGGCATCCGTCTTGTGGTAGCGAATGTTTTCGAAGACCGTCCCGGTGAACAGGAACGGCTCCTGCAGCACCATGGCGACCTCTCGGCCGAGCGATTCCTGGGTGAGATCTCGCACATCGTATCCGCCGACCAGCACTTGGCCCTGCTGAACATCATAGAAGCGGTGGACGAGGGCCATCGCGCTCGATTTACCAGAACCGGTCGGCCCGACCAAAGCGACCGTCTCGCTGGGCATGACCCTGAAGGAAACGTTTTTCAGCACCGGATGGCCGGGATTGTAGCCGAACGTGACGTTCCTGAACTCGACCGAGCCATCCATTTCCGGCGAAAGCACTCTGGCATTCGGTTTGTCCTGAACATCGATCCTAACGTCCAGCACATCGGTCAGCCGCTTGCCGGAGGCCATGGCGCGCTGCATGACCGAATACTGGAGGGTAAGGGAGCGAATTGGGTCAAAGAAGCGCTGGATATAGAATAGGTAGGCGACCAAAACGCCCAAGTCGATGCGACCATTCATGATCATGGAGCCGCCGGCCACGATGACGATAGCCATGGCGAGCCCGGTGAGGCCATCGACGATCGGCACCATCACCTGTGCATACTTGGCAGCGGTCAGGTGAGCACTGAGGTCGGCATGCGCCTTGTCGTCATAAAGCATGAAATTTATCTGCTGGCGGTCCATGCACTGGACGGTGCGCACGCCATGAATGGCTTCCGCCAGCGCGCCATTGACGACCGAATTGGTTTCGTGTGCCGCCATGAAGGCTTCGCGGGCACGCGGCAGCCAGACGATGCGGGTGATCAACAGGGCCGGCAAGACCGAGAGTGTCAGGAAGCCGAGGCGGAAGTCGAGGCACAGCATCACGAAAACGATGCCGAAGAGAAGAGCAATGTCTCCTACGGAATAGACTGAGGTCTCGACGAATTCGTGGATCGAGCTAACGTCGCCTTGAAGGCGGGACATCAGGCGTCCCACCTCGGTCTTGTCCATGAAGGAGAGCGAAACTTTCTGCAGATGGGCAAACATTGCGCGGCGGATATCGAAGAGGACGTTGTCAGCCATTTTTCCGACTACGGTTTCCTGCGCGTAGGCGGCGCCGAAATTAACCAGAATAGCGAGCGCAAACGCGCCGGCGGCCCTGAGCAGGGCGGAGCGATCAACGCCTGCCGGAGTTATGGCATGATCGATCGCGCGGCGGATGATCAGGGGGATGAGAAGCTGCGTGCCGACGAAGATCAGCAATGCGGCACTCGAGATGACTACCCTAGCACGGTAGGGACGAACGAAAGTCCAGATGCGTCGAACGATGCTCTTGTCGAAAGCCCTGCCGAACATCTCCTCCTTGATGCGGTGGGAGCCGACCACCGCGTGCGGGGGGCGTCCGCCGCCGTCATTAGGTTCGATTTCAAGTTCGGCGGGGTGCCCCTTGGTCATCAGGGCGCGCCTCTGTGCGTGATCGCACTGTCATCTTCCGGGCGCAACTGGAGATCATAAAGGGCCTTATAGCGTCCTCGCTTGGCCAACAGCTCTTGATGGGTGCCGCGTTCCACGATCTCGCCATTGTCAATAAACAGGATCCGGTCGGCGTGCCTGAGCGAACTCAGCCGGTGGGCAATGATGATCGTCACCCTATCCTTGGCGAATCGCCGTATCGCCGCGCGGATGCGCTGCTCAGTGGCGGCGTCGATCGCGGCCGTTGAGTCGTCGAAAATGACGATTGCTGGGCGCAGCATCATTGTGCGAGCTATCGTGAGACGCTGGCGCTGGCCCCCCGATAGGGTGGCGCCGCGTTCGCCAACGACCGTCTTGTAGCCTGCGGGGAGGCTGAGGATGTAATCGTGCAACTGGGCGGATTCGCTGGCGCGCTCGATTCGCTGTTCTTTCGCCCAGGGATCGCCATAAGCGATGTTGTTCTCGATCGTGGTAGTGAACAGGAATGCATCCTGCTGTACGACTGCGACTTCCTTGCGAAGTGTGGCAAGGGTGACCGCGCGGATGTCCTGCCCGTCAAGCGTGATGGTGCCCCCGGTGACGTCATAAAAGCGGGCGATCAGGTGAGCGATTGTCGATTTGCCCGAACCCGGCGGACCGACGATAGCGATCGTTTCGCCTCTACGGGCGCAAAAGCTGATATTCTTCAGAATGGGGCGGTTTCCGGTGCCGGGATATACAAACGAGACATTATTGAAGCTCAGAGTGCCTTCACTGATCTCGAGCGGTTTGGCGCCGGAAGCATCCCTGATCGTGATGTCCTGGTCGAGCAGACCGAAGAGGCGCGAGCCGCAAGTGTAAGCGCGGGCGAAGCCATTGACCATTAGGCCGATCTGCCGGACGGGCATTTGCAGAATGGTCATAAACGCAAGGAACGTGGCGAGCGTTCCGACGCTGATTTGGCCCGCGATGAGCTTGTTGCAACCGATCCAGAGGACCAACCCCATGGCCAAAAAGAATGACAGCGTCATCGCCGACGTGTTGGGCACGTAGACGTCAACCTGCTCGTGGGCGAGGGCGAGCGCGTTCTTCGAGGCGCGGTCGAACTTCACCATCTCAAAGGCCTGTGCCGAAAACGCGCGGACAACGCGGATGCCTGCGAGATTCTCCTCCATCACGCGGCCTAGAACCGAAAGCCGCTCCTGCAGGTCGAGCCAGGTGGCGCGTAGCTTTAGCTGTGTGACCGACGAGCGCCAGGCTACGAAAGGGACGAAACTCAGCGCGATCACCCCGAGCATCGCGTCGATTGATATCATCGTGTAGGCGCCGATGCCCATCAGCATGGTGAGCAGAAGCATACGAACCAGGGCGGTGGAAAAATACATCCGCACGCCGTCGAGATCGAGCATGCCGAGGGTGATTAGATCGCCTGAATGAACCCGGTCGTGAAAAGAAAAGCTGAGACGTTGGATCTTGTCGTAGCAAGCAAGTCGCAGTTCGTACGCGACGTGATGCCCGACGGCCTCCGCAAAATAGTTCTGCGCCATCGTGAACAGGCCGCGTAGCGTACTCGCGGCGAGCAGCAGGAGAGCCGAAGTCCAGAGCGCTTGTTCTGCGGGGATCGCCGCAATACCGCCCCCAATCGCTATCTGAGTCTGGTCGACAGCCTGGCCGAGAAGCTGGGGAATGAGCAGCTGGAGGATTGCCGCTACGATCGTCGATCCGAAAGCGAAGGCGACCTGCCACCGGTTCCGCAAATTCATGCGGGTAATGCGCAGCAGCGTGCTGAAGCCACGGCCCCACCCGGCCGCTTGCTCATGCTTGGACGAATTCAGAGGCTTCGTCGCGCCGCCAATTGCATCAGTACCCACGTGTATGTTCCAGACTGAATTCCGACGCTTCCTGAGGCAAGCGAGAGACCCACAACTAACGACGCCCGTTAACGAAAATCTTGGCCACCATCTACAGCAGTGCCCGATCCGACGAGGCGAGCAGCGGCTTCACCTAAGGGCATATCGATGACCGTAATTGCGCTTGCCGCAAGGAAACGGCGTTCGTTCTTGGTCAGTATTGCCGCATCCATCACCGCATAGTGTGGGCCTTTGGAGCGCTTCATGATCTGTCGGGCGAAGGTGCGCAGCATCTGATCGTTGAAACGGCAACCGACGAAGAAAAGGCCTCGATAGGTGCGCCGTTCCTTCACCACATCAGGAATCGGCGTCTGGAGATCGATCTCGGTGAGCACTTCGACATAATCGGAATCCGCGACCAGAAAGTTTGCGGCCGGCCTAATGCTGCCGTGAGGCGTATAGAGAACCGTCTTTGCGGCTGATCTGGGTTCGAGTTCGCTCCCAGACAAGTCGTAGGCTTTCGTCCAAATGTCACCGAATTCGTTCGCCCGCGTGACGCCTTGTATCTCAACGACGTCCGTTCGACCGGCCTCTGCGAGGGTCGTGCGCATGGCACTGTCGTACCAGCTATCGATGATTAGGGAGAGCGGCAGTCTCGCGAGCCAGGTGTGGAGAACAGTCGGCGCCGCCGGCGCTGCGAATATCTCCGCCATCCATGCCTGAAGCGTCCGGCGATGCCGGCGCTGTTCGATGAACTGCGCGACGGACCACATATTGGTGCGAATCTTTGAAGGGGCTGGCGCCCGGCTATTTAGCGCCGCGGCGACGGCTTCCGGCGTGCACGGTACCGACGGTTCAGCGGAACTGAGGCGGAGAAGGCCCGGACCGAGATATGGGATCATCTCATCGGCCCCGAGCGCGTTGCGCGCAAGGTCAAGCAGCTTTTCGGCAAAACTGCCCTGGATGACGACGAGGTGGCCCAAGTTCAGGATCGTGTTCATGCTCATTGCTCTCGCACCCTCTTCCACCCGCAACATCAGTCCTCGTCGGAGATCTTTCTTGCCTCGACGGTGATCGGCAAACGCGTATCCGGCGGAAGGTCGGGTAGGACGAACTGCCAGCCGTTCCTGAGTGTTATGGCCCCGCCCCACAAATGTTCGTTCTCCAGCTTGATGATGGCCTCTTCGCAATCCTTCTTTGGGAGATACGCCGACAAGCCAGCACCGGTCCTGCGGATCATGACTTTCATCGAGCCGTTCCTTCACGGGCACTGCTTTCGGCACTGCAAGGAGCCTCCGCTTTGTCGAGGCTCATCAGTTCACGCGCTCGCATGCCGACCACCGTGCCGCGATCGATCCATTCGACCGCGTAGATGAAGAACTGCTGGAGAAAGGTGCCAATGTCGCGCACATAACCTTCGTCGCCCTTCCGCACGAGGTTTTCGCCGATCTCCCTGCCAGGATAGGTGCCGTCATTCTTTATGTGTCGTGTGGCACGCACCCGCTCACCCGGCGTAAATCGCGGAGGCTTGCGGATTTCGATGTCCTGTTCGCGTCCGAGCCACATGCGATACATTCCTTTCGAGTTAGAGCCTCCTTCTGAGGCGACGCGGTCGCGGCGAAGCCGAAACGGAGTCAAGCAGGGACGCAGGTCTTCGGCACCGGACATACCGATACGCATTGCTGCGTGTCGGCGGCCTCCTTGCATTCGGTGCATTTGTTCGGATCGATCACATAGGCCTCGCCCTTGAATTTGATCGCTACAGAGGGACATTCGAACTCGCAGGCGCCGCATTGGGTGCATTGGGACGCGATGATCTTGAAAGCCATTTTAACTCCTGGTGGATTGGAATGAGACGGCTAGGCCGTTGCAGCCAGTGGTCCGATCGCAAACGCGGTGGCGTAAACTCCGCTAATTGCGGTTTCGATGTAGTCATGACCATAAGCGTCCGTTGCTCGGATTCCCGCTTCCGCGAGCTGATCCTTCGGGCAATTTCCGATCTTGGCGCAGAGCACGATGTCTATGCCATCCAGCGCAGCGATGACGCCGTCGAGGGTGGCCTTTTCGCCCCAGCCGCCGACGCAATACTGCTCGACCTTGCGATGCCCAACAAAGCTGATCCCTTTCGGCGAGGCTTCAAAAAGTTGGAATTCCCTTGCATGACCGAAGTGTTCATTGACACGGCCGCCCCCCTTAGTCGCCACCGCGACGAGAAGGGACTTGCCGGAGCCTGCTGCCTTGACCATTCCGATCGCCGCGCTCCTGGCCGCCACATGATCACGGCGCTCGTGCGCGACCACCTGTCGATAGGCCTCGCGCTTGCTGGAGTCGTAGGTGTCCTTGCCGGCAATCCGGTCGAGCGTGAATTCCTGGCCACGATCCCCGCCGAGCAGGCCGACGGCATCGGCCCGGCACTGCCGGCAGTGGCGCATCAACTTGGCGCCGCCGTCGAGACGATCCTGAAGCGCCTTCAACTCTGTTGCATTTGGACCGCGCTGCCCAGTCAGGCCGTAGTGCGTACCGTGCGCCGGGTCGGAAATCAGCGGCATGACGTTATGCAGGAACGCGCCACGCTCCTTGACCAATTTGTTCACGTCGATCAGATGCTCGTCGTTGACGCCGGGAATCATCACCGAATTGATTTTCGTGAGGATGCCGCGCGCGGTGAGCATCTCCAGGCCCAACATCTGCCGCTCGTGCAGGATTCGGGCGGCCTCGATGCCGGCGTAGCGGCGATGATCGTAAAAGATCCAAGGATAGATCTTTGCGCCGACTTCCGGGTCGACCATGTTGATGGTGATAGTCACGTGATCGACGTTCATGTCGGCGAGCTCGGCGACATGGTCAGGCAGCGCGAGCCCATTGGTTGAGACGCAAAGCTTGATGTCGGGGATCTCTCTGGCGACGCTTTCGAAGGTTGCCCTTGTCTTTTTCCAGTCGTAACAGGCATCGCCCGGTCCGGCGATCCCGAGTACGGAAAGCTGCGGCACCTCGTTGGCGACCGCGATCACCTTGCGCAGCGCCTGGTCGGGTGTCAGTTTTTCCGAAACGACCCCAGGCCGACTTTCGTTGGCGCAGTCATACTTGCGATTGCAGTAGTTGCACTGGACATTGCAGGCCGGTGCGACCGCGACGTGCATGCGCGCGAAAAAGTGATGCGCTTCTTCCGAAAAGCACGGGTGATCCTTGATCTTGTCCCAGACAGCCGGATCCATGTCCTCCGGCTTTCCCGCCACGCCGCAGGTTGACGATGCGCAGCCACCGGATCTCGCGGTCGCCAGCAACTCGTCGAAGACTGTCGTTCTGGTCAGGCCCTGAAGCGAAATTGTCGGTGCGGACATCAAACGGCTCCGTTGCTGGTAACGTCGCAGTTCAAGGCGCAAGAGTTATGCCGGCTCAAAGAGCGGTACTAGTTCCCGTTTGGCTCTGCGTGTCGCTTTCTGTCGGTTTGCTCCGGCACAATTTTGTCCGGCTTGTGACAGTGCACAAGCCAATCGGGTCGAGGAGGCACCGCGTCCTGGGCACGCACAGCGTGAGGACGACACTCCGAACTGACGTTTGAAGTCGCCAGCACGCCTGGCTAGAATTTCTTCACCTCGATACCATACCGGCGCAGAGCGTAGCCGACCTGCCGCGGCGTGAGGCCCAGGACACGAGCCGCCTTGGCCTGAACCCAACCGGCCTTCTGCATCGCGTCGGTCAGCCGCTCGCGTTCCGTCAGGTGCCGGCCCTTTGCGGGGCAAGCGGGATCATTGGGATCGCAGGCCTTTACGGGCGAGAACCCTTCCGGGGCCTCGATGCGCCGGATCGGCATCTTCGAGAGCTCGTCCGTGGCACTGCCGCCATGCGAAGGGCCGGCTCCTTTCCAGAGAAGCGAAGAAAGGCATTGGTTGTTCTGGCAAGCGAAATCCGATGGAGTGATCGTCGTCGAACGCGCAAGTGTCGCTGTCCTTTGAACGCAGTTTTCCAACTCGCGGACATTGCCAGGGAAATAGCATTGCGAGATCAGGTCAAGCGCCAGCGGCGCGAAGGCGAGCTCGCGATGGTTTTCCTTGTTGAACCGCTCGAGGAACGCGTTCGCAAGGCGTGGAATATCGCCGGCGCGCTCTCTGAGCGGGGGTAGGATGATTGGCACGACATTGATGCGGTAATAAAGGTCGGCCCTGAACTCCCCATTTAAGACAGCCGTCTCAAGATCCTTGTTGGTGGCGCATATGAGCCGGACATCGACCTGAAGCGTTCTCGTGCCGCCGACTCGCTCTAGTTCGCCTTCCTGCAGGACGCGCAACAGCTTGGCTTGAAAAGCAGGCGAAATCTCGCCGATTTCATCAAGTAGCAGCGTTCCGCCATTTGCCAGTTCGAAGCGGCCGGCGCGCTGCGAGATAGCCCCGGTGAAGGAGCCCTTTTCGTGCCCAAACAACTCTGATTCCAGAACGCTTTCAGACAGTGCTGCGCAGTTTAATTTGACGAAAGCCTTCTTCCCCCGGGCTGAAAGCTTGTGGATGGCTTGGGCAAAGAATTCCTTGCCAGTGCCGCTTTCGCCCCGCAGAAGCACTGTGGAATTGGTTCTCGCCACGACCGAGACGGTTTCGAGTACCCGCTTGAGCGCGAGACTTTCCCCGATGATCCCGTCGATTTTGATATGCCGATGCCGGGCTGCGTCGGCCCTGTTCTCGTCGAACGACTTCTCCGGTCGCCCTTGCTCCTCAATGTATCGCTGACCATCCATACTCAGCATACGATGGAGACGAATGGTGCGGCCGACAAGGTTGGCCACCATGGTCAGGAACCGTACGTCCTCGTCGCCGGAAGAGATGCTCTCGCCCTCACCGACGCGGTCGATCGACAATGTTCCAAGGATCTCGTGCTCAGCTACTAGCGGGATTCCGATGAAGGCAATTGGGATCGTGCCGCCACTCGAAGACGGCTGAACCTCAGCCTGAAATAGTTCGGACTTGCCAACGTCCTGTATTATGAGCGGCGCCTCCGTAGCGACGATCCGGTCTATCGCGGCTTGCGGTATGACGCGGCCAATTTCTGATTGAGATGGGTGGGAACTGCCGACGATTGCGGTAATCCCCGGCGCTGCTTCGGCGTCCAGGACGACGATGGCTCCATGGCGTAATTGCACAAATGAAGAAAGGGTATTCACGACATTGGCGATCGTAATCTCAAGCCGGGTGGGGGCAGTCAGGACCTGCGATATTTCGTAGAATCCCCTGGGGGAGATGTCCGGTTCGTGGATGGAGTTGATCCGTGGTTCAGGCAGGGTGTTCGAAGGTCCTTCTTCTTCGAGCCTATCGCTCGGCATGAGAGCCATGGAAACACCTCAGGGGTCTTCCAGAGTGCTCCTTCCATGCGCCATTTTGGATTCTGAAATTCGAAAGCACAGAATTCATGAGCTCCTCTCAAACTGCGAGATCGGTCTAAAAAATGCTTTGGCGTTTGCTTGCATTTCAGGTGCAGCCGAAACGGTGCGATCGCCGATCACCCGAATTTGAAGAGGACACCGAAGCCGCCGCGCGGGTAGTTCCACTCGATCTCGCCATTGCTCTCGCACAATATCCGGCAAGTGCCGCACTCCATGCAGCCGTCGGCGGTGATCTCCACTTGACCCTTGTCGTTCAACTCATAGCATTTCGCCGGGCAGATGTGGGTAAGCGCGCGCAAGTTCGCGCTCGGGCTCTCGTGCGGTCGCACTTTGATATGCGGCCGGCCAGGATCGACCAGATAGCGGTTCTGGTAAAGCTTGTCCTCGACGCGTAAATTCGTCACTGCGATCGTCATCCTGTCTTCCCTCAGCGCCAGGCCAATGCCAGGCGGACCGCGTCGCTGACCAGCCCCCAGCGAGAACGCACGTTGATAAAAGCGCGGGTGGTGGCCTTTTCCTTTTCAATCTTCGGTGTGCCGTCGACACGCATCAAGTTCTGCGCGGCCAGGGATATCAAGCGCGGATAGGTCGTGAAGAAGTTGCTGGAATTCGTGTGGATCAAGGCCGGCATGTCTTTGTATTTCCGAAGGTCTTTGACCACGAAGGAGTTGTCCAGCATGGTCTTGTAGATGGTGAGGTTTCGTCTGGTCATCGGATTGTTGCGGCGCTTGACCCCGACGATTGCCTCAGCCGCGATCCGGCCGGAGGTCATGGCGAGGTTCGAACCTTCGCGGTGAATCGCGTTGTTTAATTGGGCGGCATCACCGACCACGACCCAGCCGTCGCCAAAGAGCTGCGGAACCGCCTTGTGGCCGCCTTCGGGAATGAGATGCGCGGCATATTCTTTCACCTCAGAGCCGGCGATCAGCGGCCGGATCGATGGGTGGTTTTTGAACGCATCGAGAAGGACGTAAGGGCTCTCCATCGTCGCGGCGAAATCGGAGACGAGGCAGCCTATGCCCAATGAGATTGACTCCTTGTTGGTGTAGAGGAAGCCGAGCCCAGCCATGCTGCGGGAGATCGTCCCCACCGCCTCGATGACGCAGCCTTCATCGCCCTTGACGCCGAACCGCTGCTCAATGACCTCTTCGGGGAGGAAATGCATTTCCTTTACGGCGAGCGCCACGGTTTCTGGTTTCGGCATCTTGCGCAGGCCGGCGCGCGTGCCAAGCAGTCCCGAGACACCTTCTGCGAGAACGACCACGTCCGCGAAGATCGGCCCGCCGGCCCGGTCCGTGCGGACGCCGACCACCTTGTCCTGGGCATCACGGACGAGTTCCGTTACGGTCGTCTCGCACAGAACCGTCGCCCCGGCCTCGCGCACCTTGCGTGAAAACCATTTGTCGAACTGGGCGCGTATGATCGTGTAGCGGTTGGGCTTTGCCTCGTTGAAGTCATCCGACCGATAGTGAATCCCGGTGTGGGAGGTCTCGTCCATCACCCAAAGCCGCTGTTCAACCAGATGCCGCTCAAGAGGCGCATCATCCCGGAAATCGGGGATGATCTTCTCCAGCATGTTCGCGTACATGATGGCGCCCTGAACGTTCTTGGAGCCCGGATATTCACCGCGCTCCAATTGCAGCACGTTCAGGCCGTTGCTTGCCATGATGTAAGCAGCTGCGTTCCCGGACATGCCGGCCCCGACGACGATGGCGTCGAATTTCTCCTCGATCATATCCGTTTCCTTAGCTTGCAAGCTTGTCGCGACTGTGCGGCGACAGCCGCCGGGTAAAGGCTTCCGTAAGTGCGGGCAGGAAGCGGATGGCATCGGTCACGATCCCGAGGTGGGCAAAATCGAAAATCGGCGCGGTCGGGTCGGTGTTGATGGCCACGATGAGATCGGCGCCCTCAACTCCAACCCGGTGCTGAATGGCGCCGGAAATCCCCGCCGCAATGTAAAGCTTCGGCCGGATGGTCTTGCCAGTTTGGCCGATCTGTCGATCAGCCGGCATCCAGCCTTTCTGGACCAGCGGGCGCGAACAGCCATGTTCGGCGCCAATTGCTCGAGCGAGATTCTTCACAAGCTGCAGGTTCTCCGCCGCGCCGAGGCCAAGGCCTCCCGCAACCACGACGTCGGCATAGGCGAGATTTGCCTTTGCCGACTGGCTATCAGGCAGGAAGCCGAGGACTTTGGTCACGATCTCGTCCTCGGCCAGAGATACCTTGTGCTGGATGATACGCCCGACGGGCTTATCGGTGCGCTGCGGCATGGGCATGACCCTCGCTCGCACTGTCGCCATCTGCGGCCGGTAGTTGAGCGTGTAGATCGTGCATAACAAGGAACCGCCGAAAGTCGGACGGGTAGCCGCGAGCGAACCGTCGGTGTCCACGTCAAGTTCGGTGCAGTCGGCCGTGAGCCCGGTCTGCAAGGTCGTCGCCACGGACCCGGCAAGATCCCTGCCGAGCGTGGTCGCTCCGAGAAGAAGGATCTCGGGTTTGTGGGTATCGACCAGATCCGTCATCGCCTTGGTAAACGGCTCATTTCGATAATCGGCGAGCAGCGGTACCTCGGCGATGTAGACAAGGTCGGCGCCATAAGCGAACGCCTCGGCAACGGCATACCAGGTGGCTTCTCCTGGCGGTCCGAGCACGACGCCCGCAAGCTGGACGCCAAGCTTGTCGGCCAGCTTGCGGCCTTCGCCGAGGAGTTCGAAAGACACGGGATGGACTTGGCCACGTTCGAGTTCGATGAAGACCCAGACGTGCCGGTAGTCCTTGAAACGGTCAGGCAGTTCTTTCTTTATGCCGGCACGGCCGGCGGCAGGGCGAGCGGGTTCTCGATTCGCTGTCGACATTGTCTACTCCTGGCCGTCACGCGCCGTTGTTGAAGGCGAGTTCATGTTCCAGCGGCGGCTGACGGGTGAAGATTGCGGCGATGAGTTCGTCAGCGGCATCGCGCAAGGTCTTCTCCGCGGTCTCGATTTGCTCCGCTTTTTCCGCCCGCGCAGTCGGGGCAAAAACGCGCTTGACGACCGTCGGCGAGCCGCGCAGCCCACATCTGGTAAGGTCCTCAATGCCAGCGGCGACCGCAGTCCACTTGACGATCTGACTGCGCGCGGCGCACAGCGCGTCCTCGAACGAGCCCCGCCGGATCTCGTTTGTGCCTTCCAGCATGGTGATGAGGCAAGGCAGCCTGCTCTTCAGCATCTGCGTGCCGCCTTCGCAGCGGCGCTCGACCTCGATCTCGCGGGCAGCAAGATCAATGGAGCCGATTTTCGCGACGTAGGTGAGTTGTTGGAGGTCGAGGCGCTTGGCTATGCCAGGCCCGACCTGGGCGGTGTCGCCATCGATCGTCTGCTTGCCGGTGAACACGATGTCGGGCGGGCCAAACGTTTCGCCAACCTTCGCTATTGCTTGGGAAAGAGCGAAGGAGGTCGCCAGCGTGTCCGAGCCGGCAAAATAACGGTCGGTCAAGAGCACCGCCCGATCGGCTCCGTAACCGAGCGCCTTGCGTAGCGAGTCTTCTGCCATGGGCGGACCCATGCTGAGCACGGTGACCTCGCCACCATAAGCGTCGCGAAGTCTGAGTGCTTCTTCCAGGGCAAACAAGTCATAAGGGTTGATGATGGTCGGAACACCCTGGCGCATGATCGTGTTCGTCACCGGATGGACCCGTATTTGTGCCGAGTCCGGCACCTGCTTGATGCAGATTACGATGTGCATTGGCGGTTTCTCTAGGCTCCTATCGGGATACGGGCTTGGCAGTTCCTCTTCTCCCCTGCATCATTCGTGCCAATTGTTTTGCGTGCCCATATTCCTGGAAGTTCGGTTGGTTGCGCTGAGGGCGGCGTCGTGATGACCGGATTTGTCGGCTTCTCGACAATGTCGCGTCGCAATCGTGTCGCGCTCATTCCTTTTCGAACCGCTTCAATGCGGCGTCGAACGGGACGAAGGTGCGGCCCGGCATGGCAGGTTTGTTCGGATCGTGGTCCTTAAGCACCTTAAAGACACGGTGCGTGAGCGGCGAGGAAGCAGCGAAATCCTCGTAGGCGCGTTCCAGCTTGGTGCGCACCCGCGCGGCGATCACCCGGTCAGGCAGACCGGAGAAATCTTCTTCGGCAAGGTATTCTCCCACGCGCTTCATAATATGGAGCCGTGAGACGTCGAGCACCTTCGGGTCATAGGAAGCGCCAAGGACCGCGAAGAACTCCTCCGCAGCCGAAAGGCCCTTCAGTCGCGCGAGAATGTCCGTCACGTCGACGGTATGGCCATCAGCAGAACAAGTCATTGCACTCTCCCTTGGGTCGGAAACCGTGGTGTCTGGTGCGTTCGTCGCACCGGCTAATCTGCAGTCGCGAATGGGATGCCGTCATCGGGCAGGTGACGTCGAGATCGAAGCGGCCATTCAGGAACGCGGCAACGCCGACCAGCGTCACGCGAGGCGGGACGTTCTCCATCAGCGCATGGGCGCCGACCCGGCGGTCGCGCGCCTTCACATCGGCGATGACCTTATGGACCATCAGGGCTAGCCGAGCGGCTTTACGCCGCCCCGCGCGGCTACCAATCCGGAGGAAATGGTCGAGGATAAATGACATCGCCACCTACTCCTTTCCAAGGTCTCGGCCGGCTGCCTCGCTGCGCAGTGTGTCGTAGAGCTCGACCAGTTGAGTTGCGGTGACGGTCGATTTGGTCTCGGTCGCCTTGCGGCGGACGCGGGCAACCATCGCGGCTGCCAGATCCGGGTCGAGATCGCGGCCACTATCGCCCAGCACATAGGCGATCGCGGTCGCACCGGAATGCTTGCCAATGACGATTCGCCGGCAGCGGCCCACGAGAGCCGGATCGAGCCCCTGATAGGTACGCGGGTCCTTCAGCAGCCCCGCGACGTGAATGCCGGACTCGTGGCTGAAAACATCGGCGCCGACGATCGGCTTCATGGCCGCGGTCTGCCGGCAGGCGGCCCAAGCCACCCGGGCGGCGAGGTCCGGCAATGCCGTCAGCTCGATGCCTGTATCCGCGCCGTCGAGAACGGCCATCGCGGTGGCCACCTCTTCCAGCGCGGCATTGCCCGCCCGCTCTCCGAGCCCCAGGACGGTGACGGAGGCATGGCGGGCGCCGGCGCGTATTGCTGCCAGCGTGTTGGCGACCGCAAGGCCGAGATCGTTGTGTGCATGGAATTCGAGGTCGATGGGAGACAGCGCCGCGAGCTGAGCGACAATCTCGAAGGTCGAAAAAGGGTCGAGAACGCCGACCGTATCGGCCAGCCTGACGCGGCTTGCGCCGGCGCGCGCGGCCGTCTCAATGACGCGGGCCAGATGATCCCGATCGGCTCGCGAGGCATCCTCGCAGCCGACGGCAACGAAAAAGCCGTGGGCGGCTGCGCGCCCGACCATCTGCGCGATGATCTGGAGCGCTGCCCCCTGATCGAGGCCGAGTTTGGCGGCCAATTGGATGTCCGATGCAGGCAGCGACAGATTGACGGCGGTGACGCCGCTCTCGATCGCCGCCTCGAGATCCCGCGACGTCATCCGGCACCAGGCCGTGAGCCGCACTGGGAGACTCCTGGCGACCGCGGCGCGAATTGTTTCGATCTCGTCGCCGCCCATGCTCGGCGTGCCGATCTCGATCTCTGGGATGCCGGCTGCCGCGAGAGACTCGGCGAGCTCCAGCTTTTCCGCAATGGTGAAGGAGACGCCGGGTGCCTGCTCGCCATCGCGCATGGTGGTATCGTTGAGGAAGACATCACGGTTCATGAAAGGAAGTCTATTCTGCTGCCGCTCTGGCCTAGACCCGATTGATGATCTTCATTACCTCGCCTCGCCGGCCCAGGACTGGGTGAGCCACGCACCTTCTCCACGATCGGCGGCAAGACCTCGAGCACTCGGTCGATGTCCGCTTCGCCGTTGTCGCGCGCGAGGGAGAAGCGGACTGAGCCGTGCGGCGTTTTCATGGCCCTCAGAACGTGGCTCGATTCCAATGAGCCGGAGGTGCACGCGGAGCCGGAGGAACACGCAATTCCGGCGCGGCTGAGGAGAAGTGGGATTCTATCGCCTTCGACATGTGCAAAGCCAATGTTTGCGGTGTTTGGCAACCGCTCCAGCGGATCGCCATTGACGAAGGTGTTCGGGACGCGCTCGAGTATCCCGTCTTCAAGGCGGTCGCGCAGCGACTTTACCCGTGTGGTCGCGTCGTCCACGAATTTCAAGGCGAGTTGGGCCGCCATGCCCAGCCCGGCTATGCCAGGCGTATTCTCGGTGCCCCCACGCCGATCGTGCTCTTGGTGCCCGCCTTTGATCATCGAGCGGAAGGGCACGCCACGTTTTACAAAAAGCGCTCCAATCCCTTTCGGGCCATGCAGCTTGTGGCCGGACAGCGACAGCATGTCGATTGCGGTCGATTTCAGGTCCATGGGAACTTTGCCGACCGCCTGCACAGCATCAGTATGGAAGAGGGCGCCGGCTTCCTTGGCCAACTCAGCAAGCTCGCCAACAGGGAAGATCGTGCCGGTCTCGTTGTTTGCCCACATGATCGAGACGATTGCCACGCGTGGGCTCAGGGCGGCCCTGTAGGCGTCGAGGTCGAGCCGGCCCTGGCGATCCACCGGGATCCTGTGCACCGTGACGGCCCGCGTCTTCTCAAGATGCGTGCAGAGTGTCAGCACCGCAGGATGCTCGACCGCGGAAATCAGGATCTCTGTCCGGCTGGGCAACACCTCCAGCGCCGAAAGAATCGCTGCATTGTCGCTTTCCGTCCCGCCCGATGTGAAGATGATCTCATGGTCGAGCTCGGCGCCGATCAGCGCTTGCAGCTGCAGGCGCGCCTTATTCACCGCCGCAAAGGCCGAGGCGCCGAAATCATGCGTCGACGAAGGGTTGCCGAATCGATCCCTAAAGAACGGCAACATCGTTTGAACGACCTCAGGATCGACCCGTGTCGTGGCGTTGTTGTCGAGATAGACAGGTCTCATGCTGTGATCCCTCAGTTGACCAGAACGAAGCGACGCGGGAGATCGGTCGCATGGAGCTCTGGCGCAGGCCCTTGGTGGGTGTGGTGGAGACTGGCGGCCGGTGCAGGCGTCCGAAAGTCTGACGTCGACATGGTCGCCGTCGATATCGTCAAGTTCGCCTCCCCGGCGAGGGCCTCCGGTTAACTCCCGACAGCGTCTACTATCAGTCGAGTTTGCTGCAGCGCCGTCACTGGGCGGCCGGCGACTTCGGGCCCTCCAGGAGCTGAACTGTTTCGGGCGGGGACGTTCCGCGCATCCCACCTGAAGCGATCGCCGGTCCCGAGACGGGCTTCGACCTTGCCTCCTTATTGAGGGCGCGGGCGTCTGTTTTGGCGGGCGTCTAGACCTGCTCTGCCGCAATAGACCCCGCCGCGGGCATTTCTCCCTGGACCAGTACAAGCACTTCCACGATGGCTGCGAGGCATCCCGGGGCAGCCTTTGTGTAGCAACTGATCTGCTCCATGGCGGTTTGCCGATGGTGAGTTCGATAGCCGCCGACAATGAGGCGACCGCGGCGCGGCCGCTGAAGGTCTGGCGCTCGGCGGCAGTGATCCTTGACGTCCCCCGGTCGATGCCGTTGACAGATTCAAACATGTCGCCGTAGCGGATGGTCCCGAGCTTACCTCCTGAATTGGCTGTTTCCAGAACGTCGGCATGCGTCCGGTTGAAGTGTTCCTTGGCCTTCCCGCTAAAGTTCCACATGCGGCTTCTCGGGCGATCAGCCGAAGGACTTGCCGCAAGCGCACTTCTCCCGCGCGTTGGGATTATCGAAGACGAAGCCGGAGGACTCCAACCCCGTGACAAAGTCGACGGTCATGCCTGCTACATGGGGTTGAGACCCTACGTCCACGAATACCTTGACCCCATCTGCCTCAATGATCGCATCGCCCTCGCGCAAGACGCTCTCGGGGCCCATCGAGTATTTGAAGCTGGCGCAGCCGCCGGTCTGGACCATGATACGAAAGCCTTCCGCCGGCTCGCTGGCGCGGGAAAGGACGGTCTTGACGGCAGCAACTGCGGTGTGGGTGAGCGTAATCATGGCTCGAATTTCTCCTCAATCCGTCACGCATTTGCGGACGACAGCGCACGTGCCATGCCAAAGTAAAACGTTTTTAAAACAAAAGCTTGGCCCTTCAGCCCTGTGTCGGATGTGCGACATTGTCGGAAGTGCGCACGTCGCTCGTCACGTGAATTGCGCCGTAGCAATCCCGTCCTCGTTCCTGGAAGACGGCTGGGCGACACAACTGATGGTTTGTCTAACCCGCGACACAGTGGTCTCGGCGTGGGTCGTGCCACTCCTGCCTAAACCCTTGACCCGTATGCGAACGTCTTTCCGAGGTCGCTTCTGCGCAATTGGCACGACTTTTGAAGCCCCGCTTTGGAAGGCGGCACAACTGCCGACCGACACTGATTCGCGGGTGGCCTCGCGATCAGTGGAACAATGTAAGGGAAGCAAGATGTCAGGTTTTGACCAGATCCGCTTTCTGAAGGAAAGCAGCCCCGCCCGTCCACCCCCAAACGCGGGATCGGTCGGTTGGCGTCGACCTCTACAATCGCTCGCTACCGGCCAGTCGCCGGCGACCGCTTGATGGGAGACCGACATCTGACTGTCAGTCTCGTTGCGCCGTCGTACAGCAGCCAGCGCCTTTCGAGCCGGTGATCCTGGCCGAGCAAAAGATCGGCATCGAGCACACGGGCGGGCTCGATTGGAACAGGACAGCTGATCCTCAACAATTATGTGGAAGCAGGGGTAAGACATGGAGCAGCGCGAGAAACCCTCTCCGGACCAAATCCGGCGGGCACAGGAAGACAGTCCGAAAATCCGCGAGCATGATCTCGCCGCCAAATTGAGCATTTCGGAAGCGGAGCTGGTCGCGGCGCATTGCGGTTCCGGCGCGGCGCGCATCGAGCCGCGCGTCAATGATCTGCTGATAGGCCTCGAAGCCGTGGGCGAGGTAAGGGCGGTGACCCGAAATCAAAGTGCCGTGCACGAGAAGATTGGCTTGTACAACAAGGTCGTAACCGGCAACCACCATGCCATGGTTCTCGGCGACGACATCAACCTGCGCATCTTCCCGAAGGGTTGGGCGCATGGCTTTGCCGTTGAAAAGCGCGACGACGGCAACATCCGCCGCAGCCTGCAATTCTTCGACGCTGCCGGCGCAGCAGTGCATCAGGTGGATGTCAGGCCGGCCTCCAACCTCTACGCCTATCAAAAGCTGGTGGCGGAGCTCGCATCCTCGAACCAGGAGCCGATCTTGTGGGTTAAGGCAAACGGAGCCGACTCTGACGCAGAGGTTCCGGACCAAGCCGCCATGGTCACGGAGCTGCGCGAGCACTGGAGCCGGCTGACCGACGTGCATCAGTTCTTCGACATGCTGAAGACGCTGAAGCTCAGTCGCTGCCGGGCGCTGCGCATGGTTGGCCAGGATTACGCCTGGCAACTCGACAATGCCGCCGTTGGCGCCATGTTCCAATGCGCGAGCGAAGACGAGATGCCGATCATGTGCTTCGTCGGCAATCGTGGCTGCATCCAGATCCATTCCGGCCCGATCAAGTCGGTCAAGCCCATCGGGCCGCGGATCAATGTGCTGGACGAAACCTTCCGCCTGCATCTCTCAACCCACCACATCCGCGAGGTTTGGGCCGTGCGCAAGCCGACCAGGGACGGTCACCTCACCTCACTCGAAGCCTATGGCGCCGACGGCAGAATGATCATCCAGTTCTTCGGCGAACGCCGCGAAGGCGAATGCGAGCGCGGCGACTGGCGGCTCCTAGCCGAGACCCTGCCGCGTATTCCAACCCCGACGGACCGCGTGAGGTAAGACCGATGCATGGTGATTTCCGTTTTCGCTCGGTGCCCGCGCCGGTAATGTGGGTTCTGCTGGCTACCGCTCTGCCTGCCGCTGCCACCGAGGCGCAGCTGTCTTTTCGGATCCGCCGCGGATCGCCTCGATTGGAGGTTCCATCGCCGAGATTGCCTATGCCGTTGGAGAGTATGGTCATCATAGCTCCCGTTTCGACGACCCGAACGCCGCGCTGAAGCTATGGCTCAGCTGCCCCGCGCAGGGGGGTCTGTCGCTCCAGGGTCCAACATTCTGGCCTTGCTCGACGGAGGGCAAGTGATGGACGAGAAATCGATTGGTCCCATTATCACTATGCCAGAGCACGGCCTCCACAAAGGCATACTCGAAAGATCCGCGTCGCCGGCAAGGCGCGGTAGACGCCAGGGCCAGGAAGTCCTTTGCCGACAGGGCATAGGCCGAAAAGCAGACGGCCTCGATCAAAGGACGCGGAAAGACCGCGAACGCTTGGTCTATGCAGCCGCACGCAAGGTATTCATTGCGCCATTCCTTGCTTGTGACCTGTACAACCTCTGGAGGCGCAACATCTAGCTACGCACAATCCAGTGTTTTCAGCATTGATGGTAGTGCTGGATGTACAGCAGGTCGGCATGCCTTGGGCGGCCGGGCCGGGGTTGGCGGGACCAGATGAGCTGGAGGCGGTCCTCTCCTTCGACCTGGATGGCAGCCGGGAAGCTCGAGTCGTTGATGTCGCGACGCCGCGCCAAAAAAGGCCCGGCATTCAGCATCGGCACCAATCTGCTCATCGCGTAAACTGCAATTTGTCGCCGGGAGGAGCCATGGGTAGACAAGCTGTTCATCTGTGAGATCAAGCCGTCCGAAACTGGCAACCAGAATAACGCGATCCGGGGAGACGTCGCTCCTCGAGCGTGTCGCCGCCATTGCGAGAGACAGGAAACGAGTCGACGCTTCTAGAACCGCGCCTAGTCACCATCAGCTGCCAAGCGCGACCGGCGCTCGCCCGGGCTGCGTAACCCTGACCAACTCCGCCCGGGCGAACGCTGACCGCTCCCCGTAGGCGCGGAGGTGGGCCGGTGAGGGCGCTGGCGCTTGTCCATGCCCGATCTGAAGCCGACGTTGAAGTGACAGTAGCCGCGATCCAGGCGGCTGATGCGATTGCATCTCTCAGCGCGCTGAGCTGAAGGCATTGCCTGTCGGGCCGTCTAGGTTGCGCGCTTCGGGCCAAGCAGGAAAACTGTGAGGGCGGCGAGGAACGTGGCAACCGCGCTGTAGGCAAAGACACTGTGAACGCCGGCATATTTCACCAGTAGTCCGCCGAAAATCGCGCCCGCCGCGATGGCCACTTGGAACGTTGCGGCCGTCAGCACACCGGCGCTTTCGGCCTGCCCGGGAACGGCGCGCAGCACCATCCACGTCTGTAATCCCACCGGCACCGCACCGAAGGCAAAGCTCCATACGACAATCGCAATCGCCGAGGCCCAGGCCGATGCTCCCAGCATCAGCAACGAGATAGCGGCTATCGCCATGAGCAGGGATGGCAGGGCCGCGACTGCCTTGAGGCTGTGTTGGGCCAGGAATGCGCCAGCTAAATTGCCGAAGATGCCGCCTATGCCAGAAGCGAGCAATACCAGCGGGATTGTCTTGCTATCGAGCGCGGGAATCCTCTCAAGGACGGCGCGGATGTAGGTGAAGCTGGCAAAGTGCCCAGAAGCGACCAGGACTATGACTAAAAGGGCGACCTTGATGGTCGGCTTTTTGGCCACATCCAGCAGACTTCGGAATCCAGCCATTTCAACCGGAGGCAGCGTCGGCATCGTTACGAGTTGCACCAGCAGTGTAACGGCATTAACGACCGCGGTGATCATGAAGGGCTCTCGCCATCCCCAGATGTCGCTGACATAGGCGCCGATTGGAGGCGCGCATACGACAGCGACCGAAACGCCGGTGAGGATGATTGACATGGCGCGCGGCAGAAGGTGATTTGGAACGAGCCGCATCGCCACCGATGCCGAAATCGACCAGAAGCCTCCGAGCGCAATGCCGAACACGACGCGCGCCGCCAGGAAAACCGGCAGCGACCACGCGACTTCCGCCAGAAGGTTGGACAGGATCTGCAGCAGCATCATCGCCCACAGTACGATCCTGCGGTCCAGGCGCTTTGTGATGATGGCCATCGTCGGCGCCGAGATCGCCGCAGCAATCGCGGTCGCTGTCATCGTCTGTCCAGCCGCACCCTCGGTGATACCGAGCTCGCGCGCGAGCGGCGTCAGCACGCTGGCCGGAAGAAACTCTGCCGTCACCAGCCCGAAGGTGCCCAAGGCAAGCGAAATGACCGCACCCCATGCGGGACGCGACCGTTCATCTGGCTTTTTTGGGTCGTGCGGAACAGCCTCCAGGAAGCCTGTCGCGGATTCGGTCATCGATAAGCTCGCCAGTTTGGATGCTGCAAAATGGATTGGCTGCGTTGACGCATTAAAGCCAGAAGCGCCGCTGTTCCCGGCGTTTCACGCAAGATGTTCATCGCTGCCGGACATGTTGTGATAGTGCCGCGTGCAATATCGGTGCCGGCTTCTCTGAGCTGGGGACGAGGGTGTCATTGTCGGAAGGCACCCCATCGGGCGATTCTATGGCGACCATCACCTTCGGTCTCGGGCCGGCCATGCGCAAAGCAGCTAGCGAGGACGGAAGTCTGAAGGAAACGATGTCCCGCGGCGGGAACGGGGGCACGCTCTCCTCAGCGCTCCTACAGAGCTTCGCGTCTCGGCCATGGTTCTGCTTGTAGCTTTCTTCGTGCCATGATGGGCTTTAACGATGAGAGCAAGCGCCATACCGCTTTACTTGGAGGCACCCGATCGATTTTTTGCAGCGACCCTTTTTGGCTTTAGCAGGAGCCCTTCGCCGAGACCGAGCACGCCGCACATTTGCCGGAACGAATGACTGCTCAGCAATCTGAGCGAGCTTCCGAGTGACAAAGCAGCTCCCACCTGTTATGTTCGACAAAACACACGCCTTGGCTAACAGCATCGGAGATGGCGATATGACGAAGACGCTGGGAATGCGGTCGTTATCGACTGCTCCGCAACAGCGCCTCGTTGCGAAAAGAAGCGCAAGCGGAGTCTGATGCGTAAGGACGCCAACAAGGACATGCCGGGCGAGCAGAAGTTTGTCGTTCGGCAGACGCTTCGTGCTGCCATTCGCAAAGGCCTGATCGGCTCTAAGGACGAGCGGATCACAGCACGTTTGAGCCATGCCCTCATTGAGCAGGCTAAGCGCCAGACGGGCATTAAGGGTGACACCGAGCTGCTTGAATTCGCTCTTGCGAATGTCGCGCTCGAGGACAATTTCCCCGCGACCATGGACAAGCTCGCGGGAACCATCGATCCAGACATCAAGCTCGGCTTCTGATTGAGGTTTGAGTGTCAGAATTTGATGTTGAAGCAGCCCTTCGCTCGCTTCGTGGCTTTCCAACCAAAACACTTGCTCGCCGACCTGATGATCAGCTGCCCTTCGTGAACGAGGGCGAGCTCGGCGGGCAAGCGCTATTGCTCGACACCTGTGTGTACATCGACAGGCTCCAAGGCAAAGCGCCTGCGTTGGTGAAGCAGATTATGGACGGTCGGCACAACAACCATTCAGCCATCTGCATCCAGGAGTTGGCCCACACGCTTGGTGTCCTGAAGCCCGACGATCCCCGCACCGGGGGCGTGCATAAGGCTCTGTCCGAGGTAATCCGATCCATGCCCGGACACCGGATCCTAACGCCCGATGCCGACGTCCTCGGCCGCGCTGCTGTTCTGAATGGCGTGCTCTGTCGCCTGCAGGGCTACCAGGATGACCAGAAGCTGCGCTGCCTGCATGACTGCACTCTGTATCTGCAGGCATCGAAATCGGGGCTTGTCCTGTTGACTCGGAACATCGCCGACTACGACTTCTGCCGACAACTCATTCCTGGGGGCAAAGTGCTTTTCTACAGGTAGCGCCACTCTCAATGGATTGAGGAGGAAGGTTTATTCTTTGACACCGACATGCCTATCAAAACAATCTGCACGTCGGGAAGCACGTCTTAGACAGCACCAAAATCGGTCGGTGGCGACGGTTCAGAAATGCCGCAGCCGTTCCGCACGGCTGCGTCAAGCCTCCGTCCGCCACCCTCGGAGACGTTGAAAATAGCCACTCGCTATCAACGGGTTGAATAATGATCGGTGGCTTTTGCTACCTCATGCCGCACATTCGCTCGGTCACCCGGACCGAGCAATGGTGCTGTATGGTTAGGGTAAATCTGCACTTCCGCACCGGCTCGGGAAAGAGGTAAGCCGTTCCGGACGGGCCGGCCGATGCATTGTCGCACACTGGCTGGCACTGTGTGTCGACCGCGTAAGGAGCGCTGTCTCTAGATCCAGCGCGTCCTTGCGTGCGCAGTCACGGCGGTCTGCGAATACACGCTGTGGCAGCATCCACGACGCGCACTGTTGCTATTCCCGCTCTGTCGAGGGGGGCTTTGACATCCTCCAGCTCTCAGCAAGCGCGCCACTCGGGAAGGGGTGAGGACCAAATTCGGCTCGGGCCGCGGCGTTCGCATGCTTGAGGGTCCTTTCATTTGCTCCTTCGTGTGTCCGAAGCTGAACAAGAATGTCGCAATCCGACCAAAAGGCCGCCAAGACCGGGCCACCGGTTCGGACCAACTGGTGCAACGCAAACGGTGCGCTAATCGGCACGCAACTTGCCCCGACAAGTTTAGTCAGGGGACGTCAGCACTGCTTGATGGAGTTCAGCAGTGACGGCCAATCTTTACGGCGCCTGAGCCAGGACGTGCCGAACGCTGGTAATCGACGTGTGACCAGCCGTGGGATCCCGATCGAGCGCCAGAACGCCTGACATTGAGGAGAAGCCAAATGGCGATTAACTGGGTTCCAGATCACATCCCGCCCGAAATGGTGAGGGACTTCAGCCTGTTTACGTCGCCAGGCATGCTGCCGGCGCCCAACGGGGACCCGCACGCAGCGGTCGCTTGCGTCCATGCCGGGCCGCCGATCTTCTATTCTCCCTACAACACGCGCGATGGCCGCGGCACCTGGGTCATCACTCGCGCCAGCGACCAGCGCCGGGTGCTGCAGGACGCTGAAACCTTTTCGAGCCATCGCAGCATCTTCGCATCCGCGCTGGGCGAAAACTGGCCGATGATCCCGCTCGAACTTGACCCACCGGCCCATGGCGTTTTTCGCTCACTGCTCAATCCGCTGCTTTCGCCAAAGCGGGCCATGGTATTGGAGCCGGCTATCCGCGAGCGAGCGGTCGCGCTGATCGATAGGATTGCCGCAGCGGGCACAAGCTGCGACGTCATGAAGGAGTTCGCCTTTCCTTTCACGGTCAACATCTTCCTTCGCTTTCTAGGGTTGCCGGATCACCGGCTCGATACATTTGTCGGCTGGGCGAAAGATCTCATCCACGGCGACCATCTGAAACGACCGGCCGCTGCCCAGACAATTGTTGCCTTTATCGACGAGCTTGCGACCAAGCGCCGCAAGGACCCGGTCGACGATTTTATGACCTTCATCGTGCAGGCACAGGTCGAGGGCCGCCAGCTAAGCGACGTGGAAGTCCGTGGCATCGGCGTGCTTGTGTTCGTCGCGGGGCTCGATACGGTGGCAGCTGCTATAGGCTTTGACTTGGCGTATCTCGCCCGCAACCTCAAAGATCAGGAACTGCTGCGGAGCGAACCGGACCGGATCGCGCTCGCAGCTGAAGAATTGCTGCGCGCCTATCCGACCGTTCAGATGATCCGAGTGGCAACCAAGGACATCGACTTCGAAGGCGCGCCGATCCGTAAGGGGGATTACGTTTCCTGCGCCACGATGATTGCCAATCGTGACCCGGCAGAATTCGAATGCCCCAACACGATCGATCTGGCGCGAGAGAACAACCGCCACGCCGCCTTTGGCTATGGTCCCCACCGCTGTCTTGGCTCACACCTTGCCCGGCGAGAGATTGTCATTGGCCTGGAGGAGTGGCTGGCGCGCATTCCGGCCTTCCGGATCAAGAAAGGTACGGCACCCATCACCTCTGGCGGCCATGTATTCGGGATCAAAAATCTGATCCTGCACTGGTCCTGATGAAGCCAGCCCCGAGCGGGCACGGAAATTGAAGGTAGCGGTATGCGCATCATCGTCCATAAACCCAAATGCCAGGGTCACGCGCGATGCTCGGCGCAAGCGCCCGATATCTTCAAGCTCGATGAGGAGGGCTACATCCTGCCTGGTGACATTGAGGTTGCGGAGGGGAAGCACCTACTTGCGTCACGAGGCACGCGATCTTGCCCGAACGTGCACTGGAACTCGACGCTACACCCGCTGCGCGGGCTGAATCGGATGTCATTCAACCGAGAGGCCGGCGGGTTTGATTTTCGACCATGTGGCCGCACACTGGAAAGAACGGCATGCGGCGCGCCGCCGTCCTGGGCCAACGGTGCAGGGGCATCTCCGGAAACGAGGTGCTCCCATGGTGTGAAAAAACTTGGGCGGCTTAGCGAACCTCTTCCGATCACAGGATTTGCGACCAAGACGATGGACCAGGGAAAAATTACCGAACTACTCGACCGTGAAGCGATCCGCGACTGCCTCTATCGGTACTGCCGCGGGATAGACCGCGCGGACGAGGCGGCGTTGCGCAGCGCGTACTGGCTCGATGCGCATGACAATCACGGCGCCTATTGCGGCTCGGCAGAGGGCTTCATCCGGTTTGCGCTCGGGGTCTTCCAGACCGGGCCTCGCAACATCCATCAGATCACGAACATCCTGATCGAATTCATCACCCCGACAGAAGCCGCGGTCGAGAGCTATTTCACCGCGCTGCAACGCGGACCGGACAAATACGGAGAAGTACGCCAGACGCTCCTCTGCGGCCGCTACTGCGATCTGTTTCAGAAAAGGGAAGGGGAGTGGCGGATTGCCGAACGGACGGTGGTCTACGATTGGCTCGAGGAGCAGATCCCAGCAGCGATCCCTGAGGCAGAACGGTTCGGGTCGCGGCAGCCTATCGGCGCACCTCATCCGGATGACCCAGTCTACGCGCTTGAGAAGCATCGCATCCTCCTCGCCATCAGGCCTGCAGAGGTTCCGAACGGAGACAAAAGCTATGATGATTTTGCAATGGCACAGCGATCCCGGTGAGAGCCTGCCCGGTAAAGACGTAGCCGAGAGGATTGTCTTTCTGCCCCGTAGCGGCGTGACCGCAACAGCGGTCTGCTCTGTCGCTGATAAATTTGCTGGCGCAAGAACGGGACTCTGTTGCGCGGCAGTCTCCGACCCCCAAGCTCAGACCGGAGGACCGGTTCGCAGAGGCAAGTGGCTTACCTGGATCCAGATCGCCTCTCATCAAAGGGTCCGTCGCCAGCTTCGCCGGCCAACTGGCCATCACCAGGACGTGCTGCTTTGCCGCAACGGATCATTTGGCCGCCGAATATTGATGGGGTGACATCGTTGAGGCTCGGCGCGGAGAAGTTCTTATGAAGCGGGCAGGACGCATCGTCATCATTACAGGCGCCGCGGGCGGGATCGGCCGGGCCCTGGTCGATATCCTTGCCGGGGGTGGAGACACTGTTGTTCGGTGGACCTTCCGGGCAGCGGCGTGGTTGAACTGGCCCGTGGCCTCGGCGACCCGCATCTTGGCCTCGAATGCGACGTCTCGCGAGACGTGGAAGTCCTCGCCCTTTATGGCCGGGTCGAAGCGCAGTTCGCTCAAATCGACGTTCTCATCAACAACGCGGCCATCGGACCGACCATGACTGCGACTGTCGACACGGCAGCCGATGCCTTCCGGCGCGGCTTGGCAGTAAACCTGATTGGGCCGTTTGTCATGGCCCGCGAAGCGGCGAGGCGGATGAAGCGGGACGGCGTCATCGTCAACGTCGCTTCGCTGGGGGGGCTGGTCGGCAGTCCCAGGCGCAATGCCTACGCAGCCTCGAAAGCGGGCCTGATCTCGTTGACGAAGTCGTTTGCATGCGAATGGGCTTCGCGCGGCATACGCGTGACGGCGGTTGCGCCAGGCTATGTGCGCACGCCGATGGTCGCAGAACTGGAACGCGCGGGTAAAATGGACCTTGCGGCGGTACGCCGCCGCGTGCCGATGGGGCGCATGGCGCGGCCCGACGAGATCGCCCGGGCCGTGCGTTTTCTGACCAGCGTTGAGGCGCGCTACATCACCGGATCGGTGCTGGTGGTCGACGGCGGCTGGACGTCATTCAACCAGCCGGGGGACGCGCACCCGGCGGTGGAAGGGACGCCCAGAGCCGAGCTCTCTTCTGAGTGCGAACGAACCGATGCGCGAATCGTGCTCGTCACGGGTGGCGCGAACGGCATAGGCGCCGCCATAGTTCGCTGTTTTGCAGCGACCGGCGATACCGTCGTGATTGCTGATAAAGATCGCGCTGCTGCTACTGTACTCGCTGGATCGCTCGGCGGAAAGAACCTGGCGAAATTCGTGGATGTGGCCATCGAGAGCGAGGTGGTGGCGCTGTTCGAGGAGATGAGGGGATGCTTCGGGCGCATCGACATCCTCGTCAACGGTGCTGCTATTGCCGACACCTTTGTGGCGGGCTTCGAACAAATGCCGGCAGAAATCGACCAGGTCCTGGATGTCAATCTCACCGGCGCCTTCACTTGCGCGCGTGAGGCGGCCAAAGCGATGCGCCCCGGCGGCGTGATCCTCGATCTCGGATCGATCAACAGCTTTCTGCCCTTTTGCGCCGCGCCATGCCTACGGCGCCTCGAAAGCGGGGATGGACATGCTGACCCGATGCATGGCGGCCGAACTCGGGCCGGTCGGCATTCGGACAGCCACCGTCGCTCCCGGTTACATCCGCACGTCTGCACTTGCTCAGTTGGTGAAGGCCGGCTGCATCGACTCAACAGCGATCGCACGACGAATTCCGATGGGCATGATGGGACGGCCGAAAGACGTCGCAGACGCGGCGTTTTTCCTCGCTTCGTCTGACGCCTCATACATCAACGGCTCGATCCTCTATGTGGACGGCGGCTGGACCTCGTTCGGCGATGCGGGAAACGCCAGCGAATTCTATGACGAATATTTTGCGGAGGACGCGGGTTGATTATCGCCATTCGCCATTCGCCAGGCGACGGCTGCGGCTCGTCGAAGCCGACGACATCCAAGGCTTCAAGCTCCGCCCGCGCCGCGCCCGCAGCGCTGTCTACGATCGAAGATGTTCGGCGGCGACGAACACGTCCGCATCGCGGTCGAAGCAGTTCCAACCGCTCGCGGGCGCGCGTGCAACCGCAGAATGCGAGCGGTTTGCCGCAAGACTATGCCGCCGCCAACCATCGGATCCACACCGTGGCCAAAGCCATCTGTGCGCATGCCGATCGCATCCCCTGTTCTACCAATTCCCTCTGGAGACATGAAAGACCATGGAATTCGCAACCTTCATCCTGGCCGCCCAGCGCGGCTATCATCAATCTTCCGACAGCGTCATCCGCAACTCAATCGAACAAGCCGTTCTTTCGGAGCAGGCTGGCTTCAACACCGCCTGGTTCGCCGAGCACCACTTCAACAATTACAGCCTTGTTCCGTCGCCCTTGATGATGGTGGCGCACTGCGCCGGCCTGACAAGCACCATTCGCCTCGGCACTGCCGTCTGCGTGTTGCCGCTCTATCACCCGCAGCGACTGCTTTCCGAGATCGGCTTCGCCGACGTCGTGGCGAACGGCCGTCTCGAGCTCGGAGTCGGCGTGGGATACCAGCAATTCGAGTTCGAACGCTTTGGCGTCAACATCGATGAGGCGCCGGCCATCTTTTCTGAATATCTGGACATCCTTCTGAAGGGCCTCAACCAAAATATCTTCGAGCACGATGGCCGGTATGAGAAGATACCCCCGACGGCGATTTCGGTGCCCACCGTCCAGAAGCCGACCCCGCCGATCTGGATCGCCGGCGGTCCCCCGCGCATGAGCCGGGCCTATCGCGAGGGACACAATTTCTTTGTCACAGCATTCCACAACGGCTTAGAGACTTTGAGCACGCTGCGCGAATCGATCGAGGAGGCGGCGGCTTCCGAAGGTAAGAATGTCACGGACGCCAAGATATCGCTGCTGCGTTGCTGCTATGCCAGCGACGACCAGGCAGAGATAAACAGCTATCTCGACAATGCCCGCTTCCAGCGCCGGCTGTCTGAAGCACTGCATCAGCGCCGCCAGCAGAGCCTGGACGGCTATTTGCTGCAGGAAACGCCGACGCAGCAGGATCTGTCATTGGAGACTATGCGCGAGAACCTGCCGATCGGCAGCGTGAATCGCGTGATTGATCGCCTACTGGAAGAGATGGATATCCTGAAACCGGACCAGATCGCAATTCAGACCCAATTGGGGGATTTCGACCAAAAGACAATGCTGCGCCAGATCGAGCTCTGGGGAGACAAGATCATCCCGGCGGTCAACAAGTCCCTCCCTCAGGTGAGGGTTTGAAATCCGCAACGGCTTGAGCTTCCACCTCATCTGCTTGTCGTCTCGAAAGGGCAGAAGCGCGCGCACAAGGTAGGACGGAATCTCCAGGTCGCTTGTCGTGATGGGGTTTGGGGCAACCTATGTCGAAGATCAGTCAAACCAGTGCCTTGCCAGGCTATCCATCGCTGTGGCTCCGGTCTGCGGCCCGGAAGCGGTGTCACTACGCCGCTCGCATAGTGAGGATGCAGCTTCCGCATGCCCGCGGTACCCCGGGCGCTCAGCAGCTGCAAGAAAGCTCCATGCATTGGGGAACTCCCGATGAGCGCTTTCGTCACCCGCGACGCCTCCAGATGGGTGCCGCGATATCTGACCACTCTCGACGGCACGACCTGCATCGGCTTCGGCCGCTGCTTCAAGGTCTGCTCGCGCGGGCGGTGCACCTCCATAGCGTCGATCAGCGAGTGATCCCTCCGTGCCGGCGAGGGCGAACACCTCGACGCCGAGCTCAACCGCATGATCATGCTCGTCGACCAGGCCGGCCGCTGCATTGGCTGCGGAGCCCGCGTTTACCCAAAGAACTGCCAGACGCATGTTGCGGCCGACAAGGTCGCGGCAGACGACCAGGAGAACGGCACCATGTTCGCTCATCACTATAGTTGGCTCTGCGCCCGCCAATGGCCGCGGATCGAGTTGAAGAGTGGGTTCGATCAGCATGTGCTTGCCTGTGTGCTTTCGTGTGCGCTCGAGGAGGTCGAGGCCGGCGAGGCGACGGCGACGGAGTCGACTGGCCTTTCGCGCGCAGAGCTGCGCGACGTGCTGACCCACAGTTTCCCCGCTACCGCGATGAACGCCTTCGCCTTGGACGAGCTATGCGACCCCAAGCCGGAAATGGAAGAAGAACTTCTGCACAGCCTGCTGCTGGCGCATGCCCGGCCGGGCGACCCGGCGAGCGCCTGCTTCGCTAAGATCGTCGCCCGGCGTGCCATGCGCAACAACCATCTCTGGCAGGATCTTGGCCTTCTCAATCGGGCCGAGCTCAGCCGCCTGCTTTCCACGCATTTTCCGACCTTGGCAGCCGGCAACACCCAAAACATGAAATGGAAGAAGTTCTTCTACCGCAAACTCTGCGAGGCCGAAGGTTTTTCGCTATGCACCGCGCCCACTTGCCGGGAATGCAATGATTTCGAAAGCTGCTTCGGCCCCGAGCAAGGCGAAAGCCGCCTCGCACACATCAAGAACGGGATCGCTTTGGATTAAGCGCCGCTTTCGTCAGCGCTGCTAGGCCGCGGAGCCTTGATCGCCCTCTAGCCATAAGCGCTTTTCCCGTCGCCGTTGCACAGAGGAGGGGATGTTCATCGCTTCGCGATATTTTGTGACGGTGCGGCGTGCAACATCGATGCCGGTTTCCTTGAGCCGGGCAGCGATATCATCGTCGGAAAGCACGTCAGCAAGCGATTCTCCGGCGACTATCGCTTTGATCCGATGACGCACAGCTTCGGCGGAGTGCGCGTCGCCGCCTTCGCAGGAGGCGATCGCGACAGTGAAAAAGTACTTCAGCTCGAAAACACCGCGTGGGGTAAGCATGTACTTGTTGGATGTCACCCGGCTTACCGTCGACTCGTGCACGTTGATCGCTTCAGCGACAGTCCTGAGATTGAGAGGCTTCAGGTGGGAGACGCCATGTTCCAAAAAGGCCTCCTGCTGGCGCACGATTTCAGTCGCAACCTTAAGAATCGTGTTGGCGCGCTGATCGAGGCTGCGGATTAACCAGTTCGCGTTTTGCAAGCATTCGTGGAGAAATGCTTGATCTTTCGAATTTTGGACGGCCGCGCGCGAGACTTCGGCGAAGTAGGTATGGTTGATCAGCAGCTTGGGTAGCGTGTTCGGATCAAGTTCGATGTGCCACCCACCGCCAGGCGAGGGCATGACCAAGACTTCGGGCATGACGCATTCCGGCCCTCCGGTGTGGAACTGATTTCCAGGCTTGGGGTCGAGAGCACGGATTTCATGCAACATGTCGAGAAGGTCTTCTTCATCGACGCCGCAATGCTGCTTCAATGCCTGAAAATCGCGTCTCGCAAGCATCTCAAGGTTGGCAACCAACGCTGCCATCGCCGGGTCGAACCGGTCTCGCTGGCGCAACTGGATCTCAAGGCATTCGCTGAGCGTTCGCGCAAAAAGTCCCGGTGGATCAAAGTGCTGCAAGATTCCGAGCACCCGTTCCACATCGTCCGCCCGGACGTTTAGGCTGCTGGCCAGTTCCACAAGGCTTACCTGAAGATAGCCAGTATCTTCCAAATGAGTGGCAAGCTGGCCAGCAATCAGCCTCTCCTGCGATGTGAACGCAGTGAGGGCGATCTGACGCGCGACGTGGTCGTGCAATGTTTCGGCGGAGACGGAAAAATTGTCGACTGCATTGCCCGCGCCCGGCGGGGCGTTGGCTGTGTTGCCGGTCGAGTTGCCGGTCGATTTCGATTGCATGAACCTTTCCGGGGCCTCGGCACTGATCGGCTTGTCAAAGTCCTTTTCACGTACGCCGATGTCGGGAACCTCTTCCGGAATCGACCAATCATCTCCAGACGGCCCTTCCTCGCTTGGCGCCAATTCCAAAAGCGGGTTCTTTGCGATTTCCTGCCCCACGTACTGATGCAGCTCGGTATGCGCCAGTTGCAGCAATCGGATCGACTCAATCAGTTGAGGCGACGCAATCATAGATTGCTTCTGACGTTGAAGAAGGCTTGCTGAGGATTGCATGGTGGGCGCGACTCCTGTCGAGCGTTGCTCTGGCGGTGGCCAATGGGATCTGCGAGGCTTTGACGCTGCTAGGTCATGCGGCAGCCTTGAGGGTTTCAAGAACGTTCTGCGGGGATGATACGCCATAGGGGTCGGCCTCGCAGTTGTCGGAGAAACCATCCTCCTCAAACCACTGCTCCACCACGCCATTGTTGATAAGGGCGGCGTAGCGCCAAGAGCGCATACCGAAGCCGAGATTGTCCTTGGCAACCAGCATGCCCATTTTGCGCGTAAACTCGCCCGATCCATCCGGGATGAGCCGTACCTTCTGCAGGCCCAAGGATTTCCCCCACGCATTCATGACGAAGGCATCGTTGACGGAAAGGCAGTAGATGGCTTCAATTCCCTCCTTCTCAAACTCGTCATAGAGGGCTTCGAATTTGGGCAGTTGGTAGGTCGAGCAGGTCGGCGTGAAGGCGCCAGGTAGCGAGAACAGGATGACGCGCTTGCCGGCAAAGTAGTCGTCGGATGTCTTTTCTTCCCAGCGATATGGATTGGGCCCCTGAACTGACTCATCGCGCACACGCGTGAGAAAGGTAACGAAGGGAACCCTCTTGTGGACGGTCATCAGCTCGCTCCTTTAAATGAAAACTTGTGCACGCCTTCTGGGCGTGCCGACATTTGTCGGCCTCGGCGCCCCAGGCACCAGATAAGGCCTTGCGGTTCCCGACCCGCTTTGATTCTCGTGGGATGGGAGCATCTTGGCTTCTGGTCTTCATCACCCGAACGACGTCGACATAGGTGATCTTGGTGGCTTCGGGCGGCGCCGACAGCCTTTTGCGGCGATCGCCTGAAGGGGACATCGACGACCCGCTGCTCGTCATCGAGGAAACAGGCGTGGTGATTAGAAGGGTCAGTTACGAAATAGGGCTGTGACGCGCCAACTGTTGGGTTGCGAGAGAGCCCCGATTTCGGAGTACCGAAGGTGGTTGGCAGTGACGCGCCGACGTCAGCTTGGGCATCCCTTTTTGGGAGTTCTTTGACACTCACACATTGATCAGGACCGGCCAGCAATTGGGGGAGCGCCATGAATTGGCGCGTCGGTCCCAGAACAGCCATGCGCAAGACAGCTACCGAGCACGGAGGTCTGGAAGGGATGATACTTCGATGTATAGCCGGAATGGGCATAGTTTCCTCAGGCGCTTGCATGCAGCTTCGCGTATAGGCCATGGTTCGTTCGTGGCTTTCATATGTGCTGGATGCCTTCTAGGGACTACATCGCAAGCGCCATGCCATTTGACTTGAAGCAGGGGTTCACTGCTTCGCAGGCAACCGTTCGGCGCGAGCAGTAGCGGGGCGCGCCTTTAGTCGTTTACTCGCCCCTCAGCAAAGGTACTGAGCTCGACCAGGTCACCGTATCAGCGTTCCCTGGATCGAAGTGGTATCGATCGGCTATGTCGTAAAGCTCGGAAATCCGCGGGCTCGCAAGACAGGCAGTTTACGGTGGGCGTCCAATCACACCCCGAACGTCGCACAACGGGCGCGTACTGTCAGGCGGTCACAACTTCCGCTCTGGCTCAGGTGGCTGCCGCGTTCGTTCAGGGCAGGTCGGTCCGTTTGCGCGACTGAGGTGGGGTGAGGTGAGGTATCTACCAGCAAACCATGTTGTGTCTGAGACTGGACGAGAATGTCGAAAGCCCGACGAAATCGTGACCTGGCCGGGCCGCGCGCACGGAGAAGTGGTGCAGCATCATCGGCGCAAGTCCGGCACGCAACTTGCTTCGATAATTCTGCCTGTCGGCCGTGCGTCGCGGAGGGCCCAAGCTGCTTGAATTCGCGACCGATCTCATCCGCGCTTGTGGCGGGTGGACTGCCTCCGCAACAGCCGCCTCCGGCGGGACTGTACAACCTACTGGTGACCGACTGTGTGATCTCAATCCGGTGCATGAACACTGACCTCCGAGATAAACCAGATGGCGACCAGACCGGTTTCAGACCATGTTGGGTTCGAAGTAGCGATGGACCCCGACCTGTTTATGTCGCCAGGCATGCCACCGACGCGCAGGAACGCAGCTGGTCGGCGGCGTCCGTGCCCGCCGCCGCCCGTCGCCTTTTTTTGTTCGCCGTATAACACGCGCCATCGTCGGGGTGACTAGATCATCACATGCTCCAAAGAGACCAGCGCGGGGTGCTGCAGAACACCGAAACCCATCTTCGCCTCCGCATCCGCCGGATCCTCGCTGCTCATCCGCCGCTGCCGCGGCATTGGTAAGCAGAAAGGCGAACGCGACATCAAGATATCCATCCCGTAAATGTGCCCCATCCAACCAATCGATTTTCCAAAGCTCCGCTGAGAAATATATGAAGGCGCTTGGTTTTGGTGGGCCGTATCACAAGTAGTATTTGGGATAACAATGGGTATTCGGTTAGCTCAAGTTCCGAAACCGTCGGCAGCGAGGGTCACGACGTGCTCTTGGATTTCAAGGGCAATGTCTGGAACGACGTTAGTCGAGGCGATGAGCCACCTTGGCTTGCGAGGGCAAGGATCAATCGGTCGCGAACAAGGCTGGGACGCACTCTCCCGTGACAACGGCCGCGACAAACCGCGTAGTTTCTGTGAGGAGAATGAGAAGTTCTACGATCCCGGCGAAAAAGTCCCCTACGCTGGTGACGGCTGCCGTGGGCGCTGTGTTCCAGTTCCACGATCGAATGTCGAAGCACTTTTGCCTCTGCCACCGCGAATAGCGAGAAAAATTCGCAAGATTGTACGCAACCCTAGATGGGGTACCGCCGCGAGTTATTGGTGTGCCGCCACGTTCAGGTCTGCTCAATGTCAATCTGTAATCGGTTAGCCTAAATCAGCGCGGTTGCGGGGTCGAAGCCGCCAGTCTGCTTCATGGACGGAAGCCAAGGCTTGCGCCAGGCGTCGCCCCGCACTTGACCACATGCGTCGCCCTATTGGCGAGCGGCCTGCTAGGACAGCCGCAATCGGAAACATCAGTTCGCATTAAGGAGCAAAAACAATATGCATCGTCGTAATCTGATTAAAGGGTTCGTCGCCCTCGGAGCATGCCCGGTTTGCGTTCAAGCCGCGCATGCGGCCAGCACTCATTGGGGATATACAGGCCCGGACGGACCGGAGCACTGGGCCGATTTGGACAAGAAAAATTTCGCCTGCTCGGCAGGCACGCAGCAATCACCGATCAATATCAAGAGCGCAGTCAAGGCCGAGATTCCACATATCGCCATCGGTTGGGGAAAAGGCGGCGGCAAGATGGTGAACAACGGCCACACCATCCAAATCAATATGCCGGAAGGCAGCACGCTGACTCGCGGGGATCGTGTCTACGAACTGGTACAGTTCCATTTTCATGCGCCGAGCGAACACCAGATGGCGGGCAAGACCTTCCCGATGGAAGCGCATTTCGTTCATAAGGACACACAGAGCGGTGGTCTGGGTGTGCTGGGCGTCTTTTTGAGGCCGGGCGCGACAAATGTCAGCTTTGCCGGCCTTGCCGCGGCCTTTCCCGGAAAGTCAGGCGAGGAGATCGCGGTCGACGAGGTCGATCCCAACGGGCTCCTGCCGGCGTCGCTTGGCTACTGGACCTACGAGGGGTCATTGACGACACCGCCATGCACCGAAAACGTCGAGTGGATGGTGGCAATGGAGCCGGTCGACGTCGACCCCGCAGACATCGAGCGATTTACCTCACTCTACCCGTTGAACGCGCGGCCTATCCATTCACCTAATCGGCGCTTCATTCTAGGCCTCGGTTGAGTCGGCTCTGTTGCGGTTCCATCCAGCAAAGCTAAGCAAATGGCACGAGCTTTGCAACTTAAGTGCGAGTCGGCGAGAGCTGCCGACCCGCATCACTTCCAACCAGGAGAACGGCCTTGCCCTTTGGAACTTTTTATCGCGTCTGACGCGTCACTGGTCCTATGCAGTAACGCTCTAATTGTCTCGTCCAGCATTCCATCCGCAACAGTCTGCACAACGCTGCGGTTTCGGGCGGCGCATATTCAGCTGGTCGTTTACCCACCCTTTCACCGTTCACGATTATGACCGAACCCTCAAACTGGCAGGCTTCAATAGTCGCTTTCTCGATTGACCGAATATCGTGAACGTGAGGCAAAATCACTTTTGCTGTGAGATCGGCCCGGCGGGCAACACTAATGATCTGCTTATCGGGGAATCGTTCTCTAAACATTTTGGCCGTTGCAACTTGGTCTGAGTCTGCCGTGAGCAGATACCCGACCCGATCACGAACCTGCTGCCCGTTGGTTTGACATAATTTCCTTCTGGCACGTTCGATGCAGGGGACATTCAGAACGCCCCAGCGGATGTCCTCCTATGATCAGCCTCATCGAAAAATACTGTCGCTGCATTCAACACCGCAGCCTTGACGGTCACCAAGCCGGTCGAAGGTCGGCGCATCATGGCCAAGGCGGGCGACTGCGCCGATTAGATACGGGAGGCTTGGAAGCATGTCGCTGACGGCGACGTGGCGGACATACGACAATCCGCCCAAGCGCGACATGTCGCCGGCATGAGTTGTTGATCTTATCACTTGGCTGGATCCACGGGCTTCACACCCGACAACACGAACGCGAGGACAAGCTGCTGCAAATCCAGCGGCACCAAGGTCGAGAATCCCTGCTGGAGGGTAAGCCCAACAGCTATGGCCGATACTTGCCGCGAACATCCCTTATTGGGAAACGCTATAGGAGCAAGACAAGTGGAGCACTCTTGCATTGGGGTCGGTGCTGGCCCGTCTAATTTGAGCCTTGCGTGTCAGTTACACGAGGAAATCGGGCAAGGGGCACTGTTCCTGGATCGGCAAGTCGACTTCCGCTGGCATCCAGGCAGCGCATTCGATACCTCGGAGCTCCAGAGCCACTTCAAGGATCTGGTCACGCTGGTGAATCCGCGATCGGCCTACACTTTCGTAAACTACCTGCACGAGAACGGGCGTCTGTACCACTTCCTGAACGCACAGTTCGAGGCCGTGCTCAGAGCTGAGTTCGAGCAGTACCTGAACTGGGCTTTCCAAAAAAATCCGCTTGTCCGCGGCGGAGAGACGGTGCGCGAAATCCGCTTTGACGGCGAGTTTCGGGTGCGGACGGACGACGCGGTTCTTGGCGCCAGAAACGTGGTGGTCGGCATTGGCAAGCAGGCGCAAATTCCGCCTCAGTTTCAGGGCTGGACTGGGGCCAACCTGTTCCACTCATCTGATGTACTGCACATCCATCCAGAAGTGCGGAAAAAGGATGTCTGCGTGGTTGGCGGGGGACAGTCGGGAGCCGAGGTGCTGTTGCATCTTGTCAGCCGGCCGAACGAACAGCGGCCTGCCTCGATCACTTGGGTCTCACAGCGCGAAAACTACCTGCCCATCGACAACAGCCCGTTCACAAACGAGTTGTTCATGCCCTGCTTTTCGGATCGTTTCGCGGCGATGAGCGAGTCGCAGCGCAAGCTCTTCCTTCGGCGTTTTGTGCTTGCCTCGGACGGCATTTCGGAAAGCACGCTGCGCGCTGTGTATCAGGCGCTGTACCGCCACGAATTTCTCGAGCCAAACCAATGCGACATCGCACTGCGGCCGGGTTGCAACGTCTCGCGCTGCATCAACGCTGGCGCGGGTCACAGGCTGACCCTGCAGCGCGGCATTGACGATATCGAAGAAGTCACGGCCGACATCGTCATCCTGGCCACCGGTTACGAGAACGCGGTGCCAGGCTTCTTGGAACCGATCGCGGACCGGCTGGAACAGATCGACAAAGAGATGGTTATTGGCGAGGACTTTTCGGTGTCCTGGGACGGACCGCGTGACAGACGCATCTTCGTACAGAACGCGAACCTCGGCCAGCGCGGGCTGGCCGATCCGAATCTTAGGCTGCTGGCCTGGCGCGCACGTCGCATCCTCAACAGCCTTCTTGGGCGCTCGCCATACGCGAACCCCGAGCATCCTGGATTCATCAGTCGTACCTCCCTCGAGAGCTGGTGCGACACCGCAGGCGAAGAAATGGGCAGCGGGATATGACTCGTCGACTCTTGGTCATTGGCGGTGGCATCCAAGGAATGATGTCCGCCGCGGTTGCGGCCAAGGCCGGCGCCTGACCGAATCGACATGGTTTACCCCCCGGACCACGTACTCACCTCGGGTGATCTGGCTCTTGAGCGCGCCCGTCCGTCCATCGAACAGGTACAGGTGCTCGTGCCCGTCGCGCTCGGACACCCAGATGATCTCCTTCCCGTCATCGACATCGTGACGAAAGGTTTTTCCGGTACCTTCCTGATCCCGCCGCCAGCGGCCGGTAATCGACGGAGGTCTCACTGGTTTCATCGATCAGGCAGCGCGCGCGGCAGTGGCGGCGTCTACCTCGACGAGCCTATAGAGCTGATGCCCGCGCTGGTTATATTCGAAAGTGAAGCCGCGGCCTTCCTCCCACCATTGGAGAGAGGAAACTTCGAAAGGGTTCGAGAACAGGGCGTTGTCAATCGCGACCTGGCGCTGGCTGGCAATGTCGAACAGGTCCGACTGGGGCAGCGGAAGGACATGCCCGGCTTGGATAGACCATCGTTGAATATTCGCGCTGCAACTGGTCCGTCGACGAATTGAGGTAGGGGATCTCCCGCTTGTAGCCGGGGCGAACGCGGTAAGCCGCGAGGTGGCGCGAGTCCGGCGACCAGCTCAGTGTCGAAAAGACGTAGTAATTGCCCTCGGATCCGTCCCGGCTCAGCGCAACATCCTGCAATCGATAGAGGCGATCCATTTGCCGTCCGGCGAGACACTCCTCTGGTCGGGGTTATTCTCAGCCGGTGGCGTGTAGTCATGGCTGAGCTGCGTGTCCGGGGCCTCCACATCCCATGTTGTGCTGGTGCAGGCATAGGTCGCATATCCGACAGCTCGGACAACCTGGGTGGACGGCTGGTTGACAAAAGTGGACCGGCGGGCCGACGGCAAAAGGGCGCACGAGGCGCCCTTACTGTCAGATCGGCTGTCGGAGAGCCACCTTCGCCTTCCGTATCAGAAGCGGTAAGTGACACCTGCGCCTATCAACCATGGATCGAGCTCGGCCTTGCCCGTCAGTTTCGCCCCGGCCACGGTGACGTCGAAGTCTGGCTTCAGGAAAAGCTTCTTCACGTCGAAGTTGACGCCCCAGTGCTGATCCACCATGTAGTCGAACCCGACCTGCAGCGTGGTGCCGAACGTGTTCTTAACCTTGAGAGCATCGGCACTGCCGGCATGCTGGTTATAGAAGACCGTGTAGTTTACGCCGGCACCGACATAGGGCTTCAAAGCGCCGAAGTCGGTAAAATGATACTGCAATGTGAGCGTGGGCGGCAGCAGCCAAACCTTGCCGATGTTGCCCAGCCCGCTGATCGTTCCTTGGCCCGCGATGTCGGCATAGGTGGTGCCGAGGATAAGCTCGGCGGCGATGTTGTCCGTGAAGAAATACGAGATATCGAGTTCCGGGATCACGGTGTCCGAATAGGAAAGACCGGAGCCGGGCACCGCATTGACGTAGCCGGAATCCTTAGTGATGACCCCCAACCCACGCAGGCGGATCTGCCAAGGGCTTGGCCATTCCGTGACCGAGGCTCCTGCCTGCGGGACGCTTGCGGCTACTGGAGGCTCCGCCGCGATGGCCTGCTGTCCCACCATCATGAGGAAGGCCGCCGTTACTCCCCGCGCCCCGCCCATTCGCTTTCTCACCATGGTATTCTCTCCTTTACCTTCAGAAATGATGCACTGCACTACTAAGAACCTCCGCGGATTGAGTTATATTGACTGCGTCTCACGCTCGTTTTGCATGAGACTGTTACGACATTATTTGCGCGCTCCCGCAATCATCGACCTGTGCTCACTTTATTTGAAACGTTGCCTTTGCCTGGATTGCGCCTACCTATCGAATGCGATCGGCTTGCCAGCCGATCATGCTGCGTAGAAAGTTGGTGCCAAGACTGATGAATGCGGCCCGCTCGCGATTGTCCTTGCCGTAGCCGTGCCCGCCCGCGCTGAGCTCGTAGAAGTAAGCGGGATAGCCAAGAGCCTGCAGCTTTGCAGCCATCTTGCGCGCATGGCCCGGGTGGACGCGGTCGTCGCGCTTCGTCGTGGCGAGCAGGACAGGCGGATAAGGCTGTCCCGGCGTTGCGGCGTGATAGGCGGAGATTTCCTTCAGGAAAGCCCAATCGGCCGGCTTGTCAGGATCGCCATATTCGTCGATCCAGTTCGCGCCCGCCAGGAGCTTGGTGTAGCGGCGCATGTCGACAAGCGGAACTGTGCAGAACAGCGCGCCGAAGTGCTCAGGATAGCGGGTAAGCATGTTGGCGATCAGGAGGCCGCCATTTGAGCCGCCCTCGGCGGCAATCCGGCTCGGCCGCGTAATGCCCCTTCGCACGAGGTCGGCCGCAACGGCGGCGAAATCGTCATGGGCGAGACGCTTGCCCTGTCTGCGCCCGGCGTCGTGCCAACGGGTGCCGAACTCGCCGCCCCCACGGATGTTCGCCACCACGCACGTGCCGCCGCGTTCGAGCCACAGCTTGCCCAGCGCGGAGTTGTAGGAGGGCAGGAGCGACATGCCGAACCCGCCATAGGCGGTGAGATGAACCGGGGCATCGCCGTTCCCGTCCGCCGGACCGACCTGCGTATAGGGGATCATCTCACCATCGATCGAGACCGCCTCGTGGCGCGTGACCACCAGTGCGGATGCGTCGAAATTCTCCGGGTTGCGCTTCAGGATTAGTGAAGCGCTGAGAGGCGGCGCGGCATTGAGATCGAATAGGGAAAGCTGCGGCGGCGTGATCGGATCCTGAGCCCAGACCAAGACCTCTCCATTGGTTTCGTGACCTTCTGCGTCGAGTGACCAGAGTTGGACATTGTTCGCGCCGGGCACAGTGTCCAGGGTTCGGCGCGTCCATTCCTGGGGACCGGGGGTGAACATCTCGAATCGCGGAACGAGGTTGCTGAAGTAGGAGCTGACGAGTTTCCCCTCATTCCAGAAGAATGACTGCAAGGAACGCCTTTCGGCTGGTTCAAACAGGGTACTAAATCCGCGCTCGCCGGCCATGAAAGAGGAAAGCGAGATGCCGATCAGCGCGTCGGCGGCATAGGTAGTCCCACCAACCGTCCAGGGTTTGCGCGGCTTTACCGCCAGCCAGTCATCGAAGCCATTCCACCAGGCGTCCCGAGGAAGGTCGATCTCAACCTTCGGCCCGCTTCTATCGCCAATGCGGACTATCTTCTCGAAGTAGGCCGGCTTTTCGATAAACCAAAGGCGTTCGCTCTCGGTGGTGCGGTCCAGATGGCCAGACACGCCGAGGGTTTCGGAACCGGTCTCGAAGATTACCGGCGCGGCGAGGGCATCAGCGCCACGCTTCCACAACCGCACGGTGCGCGCGTAGCCGGAGCGGGTGGCCATGCCATCACCAATCGCACTGGAAAGCAGAAGCGTGTCAGGGTCGAGCCAATCAATGCCGCCCTTGGCATCCGGGAGATTGAAACCGTCGGTGACTAAGCTCAGAGTCCCTAGATCGAATTCGCGATGCACGACCGCATCGCTGCCGCCGCGCGACAGGCGCAGAACGGCTCTTTCCCGTTTCTCCGGCTCGATCGACGCGCCGCCCCAGATCCAGTCCTCTCCGTCTCTCGCGGCGAGGGCATCCAGATCGAGCAGTAGCTCCCACTGGGGATCCGCCGTCATGTAGGCGGCAAGGGTGGTCCGGCGCCACAGTCCGCGCGGATTTCCGGCATCTTGCCAGAAATTGTAGAGGTACTGACCGCGGCGCGTGATCAGGGGAATCTTGTCGGGACGGTCGAAAATCGCTGCCAGGGTCGCGCGGTCGCGCTCGAACCGCGTTCCACCGAAGTGCTCCAGGGTCCTTGCCGACTGGCTGGCGGCCCAAGCAAGTGCCCGTTCGCCTTCCACATCTTCGAGCCAAAGGTAGGGATCATCGTCGGGAGCGTTCAGTGTGGGGCGGAAATCGAATTCGGTCATGTCGGGATAACCAGAGGAATGAAGGCGCAATGGCTTTCGTGGGCTCGGGAACGCTCAGTGTTCGCGGCGGCGACCGCATGTTCGAAAAGCGTAATCATCAGGTGGGTTCTTCTCAGTCGGTGGGGCGTCGCAGTGCTTTTGCGCATAGGGTTGCATCTGTCGTGCCAACTGGGAAAATCGTTTCAGAGCAATGCGATCACGCTGATGGCGCTGTGTCTCATGTCCGACATCGTCGGAAATCCGACAACGAGTGGGTAACGCCTGATCGGTCTCCTGCGCGAGCTCGTTGGGCATTGCGGAAGACTCAAGCAGTGAGGCTCATCGTGAACTTGGTTGGACGCGACGTCTTGGTTTAAGACGAGCAACTCATCGTCAACTGCATTGCCCACGCCGTCATCCCCGCCGGCATGGCTGGTGGACCGCTGACACCGCCAGCGTACCATCCAGAACTCCAGCACGATCGCCTGGCGCGGCTCGTCGGCTGCCGCTCCTGTCTCAAACCTTGATTATGAGCTACCTATGCTCTACGCTGCCCTATTCAGCCGCACGGCGATCCAGGTTTGGCGCCGGAGATCGTCGCGAGTTCATTGAGCCCGATCCGCTTGCCATTACCTTTGATCCGGCAATCGGGTCATGCTGGTTCCCCCCGGACAACCACACCTTGATCAAGCCATCGCTTTGTCCGGGCAGTATATCGGCACGGCCGTCATGCGCGTCCCTGCCACGCGGTATTCGGATGGGGTAGGTGCTTCCTTGGAGCTGAAGCCCGACCTGGCGGACGCCTGCGCCAACATCCGTATGGCATGGAGCTTTCGGCAAGGCTACGGCATCAACACAGATGGTACGGCAATACGATCGATGAGGCCTCGACGGGAAAAGACGGCGGAGGGAGCAACGAGGCGATGATAGGCAGCCGTTGCGGTCGACATGCGCGACGAATTCTTGAAGGGGGCGCCGAGATCTGTCTCGTACGATCCGCTTATGAGGGAGTCATGCGCAGCACTTGCCCATTTGAGACCCGCGGTCGAGAAGGCGCAAAGGGCTAAGGCGGGCTAGCTGAAGGGCGTAGCGCCGAGACGCAGCTATCTCGCGAACTGCCCTGTGTCGGTCCTAACTATTCAAAAAGGAAGAACAGGTCGACCGCGAGGGATCGGTGCGCGATTTCTGTGGGTGTTTTAAACCGCCCGGCCAGAATCTGGCACGGTGGTGCCAAAGGAGAACTGAAGCACGGCTCCGGCGCCAAGGTTTCGCTTTGCCCAGCAGCAACTCTCTGCCTAAATCCGATTGAGACGAGGCTTGGCTCTGCCGCCGCGAAGACACGATGGAACCCAGATATTATCCCTCTGCTGATCTGGACGCAGACGGAAAGCCGCCGCCTATCGGGGATCGTGGGGTTTCAATTTACCCGCGGTCCCTGGACAGCCTTCTCAACGGGAAGGCGAGAGCCAGCGATTGGAACGTGCGGATGGACGAGTCCCGCCTGCTCGGCCTCGCGGCGCAGGTTCTGGCGCGGGCGCGGGCCGATCTGCTGGATCACCAATCCGGCGGCCAGTGAGCCAAGATCGCCGCAGGTCTTGAGGTCGCGGCCTTGCGTGTAGCCATGCAGGAAACCGGCGGCATAGAGGTCGCCGGCGCCTGTCGTGTCGACCAGTTCCTTGATCGTGGTCGCCTGGATGACCACGGTCTCGTCGCCGCGCACGATGACCGAGCCCTTTTCCGAGCGGGTGACGGCGGCGATCTTGCAATCCTTGCGGATCTGCGCCAGCGCCTCGTCGAACGACGATGTCTGGTAGAGCGACTTGATCTCGTGGCTGTTGGCAAAGACGATGTCGACGGTGCCCGAACGCATCAGGTCGAGGAACTCGTCGCGGTAGCGGTCGACGCAGAACGAATCCGAAAGCGTCATCGACACCTCGCGGCCCGCTGCGTGCGCCAGCCTCGCTGTCTGCCGGATCGCTTCCTTGGCACGCGGAGGATCCCACAAATAGCCCTCGAAATAGGTGACCTTGGCGCCGGAAGCCTTATCGGCCTCGACATCTTCCGGCCCGAGCTCAACGCAGGCGCCGAGATAGGTGTTCATAGAGCGTTCGCCGTCGGGGGTGACGAAGATCATCGAGCGCGCCGTCGGCGGCAGGCCCTTGAGCGGCCTGGTGTCGAAGGCGACGCCCTGCGCATGGATGTCGTGGGCGTAGATTTCGCCGAGCGCATCGTTGGAAACCTTACCGAAGAAGGCCGCACGACCGCCGAAGCTGGCGACGCCGGCCGCCGTGTTGCCGGCGCTGCCGCCGGAGGCCTCGATCGCCGGGCCCATGCGGCTGTAGAGCAATTCGGCGCGCTGGGTGTCGATGAGGTTCATCGCGCCCTTGATGATGCCGTTGGTCTCGAGGAATTCCTCGTCGCACTGGGCGATGATGTCGACAATGGCATTGCCGATGCAAAGCACGTCATATTCCGGCATCAAAGTCTCCGCTTAACGGTCGCTGGCCTTCTGCCATGCCGGCCGGGCGCGGGTCTCGGGAGTTGGAATGGGTTGCCGCATGTAGCTGGATCCAACATCGGCGCCTCACGCAGCTGCCGGTCCTGCCTCACGCAGCAAGTCGTCAGCTCTGTCCGTCTTCTCCCATGTGAACTCAGGCTCTTCACGGCCGAAGTGTCCGTATGTCGCGGTCTTGCGGTAAATCGGGCGCAAGAGATCAAGCATCTTGATGATGCCTTTCGGTCGGAGATCGAAAAGATCGAGAATAAGGTGCTCGATCTTTTTTTCCTCGATCTTTGCGGTCCCGAAAGTGTTGACGAGGATGGACACCGGGGCAGCCACGCCGATTGCGTAGGCAAGCTGAACCTCGCAGACCTCCGCAAGGCCGCTGGCAACGACATTCTTTGCGACGTACCGCGCGGCATAGGCGGCCGAGCGGTCAACCTTGGATGGGTCCTTGCCCGAAAAGGCGCCGCCGCCGTGACGACCCATCCCACCGTAGGAATCGACGATGATCTTGCGTCCGGTGAGCCCGCAGTCGCCGCGTGGCCCACCGACCACGAACCGGCCGGTTGGATTGACCAGGAACCTGATCCCCGTCGTGTCCAAGTTGGGAGGCAGGACCGGCTTTATGATCTCCTCGATGACGCCTTCGCGGACCGTTTCTTGTGAGACTTCCTCCGCATGCTGCGTCGACAGGACTATGGTATCCATCGCCACCGGGCGCAAACCTTCATAGCGGACGGACACTTGAGATTTTACGTCCGGGCGCAGCCAGCCAAGCTGTCCCGCCTTCCGCACCTCCGCCTGCCTTTTTGTCAGACTGTGGGCGAGTTGGATCGGCAAAGGCATGAGTGTATCGGTCTCGCTGCATGCGAAGCCAAACATGAGGCCCTGGTCCCCCGCTCCCTGGTCGAGATCCTGCCCTCGTCCCTCGTCAACGCCCTGGCTAATGTCGGGCGACTGCTCGGTGAGAGCCAGAACGACGGCGCAACGGCGACCATCAAAGCCGATGGCATCGTCATCGTATCCAATATCGAGTATCGTCTCGCGGGCAACTTGGCTGTAATCGACCTGCGCATCGCTAGTGATCTCGCCAGCCAGAACGACCATCCCTGTTTTCACCAACGCTTCGCACGCGACGCGCGCCTTCGGATCGGTGCGGAGGATCGCATCCAGGATGGCATCCGAGATGTTGTCGGCCATCTTATCCGGGTGTCCCGCGCCGACGGATTCGGAAGAGAATACGAACTGCCTGGTCATTGAATGTCCTCGCTTCAGATGTTGGAGTTAGGTGGCAACCTTCGATTTGCCCGCCTTACCTGTCGGTGATGCCAGGGACCTCGAACGCAGCGCAGAAGTCGGCGACCTCTCTCCGCACCCTGGCATGGACATCCGGATCATTGGGCTGGCGGCAGACCAGGTCGATGAAGGCGGCAATCTGCACCATTTCCGCCTCGCGCATGCCCATGGACGTCATTGCTGGCGACCCCAGGCGAATTCCGCTTGTGACCGCCGGATGGCGCGGGTCGCCCGGCACCATGTTAAAATTCGTAATGATGCCTGCCTTTGCCAATCGCTCCGCATAGGCTTTGCCTGACAGTGGTCGATCGCGCAGATCAAGGATCAGCATGTGATTGTCAGTCCCCCCGGTGACCAGGTCATACCCTCGCTCCAGAAGCGCCTGGGCCAGCGCCTTGGCATTCTTGACGATCTGCTGACCGTAGACACGGAAGGACGGGTTCGCGGCTTCCTGCAAAGTGACAGCTAGAGCGGCGATGATATTCATATGCGGTCCGCCCTGCAGGAGAGGGAACACCGCACGGTCTATACGTTTGGCGAGATTGTGTTTGCTTTTCGGATGATAGAGCGCCTGGTAGCGATCTTCATTCCTTGACAAAATGAAGCCCCCGCGGGGACCGCGGATTGACTTGTGAGACGTGCTGCTGACGACGTCGCAATGGCCGACGGGGTTCGGGTGCGCTCCTGCGACAATCAGGCCACTGATGTGTGCGATGTCGGCCACCAGATAGGAGTTCACCTCCGAAGCGATTTCGGCCATTGCCGCATAGTCAAAAACACGCGGATAAGCCGTTCCGCCGACCCAAATGAGTTTCGGCCGTTCCCGCTTGGCCGTCTCGCGCAAGCGGTGATAGTCAATCTGCTGCGTCTTTTCGTGCAGCCCATAGGGGACGCGTTTGTAATCAGCGCCGGAGAAGTTGACGGCCCATCCATGTGTCAGATGACCCCCACCGGGGAGAGACAAGCCCATCACCTTGTCGCCCGGGCTCAAAAGCGCGCGATAGACAGCCTGATTGGCCGGCGAGCCGGAATAAGGCTGGACGTTGGCGTGTTCGCTGCCAAATAGTGTTTTCAAGCGCTCAATGGCGAGGTTCTCAAGCTCATCGACGATCTCGTTTCCCGCGTAGTAGCGCGCACCGGGGTATCCCTCGGCGTACTTGTTCGTGAAAATCGAGCCGGTCGCTTCCAGCACGGCCGAAGAGGCGAAGTTCTCAGAAGCGATCAGTTTGAGCGTCGTGCGCTCCTGCCGCTCCTGTCTTAGAAGCAGTTCGTGAACGCGGCAATCGACCGCGGCCAAGGGAGACCGTCCGTAGGTGTCGGGCTGCGCGATGGCGCCGTCGGCGGAGTTGTCCATGATAGTTTCGCGCTCCGCTTTTTTGGGTTGGTCTGTCTCGACGATTAAGCAGGAGGTCCCCTTCGCCCGAGCGTCTTGCATCGTCGCTTCGAGGCGTTGTAGGTCTCGTTTATGATGGCCATGGTTGGGGGGCAGGAGATCGACCAAGAATTGAACCAGCCCGCCGTCCTTGCCTCCTGCTTTCAGATAGTAGGACCGACGTTGATCGTCGCACCAAAGAAAATCGGCTCTGGCGAGCAGCCTAAGGTGTCGCAGAACGTGCTCGCGACGCAGGCCCATAATCTCGGCCAGCTGGCAGACAGTTAGGTCTGCATGCGCGCAAAGGCCCAGGATTCGAAGGCGATCAAGATGCGCTGCCGTCCGCAGACGTCTGACCAGTGTCATCATCGGTCAGCACCAATCCGGGTAGCATAAGCAAACATTTCCACTTCCATCTCCTTCAACCAGGATGAGATCTCTTCTTGGCATTCGCTCAATCGAAGACTAAATGCTGCGCCGCGGCCGGACATATGAAACAAGTCAGGGTTTTTCCGCCAGGGACTTGGATGTTGTGGCGAGCGTATCATTGCCGACAATTTTTTGCGCTAAGTCTCTGTAAATTTCGTTGAAGGATATATTTCAACCACAGAAAATGGACATTGCGATATGCTGGTCAGGCAGTGAGGCCGGCGAACTGCTTGGCCAGGCAGGTATGCGGAATCAAACGTCTACCTCGTCTGTCGTTTTTGCACGACTGGATCAGTGTTTTTGGAAGCGCCGGCCGGTAAACCTTTCGACGCCGTCCTTAGCCCGGCCAGTAGGGGACGCCGCGCTGTTTGCGAAACGTCCTGTCACGTTGAGGGAGTGTCTGTTGGGATTGGTGACAATGTGACACGGTTTCGCCACAATTTAGCCGCGCCGATGCCCCAATGTTTGACGAGATACGCGGCGTTGCCTGAGACGGTTCGGTCCGGCACCGGCTCGTAGCCCCCGCCCACGGGTCAGCGTCGGATCGAACCTCGGCTTTCCTGGAAAATGAAACTACTCCCCAGAATAGCCCTCCCGAAATTGCAGAGGCTTCTTCTGGAGATAATTCGGTCAAACCGTAAGCTGACATATCCGCCCTCATTGTTGTCTCCTTTCTAGAGCTCAAATAGGACGATGAATCCGTGATGCCGGTCCGCGGCAGGTGCCGCCGCACAATGAGAACCTCAAGAGTCATGCCAACCCGCGCAGGAAGCGCCTCAGAACAACCGTTCCGAATGTCTATTCAATGGCTCAACTGAGAGTGCGGCGGCACGCCGACTGAAACATCACCCTGTTTGGGACGCGACAAACCCGACAACACGGAGCGCGAGGTGCGAGAACGGCAACGAGTAAATTGTGCAATCGGGCGAGCCGCTGACGCTTGTGCTGAACCGCGCGGCCCGCGAAGTCAGTCTGTCGTCCGGATGCTCGACCGCAGTTGCCCCCGCCCAGAGGGCCAAATCACCGCGGCCCTCATTGGCCTTCGACGACCTTCGACTCGTCGGCTTCTCGAAAGCGCCAGTTGTCAGAGCAATGAGGAAATTCATGGCAGGGTGGCAATTTGCGACCCTTGATCAACCAGAGGGGCCATAACCCGACTTGAACAGTTGGAGGTGAACGGATGGCGAACGCTGTCCGTTAAGCTGTTGAATTCACTCGCCTCGAGTTTTCGGCGCGAAAATGTGTGGTAACAACATTTGATCTGCTAGCCGCATGTTGTATGGATTTTAAGGCATTTATTCGCTAACAACGCTGGCATGTTTGTCGTTGAGAGAGTCGCGCGCGCCACCGCTATCTTTACCTCGTGGAAAGTGTCCGCGACGGCAAAACCGTTCGCCAGCGCACGATAAAGGCGCTGGGCCGCAAGGATGCGCTGGTTGCCAGCGGCGAACTTGACAGATTGGCGGCCTCGATTGCGCGCCATGGCGAACGCAGCCTCATCCTGTCCGACATTGACGCGGGGCGAATTGCCTCTCGCCGCATCGGCGGTCCGCTGTTGTTCGGGCGGCTGTGGGAGCGGCTCGGGATCGGCGAGGTGCTGGAAGAGGTGCTGGAAGGGCGCCAGTTCGGCTTTGCGGTGGAACGGGCGGTGTTCGTTGGCACGCTGCATCGGCTGTTCGTCTCGGGCTCGGACCGCGACTGCGCGAACTGGATGGCCGATTATGGTATCGAGGGCGCCGAGGGTCTGGCGCTCCATCACTTTTACCGGGCAATGGCGTGGCTGGGCGAGGAACTCGGCGAAAAGGCGCAAGGCGCGCTGGTGGCGCGCTGCGTGAAGAGACGCGATCGAGGAAAAGCTCTTCGCGCGCCGGCAGGACCTGTTCACCGACCTCAGCCTTGTATTCATGGACACAACCTCGTTGTCCTTCCATGGCGCGGGCGGCGAGACGCTGGGCAAGCGCGGGCATTCCAAGGACTTCCGCCCCGATCTGGCGCAAATGATCCTGGCGCTGGTCGTTGATGCCGAGGGCCGGCCGATCTGCACCGAGATGGTGCCCGGCAACACCGCTGACGTGACCGTCCTGTTGCCGGTGGTCGATCGGCTGCGAACGCGCTTCGGCGTCACACGCGCCTGCGTTGTCGCCGATCGCGGCATGATCAGCGCCGATACCATCGCCGCGCTCGAAAAGCTGGGCATGGAATACATTCTGGGGGCCCGCGAACGCTCGAGCAGCGTGATCCACAACGTCGTGCTCAATGACGCGGCACCGATGGTTCCGCTCGTTCTCGAGCGCCAGCGCGGTGAAACTCAGTTGTGGGTCAAAGAGGTCAAGGTCGGTAAAGACCGCTACATTGTCAGCCGCAATGACGCCGAGGCCGAGAAGGACAAGGCCGACCGCCAGGCGATCATCGCCGGCCTCGAGGCACAGCTCAAGAAGGGCGACAAGGCACTGGTCGGCAACTCGGCCTACCGGCGTTACCTCAAGGCCAGCGGCAAGAACTTCAAGATCGATGTCGGCAAGCTTGCCGAGGAAGCCCGGTACGACGGCATCACCGTGGTGCGGACCAACGCGAAGGTGACCCCGCTCCAGGCCGTGCTGCGGTATCGCGATTTGCTCGAGGTCGAGAGCCTGTTCCGCGCCGCCAAGGCAACCTTCAATACCCGGCCGATCTTCCACCAATCCGATGCCGCCATCCGCGGGCATGTGTTCTGCTCGTTCCTGGGGCTCGTACTCAGCAAGGAACTGTACCGCCTCTGCCGGGCCAAAGGCCTGACGCCCGAATGGCAGCCGCTTCTACGCGATCTCGACCGCCTCCAGGAAGCCACCATCGAAAAGGATGGTCGCATCGTCACCACCAGAACCCACGTTACGGGCCAAGTGGGCAACGTCTTCAAGGCATCTGGCATCGCTCTGCCACACAACCTCGACGAACAACTCGCCTGAGATCATCCCCAAAATGTAGTGGTAACACGCGCCGGCGCGCGCCTAACGTGCTGATATAATAACATATTCTTACAGGCGGTGTTTAAGTGGGGCATAACAGTGTCGGCTGTGAGTCCTGCCGGAACGCACACGCCAGACAGTGACCCACGCAGGGCTGCCGGATCCGCTCCCCCGGAGTGCGCCACCGAACCGGTGGATCTCGGTTCCGGCGGCGACAGGCGTGCCATCTCGACGGCCGCCACCTCGTTGGCCTCAAGCCCCCCATCTGACCTGCTACCACCACGCGACAAGCGCCCCCGCCATGGAAGAGATCGTCTCGACATCAGGTGCAGTTCCGGCATCCCGCTCGAACACATGCGGTGCTCGCCTCAGCGCCATCGCTTCTCGCGTGCACGCCTCGTGAGGCTAGCAAAGGGGATGGAATGTGCCCGACGGCTCGGCCGCAGCATGCAGGATCAGGAACGACCATGGTTGCCGCGCCCGCGATCGTGCCAGTGCACTCCGCTCGACTTCCCGGAGTGCAACGTCTCTGTTTCGAGAGCTTGCCAAGATAGCGCTTGTGCGCGCCATGTCGCATCATAGATGCGCCCCGCATAACCACCAGGGCGGGGACGCCGCAGCAGATTGCCGCTTCGATGCAAGAGCCGCCGCCCCGCGCTGCAATACCGTCTCAAATACTTTGTCGATCATCGCCTGCTCAGTCGTCGAATGTACTCGATCCGGAACTTCCTGACCCAACGACGGATTGTCTCGTAGGGGACCACAATGCCGCGCTCCAGCAGCATTTCGTCAACCAGACCCAAGCTCAGCGGAAATCGGAATAAAGCCGGACGCGTGAGCAATGACCTCGGGCGGCGGTGGCGATTGTAGCTAACGGGCGATCCGTTCATACCGTCGCCCTATGCCCGAAAAGCTGACCGCCAGTTAACGTAATACCGCCTGCATACCTGCTGTGTCTGCTTGTGTAGGTCCAATGCCGTCACAGCTCGCGTACAGCGCTCCCGCTATGCCTCTATCGCGATGGTGCCAACGCACTCCGTTTGGACTTCCCGTCAAACGCTAGCGACAAGTCGAGATTATGGTGCAACATCTGATTCTCTGGCTCTGCTTCGAGAGCTTGGCGGTATAGCGCTTGTGCCGCGTCATGCCGCCCCTCGTTATCCAAGACAACTCCCTTCGCATTCAATGCACGCAAATTTCCTGGGACGGCAACTAAGACGCTGTCGAGTACCTGAAGCGCCTCATGCGCGCGTTCCTGCGCCAGCAAGGCCTTCGTAAGACGGATTGCCGCATCGACATTGTCCGGATGCTGCTTCAGATCATCCCGCAAAGCCTGCACTTGAGAATCCTGACTGACTGCGCGCCAAATGCGTTCGCGCATAGCCGGATCGATGTTATTGGCGCCCAGCAACTCTGGTGGCGATGTCTCCTTCACTGAAAGACCCGGCTTATTCCAGCTAGTGCAACCCGCGAGAGGCAGAATGGCGAGCACTGCGAAGAGAACTGAGTACGGCGCAGCGACTGCATTCTCATGTGAATTCATGCTTGGTTTTCCCTATCATCGAGCGCTTTGACTGTCAGTTGGCGGCAACGCCGATATTGCGCGGTTTCCGTGACGTTCCAATATTGGTTCCAGTCGGAGCTTGATCGATCCGGCGGGCTGAATCGTGAAGTCGGAGGCGAGATCCTGATAAGACAGAACAGCAAGATCGATCCCGTTTCGGCTTAGAAAACCGCGGACGAAACGCCGGACATCCATTGAAGTCAATACGACAGGGAGGGTCTGATCCGGTGCTGCGCTGGAAAGGATCTGACGCACCTGTGACAGCAGCGCTTCGCTTTGCCGATCCTCTAACACGAGATATGGGCCTGCAGCCGAATCCCGAACGGCGCTGCGCATGAAATCCTCAGTCTCACGTTCGATAACGAAGGCGGGCACGATTCCGTGTGTGGCATAGCGGTGACAGATCTGCCGCTTCATGCCAGAACGGACGTATTCCGTGAGCAGTGCGACGTTTTGCTCACGTTCGCTCCATTCGGCCAATGCCTCCAAGACGAGTCGGGTATTGCGGATGGGGATACCTTCATCCAGCAGGCGGCGCAGCACTTCGGCAATCCGAGGGATTGGCGTGGTGCGCAGCACCTCCTTCACCAGATCAGCGTATTCCTGCTCCATGCGACCCAGCAAATGGCGGGTTTCTTGGATGCCCACCAAGCGCGGTGCATAGCGGGTCAAGGTCGCATGGATACGCAACGCGAGGCGTTCGCTGGGACGGTGATGCCCGATGCCGGCGGCATTGAGAGCCGGCGCATGGCTTTGTTCAACCCAGATTTTGTCCATTTCTGGATCATGCCGAAATGGGATGCCGCTCGATTCAATGCTCGCCAGATCGTCTGTAAGGGTGAGCTGTGTCGGATTAATCAAATCCTGTTCGACTGGCACGCCCTCGACATCTATCCTGAATTGCGACTCGGGCAGCTGCTGGTCGACCGCGACTGGGATGCGCGGAACGACAATGCCGAGATCGGCTGAGACTAGTTGCGAAACGCGTGCAATGTGCTGTTGCAATTCAACTTGGTCGATCGCATGCGTAAGGCTCGGCGCAAGGAAGAAGGCGATCGGACATGCCTCTGCAGGGACGGTTTCCTTCTCTACTGGCGCTGCAGTTGCAGCATCGACCTTGCCGGCGCCCGGCACATCACCCTTGACAATGCTTGCCGCGGCGAAGACTGCGGCCAAGATCAGAAAGACGGGCAGGGGGAAACCAGGAACGAACCCCATCACAACCAAGACGCAGGCCGCCAGCCGCAATGCTCGCTTACTGGCGGTGAGTTGCTTGACTATGTCCGTACCAAGGTTGGAACTTGCAGCCCCAGTTACGCGAGTGACGATGGTCGCCGCCGTAATTGAGAGCAGCAGGGCCGGAATCTGCGAGATCAACGCATCACCTATCGTCAGCAGAGTATAGTGATGCAGCACCTCGCCGAACGACATGCCCTTCGAGAGCAGGCCGATCGAAATCCCACCCAGCATGTTGATGAAGATAACCACCAGCCCGGCAATGGCGTCGCCCTTCACAAATTTCATCGCGCCATCCATCGCCCCATAAAGTTGGCTTTCCCTCTCCAATGTGGCGCGCCGCCTGCGCGATTCGTTGGCATCGATGTGGCCGTTGCGTAACTCTGCGTCGACCGCCATTTGCTTGCCCGGCAGAGCGTCGAGCGTGAAGCGCGCCGCCACTTCTGCGACACGTTCGGCGCCCTTCGCGAGGACCATGAATTGCACCATGGTCACGACCAGAAATATGACAAACCCTACGACGATATTGCCTGAGATTACGAAATCGCCGAAGGTGTGGATGATGCTACCTGCCTCCCCCTCGGCCAGGATCAGTCGCGTCGTTGCGATGGTGAGCGCCAGACGGAATACCGTGGATATCAAAATGACGCCGGGCAACGACGAGAAATCGAGTGGCGTGCTGACATACAGGGCGACCAATAGCAGCAGTATGGCCAATCCCATATTGAATCCGATCAGCGTGTCGATCACCATGATCGGGATTGGCATGACCATCATAGCTACGGCTAGAAGCAGCATCAACGCGACCATTAAGTCCGGGTTGGCCGGCGCACGCTCGATGAAGTTACGCAAAACGTTGGCCATCCGAGGCCCCTCTATGATGGTTTGAGAATTGCTCTGCTGCTACGCAGCTTTCGAAGACCCATCAGAGGGCATCGCTTGCGCTTGAGAACGAGAGGCAGGCACGAGGACGGCTTGCCAGGAGGTGTACCCAGTCTGTCCAGAACCGTAAGGGCCTCACCGCCGATGACCTTCGAGATGAACGCATACGCGAAAAGCCGCAGCAGCTGAATATCCCGAGAACTACCGTGGGCAGCGAGCCACAACCGGAGCAGATAGCCTTTGATCAAGCTGCTCCGGTTCTGCCGGAGCAGCACAATTCGCCGTAACTCGTCCCTCGGGACGACGATGCCTCCAGGCAGCGCACGATAGCGAGGCGACAGGATAGGTGGGGCAGCTTGACCATGGCGTTCTCCTTGATATGGCCTGCGAACTTGGAAATCATTAATACGGGAGAGCAGCAAGGCGGCCATTTCGGCTCAGCAGCACACGACGGTCCTCGATCCGATCGACCATCCACCCATCATCCAAAATGGCGCCGACAAAATACTTCTCACCAGCGATTACAACATACGGCAGGGGCCCACGCCAAACAGCTTCAACGGCGATTGCGGATGGCGCCTTCTCCTCTTTGATGACCACTCCATTGACCAGTGTTAGAGCGCCCTTCGTGCGATGATCGAACCACTGCTGAACCCTCTGCCAACGGATGACCGATGCAGACGTGACGGTCCCTTCAGCGGTCACAACACCCTTGGCGGAGCCGATCTTAATATTGAGCAGGCCCGCTTTGTCGACTTCCTGTTGGAGGTCTTTGGCCGCTGCCACGTTAGTCTGATCGTCAGCGCGGTTATTGCTAAGCTTGAACTCAAGGTCGGCACCAGGTGAATTGGCGCTCAATGCCCAGCGTTGCCGTAGTAGGAGAAAATGGCCGAGAGCGCGCCGATCCCGAGAGAGCCGAGTAACACCAAGGCAAGCACGGAGATGGAAAGACGTGGTATGCCGATCCCACTGGCTGGCGCAGCATCCTGCACTGACCAGAGAATGGACATCGCGCCTGCATGAATGACGACCGGAAGGGGCACCACAACGCACTCCCCTGCCGCAATATTCCTGTTGTTTTCCATCCTGAGGCCGGCTGCAAGCGCCTCGACCTCGATCGAATTGCCAAGAAGAGTCATACGAAAATGATGCGGCGCGAGTCCTTGCTCGACGAAGATTATATCCGCATCGAGGCCACTGCCGATCAAGCCCGTTTCTAGAGCCGCCTTACCGGTCAGTCCGCAATAGAGCCCCGACAGAACTTCGAAATGAAGGGAAACGGCGTCATTCAAGGATGATCTCCCGAACAAGAAGATAAGCCGCACGGCAATTGCCATGCGGCTTATCTTGGTTCCACATCGCGCCACTTGGGGACACGTTCGGGGCTACTCTAGAGCCCCGCTTCCGACACTACTGAACGCGCTCGTCGGCCGCCTTCTTGATTGTGTTGAGGTTGGTCGTAAGAGTGCGCAGCTGTATACTCCTAGCCGTAGCCTCCAAGCTAACCGCCGTTAGCTCCGCGAGTTGCGCCTGGAACGCGGCAGCCCCAGCAGCTTTGGTAGCTACGTCTACAGCACCTGAGGCGGCAGTACCAGCCGCACTAGTAGCAGTACCTACTTTACTCATGTTGTTTTCCTTTCTGTTCAAACTGTGCCGTCAGCAACAGCACGCACGTCCTGACGCGGACCATCCAACGTCAGGCATCCTCTTCAGTTTCTGCCATAGCATCCTCCGCTTCATCCATGGCATCGCTCGCAATTTGCAGCGCAACCGCACGAAGAGTGCTTTCGAACTCGCTTTGAACTGCAGCTTGGTCAGAAATGGTTGGACGATCCGCCGGTTCGCTCCCGCCAACCGGCCTGCTCTGACCAGAAGACCCGGAGGATCCTTGATGCGGCTGTCCATTCGAATGTCCATGGCCCTTTTGGGCCAAGGAAACACCGATGTTGCCACCTCCACTACCAATTGCTGCGACCATCAGTTACTCCGGCATCTGTTTCCATTGGCGGCGACGCGTAACAAGCTCAATCTCCTCAAGCTATGAGCGTGAGCTTTCGAGAAGCTGACGAGTCTCAACAAAATGCGGCGCTACCTCAAAATAGATGGTCGTGCACGATCTGGCCTTCGTGCGCGGCAAGGTCATGATGTGGACATTCGGTTCTAGCGCGGCAGTTGTAGTGACGCGAATGATGTTGTCGCCTTAAGAACGCGCAAAGAAAGCCAGGACATGTCATGCCGTGACTGAGCGCCCACCGTCGGTGCGGTCCTCTTCACAGGTGACGCGGTTGCCGCCTGCCATCAGCTGTGCTGTGGCCGTACTCCTGCTCTCCGCTCCCTCTTAGTCACCGATCGCACGCACGCGACGCCTGTTTGTGCCAATATTAAACGTCTTCGATCCGTGCGTCGGCCGCCCAACCTACGGTGCTACTGCGTGCGCATCACCTGGATATCCATTCGGTCGTCCTACGCTTCCGGCGCGTCCAGGCTGCGCCACTGCGCTATCAATAGCCGCTGCCGGTCAGTGACCCGCCGGCCTGAGCGCGTTTGTGCTCCCCGCCTTCGATGCGAAGTTTTTTCAGCGGGCCACCAACGTAGCTTCGGGGAACTAAACGCGGTGTCCACTGGATCATTGCCATCCTTTTTGCGCGAGAGCGTTGACATCAAGCAGGGCGCCACGCCGGAATCGACGTGGCACGAAGAGAAGCGGCGGTTGCGTTTTTTGGGCCAGGCAGCGCTCGACGACCAAGCGTCTGAGGATCACCGACAACGCTGAACGTATCTCCCCTGCATCGGAGCTAGACCATGACCGGTATTGGCCGAACCGGGAACTCGGCCATTTGGGAACCTGCAGTCGACCGCATCAGGGGAGGGCACGGCTCTCGCGCTGATCTTGTGAGGAGGCGCTGGGGTAGACGCACGTTCATGGGTTGTGGCGGGCTGTCGAGCAGGACTGATATGTTCTCGACGGGAACGTCCAGGATCGCCACAGTACCAAGGGCGCTAGGCGCCTGCTCATCGTCTGCTGAAGAACAGGCCTGGCACCAACGCGCATCATTACCGACAACTGCGTTCCTACAGAGCGACGAAAACGGCAGGTCATCCCGGATGTCGAGCACCGCGCGCACAGGGGCCCTAACATTGGACCAAGAATTCCCACGAGCCGCTGCGAAAGCGCACGAGCAAGGCTTCCGTTCGCTGGAAAACCTGCAGCACTTCTTCGATCTTCTCGACCTTCCGTAATTTGTTCGCGCAGCCGGCTCAAAGCGCTCCATCGCGTCAACGCTATCGCGGAATGGAAGTTATGGCCCGAGCCCTCGCCTGACATTTCCGTCGCGCTCCCTTCACGTCCAACTAAGATACCCCAATCGCTAACGCATGAGCCAGGTCGGTTTTTGCGTCCCGAGGAGCCCTTCGTCAGCTAATCGTCAGCTAGGCGGTCTAGACCTGCCACGCCAAGCCAGCCTGAACTCAATGCGAAACATAGGAGTGCGAATCGTCATGTATGGTCAATTGGTGGCTCGTCCGATGTGCACTACCCCCACTTTGGCTAAGCTGACCTTGGTAACCGCCCGGCGATCGGACGCAGAAGCCAAAGGTTTGCAGACATGGCTGCCCGGATGCGCTTAGCCGGAGCAGGTTCCAGCGGCAGCTCATTTTTCGGCGTAAGTGGGCGAACAACCGTGCCGGTGAAGGCAGCAAGCAAGCCCACACTAGTCTCTGCTGAGGGCAAAGAGCAGTGGTACAGGGCGCACCAAGCTCCCGCAGGTCAGGGGCCAGATCCACTACGGCTGAGCGACATCAGACCCAACACAATGGGCGCATTCTTGCCAATATCGGAGACATAATATGACGGGCATTGGTCGATCTGGCAGATCGCGCATAGGGAATGCTGGAGCCGACAGCACGTTGGGGGCGAGCAGTTCGCGCTCGCAATCCAGTGTTGCTCCTGGGGAAGGCAGTCAATTGTTCGGATCCGTTGTCGAGCGGATCCGCTCTGGGGCTCAAGATAGAGGGACATCCTCCGCGCGCGGTGCCGATGATGCCCTGGGCGACGGGTCTTCCGGCCACTCCGTTGGCGAACATCGAACCCTGACTGCTGCGCCACGTGAAGCCGCTGCGCCACCTGCAGCGATTGCGCGGCAACGCGATTTTCCCTCAGTCTCGGAGGGTGGAGCCACGGCGTCCGAGGGCGGAGCTACGGCGCCGGTCGCCAGCCAGCCTGCAAGTTCGAGTGTGGCAGTTCCCATTTCTTTGACAGGCGAAGAAATCAACGCGGCAAAGCTACGAATGCTCGGCCTGCTTAACGAGCTTGACGGTTGCCGTGATGCGGCCCTGCGCGGACACAACTCGTGGGAGGAGGCGCAAGATCAGATGGATCGGCTCATCAATGCAGGCTCGACAGTTCTGAACTACTACGCAAGCCTGCCCCGGCAGTGGCGCGTAGCATTCTGTCCGACGATCGGGCGCGTGAATTCCGCGACGAAACGCTCAATCGGGCGAAGCAATGCAACACGTTGGCCACCAATATACTCCACGACTTGCGCGAAAAAAGGGAGGCTGCGGACGCGGTACTCCACAAGTTGCGCGCATCCAACACTCCCCGCGACCAGCTGAGCCGAGCAGTTTCCAGTGTGGCGAAGCACTATGTGGCCCTCATGGAGTGGTGGGAAAAGAAGCTGCGGCGCTGCGAACGGATGCGGTCCGTCTGCGCCGCCACTGCCAACTTACCGAGCGCAACGGCCGAGATGCGAGAGGGCGAACAGGCCGCACTGCGCCTGCACACCGGCTGGGCAGCGAATTTGAAGGTCATGGTGCTGCAATCGCGGGTCGCTCTCGCGCAGCTCAAGATTGAGCCGCTGGCGAGCACATTCGAAGCAGCCGTGAGGGAAATCCTCATAGGTGAGGACCGGAAGGTGCGTCTGCTGGGGACCTTCATCAGCGACGTTTTTCCGGCATTCCACTCGACCCGCGACGCTGTGATGTCCAGCGAAGGGCGCCCACTCGACGCAGAGCACCGCGCCGTGCTGGAAGGAGTCATGGAACGGCTTTCGGAATTTGGATTGGCGTTGCACGACATGCTTGCCAAGTTAGGCGATGACCGAACAGGTGCCGGCCTCCCATTGGAACTGTTGGGCCAGATCGTGGACGACGCATGGATCACTGCGCACGAGGTCATGCACTTCCTGGAACTGCAGCCGAAGTCGCCAGCCATCATTGCATCGCCGGCAGCCGCTGGTGCTGCAAAACCGGCCGGCACTGCCGGCACGGCTCCAATCGCCGAAACCTTGGCACAACAACTGCAGACCAAAGCCATCATTGCACCGCCGGCCGACGCTCGCGCTGCGATACCGGCCGACACTGCCAGCGAGGCTGCAGGGGCCCAAGGCACTGCAGTGGGCAAGAAACGGAAAGCGAAAGGGAAAGGGAAAGGGAAAGACAGGCAGGCCGCCGGTGCTAGCTCTTCAGCCGCCGGCCAGCCGGAGCCGCAAGTCGCTGCAAACGACGGCGACCCGGCGCCAGCAGCCAAGGTTGTCGTGCTTTCCGATCTAGGTACGAAAAAGCTCGTGAGTGCGGAGGAGGCGCCGGATGCGAGTGCGTCGGCGGCGGCACGCTTGGCGATCTGGCAGGCCCCGGCTTCGGAGCAGATGCTGGCACGGTTGGCCGAACTCCTGAAGTTCGATCTGGCTGGTCAGCAAAAGGCCGTCTCGCAAGCGCGCAAGATGAAACCCGAGAACGCCGAACACGTCGTGGACACCGTGGTCGAGAGTCTGCAGACCCAGGCCGCCGAGATGCAGGCCTGTCTGGCCGCGTTTAAGCAGCATGCTAGTCTCCTCCGACTCTCGCCTTCGCAAGTACCCAAAGTGCACGAAGACACAGAACAGCTCAAGAAAATGTTGGGCCAGGCGCAGGGACTGGCAAAGGCTTTGAAAGAGCAAAAGGCCACGATTACGATCGAATGCATGAAGACCTACGCATTTCCGTCGCAGAAGTACCTTGAACACTTGCGGCAGGCCAAGGAGTTGACGCCTGCGGATCCACCGCAGCCGTTGAGGGGGGAGCCAGGGACGCTGTTCGAAATCCGGCTGCAGCCCAAGGCGCTGCGCAATGGTGCAATGCCGAAACCGATGTGGGTGCACATCCATACGAAGGAGTCGGTAGATGCGGGGCAGTTGGCGACGCTGAATGACGCCGACTTCGTCGCTTGCCACGTCAAATCCAATGAACAGCGCGGCCACAATCGCCAGTGGCAGGACGCCCGGGCTGCGATCGGTCACGAGAACGTCGTAATCCACCGCGGCAAGCTCACCCCTGCGTTCTGCAAGTCCCTGTTTACCGGAGGGCTCAGCGGCCACCCACGCCATCCGCTTGCCGCGGTGGAGCACCGGTCGACACCGGCCGCTCGACACGCGATATAGTCGGGGGCTCGCAGTAAAGTGCCGCTTGTGGTGACACCATGAGTCATACCTCCGAAATCTGGAGGCCAGAGGGTTGTTGGTCCAGATGCTGGCAGTTGAGCCTCTCTGGTCTTGAGCCAAACAGCGTATGCCGCGAACTGCACGGGTTGCCGGCCCCGGACCTCAACTATCGCAAAAAGGGCGAGCGGCGCTGGTGTGCGGAACACTCCGGCCAAAACTTGTCTGAAGCGGACGCCCGATTTGAGCTGTCGCGTCGAAGGAATTGCAGATGACGCTTCATGACGTTGCGCTCGACGACAAATTCGACCTTTCCAAGGAGCGCATCTTCCTGTCGGGCGCGCAGGCGGTCGTGCGTATGCTCCTCATGCAGCGCGAGCGCGATCGCCGCGCGGGGCTTAACACCGCCGGCTTCGTTTCGGGCTATCGCGGCTCGCCGCTCGGCGGTCTCGACCTCCAGCTCTGGAAAGCCAAACGGCAGCTTGCCGACGCCAGCATCGTTTTCCAGCCCGGGCTGAACGAGGAACTGGCCGCTACGGCCTGCTGGGGTACGCAGCAGACGGAACTGCTCGGCGAAGGCAAATATGACGGCGTTTTTTCGATCTGGTACGGCAAGGGTCCGGGCGTCGACCGCTCCGGCGACGTTTTTCGCCACGCCAATCTCGCCGGATCGTCCAGGTATGGCGGTGTGCTCGCCCTGATGGGCGACGACCACATGGCGGAATCATCCAGCAACGCGCACGCCACCGAGTTCGTGTTCGTCGATACCATGATCCCAATCCTCAATCCGGCGGGCGTGCAGGAACTGATCGAATACGGCCTTTACGGCTACGCCATGTCGCGCTTCGCCGGTACCTGGGCGGCGATCAAATGCGTCAAGGACAATATCGAATCGACGGCTTCGGTGGATGCGTCGCTTGACCGGCTGAACATCATCATCCCCGAGTTCGACATGCCGCCCAGCGGTTTGAATATCCGCCACGAGCTAGACCAGCTCGGCCAGGAAGCGCGTCTGCACGAACACAAGCGTGCCGCAGCGGCGGCCTTCATCAAGGCCAATGATCTCAATCGAATCGTCTATTCGGGCGGCCGAAATCCGAAGATCGGCATCATCACCATCGGCAAGAGCTATCTTGACGTACGCCAGGCGCTGGAGGATATCGGCGTCGACGAAGCCCGCGCCAACCAGCTCGGCGTGCGGCTGTTCAAGATAGGCTGCCCGTGGCCGCTCGACTTCGAGCACATTGCGGATTTCGTGCGTGGCCTGGAGAAGGTGATCGTCGTCGAGGAGAAGCGCTCGCTGATCGAAGTCCAGCTGCGCGAGAGCCTCTACAACACGGCCATGCAGCCCATGGTGATTGGCAAGAAGGACGAGCGCGGCGGCTGGCTTTTCCCGGCCAAGGGTTCCCTCGACCCTAATGATATCGCGATCGCGCTCGGCGAGCGCATCGTCGAGACGATCGGACCGTCGGAGGAGATTTCTGCACGGGTCGCTCGGCTAAAGCAGTTCCAGGCGATGCTTGCCGACAAGAAGGACATTGGCGCGCGCACGCCATTCTTCTGCTCCGGCTGCCCGCACAATTCCTCGACCAAGGTGCCGGACGGCTCGATCGCCGCAGCCGGCATCGGTTGCCACTTCATGGCGCTGTGGATGGACCGCAACACCCTTGGCTTCACTGCCATGGGCGGCGAAGGCGCGCAATGGGTCGGCCAGGCGCCGTTCTCGAAGCGCGACCACATCTTCCAGAACCTCGGCGACGGCACCTACAACCATTCCGGCACGCTGGCGATCCGCTTCGCGCTGTCGACCGAGGCCAACATCACCTACAAGATTTCTACAACGACGCCGTCGCTATGACTGGTGGCCAGCCGCTCGAAGGCAATCTGACCGTCGACATGATCGCGAGCCAGGTGCACGCCGAGGGCGTCGAGCGCATCGCCATCGTCACCGACGAACCCCGCAAGTATGCCGCCGCCGGGATAGGGTTTCCCGCCGGTTCCACCATCCACCATCGCGATGATCTCGACCTGGTGCAGCGGCAGTTGCGCGAGGTGAAGGGCGTGTCCGTGCTGCTTTATGACCAGACCTGCGCGGCCGAAAAGCGCCGCCGCCGCAAGCGCGGAACCTTTCCGGACCCGACAAGCGCGTCATCATCAATGAGCTCGTCTGCGAAGGCTGCGGCGATTGCGGCGTCCAATCCAACTGCGCCTCGATCCAACCCGTCGAAACTGAGTTCGGCCGCAAGCGCCGCATTGACCAGTCGAGCTGCAATAAGGATTTCTCCTGCGTCAACGGCTTTTGCCCATCCTTCGTCACCGTGCATGGCGCGAGATTCGCAAGGCCGAAGGCATGGCAGGAAAATCCGATCCGCTCGAAGGCGTGCTGGAGCCACAGCTTTTTGCGCTCAATGGCGACGGCTGGTCGTCGATCATCGACGGCGTCGGCGGCACCGGCGTCGTCACAGTCGGCGCCATCCTCGGCATGGCGGCGCATCTGGAGGGCAAGGGCTGCGGCATGATCGACATGGCGGGCCTGGCGCAGAAGGGCGGGGCGGTCTTTTCACATGTCCGCATCGCAAAAACCCCTGAGGATATCCACGCCATCCGCGTCTCGGCGGGCAAGGCCGACCTCGTTCTCGGCTGCGACCTGGTCGTGTCGGGCAACAAGAAGGTGCTGGCGGCGGTGCGCGAGGGCCATACGATTTTCGTCGCCAACACCGCCGAGATCATGCCGGGCGACTTCGCGCGCTCGGCCGATTTTTCGCTGCCCGTGGAGCGGCTGAAGGAGGCCATTCGCGAGGCTGCCGGCGAAAACAAGGCGCATTTCTTCGACGCCACGCGCACTGCGTCGGAGCTGTTCGGCAATTCGCTCGGGGCCAACATGTTCATGCTGGGCTTCGCCTACCAGCATGGCGGGCTGCCGCTGCCGGCGGACGCGATCGAACGCGCCATCGAACTCAATGGCGAGTCGGTCGCCATGAATATCGCAGCTTTCCGCTGGGGACGGCGCGCGGCGCATCAGCCGGATTTCGTCAAAGGAATGCTCGGCCGGCCTGGCCAGGCGGCGGAGCCCGGTATCACACAGACGCTTGACGAGATCGTCGCGCGTCGAGTGGAGTTCCTGACCGCCTATCAGAACGCCGCCTATGCGAAGCGTTACGCCGATCGTGTCGCGGCCGTCCGCAAGGCCGAGCAGGCAGTCTTGCCGGGCTCCGCCCCGGTCGCTGAGGCCGTGGCGAAAAACCTCTTCAAACTGATGGCTATCAAGGACGAGTATGAAGTCGCCCGCCTCTACACGGACGGATCGTTCCAGCGCCAACTGGCGGCGCAATTCCAGGAATACGACCGGCTGGAATTCCACCTCGCGCCCCCGATCATGGGCCGGCGCGGCGCGGACGGAAAGCCAAAGAAATCAAGTTTCGGGCCGGGGATGATGAAGGCATTCAGCCTGCTTGCGTCGCTGAAGGGCCTGCGCGGATCAGCGCTCGATCTGTTCGGCTATTCCGCCGAGCGGCGGACGGAGCGCGGCCTGCTCGCAAGCTACGAGGCCGATGTCGACCGCATCGCCCGCATCCTGACGCCAGCGAAGTTAGAGGCGGCTGCTGCCTTGGCGTCAGTCCCGGCTCTCATTCGCGGCTACGGCCACGTCAAGCAGGCCAGCGTGGAAAAGGCTGCGGGAGAGCGGGCCCGGCTTCTGGCGCGCCTTGAAAGCGCAGAGGCGAAACCGGAGCCGGAACGGCGGAACAAGCCGCTTTCTGTGGCAAGTATAGCCCTGTACAATCCGACCTTAACGTAAAGATTGCCCTGGTACGCGCATGATCCTCTTTTAGGCGATTGTGGCAAAGCTTGGCTCCCGACGAGCTCGAACAAGTTTGCGGCGCGCATTCGCCCTGCTTCGAGTACCGGCGGCGCGTAGCGTTCGCCATAGCCGCCATAGGCGTCGGCCTGCAGGATCGCGGACCAGGTGCCAAGATAGGCCCGTGGATGTTCGGCACGCCGGTAGCGCGAATAATGAAACAGCCCGGCGGGCGGATCGACACCGCCGAACGCTGACATAGACCCGCAGCCTGCCATTATCGGCCTTGCCCTTGGCGAGGACCGGCACGTTTGTATCGCCGCCGTGCCAGCGGTCGGCGAGGAGGACATGAGGCTCGATCGACGATGGATGGGCACGAGCGCGAATGTGGCCGCGCCAACCTGGTCGGCGAACGTCGGCAGGCTCAGCGGCACTCCTTCACGCGCAAAACACCCGGTCCTGGCGGTCTAGTGGCGTAAGCGGTGCGCCAAGGCACCTCCCAATATCGTCTTGTGATGCGTCTATGGTAGGTCAGCCGTTAGTCGGCGCGTCGCCGCCGATCACTGCGGGTCGTCATAACGGGTGACGTAGTGGAGTTCGCGTAGGGCGGGGATGACGAGGGCGATGTCTTTGTAGGCCTCGTGTTCGATGAAATGCGCGGTCTCGGGCCCCGGCCTGGGCTTGCCGAGGACGGGCCTCCCCTTTTGTCGACGCAGTAGATCAGGATCGGCAGCAGCAGGCCGTGGTTGGGGTTGTCGAGGTCGAGTAGCCGTCTCCAGCTTTTGATGTTGAGATTCATGGCCGCGTAGAACCCCTGGCACCACGGCCGGGGGTCGATGCCGCCGCTGGGCTTGGTTGCGAATCGGGGCGCATAATCCTGCGGTCTGTCGAAGAGCGTCTCGTTGATCCGGTTGTGGATCCTGGCGACGCTGGCAAACACGGCGTGATCGGTTGCAGACCCTTTGGCCAGGACGTCGCGCCGCAACCCCATGAGCGGGCACATCCAGTCTTGCGGGTCCGGGTAGCGCGGCCCGGTGACCGCCGCCGTTACGAAGCCATCCAGCGCCGACATGGTCCGCACCAGCGGGCGGTTGGTCTTGGCAGCCATCCAGGCCTCGAGCGCCTCGTCCGACAGCGCCATGTCATCGAGCGCGCTCATGCCGCCAAGGAGAGCTGCATCTCTTCGCGGCGCACCCAATTCCACGGCATCAGTTCGTCCCAGCGCGAGGCTGGCCAATCATTCTGGATGCGCTCGGTGACGTCGGCCATGTAGGCTTCGGCATCGACGCCGCAGAGCTTGCAGGTCTCAATGATGCTGAGCACGACCGCTGACCGCTCTGCCGCGGCGAAGCTGCCCGAGAAGAGCCAATTGCGCCTGCCGACCGTAAATCCACGAATCGCCCGCTCCGCGATCAGGTTGTCGGGCTCGAGCTGGCCATCGTAGAGGAAGCGATTGAACGCGCGCCATCGTCTGGTGCCATAGGCGAAGGCCTTCGCGATATCGGCATGGCGCGACAAACCGTTGCCCTGGCGCATGAGCTGTCGTCGCAGCGCGCGGACCAGTGGTCGGGTCCGCATTCGTCGTGCGGCCAATCGCTCGGCGGGCGGGAGCCCCCGTATCTCTTCCTCGATCCGGTAGATCGCCTGGATACCGGCCATCGCCGTCGTGCTGAGCTCGGTCGGCTGGCTGTCGTGAACGTCGAATATCTTGCGACGCAGATGGGCCAGGCACGCAGCTTCTCGAATGGCGCCGCCCTTGTAGAGCTGGTTATAGCCGCTGAAACCGTCGGCCTGGAGCGTGCCGGCAAATCCGGCGAGCTCGGTCATCACGCTCTCGCCGGCGCGGCCCATGGTGGCGCGATACCAGGCGATCGGCGGCTCCTGCGAACCCGAATTGCGGTCGTCGGCGACGTAAACCCAGAGCGCGCCCTTGTGGGTCTTGCCGTTGCCGGGCGCCAGGATCGGAAGCCGCGTGTCGTCGGTATGAATCTTGGTGCGGGTACGGCCGATCTCGCGGATGCGGTTGTAGATCGGATCGAGCAAGGCGGCGGCGTAGCCGGCGCTGCGCGCAAGCGTGGAACGCTCGATATCGACGCCCTTGGCGGCCATCATCTGGGCCAGACGGTAGAAGGGCAGATGATAACCCCACTTCGCCATCATGATATGGGCGAGCGCGGCATAGCTGAGCTTACCGCGTGCAATGGCCTTGGCTGGCGCCGGCGCCTGGATGATTTTATCGCAGGTCCGGCAGCTGTACTTGGGTCGAATGGTCTCCATCACCTGCCAGGCCTGGGCAACCAGATCGAGCATCTCGTCGCTATCTTCGCCCATGGCGCGCAGATCGCCGCCGCAGCCCGGGCAACATGCGCAAGACGGCTCGCGAACGGCCCGCTTGCGCGGCAGGTTGGGATTGAGCTTACGCACCGGCAACACCCGGACCTTGTCGGTGTCAGCAACGATGGGCAGCTCGAGATCGGGCACGCTGGCGGCGAAATCGGTCTCGAGATCTTCGAGTTCGAGCCGCATCTGGCCCAGCTTCTCGGAGGAGCGGCCGAAGGCCTTGCGGTTGAAGCGATCGATCCGCAGCTGCAGGCGCTGGATGCGAAGTGCGGCCTCGGCGCGCTCTCTTCGAAGCTGCTCATCGCGTTCGGCGATGGTGATGTCACGGGCAGAAACGGCCGCCTCCAGAAGGGCGATCCGAGCGAAGAAATCAGCGGTTGAGGGAGCTTGTTCCGACACCCAAAACCTATACCCGAAAGACCCTCGTCACGGAAGAAGAATCAACACAAAATCAATAAGAAACATCAAAATCAGCCAGCCAAACGCGGTCGATAAATCTTGCTCGGCCGGCGCCAATCGATCCCGTCCAAAAGCAGCGAAAGCTGCGCCTTGGTGAGCGACACGGCGACCTGATCCTTGGTGGTTGGCCAGGCAAAACAACCATCGGTCAGCCGCTTTGTAAACAGACAGAACCCCTGGTCGTCATGCGACAGAATCTTGATGATATGACCCTTGTGTCCACGGAAGCAGAAGATCGCGCCGGTGTGCGGGTCGAGCGCGAGCACCTGCTGCACCATCCGCGCCAGGCTGTTGATCCCGCGACGCATGTCGGTCGCGCCGCAGCACAGGTAAATCCGGTCGGTCGGCACCACCGTGATCACCTGGTCAACTCCGCCAGGACGATGCGCAGTGCTGTCGGATCGACGATCCCGTCGATCCGCAATCGCGTGCCGCTCGCAAAGGCCACGACGATCCTGCCGGCCGGGTCCGGGCAATCGGCGACGGGGCGTTCGACATCCGGCAGATCGCTCACGTCGATGCGCGCGAAGGTCGCCATCGCCTGATCGGCATCGAGTTCCCCGCCGGCCATCTGCTTGCGCCACGCATAGAGCTGTGACGGAGCTACGCCGAACGCTTCCGCGACCTCGGTCACCGACGACCCCGCCGCGCTCGCCAGGTCGACCAACGCGCGCTTCTCAGTGCAACTCCACAGCCTTCGTTGCCGCACGCGCCCGGGCACCGTTTTAAGACCTTCGGCCGCCGCGGCGCCGCTTAACTCGGCGACCTTATCGCCCGTTGCATGTTCCAATGTCATGGCCCGAAACCTCCATGTTCATCGGCATCTTGCAAGGTGCCTTGGCGCACCGCTTACCTAGTGGCCAAGGTCTCTCAAGTCGCCGCGATCGAGGTCGATCCGGTGATTGCCCTTCCTGCAGCCGTCTGCCCGGTGGCACTACGCGTGCAGGGATATCGGACGAGCCACCAATTCGACCATACGAGGCGGTCGCCTACTAGGCCGGCTTCGGCTACAAGGCGAAAGCCTTCGCGAGGATTGCCGCATCCTTGGGCTCAAGCCCATCCGCATCAAACCTACACGCCAAGACCAACGCAAGGCCGGGCGCTTCATCAAGCGTGGTCTTGGGGAATAGGCCTATGCCGGGAATAGGCCTATGCCGTCCCATGCCCGACTTCCCAGCGCCGTCGAGCCGCCTGCCTGGCTTAATGGCTAGTGGAACAGACCCGCAGCCTAAACCCACAACGCCAATCAGCAGACTCGGCCTCACCGAGGACAGCCTGTTGAGGCGCCACATCTAGGCTAAGCCTGCGGCGAAGAGTGCTCTCGCGACGGGCTCGAAATGTTGCCTGGGAACGGCGTTGCCCAGTTTCGTCGCGCTGATGAGCTGATGCGCTAGGACATGATCATCGACAATAGTGAGATGTAGCGCCTGCGCCTCACAGAACATGTGCGAAGCGGCCTCGCCCTCGGCGCGGCAAACTAGGACCGGCACCCCGGTCTCACCACGAATGTAGCGAAGACCGACCAGTACCGCCTTTCCTCTGAAGATCAACGTGGCGCGATTCAACCCAAGCGGAGGCTCGCCAGCCGTCTCGTCGCGGATGCGACGCCGTTCACTCTTCAACTCTGGCGTCCCCTGCTGTTCCTTCAACTCGCGCGTCACTTCGGTCTTGGTCATGCGCATTTCGCGCAGAAACAACGAACGCTGCAACAGGAGATCGATCAGCCCGCCCACCAGAAGTGCACCGGCGCCAATCCCCATCAGCAGTCTCGCCTCCGTAAAGACCAAGCCGAGACAGCCCATGCCGCAGACTGGCAGATAGATCACCGTCTTCCACATGCCGAAAAGCAAGATAAGAAAGGTGGTGCTGAGGACCACTACCTTAAACAGTGTCTTCCCAAGCTCGACTGCTGAACGCGCAGACACCATGCGTTTCAGCCCTTGAAAAGGGTCAATCTTCTCAAACTTGGGCTTCATCGGCTCGAGAGAGAAGACAAATCCGCCATTGGCTATCAATCCCGCCAAAATTACCGCGGCGACGAGAGCTCCAAGCAGCGGGCCAACGGCCCCCAGGGTGAGTTCGATCAGCAGGACCAATGCCTGCCGGACCGCGATATCGAAAGGAAGGTTCTGCAGCTTGTCGACCAGCAATAGCGCTTCCTGGCACTTGTCTTCGATTACGCTCCCTCTCAGCCAAAGGTAGCCGAACCCAGCGCAAGTGCCGGCCGCGCGGACGAAATCGGCGCTGCGCGGTATCTGCCCGTTTTTGCGCGCTTCCCTCAGCTTCGTCGGGGTGGCGGCGTGATTCTTTTCTTCACTCGTGTCGCTCATTTCAGCAACTTGCCGAACCACTCAAGCGCGCCATTCGCTTGTGCAATCTCCAGTTTCATGCCCTCGACCAGATAGGCGGTGTAGGTGACCATGATAATCGGAAAGCCGATATTCTTGAGCGTCGGGGACAGTTGGCTCGACTTGAATTGCGGCGCAAAGCGACGGAGTATCATCATTGATACATCCACCAGCAGCAGGAAGATCACTACAGGGCCGGAGACCAATAATGTCGTGCGCATAATGTGGTCGAGGAGCCCTAATAGCTCCATTGCTCCTTGCGGGCTCAATGTGGGGTGAAACCGAAAAACGGGCCAGATCAGGTAGCTGCCATAAAGAGCACTGATGACAGCCTCCATACCTCCTGATGCGACGAAGATCGTAATTGCAGTGATCCCGAGAAAAACGCCCATAGCGGAAGCCTGGCTGTTCGTCGCGGGGTCGGTCGGAGCGGACGGGCTGGTGATGCCACGTTGGTTATCGATAAACTCACCAGCCGCCTGAAGGCCCCATAGGGGGATGCCGAGCAAAGTGCCAAGTAGCACGCCGACAAAAACCTCCTTCAAACCGAGCAGAGTTACATGGATTGGAACCGTTTCAGGATCCAGCGCGTGCAGCCCGTCGCTCACCTGTGCCAAGCACGGCAGTCCGAAGGCAACAGCCAGGCAGCTGCGGATCAGCCCACCGACCTGAGATCGTGTAAATACAGGAAGTACCAGCATAATGCCTATCGCGCGGGCTGCGCCAAGACTGGCCGCAACGACGAGCTCGAGAGCCGCATGGATCAGGATTTGAATCTCGCCCGATGACGCATACATGGCTGAGGCTAGTAGCTTGGTGTCATTGCGGGAAACTCAGTAAAGATCTGGTCGGCAAGCTCTATGAGCGGGGCGCTCAGCACAGGGGCAAACAGGCCAATTACCGCGACAACGACCAGAAGCTTCACCGTCAGCGGCAAGCTTTCATCCTGAATCTGCGTTGCCGCCTGGATGATGCCAATGCCCAGGCCAACAACCACCGATGCAATGAGCGGCGGCAGAATCCAGATCATGAAAACCATCAAAGATTGGCTCATAAGTGTGACAATAGTCGATTCAGTAATAGTTAACCTCCCGGTATCGTGTAACTCAACACAAGTCCGTGCATCAATCTCGACCAGCCATCAATAGCGACAAACAAAAATAGTTTGAAAGGTACAGATATAACCGTCGGGGATACCATTGACATGCCCATCGCCATCAAGATTGTCGTTACGATAAGATCGATGACGATAAAGGGCAGATAAAGGAGAAAGCCGATTTCGAATGCACGCTTGAGTTCTGAAATTAGAAAAGATGGTACGAGAATGGAAAAATCATCAGGTGTGGCTTTGGCGCGCATTTCCTCTGGCCAGACTTTTTCAGTCGAGGAAAGGAAAAATCGCCGCTGTTCTTCGTTCGTGAACTTCTTGAGATGATCGCGCAAGGGCTCACTTCCTTCTTGAGCGGCGCTTATCCAGTCATCGATCGTCTGATAATGCAGTTTCGGATCTGTGAGGCGATCATAGGTCTGTTCAATAACAGGCGCGCTAACGAACATGGTGAGGATCAATGCCGCAGCGTATAGTACCACGTTCGGTGGTATCGTCTGGGTCCCGAGCGCATTGCGGACGAGGAATAGGACAACCGATACCTTTACGAACGCCGTGGTCGTGGCGACTGCTAAAACCAGCAGCCCGAGTCCGGCGGTAACCGCAAGAAGCGTCAGGACGGCCGGCTGAATCTCAGTCATTGCATGCCAATCTGCCGCAGAGTCTGATGCCCAGCTCATCTCCGATGCGCACAATGTCGCCACGCCCGATACGCCGACCATTAGCAACTATGTCGACTGGACCATCGATCGGCCGACCAAGTTCGAAAACATGCCCTTCGCCGGCACTCCTCAATTCTCCTAGAGGGATAGGCCAGCGGCCGCATTCAAAGACAAGCATGATCTCGATTTCGTCGAGATCGGCTTCCGACGGCCCTAGTTGAGATTCGGGTTGTTTCATATGCGCATTCTCCAACGGGCACGATCGCGGGCGGAAAGGCGCCCGCAGGATTAGGTGGTCGCCCTCATGATCTGCCTCGGTCCATAACTGACCCACTGATAGGGTGATCTGGCCACGGCCGAACGGCGCTATGTCTGGTATCAGAGCATCACCGGCACATGCTCTTCGAAGAAGCGCCGCCGGAACGCGAAGCGTGCCGATCTCTCCTGCAACTATGACCGAAAGCTCTGTGGAAAGCCCGCGCGGCTGTCGCGGCAACTGCCCAATCAGTACGCCCAAAGCGCGGAACGCAGACGGCACCAAGCCATCAAGAGGCGAGAACAGGGACAGACGACCCTTGCCACTGACGGGACCGAAGACGATATCCAGCTCGAGATAAGGTGCCGGTGTCATGGCTTCACGCACGCAAAGGAGGTGCACGCTCCGCTGCGTCCTGTGCTCCAGGCGAGCTATCAGCGGCTCGAGTGCAAGTTCGAGAATGAGCGAAGCAGTTGGCTCGGAAGGGAAAGCAAGGCCACTCTGCACTGTCGAGACGAGCGCCTCTATAAGCGGTCGGGACAGCGACAAGACGACCGTTTCACCTCCCACCCGCCAAATGCAGTCAAGCATCGGAATGGCAGTAGGTTCCTGCTGCCACACAACTCCGCCCATCCGCAGCGATAGCGACTTGTCGCCCATACGGCTCTGAAACGGCGTGCGGGAAGTCGCTATATCATTGAGCCACGAGGCGACCTCGTGGGACAGTGTTAGCGCTGGTTCGAGTATAGCGGGTCTGACCACAGTGGTTACCAAAGCGGCTCTAAACTGCACGAGCGCGTCATTCACAGAACCTGCGGTTATCGGATCTGGCTGCGCGACATCTGGGCGAGAGAAACCCTCCCATACCGAAGCAACATTTCATCGTCGGCCTCTATCTCGCCTGCGGCATCCGACTGAATATCGACGGCGCGCCTGACGTCATCGTCGATTTGTTGCCATTTGTGCGTTGCCGCCGAACATCTGACCCATAGCTCCCTCTTCTCAGATGCCGCTATCTCGGCCTTTTCTTGAGCAAGGCGTGCATCATCAAGCATCTGGCGTTTGAAAGCGATCTCAGCCGCAAGCCGGTCAATACAACGGTCGTGACGGTCGAGTGCTGCGCTGGACAAGCTGTCGAGCGTCATCAGCTCTTGGTAGAGCGCTGCTTCGGCCGAAGCGCAATGTTGCTGTGCGATTGCAAGCCCCTGCGAGGCATTGTGTACGGCTAAGGTGGCCATATGGCGCTCGGTTTCCTTCCTGGACAGCTCCCTACGGGCACCACGCTCTTGCATTTCCTTCAGGAGCCGTAACCTTGAGGCCTGAACACGATTCACGCGGTCAGACGCGACATCCATGCGACCGTCTCCTCGAAATGCGACGCCTCGCCTTCGGTCTGGCACAAAAATTCCCTCAGCTCGCCAATCGACGCGACAGCCCGGTCAGTTAGGGGGTCGCCGCCTTGCTTGTATTCGCCGACATTGATCAAAAACTCGTTCTCGGCATAGCGCGACAGGAGATCGCGGAAGAAGGATGCTGCCTTGCGATGTGTCCCAGAAACGACCGCATCCATCACGCGGCTGCGACTCTGCAGCACATCGATAGCGGGGAAATGCGATCGCGCCGCGATAGCGCGTGAGAGGACGACATGGCCATCGAGAATGCCGCGCGATTCCTCGGCGATTGGATCACCTGTGCCATCACCTTCGACAAGCACAGTGTAGAAGGCCGTGATCGAGCCGCGCTCACCCATGCCGGCCCGCTCCAGCAGGCCTGGCAGCATGCCAAACACGGATGGAGGAAAGCCCCGTCGGGTCGGCGGCTCACCAGCAGCGAGGCCTATTTCTCGCATGGCGCGGCAGAAGCGCGTCAGCGAGTCCATCATGAGAGCGACGCGTAGTCCCTGTTCGCGAAAATATTCGGCGAGCGCAGTCGCCATAGGAGCACATTGCGCCCGCTCCACTGCTGAGCGGTCGGACGTTTCAACGACAACGACCGTACGGCGCAGGCCGGCCTCCCCAAGATGCCGCTCGATGAATTCACGAACTTCACGTCCGCGTTCGCCTATGAGGGCGACTATGACTACGTCAGCGGCGGCACCTTTTACGATCTGCGACAATAACGTCGACTTGCCACAACCAGGCTCGCCATAGATCCCGATTCGCTGGCCCTCGCCGCATGTCAGGAGACCATCCAGGGCACGGACTCCGAGCGGGAATGGCCGCTCAACAATGCGCCTTGTCATCGGATTGGGTGCCCTGCCGCGCAGCGGACGAGTTTCGGCCGTTTTAACTTCGCCTTTGCCGTCAAGTGGACGGCAACGGCTGTCAATCACGCGGCCGAGCAAATCGGGGCCGACTGGCACTTCACGCATTCGTCCGGTGGCCACGACTTCTGTGCGGCTGGACAGGCCGACCAAGTCGCCAATCGGCGTAAGCAACACCCCATCATCCAACAGGCCGATCACCTCGGCTTCCAGCGACAGTCCGGTTCGCGGATCCTGTAGGAGACAAAGTTCCCCGATACGAGTGTCCGGCAAGACAGCATGGACCAGTGTACCGATAGCCCGCGTGATCCGTCCGCGCACCACACGCGTGTCGATTTGCTTTGCTGCAGACCTCAAAGACGAGATCGCCGGATCGGGAGCCCGGATGCCAGCGAAATTACTATGCTCTGGTACCGGTGTGGTCACGGTTCGCCTTCCTCAGACAGCAACCCGAAGCCGAGACGCAGCGCGCGCATCTGTGCGTCAAGTCCCAGATCGACATTGCCATACTCGCTCCACAGCACGCACTGTTGAAGCGACAACGTCGGATCCGGATCGATCCGAACCCTCGGCCGACCCTCCCTTCCGTCGCATCCAGCAAACTCGCGCGCGAGCATATCGACTTGCATGGGGCATACATGAAGGCAAACTTCCGCGCCGCTGTATTTGCGCTCAATGGCGTGACGAACAGCCCTCACCAACAGCTCACCCGGGTCGAAAGCGCCCAGAATATCGCTTAGGACCTCCATCACGAGCTGTGGCAGTTCCTGCTCCAGAACCGCCTTTCGTTGCGCCACTTCGGAGACTGTCCCCGCAATCAGCCGTGCCAATTCCTCCGCGCCTGCATTCAAACCCTCGATTTGGCCGCGCGCCCGCTCACGCTGATAAGCGGCGCGTGCCCAACTGCGAACCCGCTGCTGATGCCGTTCTGCCGCAGCACGCGCCTCTGCGGCGCACTGCCAGATTTCGAGCTCACTTGCCGGTATCAGTGGCCCAACTGGGCGCATTTGCGGTGCGACGGGCGCCGCGGAAACATCGGCTGTCATAGCGCCGGGATCTCCGTCTCAAAATGGGCTAGCACGAGCGAAAACAACTGGCCTGAGGCATTGCCGTGCTCGGGCGCTGGATTCTCGGCGGCTGTCCCGAGGGGCAACCGTAGAAGCACGCGGTTACGCTCAAGCACTGGACTCTGATCGAGCCAAGCACCAAGGCAGGCATGTCCATCGTGTTCAATTTGGAGCGCGAGTTTTTTCGGATCAGCGATCAAACTGCCTGTGATCGCATACGCCAGATGTCGGATGCCAAAAGCGTGCGCATCAGCGCCGATATGTTCAACTAGCACCGTGAGGTGACGTTGTGAAACAAGCTTCAGCAGCGAACGAGCATGCCAAACACTGCCCGCAAAGAGGGCAGCCCGACGCGGGTCATGCCCCTGCAGAAGATCCTGCCCCCAGCCGCATCCGTTCGAATCCGTGTCATTGTCAAGCAGCAATTCTGCCAATTTTGGCTGCAGCCTGGCACAGGTCTGCAACTGCACCACTGTCGCAGCCGATAACGTCGGATCCAGACAGGCGGCGATACGAGTCGGATGGGCCGAAGCAGCAAGCTTGCTCCAGTACACGGAACGTAATTGCGACGAATGATCGCGATCGCTAGTCTGCATCGAAATGGGCATTGAGAATATCCCCTATGCCGCACGGCCAATGATTTTTTTTCGAATGGCCTCGACAGCGGAAACACCCGAGCGGCCCCCGATCTTGGATAATTCGCCCGATGATTGTCTGCGCCGATGCCGAAGAACACTTGCTAAGAGATAGCACGCCACAGCGAATACAGCTGCGGCAACACCCATCACGATCGCCAGAAGTGGCGCGGGAAAGGATTTAGACGCTTGGGCCAACGCAGTCGCCGGTACGGAGGGTTGCTCATGTACGGACCGTTCCACTGGCACCAAAACCACTTCGACCTTTTCGTAGGACAAGCCTTCGATGCTGTCGGCGACGAGCATCTTTATTTTCGGCAGCAGAACGGAAAGATTTGCTTTGGCGTCGTGCCGGATAAAGACCGAGGCTGAGGATGGCGTGCCGCCCGCTCGTAACAGGTCGTTATTCGGCAGAACGACATGAACACGTACTGAGAAGACGCCATCAATATCGCTGATCGTGCGCGACAACTCTTCGCTCAGAGCATAAACGTAACGGGCGCGCTCCTCGGTCGGCGAGGCAATCAGTCCTGATCCTTCGAATATCTCGCCGATGTTCTTGAAAGACTGGCGCGGCAGCCCCTTCGCATTCAAGAGGTTGATTGAGAAGGCAAGCCGCTTTTCGTCAACCTGGATCGTGCTGGTCCCGTCCTTAGCGGCAACCCGGACCGCGTCAACTCCGTTGTCTATCAGAAGCGCCAGCATCTCATTCGCCTCGCGCTCCTGCAATTGCGTGTAGAGATCGACCTTGCAACCACTCAAGGCGAAGAGAAGTGGCAGCACGACAAAATGAAGCGATCGCCGACCAGACGGGCGACTACGCATGATTTCGCCATGGGCTAAGCCAATCATTCGCGCTGTTCATCCTTCTTTTATTAGTTTGTTCACTGATGAGGTGATGCCGCTGACACCTTTGGAAACAAGGGCAACCTGGGTGACGCCGTTGTAGAGATCCCGCAGACCAGCAACCATCGCTTCGAAGTCACCCCCTGCTCGCGGAACGTCCGACGTCCCCGTTGCCCCACCTTCGACCGGAAGCCTCTCAGCCGCACCCGGTAGAGCGCCCTTCGGAAGGGCTACCTGATGGTCGGGCGCGGCAGAAGTAACTGCATTGTCCCCGTGCATCGAAGAAATCGCCTGCAGCACGCGGTGTCCCAGTGGACTTGTCTGCGCAGTCGCGCGTTGAACATCCAAGGGGGAAGGAACAGGCGCCGCCGCAGCGGCATCGTTTTTCATCGAGGCAGCCGCCTGGGCTAGAGCGTGGTCAAACTGGGCCTGCTCGCCGAATGACGGTGAGCCAACCCTGGAGAGACTGTCAGTAACACTGGCAGGGATCGACGTGACAGGCATCATCATACAAGGACTCGATTGCTTCTCTTTAACGTGTGATGAGTCCAGCCGGTTCATCGCCCGCTGTTGAGTCAATCCCTTAGGGAGGCGAGCTGACGACAAGCTGACGGGAGCGTCGGTTGGTCACTTAAAGTCACTTTGACGACTTTGGTGACTTGTGAAAATTCCATCCTTTGGTTTATCAGGGCGAGATGCCAAGAACGTTCATACGATCCACCATCCTGCACAGCGTGAAAAGACTTCTCTGTGTCGGGTTTTTTCTCTCCGCCGGCATCCAAACAACTGTCGGCGCCCCCCTATCGCTTCCCTCGACACCCTATAGGTATACGGTTCTAGATCAGGATCTCACTGCCGCGTTGCAGGAATTCGGCAACAACCTGAACATCAGGGTCAATATCAGCGCCGAGGTGAAGGGGCGGATTCGCGGGCGTATGCCGGATTTGCCACCGCGCGAGTTCCTGGACCGCTTGACCAACCTGTACCATCTCCAATGGTACTATGATGGGCTTGTGCTCTATGTGTCCGCTGCAAAAGAAGCGCAAACTCGGATGCTTGTGCTCACTTCGGTTCGTTTCGATGCCTTCAACGGCGCCCTCGATAGGCTTGGCATCTCCGATGACCGCTATGTAGTGAGACCCACGCCCGGAAATGGCCTCGTCCTTGTTTCCGGTCCACCGCGCTTCATCGCGCTCGTGGAGCAGACGTTCAACGGCCTTGTGGCCGAGGCGCAGGCGCAGCCTCACGTCGCTGAGACGCCGCCAAGGGAATCGGTACTGATATTGTTTCGGGGTTCCTCCACCACGGTCGTCCGTAACGGACAACCGGAAGTCTCTTATTCTTCTGACGTGCCGCAAACGGATAGCGTTGCAGGGAAGCCTGAGCTGAGCCAGAGATGATCTAAGGAGACGCCGCAGCTTCTGGAGAAATCATCACGTCGGCCGCTCCTGATTGTGAATTCTTCTGAAATTCGTCAGTTTCTCGAAAGCTAAGCCGCTCATGATGGGAATCGGAAGCCCATGTCGCTGGCTTTTGGCTGGAATTGACCTTGGGGCTAACAACGAGCGGAGCAATTAAAGGCACTGCTAGGGGCCATCTTGGCGACCGGCCAACGCTCGGAACGTTCGTGAAACATTGGCTTACATGAGGCCTTTGTTGGGATTTCAACGTCACGTCTGAGGATGCACAATGTCGGCCAGCAACCTTTCATCATCCATCACCTCGAATCTCCACAGCCCGTACAGGCATGGTCGGGCCTGAAGCCTTCTGCCGCGGTATTGCAGACTCAGCAAAGCGCATCGTCCTTCGAGGCAATGCTGTCCACCTACTTGCTCGGAGACATGACCAATCCTGGCGCGCTCCGGGGTCCGCTGGCGCCGGATGTCGAATCGACGTTGGAAGATTTGCGGCAGCACCCATTGGACCTGCTGCCGTCGCATATGAAGGCGGCAATCGAATCGATGGATCAGGCCCCGCAGCCTCCTGCGATCGCCTCCGATTTCATATCGCCGGCTCCCGTGCCAAGCTCGACGATCACGTGGAACGGCGGCTCGCTAACCAAGGCCGAGTTGCAGATCGTGGCAGTGCTGAACCGTCACAAGGACCAATGCCCACTCAGTTGGGAGTCGCTTGGCGATAAAGCCAATGATCCCTCTACGCCGCCGGATCTGAAAGCGGCGATCGAAGGACTGCAGCAGGATCCCGAACTCTTTTACGCGATCGGATCGCAGGGCGATGGTCGCTGTGGAGGCAAGATCACGGCGAAGGATTTGTCTGGATTTTCCCACCATCACTCACAAGTTGCCGAATTTCAGGACCAGCAGGCGCAAAGCTACCAGCAGAACTACATTCCATCCGACAGCGCCGGAAATGCTCAGCCTTCGGTCATGACCTTGAGCGATGCATTGCGCGAGCTTTACCGGTACTCCGACGACCTGCCTAAGGATCTAAGCCTGGCTGATTTCAAGCGGATCGTCGACGGCCAAGCGAAAACCGGCAAATGTCCGCCTCAGGTCATTGCGGCTGCTCAACACTTCCTAAATCACCCGGATGCCTGGAAGCAGCTGTGCGGTGGTTCAGATACGGTCCATAAAGACGAGTTCCTCAAAGCCGCTACATCGTCAATGAGCCTCACGCAAACCGAGCTGAACACGCTCAAGATGATTAACAGCAATCAGCGCGCCTTCTTTGGGAGCGGTGACCTGACTCGTGACAAGCTGGCGAGCATGGCAGACGACAAGAGCCTCGATCCGAAGGTACGCCAAACGGCCTCGCAGTTACTCTCCGATCCGCTTTTGTTCGGTTTGCTGAACAATTCAATTACGGGCTATAAGACCCACAATGAGTTCTTCGACTTCGGCGGCGGGCATACGGTCGATTCCGGTAACATCAGCAAAAAAGACTTCGCGCAATTCTACGGCAACATGTCTGTTGCGAACAGCACCGTTCAGAAAACGAAAACCCATGTGCCTGAAGCCGCTGCAGAGCAGGAGGCCGTCGCGGACATGATGATGGGTGCGGCGGACCAGCCCGATATCAAGTCTTCCAAAAGGAACGGCGGGGCCTTCATCCACACAGTCGGCGACGTGCTCAAGGTGTACTCGACAGTGGTTGATTGGACTGCGACGGCGGTTGGTCTACTCAGCTTCATTCCGGCCGTGGGCCAAGTGGCCGATCTCGCATCGATGGCGCTTGCGTGCGAGGCGCAAGCGTTAAATGTTGTCCGTACAGCTATTACCGGAGGCAATATGAAGCAGGCGCTGCTAGAAGCTGGCCTCGGTGTCGCAGCGCAGGCGGTCAGTCTTGTCGCCGGCCCCCAGGTCAAACTCGCGATTCGCAACGGGCTCATCAGGAAGGCAATGGAAGAGGCTGCGACGGCCGGTATCAATCTGCCGCTTTCAACGGCGCAAACCTATGCAGAAGAGTATTTGAACAATCTGCAGGCACGCCTGAATGCGGAACCGATCCCCGCCGCAGGTATTCCTAGCCCGATCAGCACGCCGCAATTATCTCAGAACGTGGCCTGATAAACGGATTGCGCTTCCTCGGCGCGATCCCCCATCCTGCCAATCAGCGGCCGCGTAAACTTTGCTGCCGCGGCGCTATCGATCTGACCGGCGCGCCTGGAAGATCGCCAGATCGCCATCTATTCCAAAGTGTCTAGAGCAGGTCCGGCTTGATCCAGCTGACCTGCGCCTTTGAAGTGGTGTCACACCGGGCGGGTGAGAAGGAGAGCTCGACAAAAGAACCCGGCAGAGGGGATTGTGCGCGCCAAAGCAGAGCGATCATCAAGGCCCAATGCGACTTGGGTTTGACAACGCGTTCTCGATTGCGGCAGAAAATTAAGCGTGGCGCCGGCCAGCTCGGGCGCGCCGACGCACGGCGCCATCAAGCTGAGGCGCAGCGCCCGCTGAAGAAAGTGATCCTCCGGCGGCCATGGGGCACCGCCGGCCCCGCAACACTCGCCGCCTGGAGCACGGCGCCGCGCCATCTTGTTCGACACGAACCGGCCAATATTTGGGCGCCTGGCCATTGATCCAAGCGGTGGCACTTCAGGTACGCGAAGCTTAAAACGCCAACAAAGAGTCCGCTCAGTGCGCATGCCATCGTCTTGCCTCAAAAGGTGCCTTGGAGCGGATCCTCTCAACTCCGTTCACACCATCAGCGTGACAGTAGCGGCTGTCTCACCAAGGAAAGTCGCGAGCCTGCAACGTCCACTCAAGTGCGCCCTAGTGTGGTAAGGGGGCAGCTGTTTTCCATCTGGATCGTCGCAGGTCAACGACCTCGATGAGGCGATGATCCTGCGCCAAATCCGATGGGTCCGCGCGTAGGTGCTGGAGCAGCTGCCAGGGTGTACCAGGTAGAGACGAGACGACTTGACATCAGCCGTCATTGCCCTTCGCGAAGGTCCTGTATCTGGCTACTGGTACAGCCGCACGATCACCATCGCTTGGTTTGACAGCCTTGTTGTCGAGCAAATCGCGCGGATCGCTGACCATTGCCGCCAGGTTATGGCGTATCGAACAGCCAAGCGTCTGGTCGAAGGACTTGTCATTGAGTAAAGGGCCGGAATACGAAGGACAAACAGGAGGGCGGGCACGATAGACAATCGCCTCTATTCGCACTGCGCCGCCGTTGGTTTGGTCGAGCAAATGGATGTTGTAGGCGCCGATGCCCATCTGCCTGGCCTCATGGACGGCCTCTGCGCTGAGCCCGAACGCCCCGCTGATAAGGAGGTGAAGGGCATCGCGCCGGCCGTGACTTGCCGTTTCAAGGAAAACGCGCAAACGCCGCCGTTCGGAAGCGCGAAGGCTGTGTAACGTTAGTACGGTGGTCTCCTGCCCGATAAGGATCGGTGCCAATGGCTCGACAATCGGCGCGGTGCTTGTGCAGCCACTTACGCTTACCGTCAGAGTGACCACCAGACTTATGATCCGCAACGTCATTCGTAGACCGCTATTCAATGATAAAGCCGAGGCCGCCCTTAGCGCCTGACGCACCAGTGCGGGACTAGGGCGCTGGTCTCCTGGCGGACTTGCCAACGAATTCGTCAGAGTGGCCCCCTGGTCCAAAGGCGACCCCATCCGGTCCGTCGGTGCGCTCATCTGGTTGGGGTTCGATCCTGGCCTTACGATGTAAGGCGTCACCAGAATAACCAGTTCCGTCTCTTGCTTTTGAAATGAGGACGAACGAAACAGGGCGCCAAGGACCGGCAACTCGCCCAGCCAAGGAAAAACACTGATATCAGTGTTGACGCTCCGCCTGATGAGTCCACCAATCGCGAAGCTCTGCCCGCTGGCGAGTTCGACGACCGTGTCGGCACGGCGGGTGGAAATTGCCGGCACGGAGATGCCGTTGATTTGAACAGCCCCTTGAGACGATAGTTCGCTGACTTCCGGCTTTACGCGAATATTGATTTGGTCGTTGTTGAGAACGGTTGGCACGAATTCTAGGCTGACGCCGAAGTGACGGAATTCAACCGAGACTTGCCCCTTGTCCTGCAAGACAGGGATGGGAAATTCGCCCCCGGCCAGGAAGCTGGCAGTTTCACCTGACATAGCGGTGAGGTTTGGCTCGGCCAACACGGAAGCGATGTGCTCCTCGGCGAGCGCATCGAGAACCGCGCCGACGTTCACAGCACCATTGTCGAATCCGATTTCTGCTGTACCGCCCCCATTCGCCGCACCAGCGCCAGCACCTTTGCCGCTTAATAGACCCACTTTGAAATTGCCGACTTGACCGAAGGCGGACAGGTTAATGCCGAGTGCCTTCATCGCGCTACGGGAGACCTCCGCTACGCGGACACTGAGGTTAACCTGCAAGGATCCAGCGACCTTGATGTTATTGACGACCTGCGCACCGTCCCCGAGAAATTGCTCAGTAACTCTTTTCGCCGTGTCGACGGTCTCGGCATCGGGCGCTGTACCGCTTAAGATGGCACCGCGCGGCGTATAGCTGACTCGGATCGGATAGTCGCCGACCTGGTCCCTCAACATGGCGCGCAGTTCCCCGATCGGTTGCGTGACGACGATACGAAACTCAGCGAGAGCCTCGCCGTTTTCGTCCAGGGCGAATAGGCTCGTTTGCCCGGATTTCTTGCCAAATACGAAGATGGTTTTACTTGAGGGTGCCTGATAATCGGCGATCGCCGGGTCGGCAACAAAGATAGTCGCGGCTGCCGCGGGCAAATGAACTGTCTTGCCGAGCGAAGAGGAAAGGTTCAGCGTGGCGTTGATGCTGTTGGAAGCGGCACGCGGTGCCGCTTGAACCTGCTTGTTCTGGGCAGTGGCGGGAAGGGGAGAAAACAAAATGAGCGCGCAGAGGACATGGCTCAAGTAGCGCGAAAAAATAGGTCTCTGGCCGACGATGAGCGGCGGCCGCGGATCAGTGCCCGCATGACCAGTTGGAATGATTTTCAAGGCAGTCTTTTCTTTCAATTCGACCAACTATGCGGATGTCGCGCTAGTCGGACATTCGAGAATGTAACCAATGCCGCGCACGGTCTTGATCCGTGGCGTTGCACCTGACCTATTGAGATGTCCGCGTAAGCGATAGATTCCGACTTCAAGCGCGTTGGCAGATACTTCATCGTTGAACGAATAGAGGTGATCTTCCAAGTGCGCACGCGGCACGATGCGGCCTGCACGGTTGAGCAGATGCTCTAGAATACATAGTTCACGGCGTGCGGCCATCAGCGGATGACCAGCAACGGAAACCTGACGGCCGATCGGATCGAAGTGGAGATTGCCAAATACGATGATCGGGTCGGTCATCTGTGTCGACCGGCGCAGAACAGCTCGCATTCTGGCGATGAGTTCGTCCGTAAACACCGGCTTGACCAGAAAGTCGTCCGCGCCACCATTGAAAACCGCAATTCGCTGCTCAAGATGGTCGATGTTGCTCATCACGACGGCAGGAACTGAATGTCCGTCGCTCCTTAGCTGCCTCAGCCAATCCAGACCATCGCCATCCGGCAGAACCAACTCCAGCAGAAGAATTTCATAGCTCGCGCAACAAAATGCACTCGACGCCTGTTCCAGTGTACCAACGACGTCAACGGCGAAACCGCTATCGCCGAGCGCAACTCGCACGGCGCGCGTAAGATCCGCATGATGGTCAACGAGCAGCGTTCGCATTTCATCTCCTATCAAGGTAGGACAGGTGACCGACCGCTATGGGATGGTGCGACAGCAGAAGTCGCGCAACTCGTCGCAGTATTCGTAACCCTCTCTCCGACGGGTAATCGCAGGAGCGTGGAAGCCGCACTCCTGCAATAGGCGGGGATGGAACATGTGAAGACGAGTTGACGGGCCGAAATGCCGCTTGGTCAACCCAAAATGCCACAACTCCGCCTGCAATTTCTCTGCGCATCGTCCACCTACGTGCGGCCCCTGCATTCGTTAGGCCGAGGTCGCCCCGAGAACCCCATGATTCCGTGGCTACGAAGGGTTAGCTTTCGAGAAGTGACTTGAACAATCGAATGTTCGGATTGTAGGTATACACATAATGGATGCATTCGCATTTCAGCCAGGCGCGGCGAGTCGCACGCTGCCCTGCCGGTGGCATGATGTGTTCGCACCGAAGGGCGGGCCCGATCAAGCTCATCTAGGGTGACACGCCGCGGCCAGAGGCTGATGCTCGTGCCGCGGCCGGGAGCTTGCGCTCGGGTCATCAGAGCGTCGAGAGCGGCGATCACTGACCAGGCTGCCGCTCCATCTGAGCGCGGAGAAGCCGGCTCTGGTGGTTTCAAGGCGACCTCGGTGACCGTTTCTGACCAAATATCGAGAGGCCCGCCTGCCTTGGTACACCATCTATCCGACTGTGCCGGAGTTCTCCGCGGCGGTCAGTGCCAGGGCTCATGGTCAATGCCAGGGCTCATGGTCAATGGCTGAGGGACCTGCCGGCTCAGTGTCGCTCTATCTCCACATTCCGTTCTGCCGATCGGTGTGCTGGTATTGCGGCTTCCCTACCACCATCACCCGCCAAGCCAAGATGCGGCGGTGGTGCGTGACGAGATCCGTTTGGCCTCGGAGCAAACACCGCAGCCGCTGCCCGTGAGCGACGTCCATTTCGGCGGCGGAACGCCGGCGCCGCCTGGCGCTATGGCTGCAGCGGCGACTAAGATCCGTAGCACTGGCATCGTTCACTGGCACGAACAGGAACTCGGCTGTGTCGTTACCGTCTGATTATGGGCGACCCGCTGGAAGCGGCTTCTCTGGCCAACCGATTGTCTCCTACGGCGCGCTGTGCTGCGCAGCGGCGTCCCGAACGGGACGGGCCTCCACGCCGACCGCGTCTTCCGGTTGAGCAGCAAGGGCAAATTCTCGCCTGAGTATCACGCGCAGCAGGAACTTCTAAATGAACCAGTACAGCACCGGTCGTCAAGATCGTGCTGCAAAGCAACCAGAGCAACACGGGGTTTTAGAATTCCTGGGACTGAGCTGTCGCACTATCGGCTGAGATCCCGCAATTTCGAGTTCCTCATGCCCCTGCTAACACTCGCTTTCGCTCACACGGACGCGGCAATAGGTCCACTCAATAGGACACCGAGATGCAACTTTTCAGTCCGTTAGAATGAGTATTGGAAACGGACGATGCCGCCGACGCTGTTCTTTTTGTCGGCGTTAGTCCAATTCACGTTGGAAGGGTCGACCATGCCGACGCCGAAATTGCCGTAGTGATAATGGTCGACTTCGACCGTCGCTGTAAAACCTGGTACGACCGTATAGGCGACGTTGGCAGCCAGACCATAGTTCTTGAACTGATCGCCCGATAGTCGCAGGTTCAACGACGTCTTCTCGTTTAGCAAATAGGCGCCGCCGACCCAGAAGGCCCAGTTGCCCCCCCCACTGCTTGTAGAAACCACGACCGTGGGCGTCGATGAGGTTAGTGGAGTCATCGTTGAGCTTGCCGTTGGAACCGTAGCCGACCATTCCGAATAGTGAAAGTTCGCTGGTGACATTCACGTCAAGGCGGACCTTGCTGGCCACCGACCCGTAATTGCTATCATAAGCGACAACGCCAGTGATCGCGCCCCAGCCTTGCGTATACCTCATGCCGCCGACGATGTGCGGAACATAGCTGTCGATAGTACCGACTGCGCTCGAGCCTTCCTCGAGTGAAACTAAAGTCGAAAGGCCATTGCCGGCGTCGAAGTAGTACTGAATTACGTTGGTGTCAGCGTCGCCGTAAGGAGCAAGCTTGCCATTGAGAACGTTGCCGGCGTGGCCAATAAAGGTGTCGAAGGCCGACCAGTCCTTACCAACTCGCAGGCCACCAAGCTGAACCCAGGCGAAAGTCAACATGACGTCACTGTTGAAGGCATAGTTCTGAGGACTATCCGGACCCGGATAAATGTTGCGGTTGCCGAAGTTGAAATGGGTTTCGGAATAGGTCTTAAAGGTGCCGAGTTCGGTCTCCTGGCCCGTCCAGGTTTTTAATGCCAAGCGCGTGGTGTTCCACCATGTTCCCCGATCCTCGCCAGTTCTCACAGCTGAAATTCTTGCGCCGTCATTCGAGCCGAGGTCGCCGGCGCCGATGTCATAACGAACATAGCCGCCAATGCGCAGGCAGGTATCGGTGCCGGGAATGTAGAAGTAGCCAGCGCCGTAGACGTCGCAGATCTTGACGTGTTCAGCGGGTCCCAGCTCGGCGTCGGCGCCGCGCGCACCGGAAATTGCGGTCAGGGCCGCAGCGGAGCCGACAAGAAGGCTATTGATATTCATTCTTGATCTCCATTCAAAGATTAAAAGGGGGCGGGCGACCAAGAATGAGCCCTTCACCAGTCCCTTGTTCGAAGGAGAATGGCATAGCGCTGCTTCTCCGCCATTATCCGTCACACTGATCTGGGTCGGCGCCCTGCGCTCGACGCGACTCGTCAGCCTAAATCGTCAGTTGGCCCGTGGAATCGCATTTCTGAGCCATGGCCATAGTCATCTCCGCTATTGTCGGCAGACCGTCACAACCGCTTTCGGAGTCGATTGTGCAAGTCACGTGCCACGCTGAAGACGTGAGTTGCGGGCTGACCCTCAAATTGGCCAGTCTCATTCGCGTCGCGTTTCTTGTTTTTGGGCGTCAGGCTGAGCACGAAGGGCAAATGTTTGGAATCTGGTTTGTTTGTTCGATATGCGACAGTTTCGTTCAATGGTGACAGCATTTGTTCGGCTTGGAACCTCGGGAGACATCATTCGGCGGAACCGCTCGATGATCAGACGAGACCCGACTGACCCTGACACAATCCACGAGCAAGGTCGGGCACGCGATTGTCGAAGGACGGCCGGGCCGGTTGGGCGGAGGGCCGCGCCTAATCAGTATGAAGCCGGCCATGATCGCGTGGAAACCAGTCCGGACAAGGTGATTTCGCAGATCTGGGAAGACCGACGCGAACCGTTGTAAACCGCCTCTGGATCGCTGGCCGGGATGGCCCGTTCGGTTTTTGCAGCAGCATGCGAATTCTCGGTGCGATTGTTCAGACCGTGTGAGAACGATGTTCGACTTGCGGCACCACCTGGCGCTTTGCCGATGCATCGATCATCGTGCGCCTTGGGCGCGGTCCTTTTATCGGCAATCAGGTAAGCAGGTGCGTGGCAGCTTCGGCATTGCGGCGGCCTCGATAATCCCGTCGCATTCCCGTCCTGATCAACGCGCGACCACGAGCTCATCGAGATGTCAGACGGTCTCTATAAGCCTCAACCAGCAGCCGGCGAGCAAAGTCTCGTACTTCGTCAGGATTGGGCATGCCGCGCCACCAACGTTTCATCTAGGCGCCCGGCTGAAAATGAGAGCGGAAGTAGAGCCGAACGGTGTGGGCGATGGTCTCGGGGGAAGCGATAGCGCCGTAGCTAACCGGCTAGGTGTTCATACCATCCCACGGAGACTCATCGGCGGTGGCATCGCCCCGTGAGCATTGACACTGGCAAAAGGCAAATTGCGGCGAAAAGCGGAACGGACTGACATAGCGCAAAGACACAGGAGAGCGCAGCGGTAAGGATGACCGTTATCAGCATGGGACGGTAACTGTTGCAGACTTCGTTTCTGGCCAAATATCGCGAGGCCCGCCTGCCTTGGTACACCATCTATCCGACTGTGCCGGAGTTCTCCGCGGCGGTCGGTGCAGAGGCTTATGCGGAATGGCTCAGGGACCTACCGGCTGACGATCCGGTGTCACTCTATCTCCACGTACCATTCTGCCGATCGACGTGCTGGTATTGCGGCTTCCCTACTACCATCACCCGCCAAGATGCTCCGATTCTCAAGTATCTGGCGGTGGTGCGTGACGAGATCCGTTTGGTCTCGGAGCAACCGCCGCAGCCGCTGCCCGTGAGCGACGTCCATTTCGGCGGCGGAACGCCAACCCTCATCGGGCCAGCGGAGTTCTTGGCCATCATGGAGTGCCTACGCCGCCGCTTCGCGTTCAGGAAGACGACCGCCGTTGCAGTCGAGATCGATCCGCGCACGTTCACGGCCGAGATGGCCGAAGCCTTAGCAGCAGCTGGCGTGAACCGCGCCAGCCTCGGCGTGCAGAGCTTCGATCCCATTGTTCAAAAAGCGATCAACCGGGTCCAGAGTGAGGCGCAGACGGCGGCTGCCGTCGAAATGCTGCGCCGGCATGGAGTAAGCCGCATCAACTTCGACCTGATCTTCGGTCTCCCGCATCAGACGGTGCGGTCCTGCGTCGAGACCGCGACGGCGGCGGTCGCCATGCGCCCCAACCGGCTTGCGGTGTTCGGCTACGCGCACATTCCATCCGCTATAAAGAATCAGCGCCTGATCGAGGAGACAGCGCTGCCGGTCAGTGCTGCCCGTGCCGAACAGGCTGCGGCCGTGGCCGAGACGCTGGTTGCCGCCGGCTACCGAGAGATCGGGCTCGACCATTTCGCCTTGCCCGACGACGAACTCGCGCTGGCGCAGAAAACCGGCGCCTGCGGCGCAACTCACTGGGTTACTCGGCCGATACCTGCAAAACCCTGATCGGTTTCGGCGCGTCGGCTATCGGGCGCGTCGGCGAGGGTTACGTCCAGAACGAGGTCACACGGGATTGCTACAGCCGTCATATCGTAGCTGGCCGTCTGGCGACGTCACAGGGCTATCGTCTCACCGACGAAGACCGCGTGCGAGCCGCAATCATCGAGCGGCTGATGTGCGATTTGGAGGCCGATGTGCCGGCAATCTGTGCCGCCCACGAATTTGATCCGATCCGTTTTCTCGATTCCGCCGAACGCTTGGCGATGCTGGTCAAGGACGGGATCGTCGACATCGAAGATGGTATCATCCGCGTGCGGCAGGAACATCGCTTTGTGATTCGCGCTGTTGCTGCCGCCTTCGATGCCTTTCTCGCAAATCGCTGAACGAAGGCCAAGCGGGAGGCCGAGCGGGGAAAAGGCCCGCAGGTTCGCACTCCAGAGGCAATTGGTCTTCAGCGACACGCACCGAGGTGCGGCTGACAAACCGTCGAGCTCACCCGCATCGCGGCGCGGCCACGACAGCAGCCTTGGCGCCCATCTCGGCCACAGAAGGAGGGCGTCTCTAAGCGCAATATGGTGGGGGTCTGTGGATTGACATTCCACACTGCATCTACGGGACTTTTGGCCATAGGTCAGTCTCAGCAAAGCTGAGAGGGCCATGATAACCCTTTCACGATTCAAATCTGCGTTGAGATTCGATCTGGAGCGAGGGATGGCCCGGCGATATGAACTGAGCACGAGCAATGCCAGCGCCTCGAAATCCTGCACACTTCAGGCGCGGTAAGGCCGGTATGGGAACGGATATTCGCTGACCTGATCGGGATCCTCAGAATTACTAAGTGATGCTCGACAGCACATTGGTTCGTGCCAACCAGCAGGCGGCGACCGGGAAGAAGGCCCATAACCAGCCTTCGATTACCAAGATCCGAATGTCGGTAGACGGCCAGGGGCGTCAGATCACTCACCGCAGCCAAAGCGAAAGCGGCCAGCGGTCCAAAGAATGCCAGGATTACGCCGCCAAAAGCCGGACCAACGCTGCGCACAATATTGTATCCGACAGACATAAGCGGTGATGGCAACCATTTCAGCGTCCGATTTGATGGTTGCGCTCGTGCAGGCCGCATCCACATTGCCAGTATTCTTCCTCTCAGCCCTTGCCCAACTGATGGCAACCGTTTGCACGAGCCACCCGAGGCTGGATATTTGTGTGGCCGTCCAGATCGGGCGAAACACCTAGCCCGGAAAATTCATGGGGGTTGGTGGATGTGGCGCAAGCCGTTGAAATGACTTAGGATTTGGTTGCTTAAGCCGATCCGAACCATTTCCCGGAGACCACACCCACCATGAACGATCTTACGCTGCCGCTGAGCGGTTTGTCATCAGTCGGCGGCAAGTCCGTCGTCGCCCGTTTCGACGGCGGCATGCTGTCGTCCAACAGCGGCGTTCTGGCTTTGGCCGAGGTGGAAAAGCGGCTGCGGGTGGCCGACCGTCTGGCGCGTTGCATCGATGATCCGCGCTGCCCGGACCAGGTGGTCCACAGCCTGGCGGACATGATCGGCTTTCGCATGAAGATGATTGCCGCCGGCTACGAGGACGGCAACGACGCCAACCGGCTGCGCCGCGATCCGGTCTTCAAGATGGCCCAGGATGCGCTGCCGTCGGGTCGGGATCTGGCGTCGCAATCGACGCTGTGCCGGCTGGAGAACCTGCCCGGCGTGCGGGAGCTGGTTGCGATGGGGCGGGCGATGGTCGACCTCTATTGCGCTTCCTTCCGGCAGGTGCCGAAGCGGATCGTGCTCGACATCGACGACACGTTCGACGCTGTGCACGGAGGCCAACAGCTTCGCCTGTTCAATGCCCACCATGACGAATACGGCTTCCAGCCGATCGTAGTGTTCGATGGGGCGGGACGGTTCGTCAGCGCGATCCTGCGACCGGCCAAGCGGCCGAGTGGGGCTGAGATCCGCCCCCACCTGCGCCGCCTGGTGCGGGCGATCCGGAGCAATTGGCCGAACACCCGGATACTGATCCGGGCCGACAGCCACTATTGTAGTCCGCAGGTCATCGACTGGTGCCGCGCCAACGGTGTAGACTTCATCCTCGGCGTGGCGCCCACCACGACGCTGCGCGAGCATGTCGCGCATCTGGAAGCCACCACGCTGGCGCGTTTTGAGGCGTCGGCGAAATCGAACAAGGTCCGCCGCTTCAAGGAGTTCTTTGACGGCGCCGCCAGTTGGAGCCGCGTGGAGCGCATCATCGCGCGCGTCGAGGTCGGCGCCCAAGGTGCTGACACCCGCTTCATCGTCACCAATCTGGCCAGTGGCAAGGCCAAGGCGCTCTACGAGGACCTCTACTGCCGGCGCGGCGCGGCCGAGAACCACATCAAGTCCTGGAAGACGCATCTTGCCGCCGACCGCACATCCTGCACAAGAGCGACGGCCAGCCAGTTCCGGCTGTTCCTGCATGCCGGCGCCTACTGGCTGATGTGGGGCCTGCGCGCTGCGATGCCGAAACGCTCGAGCTTTGCCGTCGCCCAATTCGACACGCTGCGTTTGCGCCTCATCAAGATCGCTGCGCGGGTGGTCGAGATGAAAACCCAGATCCGCCTGCACCTGCCGACATCGTGCCCCGACCAGCGTATTCTGCGCATCGTCCTCGATCGCATCCCCCAACTCGCGACATAACGATGGGGCGCAGGCGCCCCGAAACGAACCCGCCGACCGCAACCTGCAAACCCCGCCTGCCATCACGACGGATCATCGCCGGCGCCCGACGAGGCTTGTCAAAATGCACCCCGAGGGCGGCCAGATCGCCGATGCAGGCCGCCGAAAGCCGATCGCCGTGCATCAAGGCGGCTAGTTTCGAAATGGAGCGAGTGTCGTTGAAAACGGGCATATGGGGATTTTTTTCGCACTGCATGACGTTGCCGGGTTCAGCCACCTCCACGCCGGCAGCCAGCGCCAGGCAGACCTCGCCCAGTCAGGTAGCCTTGCCACTCGTCCTGCTCGAAAAAGGTCGTCGGCACGGTGATTGGCTCTCGCGTCAGGGAACCAGAGCCATGGAGCTTGCAGGCGACTATTTTCGCATTGGGCCATCCTAGCTTCATCCATGACAGTCCTGTGCGTGGCCGAGCGTTCCGCTAAGTTCCAACGATGAGGGCCCCGCCGCTGAGACCCGCACCCGCTGCGGCCAGAAGGATCTTCTCGCCCTGCCGGAACGGCTCCGCTTGGTTGGCCAGCGACAGCGACAGTGGGATCGTCGCGGCGGAAGAGTTGCCGTAGTCGACGATCGTCTTGACGATCGCATGATCTGCTATGCCGAGGTTTCTCCCAACGGCATCGAAAATGCGGGCATTGGCCTGATGCGGCACGAACCGGTCGATGTCCTGCGGCCGCATTCGGGCAGCAGTGAGCGCGTCCTGCGAGCAGGCAGTCATCATCTCGACCGCCTTGGCGAACACTTCACGGCCGTCGGTGATCGTCATTCGAGTCTGCTCGAGGTCGAGGTCGCCGTGGAACGGCTTGTTGCTTCCTCCAGCAGGAATCTGGATCAGGCCGTAGCGCGAGCCATCGGAATCCACCGAGGCACCGAGAATGCCGCGATCGGGGTCCTCGCAGGGGCCAATCACCAGGGCGCCGGCGGCATCGGCAAACAGCACGGCGCTGGAGCGCTCGGCCGGGTTGATGCGGCGGCTGAGGATGTTGGCGGCGATGACAAGGGCCGATTTGCCATGCAGGCGAGTGAACCCGTCGGCCAACATCAGCGCATAGATGAAGCCGGCGCAGGCGCCGGTCAGGTCGACCGCGCCGGCCCGGCCGAGCCCGAGCCCATGTGCGACCAGCGGCGCGCTTGGCGGCAGAAGATGGTCGGGTGTCGAGGTGGCGAGCAACAGAAGACCGATGTCGCTCCGCTCGATGCCGGCATTCGCCAGCGCCATGTCGCCGGCATGCGCGGCAAGGCCCGACAACGTGTCTTCGTCGTTTGCCCAGAAGCGTGACCGTATCCCGGTCCGCCGCTCGATCCACCCGGGTTCGAGCCCGAGACTGTTCTCGATTTCCGGGTTCTCGACCCTGCGCGCCGGCGCATGATGGCCAAACCCAAGAATGCGCGACGATCTGCTCATGGCCTTGAACCGAAGCGTTCGCCCGCCTCCTCAATGGCGTCATAGAGTCGCTCGAGCTCGTCGCCGGTGATGCGATAGGGTGGGAGAAGATAGAGGACATTGCCAAGCGGGCGCACGAGCAGACCGCGCTCGAGGAAAAAAGCGCGCAGTTTTGGCCCGATCTCGGCCAGATAGCCGGCTGAGCCGGTGCGCAGATCGAGTGCCGCGATTGTTCCCGTCGCGCGGCAGTCGGTAAAATATGGGTTGTCGCGAAAGCGTCGAAGCCCGGCGGTCTGCATCGCGCTCAAGGCCGCAATGCGCTCGGCCACCGGCTCGTCCCGCCAGATCTCGACATTGGCAAGTGCTGCCGCGCAGGCAATCGGATTGGCGGTGTAGGAACTCGAATGAAAGAAGGTCTTCTTCCGATCCTCGGAATAATGGGCCTGGAAGATGGCATCGGTGGCGAGCGTGGCCGCCAGCGGGATGGCGCCACCGGTCAGGCCTTTCGAGGTGCACAGGATGTCCGGAGAGATTGACGCCTGCTCGCAGGCGAACATGGTTCCAGTGCGCCCCCAGCCGGTCATCACCTCGTCGGCGATCAGCAGCGTGCCGGAGGCCTCAGTGATTTTCTTCAACTCGGTCAGAACCGAGGCCGGATACATCAGCATGCCGCCGGCGCCAAGCACGAGCGGTTCGACGATCAGCGCGGCGGCGCGCCGGTCGCGGGCAACTGCCTCGAACCGATCCAGCGTTTCCTGCTCGCGCCCGGCGGCCGGGAAGGGGAGGGTGTCGACTTCGAACAGCAAGGGCTCGTAGGCGGCGTTGAACACGCCGCGGGCACCGACGCTCATCGTGCCGATCGTGTCGCCATGATAGCTGTGCTCCATGACGACGATGCGCGAGCGCGGCGCGCCGATGTTGCGGAAATAACCGAGCGCCATCTTCAGCGCGACTTCGACTGAGGTCGAGCCGCTGTCGGAATAGAACACCCAGTCGAGTCCGCCGGGAGCGAGGCCGACAAGCGCCTTGGCCAGGCGTTCGGCCGGCTCGTGCGTGAAGCCCGCAAAGATAATCTGGTCGAGGCTCGACGCGGTTGTCTCGATCGCCTTCATGATGCGGGGGTGGCGGTGCCCGTGGGTGACGACCCACCAGGAGGAAATGGCTTCCAGGATGCGCGTGCCGTCGGCCTTGTGGAGATAGGCGCCTTCGGTTAGCACGATTTCAGGAATCGTCGGCTCAAGCGCGTGCTGGGTGAATGGATGCCACACACGGGACTGCGACATCAGTGATCTCCCGTAATCGAGGCGAAGGCGAAGCCGGCAATCATTGCGTCTCTCAGCGTCTTTTCCGTCAGCGGGTCGAGATACGGCAGCCTGCCAAGCTGCGGCACCCCGCCGAATTCCACAATTGTCCTTTGCGTGTCTGCCACCTCGTCGCCGACAAAAGCGACGCCGATGATTGGGATAGAGCGGGCTCGCAGAGCTTCGATTGAGAGGAGCGTGTGGTTGATGGTGCCGAGCGCGGTGCGGGCGCACAGGATGACCGGCAACTGCCACTGCTCGAATAAATCGATGAATCTTGTGCGCCGGTTGAGCGGCACCATCAGTCCGCCCGCGCCCTCGATGACGAGCGGCGTCGGCAGGACCGGAAATGAAAGATCGGCAGCCTTGATGGCGACGCCGTCGATTTCGGCCGAACGATGCGGCGACAGCGGGCTCTTCAAGCGGTAGGCTTCCGGCAGCACGCGCCCCGGCGGCAGGCCGGCAAGCCGCCCAACCACCTCGCTGTCGGTCTCGCCGTCGAGGCCCGATTGCACCGGCTTCCAGTAGAAGCCGTCGAGCAAACCGGCGAGGCCAGCCGCAAACACGGTCTTGCCAATTCCGGTGTCGGTTCCGGTGATGACGATGCGTTGGGTCATGCCGCTCTGGTCATGTTTGGGCCAACACCTCAACGAGCGCGTCGACCATGGCCGAGATGGCAGCTTCGTCGACGTTGAGCGTCAGCGAAATGCGCAGGCGCGATGTGCCCTCTGGCACGGTCGGCGGGCGGATGCCGCGGATGTCGAAGCCGCGGGCCTGCAGTGCCGCCGCCACCACCATGGTGCGCCCGACATCGCCGATGGCAAAGGGCTGGATCTGCGAGCCGCTCGGCTTCACGCCGCAGCGCTCGACCAATTGACGGCCGGCGAAGGCAACGCGATCCTGCAGCTGAACGCGGCGCATGGGCTCGTCGGACAGCATGGCGAGCGCTTCGCGCACTGCCACCGCCATCAGCGGCGATGGCGCGGTGGCGTAGATGAATGGCCGGCAACGGTTGACGAGATAGTCGCACAACGTTCGTGGAGCGGTAACGAGCGCGCCCGAAGCGCCGAGCGCCTTGCCGCATGTGTGGAGCGCAATGATGTTGTCGCGGCCCTCGAATGCGGCGGCCAGCCCCCGGCCGTCCGGTCCCCAGACGCCGGTGGCATGCGCCTCGTCAACGACGATGAATGCCGCGTGCCGATCGGCAAGCGCGACGAGGCTCTCCATCGGCGCACGGTCGCCATCCATGCTGTAGAGGCTTTCGACCGCGATCCAGACGCGCCCCGTGCCGCCTTCGGCGCGCCAGTGCTTGATCGCATCCTCGACGGCATCGACGTCATTGTGCGCGGCGAGTTTGAACTCGCCGCGTCCTGCCCGCGCGCCCTCATGCATGCTGGCATGGGCGAGCTCGTCGAGGATCAAAAGGTCGCCCCTCTGCGGCAGCGCGGTCAGCAGAGCGAAGTTGGCGATATAGCCGCTGCCGAAGAACAGCGCGCGTTCGGATGCGAAGAACGCCGCCGCGTCCGCCTCCAGTGCCTCATGTTCCGGCGCGTTGCCGCGCAACAGCCGCGACCCGGTTGCGCCAACCGGCGTACCCCGCGCAATGGCAGCCGCAACCGCCTCGCCAAGTCTCCTGGAGGCGGCCAGCCCGAGATAGTCGTTCGACGAGAAGTCGAGCCCGGCGCGTGGCGCAAGTGTGCGCAACCGGTCCCTGCGCGCCAATCCCTGCAAGGTTGCCTCGTAGCGGGCAAGCGGTGCCTCGTTCATTGCGCCTCGACTGCCATCGGCTCGATGCCAAGGCGCCGGAAGAGCAAAAGATCCTTGTCCTCGCCGGGATTTTCCGCCGTCAGCAGCGTGTCCCCAACGAATATGGAATTGGCGCCGGCGAAAAAGCACAGTGCCTGCATTTCGTCGCTCATCGCCGTCCTGCCGGCGGACAGCCTTATAAAGGACTTGGGCATCATGACGCGAGCGAGCGCAATTGTACGCACGAAGTCGAGCGGGTCGAGGGGGCCGGCCTCGGCAAGCGGCGTGCCCTTGATGGGGATCAGAAGGTTGATCGGCACGCTTTCGGGCGGCTCAGGCAGGTTGGCCAGCGTGACCAGCATGTCGATGCGGTCGGCCTTTTCCTCGCCCATCCCGAAAATGCCACCGCAGCAGACCTTTATGCCAGCCTCGCGCACGTGGCCAAGCGTTTGCAGCCGGTCGGCAAAGGTGTGGGTGGAGACAACCTCTGGGTAGTAGCGCTCGGAGGTGTCGATGTTGTGGTTATAGTAGTCGAGGCCGGCCGCCTTTAAGCGTTGCGCCTGGCCAAGTTCGAGCATGCCGAGCGTCATGCAGGTCTCCATGCCGAGTGCCTTTATGCCCTCGACCATGGCGATCAGGGCGTTCATGTCACGCTCCTTCGGGTGGCGCCAGGCCGCGCCCATGCAATAGCGGGTGGCGCCGGCGTCACGCGCCTTGGTCGCCTCAGTGATGACCCGCTCGACCTCCATCAACTTCGTGGCCATCAAGCCGGTGTTGTGATGTGCAGATTGGCTGCAATAACCGCAATCCTCCGGGCATCCGCCGGTCTTGATGCTGAGCAGCCGCGACAGCTGCACCCGGTTGCGATCGAAGTTCTGGCGGTGAACCGTCTGAGCCAGGAAGAGCAGGTCATTGAACGGCATGCCGTGGATCGCCTCCGCCTCCTTGCTGCTCCATCGGGGTAGCGCTACGTCGATGGTGTCCACAACCTGGTTCACATCGGTTTCCGCGTTCATTTCAATCGTCATCTTCAAAAGCCTTTGTTGCTGGTCGGCGAGCGCGTGCAGGGGTCAATCGACCGGCGGGGCTCGCAGCACTATGACCGTCGTCAGCGCAATGCGCCTCGAATCTCACGTTGTTGAACGGTAACAGGCTCGCTTCGAGCACCTTTTCGCTGCGTGCAGGTCCGAGGGGTACTGCTCTTCATTTCGTCTCCATCAGTTCAAGCGGGTGCCGATGTTTCCCAGGGCTGGCATGTCCAGGCCGATATCGAGGATCGGCGCGCTGTGTGTCAGCCAGCCCATGGAAATGAGATCGACACCGGTGGCTGCGATTGCGGGAGCCGTTTTCGGTGTCACCCGACCTGAGGCCTCGGTGATTGTGCGGCCGCCGACCGTTGCCACGGCGCGGGCAAGGTCCTCGACTGACATATTGTCCAGCAGCACCGCGTCGACTCCAACTGTAAGCGCGATATCCAGCTGTTCCAGCGTGTCGACCTCAACCTCGATCTTCACCATGTGGCCTGCGGCGGCGCGCGCCCGCTCTATAGCTGTGCGGATGTCACCGGCGATCGCTATGTGGTTGTCCTTGATAAGCACGCCGTCGTCGAGCCCGAAGCGGTGATTGGCGCCGCCGCCGACGCGCACGGCGTATTTCTCCAGCGCGCGCAGGCCGGGAGTCGTCTTTCGAGTGCATACGATCCTCGCCTTGTGGCCACGCACGGACTCCACCATCGCCGCTGTGGCTGTGGCAATGCCGCTCAGGCGACACAGGAAATTGAGCGCTGTGCGCTCGGCTGCGAGCAGGCCGCGCGCCGGTCCACACAGCTTCGCGATGGTTTCGCCCGCCCCGACATCACTGCCGTCAGGACGCCAAATGTGAATGTCGATCGCGGGCTCCACGAGCAGGAAGGCGTACGCGACCAGATCGAGCCCGGCAACGATGCCCGCCTGTCGCGATTTGAGCACCAAGGTGGCAATGCAATCGTGGGGGATCACTGCATCGCTGGTCAGGTCGCCGCATCTGCCAAGGTCTTCGAGAAGGGCACCGCGCACGATCGGTTCGATCAGTGTCGAGGGGAGGGGCGAGAATGAAACCATATCACGTGCTCCGTATCGGTGCCCGGCAACTGAGTGCGGCGGCGGCCTGCATTGCGCTGTTCAGCGTCAGCCGTGACGTACACGCGTCTGCATCGCGCCGGGGGAAATCGGATCGACAGTGCGCGCCGCGGCTCTCTTCTCGCCGTAGGGCTGCAACGGCCAGCATCAGTGAGACCAAAGCCGGGCCGGACTGGGGCCGTCGTGACCTGCCATCGGCAGCAGGGTCGCCACCGCTTCGCGCATCGTCTGGCCATCGCGGATGATGCCGAGTGCGGCGGAGACGACCGCCCTGATGCCTGAAGCGTCTGGCCGTGGAGGCACCAACGTGGAACATACACGCCGTCGCCGGGTATACGATGCGCCGGCAACGCTTTCAGCAACCCAGCTCGCGGTGACCGCCGCTTCGGTGAGCGAGTTGCTTGCGAGACGATTGGCGCCGTGCAGGCCAGTACAAGCAACCTCGCCGCACGCCCACAATCCCTCGACGGAGCTGCGGCCGCCGGCGTCTACGGCAACGCCGCCCATGTGATAATGTGCCGCTGGGCGCACCGGAATCGGGTCGGTCGCAGGATCTACACCTGCCTCGCGGCACAAACCGGCAATGCCTGGGAAGCGCTTTTCAAAACTAGGGCCGAGACATCGCCGCGCGTCCAGGAACACGCGGCCCCCGGCAGCAAGCTGATGCCAAACGGCGCGCGCCACCACGTCGCGAGGCGCAAGCTCGCCGCCAGGCGTTTCAGCGAGGAAGCGCTCTCCTCGCTCGTCAATGAGCATCGCGCCTTCGCCGCGCACTGCTTCGCTCACCAGCGGCATCGGCCGACGCGGGGTGTCGAGGGCGGTCGGATGGAACTGCACGAATTCCAGGTCGGCGAGCTCTGCCCCGGCCCAGGCAGCGAGTGCCAGCCCGTGTCCCCATGAGCCAGGCGGGTTTGTCGTGTCGCAAAACAGGCCGCCGATGCCGCCGGTTGCCAGCACCGCGCGGCGCGTGGGCAAGCGACCGCACCCGCGTACCCGACCGCGACCACGGCGATGACCGACCCGTCTTCCACGATCAGGCGGCGGACCTCCACGTTTTCGAGAATAGTGATCGAGGCTGTCCGGCGCGCTGCGGCGATGAGTGCGCGGACCAGCTCCCGACCCGTGGCGTCGCCGCCGGCATGCACGATCCGCCGTTGCGAATGTACTGCCTCAAGCCCGAGCCGCAAAGCGCCTTCAGGGTAGCGGTCGAAGGCGACGCCGAACCGGTCCAGGGTCTTGATCGCATTGGTTGCAGCCCGGACCACTCGCCGCACCGTCGCCTCGTCGCAGAGGCCGTCGCCGGCTGCAATTGTGTCGCAAAGATGAAGTTCGGGGTCGTCGTCGCCGCCGAGACTTGCCGCAAGACCACCCTGAGCGAGCTCGCTGCAGACTCCGGTTCCAAGCGGCGCATTGGACAGAAGCACGACCGGTTCCGGCGCTAGATGAAGCGCCGTCATCAGGCCGGCAATGCCGGCGCCGATGACGACCGGCGCTCCGGCGATGTCGAGGACATCAAGGTTCATATTGAAAGCATGCGCTCGACCGCGCGGCGGGCGGGGTCGGCTATCCCGGGATCGATCCGGATCTCGTACCGGTTCTCCTCGAGCGCGGCGCGAATGTTGGCGAGCGTGATGCGCTTCATGTGTGGGCAAAGATTGCAGGGGCGAACGAACTCGACGTCGGGATGCGCGACCGCGACGTTGTCGCTCATCGAACATTCCGTCATCAACACGACCCGTGCCGGTTTCTCCCGCTCGACATAATCCGACATGGCGGCCGTCGACCCCGAGAAATCCGCCTCTCTGACAACGTCGGGCGGACATTCGGGATGGGCGAGCACGACCACGCCCGCGTGTGCAGCGCGCAGCTCGCGGATATCGGCCGGGGTGAAGCGCTCATGCACCTCGCAATGACCCTTCCAGGCGATGATCTCGACCTTCGTCTGGGCGGCGATGTTCTTCGCAAGAAATTCATCGGGCAGCATGATCACACGCGGCACGCCGAGCGATTCCACTACCGCCTTGGCGTTGCCCGAGGTGCAGCAGATGTCGGATTGGGCCTTCACGGCGGCGGACGTATTGACATAGGTGACAACCGGGACCTCCGGATAGCGCTGCCGCATCAGCTGCACATCTTGTGCCGTGATCGAATCCGCCAGTGAGCAACCGGCGCCCAGGTCCGGGATGAGCACGGTCGTGTTCGGATTTAGCAGCTTTGCGGTCTCGGCCATGAAATGCACGCCGGCAACCACGATGATGTCGGCATCCACCGCCATTGCTTTACGGGCCAGTGCGAGGCTGTCGCCGACGACGTCTGCGACGCAATGGAAGATCTCAGGCGTCTGATAATTGTGCGCCAGGATGATGGCGTTGCGCTCCCGCTTCAGCGCGAGGATGGCATCAATGTCGTTTGCAAAGGCCGACCATTCGACTGGCGGGACCACGCGCCGGACGCGCTCGTACAAGGACGCGGCAGTAGGTAACGCCCCAGTCATCAGCGCCTCCGATTATATTCGATCTGATAATAAGGGGATATGTCTACCTTGACTATAAGGTTGTCAAGCCCGCGTCAGCGGCAATTTCGTGCCCGCGACCGCCCTTTCATCGAGGACCCCACGGCGGAAACGATAGAGCTTTGCTGGTCGCCCCCCCGTATCAACGGAAGTCTCGCCAGTTTCCTCGACCAGCTCCTGCTGCTCAACAAGCCTGCGGAAGTTCGGCTTGTTGATGAGCCTGCCAGCTAAGGCTTCCACCGTTCGCTGCAGCTGCAGCAGTGTGAAAGTCGGCTGCATAAGCTCGAAGACGACCGGCCGGTATTTGATTTTGGAGCGCAGCCGCGCAATGCCGGTCGCCATGATGCGGCGATGATCGGCGACCATGGACTCGCTGGGCACCAGGGGAAGCGGGGTCGCGTCCGTTCCGCTTCCGGCCTCCTGAACCAGGCCTGCTTCGTAAAGCAACTCATAGCGTTGAAGCGCGAGTTCCTCGTTCCAATGGCGATCATCGAAGCCGAACGCTATCGCCGACCGCTGACGGCGTTCGCGTCGCGTGGCTGCGTCGCTTGCGCCATCCGCCCACTCGATCAAGCGCGGTCGCACAAAATCCAGCATCACCGGCGGCGTGCCGGAGCGGTGATCCTCCCATGGAAAATATTCGTACCAACTTCGCCAGCCGCACTCGGTCGAGCTCTGTTCCTTGCGGGTCAGTGCGAGATAGCTGATGGAGATGGCGCGCTCGCGCTCGGCGCCGATGCGGTCCCGATCCGCGAACGTGTAGAGTTGCTCGGTGTACCCAAGCGGATGGCCGGTCTGATGCTCGACCCACCCCCTCAGGCCGGATTGCAGCGATCGGTGCTCGAGCGCAAACGGTCCGGAGGGAAGGGTGTTCATCCGGCCGATTGTTAGGACACAGGGTTCACTGTCATTGACGGCGACGACAACGGCGATCAAATCGACTTTGACTTGGCCGGCCTTGATGGCGGCTCTGTCTTTCCTGGTTCCTGTTTTCTTGTGGTCCATGTCCGCGAAGTGGTTGGCCCAGAGCTAGGGGCGCCTTAATCGATTTAGTGTAAGCGTGGAGGTTTGCGCGTCAACACCGCAGATCCGCAAGTCCGCTTTTTTAGCTCTTCGCATTTGCACAAAAATATGCCAAACGCGACACCCGCAGCGGGTAACGCAAGGGAAGGAGGCGCGGGTTGAGCGCAGCTGGCTGTCGATGGTGTGGCGACGGTCGTGGCCAAGCTCTTTCCGCAGACCGGCGCTGACTTCGCGTTTTTTGGCGAGAAGGATTTCCAGCAGTTTCAGACTGTCAGACGCATGGTGAGGGACCTTGATATTGCGCAACGTCCGGCTCTCGCCAGCGGAACGCGTCATCGCCGCAAAGCTGGCATCGGTCCTCTTCGATACGGCCGAGCGGCTTGAGCGCGGCTCTCCCTTCAGCCAACGCTTGATGGAGCGCGTGCAACAATTCTGGCCGCCGGCTATCGCGAGGTCGAATACCTGGAACTTCGCGCGGAAACAGATCTGCGAGCTTTGGCAAGCCATGACCGACCGGCACGGCTGCTTGTCGCGGCTTGGCTGGGCGACACACGGCTCATCGACAATGTGTCAACGTCACCGCCTGGCAATTGGTCAGGTTCGCGGCGTTGTCTTCAAGCAGAGGCAGGAAAGTAATGGGAGCGATGATCGGGACGAGATCCTGCGCGTCGCTTCGATTCGCGATCGTTTAGCCCGAGCCCCGCGCCTGGCATCGAGGAACATCCGCGGAGTTTACGCAAAACCAGATGCATCGGCTATTTGAAAAATTCATCGAGCAACTTTCAGCAAGCGTCGATGCTGCGGATCTCCACGAGGCAATGGCCTCGGCCGCCGCCGGCTTGGAATTTCCGCTCTTCGCTTACTTCACTTACCCGCCAGCCTCCAGCGACACGCCGTTAGTGATCTCGAATTATCCTTCTTCCTGGACCTCCAATTATCTGCGACTGCGCTACCACAGCGTCGATCCGGTGATCCTGCGCGGGCTGCGAGGCTGGGATACTTTCCACTGGGGGCTGGATCGAGATCATCGGTATTTGCCAGCCTCGCAGCAAGAAGTTTTGGAAAACGCAGCTCAGTTTGGCATTCGGTGCGGCTTGACCATGTCCATGCATGATCATCGCGGCCGCTTTGCTGGCTGACCTTCGCTTCAGATGAGGCGCGTCCGCCTGTCTTGCGGTCGCTGGAATGCTACGAAAAAGCCTTGCAGTTGGTAGCGATCAACTTCCACATTCATGTCCGGCGCAGGCTCGCCGGCAATTGCGTGGTGGATGGCGCAAAGACGCGGGAGTTCGAAGCTCTGAAATGGGCGGCGCGGCGTGGGATATCAGCCAGATCCTCGGCCTCTCGAAACGCACCGTGACCTTCCATCTGGAAAACGCCAAGGCAAAGCTTGGCGTGCGAACCATCAATCAGGCTGTAGCAAGGATGGCCGCTTCCGGTCACGCCACAACCTGATCGTCTCGTTCGCCTCTATCTGAACCGAGCATCGTCCGCCCCAGTCTCCTTAATTCCGGCAGTGAAGGCGCCCGGGGGGGGCATGCATCCATCAATTGGATGGGGCCGCATAAACAAAATCGATTTGCTCAATAGCGCGAGGAGACGTTAGTCCGCCGTCGACTGAGTTTTGGTGCCGATTTTTGGAACCGACTACGCAGCATCGCAATGGATCCTCATGCTTCGAAATCACGTCAGGACACCTGGCACAGGATGTTTCTTGGTTCGGCGGGTCAATAGCAGAGAACGCCTTAACCCGAATGCCTTCCCCGAAAATGTCATTGTCCCAGCGAAGGAGGCTGGCGTCGATGACATGGTCATACACGTCCGGAGAGCTTTGCGGGCGACCGGAAGGGGAGTGGCCGCCAAGGGCTGCGGGTACCGACGCCAGCCCAAACTGTGTGCTGCCGACACTCGCCGTGGCCTGTGAACAGAGGACTTTTTTAATGACATACAGGCGTGATATCGATGGCCTTCGGGCCCTTGCGGTGTTGCCGGTCGTACTGTTCCATTTCGGAATCTCGGCAATTCCCGGCGGTTTTACCGGTGTGGACATCTTCTTCGTCATATCTGGCTACCTAATCACCGGAAGCCTTCTGGACGACCTTGAACGCGGCGAGTTTTCGATCGTCAGCTTCTACTGGCGCCGTGCCCGACGCATTCTGCCGGCTCTGATCTTTGTCACGCTCCTCACCTGCATCGCGGCATTGTTCATTCTTCTGCCGTCAGATCTGCATGAATTCAGTCTCAGCGTCATAGCGGCATCGACTTTCTGGTCAAACATCTATTTTTGGAAAACGTCAAATTACTTCTCCATCGATGCCGAGCTCCGACCGCTGTTGCACACGTGGTCGCTTTCGGTCGAGGAGCAGTACTATCTCTTGCCCCAATCCTGATGTTCCTGATCTATCGCTATTTTGCGAAGCGCTGGCTGACAGCACTCCTACCGATCATTGTCGGCAGCTTCGTGCTCGCGGTCATGGCGACATGGCTGGCGCCAAGCGCTGGATTCTACCTGCTGCCGACACGAGTCTGGGAACTCATGCTGGGCGCCGTGCTCATGCTGAAACGGCCCCCGCCGTTGAACAATCGATTTCTTATGGAAATGGTGGGGCTGGCCGGATTTGGCCTTCTCGCCATCGGGTTCTTCGCGATTTCGGAGAGCGATCCGTTCCCGGGCTACAACGCGCTGTATCCGTGCATCGGAACGGCCCTCCTTATCTATGTCGGCCAAAATAGCCCCTCGACGATTGCTAGCCGCATACTCGAAGTCCGGCCACTGGTCTTGATCGGCCTCATCTCCTATTCGCTGTATCTTGTTCACTGGCCGATCAATGCGTTCGCGCACTATCTTTCGTTACAAAATCTCGACCCGTCGATAATCATTGCGATGACGGTTGCAAGCTTCGCATTGGCTGCATTCTCCTGGAAGTATATCGAGCAGCCGTTTCGGCAGAAAAGGTCCTTCACCGCCCCGTTGCCGATCTTCGCCTTTTCAGCGGGTGCGATCGCTCTTGTTTGCGTTGGCGGGGCGGCCGGCGCGCTCGGCAACGGCTTTCCGCAACGGTTCCCGGAGTATGCCCAGCAGCGGATTCCTGCCGGGGACTGGCTCGAGGGGACCTGTTTCAACGAGGGCTCGAGCCGGATCGAAAGCTGGAACATCGAGGACTGCACACGCACTCGCGGCTTCGCTACGACCGTTTTGTTGTGGGGCGACTCCTTCGCCGCCCACTATGTTTCAGGGCTGGAGGCCAACAAAAGGAAAATTCAAGCCAACGTCGTGGAATATACTTACGCAGGCTGTCCACCGATTCTCTCTTACTTCTCGTATGCACGCCCGGATTGCATACGGTTCAATCAGAAGGCCCTGGAGATCATCCGGGACGCAGGCATCAAGACGGTTGTCCTCAGCGGGCGGTGGACCGACTACGAGGCGAGAAGTTTCGACGGTCTCCAGCAAACGATCGATACGCTTCGTGGCCAGGGTGTGCGCGTGTTCGTCATCGGCCAGTCTCCGCAATTCATAACCGACGTTCGGAAAATCGCATTCTTCGCAAAGCGCAGAAATTCGGATGATACATACTGGCCAATGGCCATGGATCCCGACATCAACAATCGTGTGCGCTCATTTACCAAAGGCGCCACTTTCATCGATCCGCTGAAATTCCTCTGTAGCGCAGGACGCTGCCCCTACGCCGACGCAGGCGAGTTTCTCTATTTCGACTACGGTCATTTTTCTTCCGTCGGCGCAATTCTGGCAATTTCGAAATACTGGCCGGTTCTAGCCACAGACAATGCCCTTGCTGTGACGAAATAAGCCCGCGGGCGGTTGGCAAAGCACGAGTGCGAGGCGCATTCGCGCGCGTAGCAAAGCTCACACATGTGTTGGGGCAAGTTTGGAGACACGGTCGTCTATTAGGCTTCGTGGACAAAGCTTGACGCTAGACTCGGTCGCTGATTCAAGGCTGTCTTTTGGAGGCAGCGTTGGGCGCGGGGATTGGGGTATCGGACGAGGAATGGGCACGGATCGGGCCGCTGCTGCCAGCAGAGTGGGGTCGAGGGTGCCGTCCGGCGCAGGATAATCGGCGCTATTTCGAAGGCAGGATGTGGATGGCCCGAACCGGGGCGCAATGGCCTCATCTGCCTGATGCCTGATGAATATGGCAAGTGGAACAGCGTCTTCCGCCGATACCGGCGATGGGTCGCGACGGGGGTGTTCAAGCAAGAACCATTCCTCGATGGAGGGCTTCAGAATACGCCCGAACCTGACCGAGACGTGCCTCATCGACATGTATCTCTCGAACGTAAGCTGCCGGACAGCTGCTTGTGGTAGACAGCCATAATCGAGCACTGGATGTGCAGAGATCGTCGCGAACCGCGGGGGCAAGTGCTGCCGCACGCGGGGTCACAAAACGTTAGCGGCCGCTCGTCGTAAACAGTTCATCGCACGAAAAAATCGCGCAGCGGGGGCGACGGCTGCACTCATGGCCGGCTGACTGAGGTTGATGGGGCGGGCCGCCGCCGAGAGGCTGCGCTCCACCCGCAGCGCGTCGAGCACAACGAGGAGATTTAGGTCAATCCCTTTGAAACGCATGTCTTTAGCTATCCATAGCGTGGATGCCGTTAATCGAAACAAACGATTTTACCGATTCTGGAGAACGTCGCATAGGGAGAATTCAAGGAAGCACTAAAGGAAAATCGTCGATGTTTGCGTTAGCTCCAAGGAGCATTCTCGGCTCTGAGGAGCATCTTCTGGTGTACGCCTTCCGGCATACGCCGAAACATCAATCAACTCGCATGTCGGTTGCGGCTTGGTTCTTCGGTGATCCGCGCAAGGTCCATCGCGTCAGCTCGACGCGACAAGCTCTCCATGCGTAGGCGCTTATCTCAAAAACAGCAATCAAGATGAGGTATTTCCATGGGCTCTGACGTACGGTGGAAGTTGTGCTGGGAAAATGAATTGCAACTGGCCGACCATGTCGAACTCTCCGATTTCTTTCTAAAGACTTATGGACGGCATGGGGCCTTCCTCGCAAAGCCATTCGAAGGCGGCCGTAGCTGGGCCGGTGCAAGGCCGGAATTCCGCGCAATCGGTTACGACGCGCACGGCATAGCGGCTCATATTGGCATACTGCGCCGCTTCATCAAAGTTGGCGAGGTCGATCTACTGGTGGCCGAAATTGGCTTATACGGGGTCCGTCCGGATCTTGAGGGACTCGGAATCAGCTTTTCACTGAGCGTTGTGTACCCATTGCTGCAGCGGATGGGGGTTCCATTTGTGTTCGGCACGGTTCGGCAGGCAATGCGGAACCACGTTGAGAGGTTCTGCCGCGGCGGTCTGGCGAGCATTGTGTCGGGGGTTGAGGTACGGTCCACCCTCGCAAATATACATCCCGACCTGCCGCCCACCCGCGTCGAGGACTTGATCGTCTTCGTTGCGCCAATTGGACGCTCGATGGACGAGTGGCCGTCCGGCACCCTGATCGACCGAAACGGTCCAGAATTGTAGCAGGACTACACATGTGAGTGCCGGGTGATGCGCTGACGCCGACCTTTGAGGACTGGCCCAACCCACATTGCATACCGCAGATCCGTCATGTGCTGGCGCCACATCGGGTGCCGGCGACCTTCTTCGTCATCGGAGCCTACGCCGTAGATCGGCCGGAACTCAGCCCGCCCTTATGAGCATGAGCTTTGTCGGTGGCTATTTTCGCAACGCGGCCCGTAGGAGTTGAGCCGCGTCCACGTCAAACCAGCTGAAATCGAAAGGAACAGACAGAATGGCTGATCAACTCGCAACGGAAATCATTACCATAATCAAGAAACGCGTCGAATCTGAGAACTTTGCGGGAGCGTTTCGACCCATAGTCGGCGAAATAACGACCGAGACGGAAGTGACCGCGCTCGGCATCGATTCGCTGGGACTGGCGGACGTGCTCTGGGACCTCGAGCAAGCCTATGGCATTAAGATCGAAATGAACACATCGGAGGCGTGGTCGGATCTCCAGAATGTTGGCGACATCGTGAAAGCCATCCGCGGCTTGCTTGCTGAGGCAGCTTGAATGGACAGGCGGGTCGTCATCACCGGAATAGGCGGGCTGTGCGGGCTGGGCACTGATGCCCCCTCCATCTGGAAAGAGATGCGCGAAGGTCGCTCAGCAATCGGCCCGATTGTCACTTCAGAGCTTCATGGGTTGACCGGCACGATCGGTGCCGAGATCAAGACGCTCCCTGAGCACGACATCGACCGCAAGCAGCTCGTCACCATGGACCGCTTCAGCCTGCTTGCCGTGCTTGCAGCGCGGGAAGCCATGCGACAGGCCGGACTTTCCTGCGATGAACGAAATGCCTATCGCTTCGGCGCGATAGTGGGCGTCGGCGGCAGCGGCTGGGAAGCGATCGAGGCAAGCTACCGCGCTCTCCTTTTGAACGGCGCGCGCCGTGCTGGCGTCATGGACGTACCCAAGGCGATGCCGAGTGCCGCTGCCGGCCAGGTCAGCATGAGCCTCGGCCTGCGCGGGCCGGTCTTCGGCGTCACCTCCGCCTGCGCCTCTGCCAACCATGCGATTGCCTCAGCCGTAGACCAGATCAGGTGCGGCCGGGCCGACGTGATGCTTGCCGGAGGCAGCGACGCGCCATTCGTATTTTGTGTGGTGAAAGCGTGGGAAGCAATGCGCGTGATTGCGCCAGATACCTGCAGGCCCTTCTCCTCCGACAGGAGGGGCTTGGTGCTGGGCGAGGGTGCGGGGATGGCCGTGCTGGAAAGCTATGAACATGCCACTGCTCGCGGCGCAACGATTATTGCCGAGATCGCCGGCATCGGCCTTTCCGCTGATGCCTTCAACCTCGTCGCGCCGGCTGTCGAGGGGCCGGAGGCGGCGATGCGCGCCTGCCTTGCCGATGCCGGGCTGAATGCCCAGGATGTCGACTACATCAATGCGCACGGCACCGGCACCAAGGCCAATGATCGGATGGAGACGGAGGCGATCAAGCGAGTCTTCGGTGGCCACGCCAACTCGATGTCCATCTCTTCCACCAAGTCCATGCACGCGCATTGCCTCGGCGCCGCGAGCGCGCTTGAAATGATCGCCTGCGTGATGGCAATCCAAGAGGGTGTCGTGCCGCCGACCGCCAATTATCGCGAGCCAGACCCCGATTGCGATCTCGATGTCACGCCCAACGTCGCGCGCGAGCGCAAGGTCCGCGTGGCACTGAGCAACGCCTTCGCCATGGCCGGCATGAACGCAGTTCTGGCATTCAGGCAGGTGTAGGACGACATGCCGGCAAGGTCACCTTCTGTATCCCGATGTTTGCGGAATCCCCGATCGGTCCGTAGCGGCCTCCTTGCTCAGGTGGGCTGAAGGGTTGGAGTGCAAGTACTTGCAGTAGCCCAGTGAAGCAGCAGATTGAGGTGATCACGTCGGTCATCCGGCGCCTGGAATTATCGTGGCCGAGACCTCTGCGCTGCGCGAGTTCGCGGCGAGGAAGCTGCCACGAACCGAGACTTCTGGCGCGGCGATGCTGCAGCATTTGAAAAGAGCATAATAAATGTTGGAACTGACTGGCCGCAAGGCGCTCGTCACCGGCGCATCCGGGGGCATCGGCGAGGCGATCGCCAGGATGCTGCATGCGCAGGGCGCCATCGTCGGCCTGCACGGCACGCGTGTCGAAAAGCTCGAGACGCTGGCCGCCGAGCTTGGCGACCGGGTCAAGCTGTTCCCGGCCAACCTTGCCAACCGCGACGAGGTCAAGGCGCTCGGCCAGAAGGCCGAGGCCGACCTCGAAGGCGTCGACATCCTTGTCAACAACGCCGGCATCACCAAGGACGGGCTGTTCGTGCGCATGTCGGATGCCGACTGGGACACCGTGCTCGAAGTCAACCTGACAGCCGTGTTCAGGCTGACCCGTGAACTCACCCATCCGATGATGCGCCGCCGCCACGGCCGCATCATCAACATCACCTCGGTGGTCGGCGTCACCGGCAATCCCGGCCAGACCAACTACTGCGCCTCCAAGGCCGGCATGATCGGCTTTTCCAAATCTCTGGCGCAGGAGATCGCCACCCGCAACATCACCGTCAACTGCGTCGCCCCGGGCTTCATCGAATCGGCAATGACCGGCAAGCTCAACGACAAGCAGAAAGAGGCGATCATGGCGGCGATCCCGACGCGCCGTATGGGCACCAGCGTTGAAGTCGCGTCCGCCGTCGCCTATCTCGCCTCCAACGAAGCCGCCTACGTCACCGGCCAGACCATCCATGTGAATGGCGGCATGGCTATGATCTGAGCACGGGCTGACCGGAGCTTACCTGTTCCAAAACGCCCTTGCGTCACGGTCCGCGACCTGCGCAACCAGCTATCTGCCACGAAGATCTGGGATTCATCCAGCATCACAGAAGGGGCAGCAATATGCGTGATTGAGCAGATAGCCCAGCAGAGCAGCGTGATCACCCTTGGCCGTCGGCCGCCCCGATGGCCAAGAGCCACAGGTAGTGGCGGCCGAGATTACGCGGGAGATGGCCACCGTGCGGGTTGGCATCACGCGAGAGGTCGCCACTCTAACGAACTTAAGGGGCGAGTGCTTCCGCACGCGGTATTAGAATACGTTCGCGGCTGTTCATGGCAATATTTCATCGTGGAAAGAATCGTGCAGCCGCGCGACGACATGGCCGGTTGGCTTAAAGCATTTTGGTGGAAGCATACCCACGAGCGTTTGCGAGGTAGTTTGCGCATTCGGTGGATGTGGTTGTGAGGATGAGCTGGCCCATCTCAACCCCTCGCGCCTGAGAAACTGCCAAACCGCATTACGGGACACTAAGATACCGCGTGCGGCCAGCTTCTGCCGATGCAGCGTCAGATTCGAGGTCTGCTCGATCCGCTCGATGATGATGAACGCCCGATGCTCCAGAACGCTGCGGCGATGGCCACCCCAGGCCGAGCGCTACCGTAGCTCGATAGCGCTGGACCACACAATGCGACGCGCCAAAGCGCGCCGCAAGCTGGCGGGCTAGTCACGAAAATTGTTCGAAAGGGCTCGTGTCATCCGATGCTTCGGCTTGCCGCGGCAGTGAGGCCGCGCCCGGCGAGCGCGCGTCGTACACCACGAGGAGATTTACATCGAGCCGTTTGAAAACGCATGTCATCAGCTATCCAAAGCGTGGATGCATCTGATCGAAACAAACGATTTTACCGATTTTGCAGAACGTCGCATAGGGAGAATTCAAGGAAGTCCTAAAGGAACGTTGTCGATGTTTGCGTTAGCTCCGAGGAGCACTTTCGGCCCCGAGGAGCATTTTCTGGTGTACGCCTTCCGGCATACGCCCAACATCAATCAAGTCGCATGTCGATTGCGGCTTGGTTCTTCGGTGACCCGTGCAAGGTCCATCGCGTCGACACGACGCGACAACCTCTCCATTCCATCCGGCACGGTTCGGCAGGCGATGCCGAACCATGTTGCGCCAATTCGATGCTCGATGGGCGAGTGGCCGCCCGGCACCCTAATCGATCGGAGCGTTCCGAACCTATGAAAAATGTGGACTACATGTGCGAAGTGCCCAGTGACTGCGCTGACGGCACTCAAGATCGCAGCGTCTATTTGACGTTTGACGACGGGCCCAATCCAGTTTGCACACCGCAGATCCTCGATTTGTTGGCGCAACATCGGGTGCCGGCGACGTTCTTCGTCATCGGCGCCCACGCAGCAGACCAGCCGGAACTCATCCGACGAATGATTGCAGAAGGGCACGAGGTAGCCAATCACACGATGACTCATCCGGACCTGTCCAGATGCGGACCCGGCGAAGTCGAACGTGAAATAGTCGAGGCAAGCAACGCCATCAGGATGGCGTGTCCCCAGGCCACGGTGCGGCGCATGCGCGCGCCGTATGGGGTCTGGACCGAGGACGTGCTCACTACGTCGGCGCGCGCCGGATTGGCATGCGTCCATTGGTCAGTTGACCCGCGAGACTGGGCTCGCCCTGGCGTCGACGCGATTGTCGATGAGGTGCTCACCGGTGTTGGGCCGGGCGCAATTGTGCTCTTGCACGACGGGTGGCCCGAGGAGTTGAAATCGGCCACTTACGCCAGTCTGCGTGACCAGACTGTCACGGCGCTATCCCGTCTGATTCCAGCGCTGCATCACCGCGGTTTTGTAATCCGCCCGCTCCCTCAACATCACTGAACATACGAGATCCCATGGACCTGCTTACCACGACCAGTACTGTCGCCGTCGCGTGCTATGCACTGCTCTCGACTGTTTATAAGGGCATGCAGGCGGTTTATTCCCTGCCGCCAACCGTTGCACCGGCGTCGGAAGACCTGGTCGGCTCCGACCTCTGGCCGAGCGTGGATGTCATCATCCCCTGCTACAACGAAGGCCCGCTTACGCTCTCGGCGTGCCTAGATTCCATTGCAAACCAGGAATACGCCGGAAAGCTACGTGTCTACGTGGTTGATGACGGTTCTGGAAATCGCGACGCCGTCATTCCCGTTCACGACAATTACGCCGGCGACCCGCGATTCGACTTCATTCTGCTCCCAGAGAATGTCGGCAAGCGCAAAGCGCAGATCGCCGCGATACGTCGCTCATCTGGAGATTTGGTGCTCAACGTCGACTCGGACACGACACTTGCGTCCGACGTCATCAGGAAGCTTGCACGGAAGATGCAGGATCCAGCAATCGGCGCTGCCATGGGCCAGTTGACGGCAAGCAACCGGAGCGACACTTGGCTGACCCGATTGATCGATATGGAGTACTGGCTGGCCTGCAACGAGGAGAGGGCGGCGCAAGCCCGCTTCGGTGCCGTCATGTGCTGTTGCGGCCCCTGTGCTATGTACCGCCGATCTTCGCTGCTTTCGCTGCTAGACCAGTACGAGACGCAGATGTTTCGGGCAAGCCAAGCGACTTCGGTGAGGATCGCCATCTTACGATCCTCATGCTGGAGGCAGGCTTTCGAACCGAGTACGTTCCGGACGCTATTGCTGTAACGGTGGTTCCCGATAGGTTAGGACCTTATCTGCGCCAACAACTGCGCTGGGCACGGAGCACTTTCCGGGACACGCTGCTTGCGCTGCGCCTGTTGCCCGGCCTCGATCGCTATCTTACATTGGACGTCGTCGGACAGAATCTTGGCCCGCTACTTCTTGCCCTGTCGGTAATAGCCGGGATTGCGCAGTTTGCACTGACAGCCACGCTGCCGTGGCCGACAATCCTGGTTATTGCAGCAATGACCATCATTCGGTGCACCGTGACAGCATGTCGAGCTCGGCAAGCTCGATTTATCGGCTTTTCTCTGCACACTTTTATCAACATCTTTCTGTTACTCCCCTTGAAAGCCTATGCTTTGTGCACCTTGAGCAATAGTGATTGGCTTTCACGCAAGACTGCCACCCTGCCCAACGCCGACAAAAAGCAGATCATCGTCGCAAACCCGATTGCCGGAGTTGGTACAGGCAGTTCGGGAAGTGCTGAGGCAATTCGAAGAACGGATCTTCCGCGCGATTCTTCAAAGTTGGTGAACGCGGACAGCGTTTGCAGCGCTGAGTGATCGAGTGCGTTGGCTGGATGGACACGTTGTGAGCCTGGGCAACATCCATCAATTGTCAGCAACGGCGATCGATTGCATCTCGACGCCAATCCGTCCGGTGAGAGCGACACACGTTTGCTTCGGCTGTGACTATCCAAAGGGGCCGTCACAATGCGATGGCCGGTTCTGCCAAGAAATATTCGCAAATTAGCTACCGGCCGGCTGATCGGCCTCTTAAGACTGAGATCGACACATGTCCAAAGTAGCAATCGACCTTGCCGGCGTGAAGAAGTCCTTCGGCGACAAGCTTGTTGTGAACGGGCTGTCGTTCACCGTTGCGTCGGGAGAGTGCTTCGGCTTGCTGGGGCCGAACGGTGCGGGCAAGAGCACGATTGCGCGTATGCTCCTCGGCATGACAGTGCCTGATGCGGGCAAGATCACGGTTCTTGGAGAGCCAGTGGGTGCGCGGAGTCGCTTGGCACGCAAGAGCATCGGCGTGGTTCCGCAGTTCGACAACCTTGACCAGGAATTCACCGTACGAGAGAACCTGTTGGTGTTCGGGCGCTACTTCGGCATGAGCACACGCAAGATCAAAGAGGTCATCCCGTCGCTCCTCGAGTTCGCCCGTCTTGAGAGCAAGGCGGATGCACGTGTCGGCGAACTATCCGGCGGCATGAAACGGCGTTTGACACTGGCACGTGCGCTGATCAACGACCCCCAGCTACTCGTGATGGATGAACCGACGACCGGCCTCGACCCGCACGCGCGACACCTGATTTGGGAGCGTCTGCGTTTTCTTGCTGGCGCGCGGTAAGACGATCATTTTGACTACCCATTTTATGGAAGAGGCCGAGCGTTTATGCGATCGGCTGTGCGTTCTGGAGCATGGACGCAAACTCGCCGAAGGCAGCCCTCATGCCCTGATTGAGGAACACATCGGGTGCCAGGTGATCGAGATCTTCGGCGGGAATCCCCAGGAGTTGGTTTCGCTGATCAGGCCATACGTGCAGCGCGTCGAGGTGAGCGGCGAGACGCTCTTTTGCTATACGGCCGATCCGGAGCAGGTTCGCGTACAACTGCGCGGGCGCGCGGGTCTGCGCCTTCTGGAGCGTCCACCCAGTCTGGAGGACGTTTTCTTGCGGCTGACCGGACGCGAGATGGAGAAGTGAACGATGGGTAAAGGTTTTTCGGCGGCTCTACCCGCCAACGCTTGGAACTGGATTGCGGTATGGCGCCGCAACTATCTGGCATGGACGAAGGTCGCGCTCGCGTCGATTCTCGGTAACCTCGCCGATCCTATGATCTACCTGTTCGGACTCGGCACTGGTCTCGGAATGATGGTAGGTCGCGTTGAAGACGCGTCGTACCCTGCTTTTTTGGCAGCCGGCATGGTCGCGACAAGTGCGATGACCGCGTCCACCTTCGAAACAATTTATGCGACTTTCCCTCGCATGAACGAACAGCGGACCTGGGAAGCGATCCTGCACACACAACTTACCCTCGGCGACATCGTTCTCGGTGAGTTGGTGTGGGCAACCACAAGGGCCTTTCTGGCCGGTACGGCAATTGCGATGGTGGCCGTCATAGCGGGCTACTCAGCATGGTCGTCCGTCCTCTATGTGCTACCAGTCATCGCTCTCACTGGGTTGGCCTTTGCGAGCTTGGCGATGATCGTAACCGCGCTTGCGCCCAGTTACCACTACTTCATATTCTACCAGACGCTCTTCCTCACACCCATGTTGTTCCTGTCCGGCGCTGTCTTCCCGGTCACTCAACTGCCAAGCACCTTTCAGCACATAGCGGGCATCTTACCGCTGGCGCATTCGATCGACCTAATTCGTCCGGGCATGCTTGATCGCCCGGCTGGGGACATCGCCCTGCACATTGGTGCGCTTTGCATATACGCGGTAGTGCCTTTCTTCCTCTCGATGGTGCTGCTTCGCCGGCGCCTGCTGCGTTGATGCTACTTTCGAACACAAGAAGGAGAACGAGAGTCAGCATCGCGAACGGCTACAGCCGCGAGCGTGCTTGGCCCAGCGACTGTGAGTTGGGGACAGCAGAACACACAAGCTGAGGCGCACACGCGACCGGACGCAGCCGTGCACGCCGGTCTGCGATACCAGAACCTCATGGCGCGATCCGGCTGCATGAGCGCGGATTGCATCCGTCCGTCTTAAGAGATCACATCCCGTATTCTTGTCCTGGGCGCCCCTGAACCGTCGAAACTATCATCAGCTGGAACACACACTATGACCCACATTTCACCGACACCTGAGCCTTTTGCCATCCTTGCTTTGCCAAGGACTGGGACACACTACCTGGAAGTATTGCTAAACGAGCATCCGAACATATTGAGTAACGGTGAGTTGCTCAACGAGTACGACACCAACTGGCCCGATAAGGATCGCTTGCTGCTCGGCGATCGCGAGCTCCTAGAGCTTGCTTACGTGCGCTGTCCCACTTGGAGCGACAAGACGGTGACGCATGTTGGCTGCAAGGTCAACGAACCTCAGTTTCACGATCATCCGGGCTTTTTTGCGGAACTGGCCCGTTGGCCAGGACTCAAGGTCATCCTCGTGGTCCGGAGAAACATACTGGAATCGCTAAGGTCGCTGGTGCAGGCACGGCAAAGCGGCCAATGGCTGAAGTTCAGTTCGGACAAGGATGCGGCTCCGCCACCACGGGTCAGATTGCCAATCGCCAACTGCGAGGCGTACTTCAAAACCGCCGACGCTTTCTACGCTCGAGTTGCGCACGCCTTCGCGCCGTCCAACGTGCTGGTAATCGAATATGAGAGCCTTCTTCAAGAACCCGCCACATGTTTGGGAGCGGTTTGGGATTTCTTGGGGGTTCCGGGGCTTCAGCTTTCCGGTCGCGCCATCCTTCAGCGCCAGGAAGCGCGACCGCTCGACGAAACGGTAGAGAACTTCGACGAGTTGCGGCTTCACTTCGCAAACGGACCTTATGCGAGGTTCTTTGACGTCGCTGCCGTGTGACTGGCCTTCGCAGCCAGTAGCGGGCTTGCTCCACGACGGGGCTGCCACTTGGCCGCGATTGGCATCAACTAAGGGCGTTCTTGTTGCAGACTTGCCAAGAAGGGCATGACCGCCAACGTACTTCCTCCCGACCTGATCGACAGGCAGGATCAAGAACGTTCCCACCATCAAACCAAGCTGACCAAATCAGGTCGGTTTTGACGTCCCCCTGGAGCGATTGCGCATGTTCATTCCTGTCCCCGAGACCCACGGCAGATCCATAGCCAAGGCTGTCAGTTGGCGCATCACAGGCAGTGTCGATACGTTCGCGCTGAGCTGGCTCATAACTGGAAACGTCGTTTCCGCGGGATCGATCGCCAGTGCTGAAGTTATTACAAAAATCGTGCTGTACTATCTCCACGAACGGGCATGGTCGTTCATTCCGTTTGGCCGGCGCATGATATTGCCGGCTGATTGAACAGCACACCATTGGGGCAATCTCTCGGATGTCTCAGATCGTCGCGATGACGAAAGCTGTGATCATATGGTTTCAGCAAGCGTCGAACGTCCGGCGCACATTCGCGCTTGCAAGGGCCCGCTTCGGGGATGACTGGCAGTTCTGCCCGGGGCGGCGCTTTAAGCGCCGTCAAAGGCTGGATTAGAAAGTGCCGACATGAATGTTCCTTTGACGCACCTGCAACGTCTGGAGGCCGAGTCCATCCACATCTTCCGCGAGGTTGCGGCCTCGTTCGCCAAACCGGTCATGCTCTACTCCGTCGGCAAGGATTCGTCCGTGCTGATGCATCTGGCGATGAAGGCGTTTTATCCCGCCAAGCCGCCATTCCCCTTCCTTCACGTCGACACGACGTGGAAATTCCGCGAGATGATCGCCTTTCGCGATCAGATGGCGCAGAAACTGGGCTTCGATCTCCTGGTTCATGTCAACGAAGATGGTGTGCGCGACAACATCAATCCGTTCGATCACGGTTCAAACACGCACACCCATGTGATGAAGACCGTGGCGCTGCGCCAGGCGCTCGACAAATACGGTTTCGACGCCGCCTTTGGCGGCGCCCGTCGCGACGAGGAGAAATCCCGCGCCAAGGAGCGCATATTCTCCTTCCGCAACGCTCAGCATGTCTGGGACCCGAAGAACCAGCGACCCGAGATGTGGAAGATATTCAACACCCGCATCGCCTCGGGCGAATCGATCCGCGTCTTCCCGCTGTCGAACTGGACCGAACTCGATATCTGGCAGTATATTCTGCAGGAAAACATCCCGATCGTGCCGCTCTATTTCGCCAAGCCACGGCCCGTCGTCGAGCGCGACGGCATGCTGATCCTGCGGGATGACGAGCGCATGAAACTGCGCCCCGGCGAGACGGTGGAGAACCGGCTTGTGCGGTTCCGTACGCTCGGCTGCTATCCGCTGACCGGCGCCATCGAATCGGATGCCGACACGCTGGAAGCCATCGTCGGCGAAATGCTGACCGCGCGCACCTCCGAGCGACAGGGTCGCCTGATCGACCGCGATGAAGCCGGCTCGATGGAAAGAAGAAGCGCGAGGGGTATTTCTGACCATGCGCCACATCATGGCAAAGAGCCTCGCACCCACCGACGGCGTCCGCGACTATCTGGCGGCGCAGGAGAAGAAATCGCTGCTGCGCTTCCTGACCTGCGGTTCCGTCGATGATGGCAAGTCGACGCTGATCGGGCGCCTGCTTTCCGACACCAAGCAGATTTTCGAGGACCAGCTCGCCGCGCTCGAACGCGATTCGCGCAAGCACGGCACGACCGGCGACGACATCGATTTCGCGCTTCTGGTCGATGGCCTCGAGGCCGAGCGCGAGCAAGGCATCACCATCGATGTCGCTTATCGCTTTTTCGCCACGCCGAAGCGCAAGTTTATCGTTGCCGACACGCCCGGCCACGAACAGTATACGCGCAACATGGCAACCGGCGCCTCGACCGCCGATCTGGCGATCGTGCTGATCGACGCGCGGCAAGGGGTGCTGCGCCAGACCAGGCGCCATTCGATCATCGCTTCGCTGCTCGGCATCCGGCACATCGTGCTGGCCGTCAACAAGATCGATCTCGTCGGGTTCGACCAGGCGATCTTCGAACAAATCACCGAGGCCTACCGGCAATTCTCGCGTGATCTCGGCTTCCAGACCATCGTGCCGATCCCGATGTCCGCCCGCTACGGCGACAACGTCTCCCGCCGCTCGGAAAGCATGGAATGGTATTCCGGCCCGACGCTGATCGAGCATCTCGAGACCGTGTCAGTCGACGAGGCGGTGGTCGAACTGCCGTTCCGGTTTCCGGTCCAGTATGTCAATCGTCCCAATCTCGACTTTCGCGGCTTTGCCGGCACGATCGCGTCCGGCTCGGTCGCGCCCGGGGGACGAGGTCGTTGTCGCCAAGTCCGGCAAATCCTCGCGCGTCAAGCGGATCGTCTCCTATGGCGGCGACCTCGGCCAGGCCGCGGCCGGTCAGGCGGTCACGCTTGTCCTTGACGATGAGGTCGAGATCTCACGCGGCAACATGCTGGTTTCGCCTGCCGCACGGCCGCAGGTCGCCGACCAGTTCGCCGCCAACCTCGTCTGGTTCGACGAGCATGCGCTGCTGCCCGGCCGTTCCTACATCCTGCGCACCGAGACCGACCAGACCAGCGCCACCATTACCGACCTGAAATACCGGATCAACGTCAACGACTTCGCCCATGAGGCGGCCAAGTCGCTCGAAATGAACGAAGTCGGCATCTGCAACATCTCGACGCGCGCGCCGATCGCCTTCGACACCTTCGCCGAGAACCGCACCACCGGCGCCTTCATCCTGATCGACCGCATCACCAACGCCACGGTCGGCGCCGGCATGATCCTGCATTCGCTGCGCCGCGCCGAAAACATTCACTGGCAATCGCTCGACGTCGGCAAGCGCGGCCGCGCCGACATGAAGAACCAGCGGCCAGCCGTGTTCTGGTTCACCGGACTTTCGGGTTCGGGCAAGTCGACCATCGCCAATTTGCTCGAAAAGAAGCTGTTCGCCACGGGGCGCCACACATATATCCTCGACGGCGACAATGTCCGTCACGGCCTCAATCGCGATCTTGGTTTCACCGACGCCGATCGCGTCGAAAACATCCGCCGCGTCGCCGAAGTCGCCCGGCTGATGGCCGATGCCGGGCTGATCGTCATCGTCTCCTTCATTTCACCGTTCAGCGCCGAGCGGCGCATGGCGCGGGAATTGATGGCCGACGGCGAATTCGTCGAGGTGTTTGTCGACACGCCGTTCGAAGAATGCGCCAGGCGCGACCCGAAGGGCCTGTATGCTCGGGCGCTGAATGGCGAGATCAAGAATTTCACCGGCGTCGATTCACCGTATGAAGCCCCGGAAAAACCCGAAATCCATCTCAAGACACTCGGCAAGTCAGCCGAAGAGATGGTAGAGGCCCTGGAACTCTGCCTGATCGAGCGCGACATTGCGCAACCACCTCCTGCCGACAATGGTGGATCCATCTGATGACAAGGCAGTCGTTACCCTGTTCGAAGGGCCGGCACTGGCCGCGAGTGGCGCCATCGGCTGTCTTTGATTTAGCCATGAGACGAAGGCGGACGCCTCGCCCCCACCCGCAGGGATTGTTGAGCCGGGGTCGCACACAACAGTTCGATGTCGGTTGCAAACTCAAAAACAACGAAACAGCCGGAGACCACCCACCTGATCACGCAGCATCGCCCTGAACTATGCGCTTCCCGACCAGATGGATGGAGCTCGTGGGTTGCTGCCGACATCGTCAATTTTGCCGGTATGTGGCAATCGGCCATGGTTTGTGCCACAGGCTGACATAATTCCGATAGGTCGAATTCAGATCCAACAAGTGCATTGCATTACGATATCGGACCGGGAACCGTAGACTGTGTTCCAGGCTGATGCGGACGCATAAAAACGAGGAAGAAGGATGGGAGCTGGAGCCTTGACCAGGGATGTTGAACCAGAGAATGCCGAGCGCCAGCGATGGCTGGCCTTGGCGGAAAAGGCGTTGGCCGGCGCATCCTTCGAGGAAACGCTGGTCTCGCATACCGACGACAACATCCGCATCGAACCGCTCTACGACCGCAGCATCGCGGCGGAACCGCTCGTGCGTGCAAACCCGAAATCGCCCTGGATCGTCAGCCAGCGCGTCGATGATCCGGATATCGACCGCGCCAGAGCCCAGGCTCTGGAGGACGTAGCGCAAGGCGCGACGGGATTGTCGCTTGTCTTCGAAGGGGCGCCGAACGCATTCGGCTACGGCCTGCCGAGAACGGCGCAGGCGCTGGAGACGGTGCTGGACGGCGTACCGCTCAATCGCATCCAGATCCGTATCGATGCGCATCCCTGGAGCCGCGCCTTGGCCGACTGGCTGGTAGCGTTCCTGAGCAAGCGCCGTTCGGACCCGGCGAAGCTCAACCTCTCCTTCGGCATCGATCCGGCGGCGATCTTCGCCGGAACCGGCCGGCTGCGCATGTCGATCGAGGCGCTACAGGCCTCGATGCCGCAATCGCTGGCGCATTTCTTCTCGATGGGTGTTCCAGGCGTGCTGCTGGAGGCGGACGGGCGTGTGTTCCACAATGCCGGCGCCACGGAAGCGCAAGAGCTCGGCATCATGCTGGCCTCGGCTGTCTCCTATCTCAGAATGTTCGAGACAGCGCGGCAGCCGCTTGTCTATGCCGCACCGCATATCGGCTTTGCGCTCAGCGTCGACCAGGACCAATTCCTGTCGGTGGCCAAGGTTCGGGCACTGCGCAGGCTCTGGGCACGGCTGCAGGAAGCCTGTTCGATCCCCAATTCCACCGCCAATATCCACGCCGAGACGTCGTTTCGCATGATGACGGCATTGGACCCGAAACCAACATCCTGCGCACCACGATTGCCTGCTTTGCGGCAGCATCAGGCGGCGCCGATTCGATCTCAATCCTGCCGCACACGATCGCGCATGGCTTACCGGCGGGTTTTGCCCGCCGCGTTGCCCGCAACGCGCAACTGATCATGGCCAATGAAAGCCATATCGATCATGTCGCCGATCCTGCCTACGGATCCGGCGCGGTCGAAGCGCTGACCGCGGAACTGTGCGAGACAGCCTGGACGGAATTGCAGACGATCGAGGCCGAGGGCGGCGTCTTGTCCAGCCTCCAGGGCGGGCATGTCCAGGCACGCGTTCATGCCGCGGCAGCGCGGCGCAACGCAGCCTATCAGGCAGGCGATCGAGCCATCATCGGCACCACGCTCTATCCGTTGAAAAGCGAACGTCCGGTCGAGACGCTGGCAGCGGAACGGCGGCCCGCCTTCACCGAAGGCGTTGCCGTCTGCGAGCCCCTGTTTCCGGTTCGCATCGACCAATCGATCGGAGCCGGCTCTTGATCCCTGATTTCAGCCAGGTCGGCTGGGTGCCGCCACGCCGCGCACCCATCGAGGTCAAAGGCCAGCGGATGACGCCGGAAGGTTGTCAGCATTGATGCTGTCAACCTCCACGACGCAGCCTCCGGTCAGGCGAATCTTGGCCGCGTCGTTCGCTAGCAAGCTGTAAAGGTCTACAGGCTGCATCAATGGCGGCTTTGCCCTTCGATGGCGGGAACACATCCCGCACGGAGGCGACGCATGCGCCAACGACGTCCTGCTGACGCGAGCAGGGATGCAGCACGTGCTGCTGCTGCGACAGGATTGCCAGAGTTTGCAGATCGCCGTTTCCGGCGCCTCCGTGCTCCGCCCGTTGCGGCTATGCGTCGACGCCATCGGTGCCTACGCGGCGTCTGAAGTACCATCTTGCTGCCCTCCGGTGGCTGAATGACATCCACGGCGGCAGCCGCCCGATGGCCAGTGCCTCGCCAGCCGGTCGCTGTCACGGCCGATGGTGATCACTGTCGATGTTCAAGCAGGCGATCAAGGACACGGTTGCCACCAGGGTATCGCCAGACACGCTGCCCCACGACTGCAGCTTGTATCTGCTTCCGAAATTGAATGACCTCCATTTTCGACGATTTCGTTTCGCCCGCACGGCCAGCGAGCCGCCGCCGATAGAGAGTGCGTTCGCTTACCGCTGCCTCCATTCGGCGAGGAACGAAACCCACCGGTAACAGCCTATCGCGGACAAAGATCCTAAGCCGCGCGATGATGACCGGCTTGGACAGTTTGATGCTGCGTGTTCCATATCCGCAGCGCTGATGGTCCGTATCAATACAATCGATTTGCCCTATCTTTCGAAATGCTGGAAAGCATCGCTCTTTCACTCCCATCTGGTACCACCTAAGGACCGGGCAATGCCTTACGAAGCTATTTTTAGCCTTGGATCTGACTGCACTCCTGCGACGCAAATCAGGCGCTATTTCAAACGGCGCCCAAGCAGCTGTTTTGATTGGATTGTGACACCTATAGCCTCCATCGAGGAAATAATGGCAGATGATGGAGCGCGATTTGGGCTTCGTGTATCAGCCTGCTTCAATGGGACGTCAGCATTTTGCGAAAATTACGGGGTAGTTTACCACCATGAATTCGATCGGACCATGTCCAAAGCAGTGATATTCACGCCGGAAGCGTTACGGTCCTGCCGAGAGAAGCTGATTTACAAATACAATAAGATGCTCGACATCGCTCGGACACGAAAAACGTTGTTTGTGCGTTATGTCTCGGCGACGGATGCTCCGGGGGATCAGCAGATGGGAAAGACGTTTGGCGTAGACGATCTCCAGGAGATGGTCACTCTACTTGAGAAAAAATTGGGACACTCAAGGTTCCATGTGGCCTATTTCCGCGCCATCGGGAATGCATATGATAGGTCGAAGTTCACAGGGCCAGTCCCGGAGCGCTGCAGTATCCATCAGGAGAACCATGTTCCTGATCAACTGGGCGAGGTTGAGGTATGGAACGTGTTCTTCTCGAAAATGGGACTTTCGCCAGACCGTCCACCGCTGCTGTAATCTTCAAGAGTTGACCAGAAGCATCCTTCGCGGCCATCCAAGGGGGATAGTCGGCGCGTCGATGTGGACGGATCCTCTACCTCGCCGAAACGATCGGTTTTCGATCCACATGAAATATTGCGCATGCTGGGCGAAGATTTCGAGTACAGGATCAAGCCCCCAAGCCCCACTATCGCAAACCCGTCCTATTGAATTGACGTTGGCGGGCGCCCGCGCGCGTGATGACGCGCGGCGGGCTCTCGTGAACCGAGCCCGCTTCATTCGCTCTGGTCACGGCGGTCTCGGCCCTTCGGGCTTTGATCCCTGGCCATAACAACCCTTTGGTTGTCCAGCGGAGCCGCTTTCGTGTCACTCCGAGCAACACCGAGCCAAGGCAGTTTGACCGTACGATCGCGGACATCGTGGCCGCCCATAACGGGCGCTACAACATCGACATCCATCTGAAGCATGATCGGTCGGTCACCGAACCTTTCGCCGAAACGCAACGTCCGACGCCTTGAAGCGATCCGCCACGCCACCGGTGGAGTGAAGCGCGAGCCTGACGGCACCTGGGTCATCGGGCCGGACCATCCCAAACGCGTCGTCGTCTACGAGCGTCAGCGTGCCAGCGAAGAACCTGTCACGGTCGAGAAGCTCTCCTCATTGTCGCTTGAGCAACAGATTGGTTTCGACGGCGCCACCTGGATTGACCGCGAGCTGGTCTCTGACAGACCGGAGGCTTTGCATGGCTCGGGTTTCGGCCGTGATGTGCGGGCCGCGCAGGCACGCAGGCGGCAGTGGCTGCTCTTGCAGGGTCTCGCGAGTGAAGAGCAGGACCGGATAGTTTATCGCGCCAACATGATTTCGATCCTGCGTCAGCGTGAGCTGAACCGTGTTGTCGGTCAGCTTTCGCAGAACTTGGGCTCTCGTATGCCGAAGCCCGGGCAGGAGATCGGGTAGAGGGTACGCTGCGCCGATCGGTTGAGCTCGCCTGCGGCAAATATGCCGCGATCGAGAGGTCGCGCGAGCTCACGCTGGTGCCATGGCGGCGGGTGCTCCAGCGGCACATCGGCAAGGAGGTTTCTGGCGTGGTTCAGCGCGAGAGGGTATCTCCTCGAACATCGGTCGGCAAAGGGGTGGGCCCAGCGTTTCATGACGACGCAGCAGCGATGCTTCATCAACGCCCGATCGACCCGTCGCGCCGCGAAGCGCGGCGGGTTTTTCTCTTGAGCACTTGTTTTTGGTCGCGGGACGTTTGCTGCCGTAGTGTCCAGCCTGGACCTTGCAATGGCGCCCAACTATCGATTGTGCTCGACGGAGCCTGCAGCGAAGGGGGTGTCATGCCGATTTCGTCGAAATACTGAGCAATCCGGCGTCTTCAGTCCCTCCGATCGGCGTTGCTGGGGCGCGTCTTCGATCATTAGACAGTGAGGGCCAATCTGCGCAATCTGCGTGAGGCGCTCGCGTCCCGGATCGTTCAGGAGGCCCGTATCGCCGAAATGAGCTGTCTCGCCGCCGGATAATCGAGGACGTCGCCCAAACGCGTCCTACCCCCATCCACTGGGTGGATAACAGTTATCCCAATAATCGATTTTACCAGTCGTACCGAATTCCCCTAGGAGGCTCTCAATAGAAACGGCCGGGCGGGTGTCCTTCCGGTCGATCCAGGCTGCCGGGAGAAATCGGAGACGAGCATGTGCGGGATGGTTGGCATCGTTGGGCAACAGCCAGTGTCGGAGCGGTTGGTCGACGCGTTGAAGCGTCTGGAATATCGCGGCTATGACTCAGCCGGCGTTGCGACGATCACCGAGGGCGCGTTGCACTGCCGGCGCGCCGAGGGCAAACTCGTCAATCTCGAGGCGAGGCTGAAGGAAGAGCCGCTGGGCGGCACCATTGGCATCGCCCACACGCGCCGGGCAACCCATGGGGCACCGACTGAACGCAACGCGCATCCGCACTTTAGCGATGGTGTGGCCGTCGTCCATAACGGCATTATCGAGAATTTCGCCGAGTTGAAGGACAAATTGGCGGCTGCGGGGGCTGCCGGCAGTCGACGAGACAGTCGCGCCGATGATTTTCTCGCTGCCGATACAGCTTCTTGCCTATCACACGGCGCTGGTCATGGGCACATGATGTCGACTAGCCGCGCGATCTCGCAAAATCGGTCACCGTTGAATGATTATGGGAGCTGACATGGCTGACTGGTCCGCCGCCCTCTATGTCAAATTCGAGGATGAGCGAACGCGGCCGGCGCGCGAATTCGACGCCCACGTGAGAGCCGCAGCGCCTGCGCGTGCGACGGACTGAAACATGCATCGCGTCATCATCAGCGGCATCGGCGTTGAAGTCCCTGAAGCCAAGATCACCAATGAAGAACTGGTCGCCAGCTTCAATGCCTGGGTCGACATGGAGAATGCGCGCCGCCAGGAGACCGGCCAGCCGCCGCTGCCGAAATCGGACAGCGACTTCATCGTCCACGCTTCAGGGGTGCGCGCCCGCCATGTGATCGAGCGCGAAGGCATTCTCGACCCGACCCGCATGGCACCGCGCATCCCGGCGCGGCCTGATGACGCGCTGTCGCTGGAGGCCGAGTTCGGCATCGCTTCGGCAAGGAAAGCCCTCGACCATGCCGGGCTGAGGCCGTCCGACATCGATCTGGTGATCTGCTCGGCCTCGCATCACCAGCGACCCTATCCGGCGATCGCCATCGAAATGCAGCAAGCGCTGGGCACCAAGGGCGCCGGCTTCGACATGGGGCTTGGCTGCTCTTCGGCTGCCGCTGCCTTGCACATCGCCGTCAATTTGGTGCGGTCGGGCGCGCACAAACGCATTCTGGTGACGACGCCGGAGATCATCACCGGCCATCTCAATTTCCGCGACCGGCAGACGCATTTCATCTTCGGCGACGCGTCCGTGTCCATGGTGGTGGAGGGGCTTGCCCAGGGCGAGAAGCGGCCGGAACGATTCGAGGTGCTCGACACGCGCATCTGGACGCAGATGTCGAACAACATCCGCACCAATCTCGGCCATCACACCCGCACCGCCCAGGATGATCCTTACATGATCAATCTGGAAGGTAATCTGATCAAGCAGGTCGGCAACAAGGTGTTCAAGGAAGTCACCGTCGCCGGGCAGAAGTTCATCGTCGAATTCCTCGCCGAGCACGGGCTGACGCCGCAGGCGGTCAGGCGCTTCTGGCTGCATCAGGCCAATGCGCGCATGAACGCGATGATCCTGAAACTGTCGTTCGGCCACGAGGTCGACCATGATCGCGCGCCGATGGTGCTGGAGCGACTGGGCAACACGGCGGGCGCCGGCGCCATCATCGCGCTGTCGGAGAACCACGCCGACATGAAGCCCGGCGATTTCGGCCTGATCTGCGCGTTTGGCGCGGGGTATTCGATAGGCGGCGCGCTGCTGAGGATGCTCTAAGATCGGCGGTTTCAGGCTGGTGCCTCGACAACCTCATCGCCGATCGGCAGGCGCTGCAAAACCGACTGAGGGGTGCAGCGGCTCGTGGTCCGGCCGCTGCCCCGGACACGGCTAGTCAGTCCGTCGGTATCCCATCTACTGCGCCACATGGAGCAGTAGCCGGAGTTCCGCTGGGTCGAATTGCCATCATTGGTGGGGAGGCGGGTTCATCATCCAACAGCTGCCGGGGCTCCTCCTCGTGCGGCAAGCGCCCCTCGCCAAGAGTTAATTCGACCCCACATGTGCGAACGGACGGTGTTCATCAGTCAACCCAGGCGCCGTGGCTCCCTGAACGCAAAAGATCAGCATGAAGTCGAATTTGAAACGTTTTGCCCAAGCAACTGCGATCCCCTCGCTCTGGACGGTAACCGCTGCGTCGGCGAACGAAGGGATGTGATCACAGGGCAGGCAAACCCTTCCTGTAGAAGCGCAGCCCGGTCCGAACTGAACTATGGTGGCAAGGAGCAAGAACACGTACAGCGCCTGCTGCCCGACATTGCCGGGAAGATGTGGTCTGTGGTTGGACCGCTCCCAAGCTGATCGACCTCGCCGCATCGGCAAAGACGCCGACACGATTTACGCCGCGACTGAAGGAGGCCTGTCGGTCAGTAGGAACGGAGGCCTGATCTGGGAAACGGTCGTCGATGGCGCGCCCGTCAATCTCGGAGCTGACGGCCGACGGTTCCGTCTAGGCCCTCCGTGCCCTTATCGCCGATGATATAATGGAGACCTTCGACCACGTCCGATCCGAGGAGGTCTTCAAACTGTTTGGTGAGATGGCATGTGCCGGTCAGGTGATCTACCTGACGCATCACCGACACCTGTGCGAGATCGCCCAAGGCAGCTATTCCCAGCGTGACGATCCATGAGCTCGGACAGTTGTGCTCGTTTTCCGTTGGTGCAAATGACCGCCTTGGGGTCAATCCAAGCGTATCAGCAGAAATGGCAGCCAAGCCTACGGTAACAGTTGTGACGTCTGGTGCGAAGAAGCAAACCTCGCGATCGAGAAGACAAAGGCTGAACCGCGCGGGATCAAAAGCAGCCTGGAGCGATACACAGCTACGCGTGGACCGAAGACTCTGCAGCAGGTCTCTCGACCGAAGCGCCTTAACTCGCTGCTCCAACTTGCTCCGGACACCGAGGTCAACCTGTAGCGGTCTCGAGCAGCGCCATCGGATCTTTCTGTCGCCTTTGTCGTGTCCGCTACACGGGCTTGTTCCGACAAGCACTGTTTGCCCTCAGGCTAAATAGCTGAAAAGCAACATCAAAATTTTTCTTGTGTTCGATCAAGCCAATTGGCACGCATCTTGAGACCCTTTGGGTGTGAGGCGGCGAGAGCTGCCGACCGGCATGTCGCGGGCAGCCGCGATGGATGGAACGAAGGAAGGAAAGCTACATGTCAGGTCTGCGTCAGATCGCATTCTACGGCAAGGGGGGCATTGGCAAGTCCACCACCTCCCAAAATACGCTCGCCGCACTTGTCGACCTTGGGCAGAAGATCCTCATCGTCGGCTGCGACCCCAAAGCCGACTCCACCCGCCTGATCCTGAACTCGAAGGCGCAGGATACGGTCCTGCACCTCGCGGCAGAGCAAGGTTCGGTCGAAGACCTCGAACTCCAGGACGTGCTCAAGGTCGGCTATAAAGGCATCAAGTGCGTGGAATCCGGCGGTCCCGAGCCGGGTGTCGGCTGCGCCGGGCGCGGCGTCATCACCTCGATCAACTTCCTCGAGGAGAACGGCGCCTATGACGATGTCGACTATGTCTCCTACGACGTGCTCGGGGACGTGGTGTGCGGCGGCTTCGCGATGCCGATCCGCGAGGGCAAGGCCCAGGAAATCTACATTGTCATGTCCGGCGAGATGATGGCGCTCTATGCCGCCAACAACATCGCCAAGGGCATTCTGAAATATGCCCATTCGGGCGGCGTGCGGCTCGGCGGCCTGATTTGCAACGAGCGTCAAACCGACCGCGAGCTCGACCTCGCCGAAGCACTGGCTTCCAGGCTCAATTCCAAGCTCATCCATTTCGTGCCGCGCGACAACATCGTCCAGCACGCCGAGCTCAGGAAGATGTCGGTTATCCAGTATGCGCCGGACTCCAAGCAGGCGGGGGAATACCGCGCGCTGGCCGAGAAGATCCATGGCAATTCGGGGCAGGGCACCGTGCCGACTCCGATCACCATGGAGGAGCTCGAGGACATGCTGCTCGACTTCGGCATCATGAAGACCGACGAGCAGATGCTTGCCGAGCTTCAGGCCAAGGAAGCGACGAAAGCGGCCGCCCAGTAACGAGCGCTGCCGCCACGAGGCGCCGCATTGCGCTGACGCGCCTTTCAAAGAACGGCGCCTCGTCGGTGAGGCGCCACTCGAACCTTTAAAGGGGTCCCATGAGCCTGGATTACGAGAATGACGGCACTCTCCATGCGAAGCTTATCGAGGAGGTGCTGTCGCAATATCCCGACAAGGCGGCGAAGCGCCGCAAAAAGCACCTCAGCGTCGCAAAGAGTGGGGACGAGGCTGGCGAGGAAGGCGAGGTCGTCTCCGAATGCGACGTCAAATCGAACATCAAGTCCATTCCGGGCGTGATGACGATTCGTGGCTGCGCTTATGCCGGCTCTAAGGGCGTGGTGTGGGGTCCAATCAAGGATATGGTCCATATCTCGCACGGCCCGGTCGGCTGCGGGCAATATTCCTGGTCGCAGCGCCGCAACTACTATGTAGGCACGACGGGCATCGACACGTTCGGGACAATGCAGTTCACCTCCGATTTCCAGGAGAAGGACATTGTTTTCGGCGGTGACAAGAAGCTGGAACAGATCATCGACGAGATTGAGGGACTGTTTCCCCTCAACAACGGCATGAGCGTGCAATCCGAATGCCCGATCGGCCTGATTGGCGACGACACCGAAGCCGTATCCCGCAACAAGGCCAAGGAGCACGGAAAGACGATCGTGCCGGTGCGCTGCGAGGGCTTCCGCGGCGTCTCGCAATCGCTCGGCCACCACATCGCCAACGACGCGATCCGCGACTGGGTCTTCGAGAAGAAGGACGTGGAGTTCGAGGCCGGCCCGTACGACGTCAACGTGATCGGTGACTACAATATCGGCGGCGACGCCTGGGCCTCGCGCATCCTGCTCGAGGAGATAGGGCTGCGCGTGGTCGGCAACTGGTCGGGCGACGCCACGCTCGCCGAGATAGAGCGCGCGCCGAAGGCCAAGCTCAATCTCATCCATTGCTACAGGTCGATGAACTACATCTGCCGGCACATGGAGGAAAAGTATGGCGTCGCCTGGATGGAGTACAATTTCTTCGGCCCCTCCCAGATCGAAGCCTCCCTGCGCAAGATAGCCAAGCATTTTGGCCCTGAAATCGAGGAGAAGACGGAGAAGGTTATCGCCAAGTACAGACCGCTTGTTGATGCGGTCACCGCCAAGTACCGGCCGCGCCTCGAAGGCAATACTGTTATGCTCTACGTCGGCGGCCTGCGCCCCCGCCACGTCATCACAGCCTACGAGGACCTCGGCATGGTGATCGTCGGCACAGGCTACGAGTTCGCCCACAACGACGACTATCAGCGCACAGGCCATTACGTAAGGAACGGCACGCTGATCTATGATGACGTGACCGGTTACGAGTTGGAGAAGTTTATCGAGGGGGTTCGCCCCAATCTCGTTGGCTCGGGCATCAAGGAAAAATACCCCGTACAGAAGATGGGCATACCGTTTCGTCAGATGCACTCCTGGGATTATTCGGGGCCGTATCACGGCTATGACGGCTTTGCCATTTTCGCCCGCGACGTGGATCTTGCCATCAACAACCCGGTCTGGGGCCTTTACGACGCGCCTTGGAAAAAAAGCCCGAGCCGTGGGCGGGCGATGGCTGCCGAATAACACCCGGGCCTTAGCCCGGTCTCCCCAAGGGAGACGATGAACGCCCGCGGCCCCGTGGCCCGCGGGACACCTGAAACGTCTCGACGTCCCTGAGCTGCCTTATGGGGCGGCCAGATGAAAAAGAGGTAATCACCAATGCCGCAGTCGGCTGAAAAAATTCTTGACCACGCTCCCCTGTTCCGCGAGCCGGAATACAGGCAGATGCTCGCCGAGAAGAAGCTGAATTTCGAATGTCCGCACCCGGATCAGATCGTTACCGATCAACGCGAATTCACCAAGACGTGGGAATACCGGGAAAAGAACCTCGCCCGCGAAGCGCTTGTCGTGAACCCCGCCAAGGCCTGCCAGCCGCTCGGCGCGGTGTTCGCGGCCGCCGGCTTCGAACGAACCATGTCCTTCGTCCACGGCAGCCAGGGCTGCGTGGCCTATTACCGCTCACACCTGTCGCGCCATTTCAAGGAGCCTGCTTCGGCGGTTTCCTCCTCCATGACCGAGGATGCGGCAGTATTCGGCGGCCTGAAGAACATGGTCGACGGGCTCGCCAACACCTACCAGCTCTACGACCCGAAGATGATCGCCGTCTCGACGACTTGTATGGCGGAGGTCATTGGTGACGACCTCCACAGCTTCATCGAGAACGCCAAGGACGAAAACTCGGTCCCGCGCGACTTCGACGTGCCCTTCGCCCACACGCCGGCCTTCGTCGGCAGCCATGTCGATGGCTATGACGTAATGGTCAAGGGTATTTTGGAGCACTTCTGGAAAGGCCAGGAGCGCACGGAAGCCGGGGGAACCATCAACATCATTCCCGGTTTCGACGGCTTCTGCGTCGGCAACAACCGGGAACTCAAGCGCCTGCTCGACCTGATGAGTGTGTCCTACACCTTCATCCAGGACGCCTCCGACCAGTTCGACACGCCGTCGGACGGTGAATATCGCATGTATGATGGCGGTACGAAGATCGAAGACGTGAAGGAGGCACTCAACGCCGAGGCGACACTTTCGCTGCAGTATTACAACACCCGAAAAACGCTGGACTACTGCGAGCAAGTCGGGCAGGCGACGGCCTCGTTCCATTACCCGCTCGGCGTCCAGGCGACGGACGAATTCCTGATGAAGGTCTCGGCGATTTCCGGCAAGGAGATCCCCGAGACAATCCGCCTTGAGCGCGGCCGACTGGTTGACGCCATGGCGGACAGCCAGTCCTGGCTGCACGGCAAGAAATACGCGATCTACGGCGATCCGGACTTCGTCTACGCCATGGCCCGCTTCGTCATGGAGACCGGCGGCGAGCCGACCCATTGCCTCGCCACCAACGGCAGCTCGGCATGGGCAGCCGAGATGAAGGAACTGCTTGCATCCTCGCCCTTCGGCAAGGACGCCCAGGTCTGGGCGGGCAAGGACCTTTGGGCGATGCGCTCGCTGCTCTTCACCGAGCCGGTGGACCTATTGATCGGCAATTCCTATGGCAAGTATCTGGAGCGCGACACCGGCACGCCGCTGATCCGGCTGATGTTCCCGATCTTCGACCGGCACCATCACCATCGCTTTGCGCTCATGGGCTACCAAGGCGGGCTGCGCGTCCTGACGACGATCCTCGACAAGATCTTCGACAAGCTCGATCGCGAGACCAGCGAGACGGGTGTGACGGACTATTCCTACGACCTCACCCGCTAGCAGCGGCGGCCGGTCTTTCGCCGAGGCTGGCCGCCTTCCAATGCACTTTTGGAGACCGACGCAATGTCCTCGCTCAGCGCCAAAATCCAGGATGTCTTCAACGAGCCCGCCTGCGATAGAAACCGCGGCAAGGATGCCAAGGCGCGCAAAGAGGGTTGCTCGAAGCCGCTGACCCCCGGCGCGGCAGCCGGCGGCTGCGCCTTTGACGGCGCCAAGATCGTGCTGCAGCCGATCACCGACGTCGCGCACCTGGTCCATGCGCCGCTCGCCTGCGAGGGCAATTCCTGGGACAACCGCGGAGCGGCTTCGTCCGGGGCAACGCTTTGGCGCACAAGCTTCACAACCGATCTGACCGAACTCGACGTGGTGATGGGGCAGGGCGAGCGCAAGCTTTTCAAGGCGATCCGCGAGATTAGGGAAGCCTATGCGCCGCCAGCGATCTTCGTCTATTCGACCTGCGTGACGGCGTTGATCGGCGACGACATCGAGGCCGTGTGCAAACGTGCGGGGGAAAAATTCGGCTTGGCCGTGGTGCCGGTCAATGCGCCGGGCTTGGCCGGCTCCAAGAACCTCGGCAACAAGCTCGCGGCCGAGGCGTTGCTCGATCACGTCATCGGGACGGTGGAACCCGACGACGCCGGGTCCTACGACATCAACATCCTTGGCGAATTCAACCTCTCCGGCGAGTTCTGGCTGGTGAAGCCGCTGCTTGATCGGCTAGGGATCCGGGTGCGCGCCTGCATTCCGGGCGACGCGCGCTACCTTGACGTTGCTTCCGCGCACCGCGCCCGGGCGGCTATGGTCGTGTGCTCGACGGCACTCATCAATCTTGCCCGCAAGATGGAGGAGCGCTGGGACATCCCGTTCTTCGAAGGCTCCTTCTACGGCATTACCGACACCTCGGAAGCACTTCGCAACATTGCTGAGCTGCTCGTGAGGAAGGGTGCCGATCGCGAGATCCTCAACCGCACACAGACCCTGATCGCAGTGGAAGAGGCGATTGCGTGGAGGAAGCTCGAAGCCTACCGGCGGCGGCTTCAAGGCAAGCGCGTGCTGCTCAATACAGGCGGCGTGAAGTCCTGGTCGATCGTCCACGCGCTGATGGAGATCGGCATGGAGATCGTCGGCACCTCGGTCAAGAAATCCACAGTCGAAGACAAGGAGCGCATCAAGCAGATCCTGAAGGACGACAACCACATGTTCGAGCAGATGGCAGCGAGCGAGCTTTACGCCATGCTCTCAGAACACAAGGCCGATATCATGCTGTCGGGCGGGCGCACGCAATTCATCGCGCTCAAGGCCAAGACACCCTGGCTCGATATCAACCAGGAGCGCCAACACCCTTATGCGGGCTATGACGGCATGGTGGAACTCGTACGCCAGATCGACCTCGCCATTCATAACCCGATCTGGTCCCAGGTGCGCGTGCCGGCACCGTGGGATTGCCAGCCTGCGGTCGAGGACGAACTGCCGGGCACGAAGAGCGAGACCGCGACGTTGCACGCTGTCCAGGAATTTGCCGGCATGACGGCCGACGATTGCGGCGAGCGTTGAGGAAGCCTATGGCCCGCATTCTTTCCCAGACCAAATCGGCAGCCGTCAATCCGCTGAAGTCGTCACAGCCGCTGGGTGCGGCCTTGGCCTTTCTTGGGGTCGAGGGCGCGATGCCACTGTTCCACGGCAGCCAGGGCTGCACCAGCTTCGCGCTCGTGCTCTTCGTGCGGCATTTCAAGGAAGCGATCCCCTTGCAGACCACCGCGATGGACGAAGTGACGACGATCCTCGGCGGGGCGGACAATCTGGAAGAGGCGATCCTCAACCTCAAGGTCCGCACAAAGCCAAAGCTGATCGGGGTCTGCACGACGGCGCTGGTGGAAACCCGTGGCGAAGATTGCGCAGGCGATATCGCCAGCATCAGGCTGAAGCGCGCGGAAGAGATCGCGGGTACGGAGATCGTGCTGGCCAACACGCCGGATTTCGACGGCGCGATCGAAGAGGGCTGGGCCAAGGCTGTCACCGCGATGATCGAAGGCATTACACGCCCTGGCGAGCAGGTGCGGCAGTCAAAGAAGATCGCGATCCTGCCCGGCTGGAACCTCACTGTGGCTGACATCGAGCATTTGCGTGAGATGGTTGAAAGCTTTGGACTGAAGCCGGTGATTTTGCCGGACGTCTCAGGCTCACTCGACGGTACTGTGCCCGACCGTTGGGTCACGACCACCTATGGCGGCACCAGCGTCGAGGATATCCGCGAGCTTGGCACGGCCGAGCACTGTATCGCCATCGGCGAGCATATGCGCCGCCCGGCGGAGGTGCTGCAGAAGTTGACCGGCGTGCCTTACGTCTTGTTCCAGTCGCTGACCGGATTGAAGGGCGCTGACCGGTTCGTCTCGCTGCTGTCCGCGATTTCAGGCGCGTCGGTGCCGGCCGGGGTGCGCCGTCGCCGGGGCCGATTGCAGGATGCGTTACTCGACGGACATTTCCATTTCGGAGGCAAGAAAATTGCGATCGCTGCTGAACCAGACCAACTCTATCAACTCGCGACCTTCTTCGTCGGCATGGGCTCCGAAATCGCGGCGGCGGTCTCCACGACCGATATGTCGAAAATTCTGGAAAAAGTACCGGCGCAGTCGGTTCAGATCGGCGATCTCGGCGATTTGGAAGCTCTTGCCGCGGGCGCTGATCTTCTCGTCACCCATTCCCATGGCCGCCAGGCGGCGCAGCGCCTTGGCATCCCGCTCATGCGCGTCGGCTTCCCGGTCTTCGACCGGCTCGGCAGCCAGCACAAGCTCACAATCCTCTATCAGGGCACCCGCGACCTGATCTTCGAAGTTGCCAACATCTTCCAGGCCAACCAGCACGCGCCGACGCCTGAGGCACTTGATCCACTCCGTAAGCGAGAAATGCCAGATGAGCTCCGTTCGTCGCCTCTCACTCGTCACTGACGAGGTTCACGCACCGATGCCGGAAAGACGAGCAGGCGCATTGCGCGTGGCCATCGCCACGCAAGACATGAAGGACCTCAATGCCCATTTCGGGTCGGCCAAGCGCTTTGCTGTCTACGACGTGACGCGCGAGGAATGGAACCTCGTGGAAGCCGTGGCCTTCGATGACGTTTCCGACGAGAGCGGGGAGCATCGCAGCGAGGGCGATGACCGCATCACGCCGAAGGTGGAGGCGCTGAAGGGCTGTCATCTCCTGTTTTGTCTGGCGATCGGCGGGCCTTCGGCGGCCAAGGTAGTTTCGGCAAAAATCCATCCGATCAAGGTGCCGCACCCCCAACCCATCCAGGAGGTGCTGTTGCGCACGCAGATGATGCTCAGGACGTGTCCTCCCCCCTGGCTGCGCAAGGTGCTGGCGGAGGCAGGCGTCGCCGAGAAGAAACCGTCCTTCGAGGACGACTGAAATGAGGAGAAGGCGAAATGTCAGATACCGCGGCTAGCACTGCTGTCGCCGAGGACGAGGCGGCGCTTGCCACCCCGTTCGTCAAATGCCTCGTGCGGCTGATCCGTGCTCAGGATTCCTACGGGTCATGGGAAGGCAAACCGGATGCCGAGCTTCTGGGCGACTTCATCATCACCAGGGAACAGCGCCGTGCGATCCCGATCATCGGCGATCCCGATCCGGACGTGCTGTGGAGGCTCGATAAGTTCTATGCCGCCGTCGGGCTTGCGATCGAGGAGCGCTGCGGCCTGATGGCATCGCCGATGATGGAGATGAGCCATGAGGGCTTTGGGCGCGTGCTTTTCACGGCCGGACGGCTGGTCGTTCTGTCGAAGACCCTGCGCGACGTCCACCGGTTCGGCTTCGAGACGTTCCGGAAGCTCGCTCAGGCCGGCACGAAACTGGTCGGCGACGCAATCGCTACCATCGAGACCTATCCCGAGGTGGCGCGTGCGTGATGAAGCGGATCTTCGAGCAAGGGGGGCCATGACAATCTTGAGCGAGCGCGATAGCCAGCCCACGGAAGCCGAGGCGGGCCAGGTCGATGAGGGGGCTCTTGGGGTAGCGCCGATGAAGCCACTCGTTTTGATCTGTTCGCAAGATGCGGAGTTCTATCTGAATTATAGCCACATTCTGGAGGCGGACCGCTTCGCGAGTGAGCAGGCAGGCTGCGCGAAGGAAGCATTTGTATTGGCCGAACAACGGGAGTTCCACGCCGTCGTGCTGGACTGCGTGCCAGCAAGCGCGACGGGAGCCACAATCTGCGCCCGCCTCAAGGAGGAGCCGCGGACGGCCGACCTGCCCGTTATTGCCCTGATCGCGCGCGGCGCCGAGGACCAGCACCTCGATCTCCTGAAAGCTGGCATTGACGAGATCTTTGTGCGGCCGATCGACCCGGCCAAGCTGCTCGACTGTCTACGGGCGAGGCTGGCGCTGCCGAAGCGGGGCGCAAATGGTCTTGAAAACGGCGGCTGGCTCACCTGTGGCGGCCTCGAGATGAAGCTCGATGCCCGCCGGATTCGCGGCAATGGCCACGACATTCACCTCGGACTCATCGAGTTCAACGTGCTGCGGCTTATGATTGAAGCTCCCGGCAAGGTCTTCAGCCGGGAGGAGCTTATCGGCAGGGCCTGGGGGGACAACATCCATGTCGAACCACGCACCGTCGATGTCCATATCAGCCGGATCAGAAAAGCCCTGAAGTCAGCTTCGCCCGACAGCGACATTCGCACCGTCAGGTCGGCCGGCTACTCGCTCGAGAAGCCGGCCGACTGAATCAAGTGCCGGGTGTGGTGGCACTCCCACCCTCGCCGTGAGCCGGTCTTGCGGCCTGAAACGCCCCTAAACGCATACTCAGGAAGAAGCAGGCAAATGGGTTTTAAAACCGTACTCTGTGTGACCGGCGCCGACCATTCCGATCAGGACATCAGAACTGCTGCCGGCTTGTGTGCCGAAGTCGGCGCGCACCTTTCCGTACGGATTATACCGGCTCCGATGCTCGCTATGTCATATCCGCCGATCGGAGATGGTATCCCCGAGTGGCCTACGGGACGTGGACAGACAATTGCCAGATTGAACAATCGGTTTCGGCAAATCGACAGGTTTTCACAGGAGGTGGCCAGACAGGAAAAGCGCTCCAAGGATATCCAGAAGCTGCTGAGAGCCATGTGCCTTTCCTATGACGTCGATACCGATTATTGCGATGCGACCGGCGTGGGTGAGGTTGTGCGACAGCGGGCGCTCTGCGCCGACCTGACAATTGTTGGCCCCGCACTTCTCAACGACAGTATTCTCGGACCTCTTGTTATAAACGGCAGCTTATTCGATACGGGAAAGCCGGTGCTTATTGTGCCGAAGGGCGCTGAGGCGACCCTGTGGCCACGGCGCGTCCTGGTCGGTTGGGATTCACGACTCGAGGCGTCCCGTGCTGTTCGGGAAGCGCTGGGTCTCCTATGCGTTGCTGAGGAAGTTCGTGTCGCTCTGGTCGATCCGAAGGCGAACTACAACGGGAACGGCGCGGAGCCTGGAGCCGACATCGCTGCCTATCTCACTCGGCACGGTGCTCGGGTGTCGGTTGACCTACTGCCAAGTGCCGGCAAACCGGCGGCCACGGTGCTTGCGCAGCACGCAATCGACATTTCTGCCGACATGATAGTCATGGGCGTTTATGGCAGCCGCCGGCTGCGTGAGCGGCTCTTTGGCGGTGCGACGAGATGGATCTTTGAGAAGCCGACATTGCCGCTGTTTTTGGCTCGATGACTGGTTCGGGAGTTGCACCGATGCTGTTCAAAGCTCGACTCTCCTGGTCACCGATCCTGCTGCCAATTGGAGAAGGGTCAGGCAAACGCGGGAAATTTCGCGAAGCTCCTCGGAGCCAATGTGCACGCGCCGTCGCCGAGACCATCGGACGTGTCTAGCGCGCTCTCGGGGGTTCTCTTCGCCCGGAGATGATCCGCAACGCGGAGACCGGTCGGGCAGAGGTACAGAGCGCTCTTAAATGCACTCAAAAGCACGCTTCGCAGGTCGGCGTCGGATCGAGAAGGAGAGTCGTTTCAGCGCGGCAGGCCCGACTTCGGACCCGGCATCGCATGCGCGCTATCGCGATCTCCTTCACTGGCTGGGAGCTGAACCACGCAATGACCGTGCCGTGGCCGAGGCCCCAACTTCAAGTCGAGACGGTTGTTCTCTTGGCCGTAGTCGGCGGGAATCGATGGCATCAATTACGTTATCATCGCCTGGGACGGTAGCCAGTAGCGGCGAGGGCGGCTGCATTTTCAGCGTTTTCAGCCGGCCCGGCCCGACCCGCGTGGCGACCGGGCGGTTTTCGGGCTGGTCAATTCCGACAACGCTCACATTCGCATCAGGCGGTCCCTGTAGCGCCTGAGCACAGGGGACACAGAAGATAACGACACGAGACCAGAAAAATCCCGGAGAGAGCTCGCCGGACGGTACATGCCGCCACTCATCCCGGGCTTTTTCGCCACGATCATCATCGTCAATCTGGCGATGGCGGTATTCGCGAGCCGCAGCTGGACCGGCTTCGTCGTGACGAACTCATATGTCGCCAACTAGGAATTCAATCGCCCAGGCGGAGCGAGGAGGGCACACGCGGTCGGATCGAGCAGCCACCTTGCAATCGCAAGTGGCGAGATCCGCAATAGCCGGCCGGACCGGAGCAAGAAGCTCGGGCCAGGTGGCGTGAAGCGGACGATGATAGGAGCATGGCGTGGCCCGCGCAGTCATGATGTCCATCTACTCGTCCCTCAATCCGAATATTGTTGCGTCGTCCGTGGCCATGCTTTTTGTGGCGCGAAGCGCGTCATGCGTGTCCAAAACCGGACAGCGGCAGAAAACATGTCGGGTTCAATACAACCGGACATCTTGGACATTTGGAGGTTTTTCAAAGCGCAATCATGGGCTTATTGCGCGCTGAGCGCGCTGGCACGGCCTTTGCGAATTGAGATGCGGCAACACTGAGTGAAGGCTGACTGCATGCAGACGAACAAGACGAGCGATGCTCTCCTTTCCTTGAACCTTCTGCCCCGTCTCTACCGGGGAAACAAGCTCGCGCATAAAGCGCGCAATCTTGGCAATAGCTTTGGAGAACAACATGGTGTTGCGTATGGAGTCCCCGGCTCCTCCCATCAAAGTGGACGACTGGCTGCGTGGCGAGCCCCTCACGAACTTCCAGCCCGGCAAGGTGTACCTCCTAGAATTTTGGGCGACTGGGTGCGGACCCTGTGTGGCGGCGATGCCTCATCTGATGCAGCTGCAGGAGAAATATCGAGACAGCGGATTTGAGGTCGTCGGAGTCGCAGCTAGCGAACAGGGCCCGACCGCGGAGGAGGCGCGGACCAACTTGGATGCTTGGCTGACCGAGAGGTTCCCGAATCTGAATTATCGGATCGCGTTCGACTACACAGGCGAAATGAACAAGCTTTGGATGGAACCCAGCTTGTCTGTCGGGATTCCGACCTCGTTTGTGGTCGCCCGAGACGGCCACATCGCCTTTATCGGCGACCCGGCGGACCTCGAGGACGTTTTGCCGAAGGTTCTTAACGGCAGCTGGCGCAGCAGCGATGAAGCGAAAGCCGCCGATACACGGCGAGTCGCTAGTAACCAACGCACAGCACGCGAACTATCGCTGACCATGCCGATATACGCCAAACTTCGGCCGGCGATGGAGGCCGAGGATTGGATGGCGGCACTCACGGCCATCGAAGAAGGCCTCGCCTTAATGCCAGATGATAGCGGGTTCCGGGAAACTCATGCGAATCTACTGCTTCACAAGCGGCGCGACATGCGGGCCGGCTTGCCAGCCATGCGCCAATTAGTCGAGGACGCGATCGACAAAAAATTCGAGGCCGTGTCTTGGATGGTCATGGCCCTGAACCAACTCTTCGATCCGGAAATGGACAACTCCCATCTCCCCCAGGCTGAGCGCTTTGCGATGGGCGACAAGCTCTCGGAACAGATCCTGACACTCAATCCTCCACAAGGCGACGGCCCCCTTAAATTCCGTTGGTACCTCCCGGTCGCTCAGTATTATTACGAGAGCGGCGACAAGGATCGCGCGATCGATTTGATCGAGGTGGCATTGAAATCTCTGGGTGATCCGGAGACAATGCCGGACCACATCAAACAGTACTACCTTAGCCCATTGCTCCAAGCCCTGGCCAACTACACGGGTGAAAACGCCTGTTACGCGGATCTTTGTGTGGTTCCGCAAAACAAGGCTCCTGAAAATCAAACCGCAGTCGCCTCATGAGCAAAGATCGCAAAGGGATGACAATTGGAATTGAACCCTGGCCAATTCGTCCAGTTTCTGCGGCGAGCCGGCGGTAAGTATGTCCATTGCAGCACAGGGCGCATCGCTTGCCGCAGGTTGGAGTTAAAATCTTGCGATGACCTCCGGCCGCATCGCCGGAGACGGGATGCTCGACGCGAATTCTGGGCGCGGTGGAAGACCCCGCAGTCCAGGACGTCTTCAAGGCAGGGGGACATCAATTGCGTGGAATCGGCTGCCCGGAGCCGGACGTCGGCTGCGCAAGTGTGCCCGAAGCAGGCGTCCCCGAAAACAGAAATCGTCCATCGAGGACGAGGACTGGAAATTGAGGAGAAGGCGAAATGTCTGATGCCGCAGTTAGCCCTGCTGTAAACGAGGACGAGGCGGCCCTTGCCACCCCGTTTGTCAAATGCCTGGTGCGGCTGATCCGTGCTCAAGACTTCGACGGCTCATGGCAAGGCAAAGCTGACACCGAGCTGCTGGCCGGCTTCATCATCACGAAGGAACAGCGCCGTGCCATCCCCATCATCGCCGATCCCGCTCCGGACGTGCTGTGGAGGCTGGACATGTTTTACACCGCCGTCGGGCTTGGGATCGAGGAGCGCTCCGGGCAGATGACATCGCCAATAACAGAGATGAAACCGATGGGGGCTTCGGGGCGCATGCTTTTCACGGTCGGGCGGTTGGTCGTTCTGTCGAGACGTCCACCAGTTCGGCTTCGAGACGTTCCGGAAACTCGCGGAGGCCGGTACGAAACTGGTCGACGATGCGACTGCAGCTATTGGCTTCCCGCCGTGGCGCGGCCGTGAAGAAACTGATTTCGAGGAAGGATTTATGTCAAGCCTAGATGAGATGGGGAAGAAAGTCCGAAAGCTTCAGCTGCGTGCGGCAGTTGCGAAGATGAAATTGCGCGACCTTGCAGAGGATCTCCCGGTCCAATGGACTGAGATAGAGGAGGTTGCCGAGAAAGCGTACGCCGTTTTTGCCGAGTTGGATGATGCCAAGAGAGAGCTCGCTGCAATGAAGAATTTACGATGAGGAGCACATTCACCACCCGCGACGGCTCCATATGGCTGCCGGAATATCTGACCGCTATAGATGGCAGGACTTGTATCGGCTGCGGGCGCTGTTTCAAGGTCTGCTCGCGCGAGGTCATGCACCTTCACGGCGTCGATGACGCGGGTGAAATCCTCGGCGTCTGCGACGGCGAGGACGACGACTTCGATGGCGAGCTCAATCGCATGATCATGGTTGTCGATCATGCCGGCCGCTGCATTGGCTGCGGAGCCTGCGGCCGCGTCTGCCCGAAGAACTGCCAGACCCATGTTGCGGCCGACCAGGTCGCAGCATGACTTGATGGGACAAACCAGGAGAACGGCGTTGCCCTTTAGAATCTTTCATGGCGTCCTGTGGTTGGTCCTGTGCAGCAACGCGCTGACTGTCTACTTCGCTTCTCACTCCATCCGTCTAGTGTCGCGTCGCGGTGATTATGACTCTTTGAGAGATGGCGTGGGATAGGATTTTGCCATCTTCGCTCGGGCCTGCTGTGTGGAGAACATCCAGCGGATGCGGGCGCCACTTTCGGTGCGGCGGCGTTCCCAGGTCCGGATCTCTGTTTCAAGGAGGTCGCGGCTAGCGATGCGGCGATCAAGACATTGGCGGCGCATAACGCCGATTTCGATCTCGACGATGTTGAGCCAACTGGCGTGCCTGGGTGTGTAGTGGAACTCCAGGCGTCGCAAGATCCGACGCGCCTCGACTGCTGGAAAGGTCTGATAGACAGCGGAGGCCGTGTGGGTTGATAGGTTATCCATCACGACGCGGACCTTGTCGGCGCCGGGATAGTCCACGTCGACCAGGTCGCGCATGCAGACGGCGAAGTCCTCGTTTGCGCGCCGGTCGGTGACCTTGACCCTGCGCCACGACCGGTTGGCGTCGACCATGACAAAGAGGTTGGCCGTGCCGTTACGCTTGTACTCGGAGTCGTAGCGGTATCGCTTTCCGGGTTTCGGCACGATGGGCACGCGCACCTCGCCGATGAGCTGGATCGGACTTTCATCGAAGCAGACCACCGGTCGCTTGGGATCATGCGGCTCGGCATAGAGATCGAGGAGATCCTCCATGCGGGCGATGTACTCCCCATCGATATTGGCGATGCACCACATCTTCTGTTGCCAGGGCTTCAGATCGTTGTCGTTCAACCGCCGGCGGACGGTGTCGCGTGAGACGCTCGGGTGTTCCATCACTTCGACCAGGGCGTTGGCCAGAAGCTTCAAAGTCCACCGGGCGCATCCCTGCGGCGGATCAGAACAGGCCAGCGCCACCAGTTGCACCTCCTGCTTGCCGCTTAGTTTGCGAGCCGCCCCCGGACGCGGCCCTTCACTGAGGGCGGCCTCCAGGCTGATCTCCACAAAGCGCTTCTTGGTGCGGTAGATGGTCGAGTCGCTGGTCTGCACCGAGATGGCGATGGCCTCGTCGGCGACCCCGGCGTCGGCGGCCAGCAGGATCTGCATCCGCTTGAGCCGCCGCACCGGCAGTTTACCCCCGCTCACCAAAGCACGCAGCTCGTCTCGTTCGGATTGGCTGAGTTCGACCCGATATCGTATGTTCATTCCCAAAGCCCTTCTTGGTGGAAGAGCCGTAGGTGAATCTACAATGAATCAATTGCTTGACCGAAAGACGCCGGCGCCGACAGTACGGTTCACCGCCAAACAAGGCCAGTACCTCGCCTTCATCTGGGCCTATTCGCAGATCAATCGCCGCGCTCCGGCGGAGGCGGACTTCCAGCGCTACTTCAGGGTCACCGCACCGTCAGTCCATCAGATGCTCAAGACCCTCAACCAACTCGGCTTGATCGACAAGCAGCCCGGTGTCGCTCGCAGCATCCAGTTGCTCGTCCCGCCACAGGACCTGCCCATTCTCGGCGTAGACTAACCCGTCACAATCACTGCGACGGTACACTAGTGGTCGTCACGACGCTGGCTTGTTCGCTGCTCCTTCAGGTGGGCTATTTCGGTGGCGTGCTCTTTCTGATCTGGCGGTCTGGCTGCGCTAGCAGAGCTGGCCAAAGGGCTGAGCATTTCGGTAAGGGCAAGAAAGTTGGATACCAGCCGCCAGACCATGATGAGGTTAGGAATGAATCTTCAGATGTGCCTCAACTCGTTCCGATGGGCGGCATATCGCTGCTCCGTTGAGGCGCGGTGACAAGATCAGAACTCAGATTCACGCCACTTTGGATCAACCAGGGACATCGAGCTGACCGTCCAAGAATAAGTGCGCTTGAAATGAGCTGGGTGACCGCATCCTGGGCCGTCGAACGGCGGGAGATGCAGCTGCGGCGCTGAAAAGAAAATGGGGCCGTCTGCAACCTCTGACGACGCAGCTGGCGCCAAATCAAAAGCCCATGAGCGAGGGCGGAGCTGGTTCAGCTCAATCACGTTTTGCTGGAGAGAACATGCTGGAAAAGTTCGAACGCTATCCGCTCACCTTTGGACCCACGCCCGTCGAGAAGCTCGACCGCCTCGGCAAGCATCTGGGGGGAAAGGTGGAAATCTACGCCAAACGCGAGGACTGCAACTCCGGTCTCGCGTTTGGCGGAACAAGCTGCGCAAACTCGAATACATCATTCCCGACGCGATCGCGTCAGATGCCGATACGCTCGTCACCATCGGGGGCGTGCAGTCCAACCACACCCGGATGGTCGCCGCGGTCGCCGCCAAGATCGGCATGAAATGTCTCCTGGTTCAGGAGAGCTGGGTTCCACATGAGGATGCCGTCTACGACCGGGTCGGCAACATTCTCTTGAGCCGCATTATGGGAGCAGAGGTGCGCCTGGTCGACGATGGCTTTGACATCGGTATCCGCCGCAGTTGGGAAAAGGCGCTTTATGAGGTCAAGGCGAGGGGCGGCAGACCTTATGCGATACCAGCCGGGGCGTCTGTTCACCAGAATGGCGGCCTCGGCTATGTAGGGTTCGCGGAGGAGGTGCGCGCCCAGGAGAAACAGCTTGGGTTTGCCTTCGACTACATCATCGTTTGCACAGTGACAGGTTCAACGCATGCCGGCATGCTCGTCGGATTTGCCAAGGACGGTCGACAGCGCAATGTGATCGGTATCGATGCCTCCGCCACCCCCGCGAGAACCAAGGCGCAGGTGCTAAGCATTGCCCAACATACAGCGACCCTCGTCGAACTCGGAACCGAAATCGTCGAGGATGACGTGGTGTTGCTCGAGGACTACGCGTACCCGCACTATGGCATTCCATCCGAGGAAACCAAGGGGGCCATCCGTCTGTGCGCGCGGCTCGAGGGTATGATTACCGATCCCGTCTACGAGGGCAAATCGATGCAAGGGATGATCGACCTCGTCCAGAAAGGCTTCTTCCCGGAGGGGGCGAGGGTCCTTTACGCGCATCTCGGCGGCGCGCCGGCGATCAACGGTTATGGCTACACCTTTCGCAATGGCTGACGCTCGACAGATTGCGATTGCTCCGCCCAGCCGTGCCAGCGATGCGCTCCAAGTTCGTTCGGGGGGCCTGCCCGGCAAACCGGGGACCGGCTGTGAACTGCCGCCCAACGCGAAGGTAACCGGGTTCATTTGGAATGCCTTAATCGGGTCTATCTCAATGGCAATTCGCTCGGGCCCGCTTGCATGACACGCCACCGAGGGGGTCGCGAAGCTGATACCGCGGAATGGGGGACGCAGCTCATCCGTGCCTGGAACGAGGGCCCCATGCACCAACGCCGCATCCCACCAGTCGGCGGCGTCGCGTCCGAGATCCAGCACCGGCTGCTCGGCGCTTTTTACGCTCGCACCATGGCGCCGGCATGCCGCCGGCGAACCATGACGCATTGCCGCCGAGCTGCTCGTCCAGCAAAAGCGCGATAAGCCCTAATTGGCAACCTCATCGGGACCGAAAAGAGCGCTAAACCGGCTGGCTAGATCAATCCAGGGTGCCGCGTCGCCGGTCTCTGAAGCTATGCGAACGACCGCCGCCAGATAATCGGTAAAAGCCTTCAGTCTTATGGCGCCTTGCTCAGAGAGGTAGCCAACGACGTCAAGCCGCTGGTGAACAGCAGCGAGCATGTGTTGCACCAACAACAGGGAGGATGGGCAAGGGCAATCGCTCTCAGTCGCGAGGCGCTTGCACTCGCTGCAAATCGGCGGAATGTGCTCTAAGGCTAGGTCGCCGGAAAGACGTTGTATGAGATTGTCAGTGGCGTTCCACAAATTCGCTCGCATGCAGCACGGAATGCAGCGTTACGCCATGTTGGGCTAGCAGCGCCGTAGCGCCCTCGTCGCGGTCCACGAGGCAAGCAGCGTCACGCACAATGCCGCCGACGAGGCGAACCTCTTCAATCGCCTTCAATATCGACTTGCCGCTTGTGGCAACGTCGTCAACGATCAGGACGACTTTTCCCTTGAGCTCTTCTTTGGGGCCAAGGCCTTCAATCACGTCCCTTGTGCCGTGGGCCTTTTGAGCCTTGCGAACGAAGATCGTGTTTATGGGCTTGTTCATGACCGAGCTGACAGCCGCCATTGATCCGATTACGGGGACCGCACCCATTTCAAGGCCGCCGACGTACTCTGCTTTCGTTTGCTCAACGATCTTTAGGAACTCAAGAGCGGCAAGTTGCGCGCCTCGCGCCACCATCATAGTAGGCTTCATATTGAAATAGATGTCACTCTCTATGCCCGACGAGAGCGTGTAGCGTCCGAATCGAAAAGAGCGCTCACGGACAATCTCGCGGAGTTCGTCCTTGTCGTGTTGGCCGGAATCAACTGGTCTGAATTTTGCCAGTGCCGCCATAGATCAGACCTCGCCCCTAGGGAAAAATTGGGTGCGGCATGCCCCTCAGCCACTACCGCTATGCGGCTTATGCAAGTGTTCGCGGGGTGTGTCAATTAAAGTCAATACCGGTGCGACCGTTTCGCGCAGATTTTTCTCTTATCGTTATTGCGTGCCTAAAGCGTAATCACGGGTTGGCGGCCCCATTCCCCTACGGCTGGGTAGCGCTGGCTGTCTGAAGAAAAGCTTTGCGCCCAAATTGGCACAGATCTTGAACGTCCGGCTACAGGTGGCGGAAGGAGCTACGACTCAGATTGCCATTGACTACGCAGTTGGGATGCTGGGCTGGAGCAAGCTCGGACCAATGAGAACGCAACTGAAGGAGAGATCATGGAACTCCCGCGGATTGCGGTCGAGTTAAGCCTATTCCTCGACACCACTGATGATATCGCTCAATGCGAACAGTTGTTCGAATTGTTGTCTGTGTTTGCGCTGAATTTCGATTGCCCGTGGATCGCCTATGGCCCGCTTGCATCAGAACAAAGGGTTTTGAAGCCGGCCCGGCCGGACTTTCCGGTGATGTGGAATTACCCTGATGAATGGCAGGAGCGCTACTTAAAAATGGGTTATGCCAAAATAGACCCGCTCATCAAGAAAGGTCGAAAGGGGGTAGGGGCGTTCCGATGGAGTGAGGTTTATGCCGACGAAAGCACAACTGAAAATGAACGCCGCGTCCTGGATGAGGCGGCGACGTTCGGCTTGAGATCAGGCATTACCATTCCATTACATGGCCCCGCTGACAGCTTCAAGTTTATGAGTTTTGCTCAATCCTCGGACAGCGAATTGCAAAATAGAGCGATCACCTACCTGCAAATTGCCGCGGTACAGTTTCATCTGAGGGTTGCGAAGCTCGGAACTCCGATGGCATCGGAGCACGTTTATAAGCTCTCTCCTAAAGAAATAGAGTGCATTTTTTGGGTCTCGAGAGGAAAAACGTCAGGGGAAATAGGGACGATATTAGGACGATCCCGAAACACCGTAGATTTCCATGTGAAAAACTTAATGCGGAAGTTGGATGCGACCAGCAGAACGGTAGCTGCTGTAAAAGCTTTGAAACTTGGGATTATCGAACCGTAAGAAAGAAGAATCGACTCGGTGCGCGGCCTAATTTCGCCGTTGAGGCGCTCGAGTGGATTGGTAACCGGTATGAATATCTCGGTGCCGATGTCCGGCTGCGGTTTCCAGGATCGCGGTGTATGGTGCGACCATCCGGGACGGAGGCACCGGGAGCACGAAGGTGCGGGCAGGCCGATCCACACGATGAGCCGAGAGCTCGTGTTAGTAGCTGGCCGCCTCTGCGACTCGCCCGGTTGCGCCGTGAGCGCGAATCCGTAGTTGTCGTGTCGCCCGCCGCTCCCGTCGTTTCGCTCTGACAGGAGGCGCATATGCGACGCGTGATTGGAATGGACATCCACCGAACCTTCGGGGAGGTGGTTTTCTGGGAAGATGGTAAGCTTCGACATGGAGGGCGTGTCGACATGACCCGAACGGCGCTGGAGGGCTTTGGTAAGAGCCTTCTGGCGACAGACGAGGTGGTAATAGAGGCGACTGGCAACTGCATGGCGGTGTCACGGGTGCTGTCACCCTTCGTGAAGCGAGTAGTCCAACCCACTTCAGGTGAAGGCGATCGCCCATGCCCATGTGAAGACCGACAAGGTTGACGCGGGCACGCTGGCCAGCTTGTACGCGGCCGGCTACCTGCCGGAGATCTGGACACCAGATGCGGCCACCGAGCGAATGCGCAGGCTGGTCGCGCGGCGCTATCAGGTCGTGCGGCATCGGACCCGGATCAAGAACGAGGTGCATGCGATCCTGCATGCGCACCTGATCCCGAAGTGTCCGCATACCGATCTGTTCAACGTCCGCGGGCGTGCCTGGCTGGCGCGCCAGCCAGTGCCCGACGATGAGCGGTTTGCGATCGAGCGGCATGCGAGCGAACTCGATCGGCTTGCCGAAGACCTTGCGATCTTCGACCGGGAGCTTGCCGAGACCACGCTAGACGATCCAGCGATCAGGCGTCTGCTCACCATCACCGGCGTCAACCTGGCCGTGGCAGCCGGGCTGATGGCGGCCATCGGCGACGTCGCTCGCTTCAAGAGTCCCCAGAAACTGGTGAGCTATTTCGGTCTCAACCCGCGTGTTCGGCAGTCGGGCTTGGGAGCGGCACATCATGGCCGAATCAGCAAAGTGGGGCGCAGCCACGCCCGCGCAATGCTTGTGGAAGCCGCTTGGGCAGCCGCCAAGGCGTCGGGTCCGTTACATGCGTTCTTCGTCCGTATCCGGGCCAGGCGCGGCCATCAGGTTGCCGCCGTCGCTGTAGCGCGCAAGCTGACGGTTCTATGCTGGCATCTGCTGACGAAGGAGGAGGACTACCTCTGGGCGCGATAAAGCCTCGTCGCCCACAAGATGCGCAGCATGGAGTTGCAGGCCGGCAAGCCGCAGAAAAAGGCAACAGTCGCGGACCCGCGTATGCCTGCAATGTCAAGGATCTCCGGAACCAGGAGATGCGCATCGCCGAGCAGGCGCAGAAGGGCTACGAGCACTTTGTCGAGGCTTGGCGCCCGCGCCCGCCAAAGGAAAAGGCGCGCGGGCGCCTCAATCAAGGCTTGAATGAGGCTGTCCGGCGGCGCTTTCAACCGGTGCGCCGCGCTTCGCCACGAGGTCGCCCGCGCAAGGAAATGATATCACGATCGGAAAGAAAGCGCTTGTCGATCTCATCCGTGGCGTGGAGCTTGGTGTGGTGCTCTCTTGGAGAAAGTAATATCGGCAAGCACATCGGGCTCGGCGTCAGCAGTTCGACGGTGCCGGCGCGACGCGGCGCCGATGGCGCCCCAACCTCCGGTTCCGTCATTCGCTGGCGGGAAAGCCCATCATGTCCCGCAAGAGACCGGAATCCACAGTCCTCTCCAAGAGCGCGCGCAGGCTCGTCATGTCATCGGTCATCGATGGTTCCTTTAAAATCAGGTTGGTATCCGCAACCGAGCTTTGCCGGGGAACATCGATGACCGCCGCAAAGCCGCTCGCTCGCTGCCGCGCTGTTTGAAGGCGCGCTCGCGAGCGGCTTCGACCGCCGCGCTACACAACCTGTAGTGACGCGCTCCAGCGGATCGCACGACGCCTGTGATTGGTCGGCCGGAATGCTCGTATGGGCGATGGGGCTGATCCGTCAACTACCCGATGCCGTAGTATCGGTGCTTGGCCGGAAATTCTAAACCGAGTTTGTTCATCGCATTCGCCCAGGTATTGGCTTGGAGAGCAACGCAACAATTGGCGACATTTTGAAGAGGACGTCGGCACACACCAGTAGCACTCCGCGAAATTACTGACCAAAAAAGTTTCGTCCGGCCATTCTGCTGTCGATGTGATATGAAGAACATCTACCGCGAACCACAAGCGCTTTATCGCTCTCCTTGTTGAATGATCTACTTGCAGAGGACCTAAAATGAACACCGACGCTTTCACGGCTCATGAATCCAATGTTCGTCGATATTGCCGGGCCTTTCCCACAGTCTTTACGAAGGCCCTCGGGGCGACGATCTGGGACGAGACCGGCAAGCCTCACATCGATTTCCTTGTGGGTTCCGGCGCACTCAACTACGGACACAACAACCCGAATATTATGGCACCAGCAATTGAATATCTCGTCGGTGAGAACATTCTTCTGTCCCTTGATATGTATACGGCGGCAAAGCGTGACTTCATTGAAGCGTTTGTCGATTCGATCCTGAAGCCCAGAGGTCTTTCGTACAAGATACAGTTTCCTGGGCCGACCGGCACGAACGCCAACGAAGCGGCGCTGGCCCTGGCGCGAAAGTATACCGGCCGCTCGAGCGTCATGGCATTCACGAATGCGTTCCACGGTATGTCACTCGGCTCCCTGGCGGTGTCGGGGTCGGCGTCTACCAGAGAGCTGGGAGGCGTTGCGCGCCACGATGTGATCCGTATTCCTTATGACGCCTATCCGAGCCAAGCCTTCGATTCGGCGAGCTACATCGACTGCCTTTTGGGGGACCCGGGGAGCGGCATAGAAAAGCCAGCCGCAATCATTCTGGAGACCATCCAGGCAGAAGGCGGCATGAACGCCGCATCCGCGGCTTGGCTCACAGAAATTCAGCGCATTTGCCGTGAGCATGGCGTCGTCTTTATCGTCGACGATATCCAGGCGGGTGCGGGCCGAACTGGCGATTTCTTCTCATTCGAGTCCGCAAAAATCGAACCGGATATCGTGTGCCTTTCTAAGTCCCTAAGCGGCTCGGGCAGTCCGTTATCCGTCGTTTTGATTCGACCTGACTTGGACATATGGATGCCCGGAGAACATAGCGGGACCTTCAGAGGCAATAATTTCGCCTTCGTGACGGCAGCGGCCATGTGCAAAATGTGGTCCGACAGGCAGTTTACTGCAGGCGTGGAGCAGACAGCGGCCAAACTGCAGGGACACCTTGACCGCCTCGTCGCGAAATTTCCCAGATACATCGAACAAAAGCGCGGCCGCGGTCTGATGGCTGGCCTCAAGTGCCGTTCACCGGCTGTTGTTGGCCGCGTGCACGATGTCGCGTTCGAAAACGGTCTGCTTATCGAATCCTCAGGGCCAGATCGCGACGTTATCAAAGTCCTCCCGCCGATAACCATCACTGATGCCGAACTCGATCATGGCATCGCCATCCTTGATCACGCACTAAAGGGGGCAAGACAATGACTAATCAGATATCGCAAGCGCCGGCCATCTCTCCTGTTTCGACCAGAGAACGGACCGGCTCGATCAGCACTGCTGATATCATCTCAGTCCTGAAAGGCGAGATCACCGCTCTGCACATCAGGCAAGCTTTCAGCACCGAAATAGCCGAGGAGATCACCGCGAACTTCAGTGACAGTCCTGGACTCAAAGAGCGTAAGGATGGCGTCCCCGGACAATATGTCGGCGCATCCCACTACAGGAAGGATGCAGCCACCTATTTCGCAGAGGCGGAAACTGCGCGACCGTACGTCGACGCCCTTTTTGAAAATCTAGTTGATCCGGTCCGAGCATTGTTCGACGCATTGAAGCGCGAGCTTCAAAAACAGGGCATTGAATTGCGGCTGGCCCGTTCGGAGCGCGGTCAGGCTAATGTTTGTCGCGCTCTCAGTTGGTCCGGCAGCGGCACATTCTCCTTGGACCCCCACGATGATGTCGCTCAAGTGTTGTGTGCTGGAAACGATTACGAGCTTTCTGCGGTGGCGCACAACACTGTCGCAGCACTCAACTTCTATCCCAGCATGCCTGAGGAAGGCGGCAATCTGAAACTCTGGAGCCACAAGCCGACAGTTGCGGACCGGATATCGCAAGGTGTGGAGACCACTGGCTATCCCTATTCGGCAGCCTATCTTGAGGCGGTTCCTTGTCGCGAGTTCCAGCTCAAAACCGGGGATATCGCCCTAATCGATGGCGGTTTCGTTCACGGGGTTACCGGGCAACCAGGCAACGGAAAGCGTCGCGTGCTGCTGAATTGCTTTTTCGGGTTTGCGAAGCCGGATCTTGTTCTCTGTTGGACCTAACGTTGGATATCACAGCGACTGCTCCTGCCGGCAGTTCGCCGTCTCTCGATCAACTTCAGGACTGTTTATCCACTGCATTTTCCAGGGGCGATCACATCAGGTTTAGATCGGTGGCTAGAGCTCCTAGTGTCGCGTCGCGGTGATTATGACTCTTTGAGAGATGGCGTGGGATAGGATTTTGCCATCTTCGCTCGGGCCTGCTGTGTGGAGAACATCCAGCGGATGCGGGCGCCACTTTCGGTGCGGCGGCGTTCCCAGGTCCGGATCTCTGTTTCAAGGAGGTCGCGGCTAGCGATGCGGCGATCAAGACATTGGCGGCGCATAACGCCGATTTCGATCTCGACGATGTTGAGCCAACTGGCGTGCCTGGGTGTGTAGTGGAACTCCAGGCGTCGCAAGATCCGACGCGCCTCGACTGCTGGAAAGGTCTGATAGACAGCGGAGGCCGTGTGGGTTGATAGGTTATCCATCACGACGCGGACCTTGTCGGCGCCGGGATAGTCCACGTCGACCAGGTCGCGCATGCAGACGGCGAAGTCCTCGTTTGCGCGCCGGTCGGTGACCTTGACCCTGCGCCACGACCGGTTGGCGTCGACCATGACAAAGAGGTTGGCCGTGCCGTTACGCTTGTACTCGGAGTCGTAGCGGTATCGCTTTCCGGGTTTCGGCACGATGGGCACGCGCACCTCGCCGATGAGCTGGATCGGACTTTCATCGAAGCAGACCACCGGTCGCTTGGGATCATGCGGCTCGGCATAGAGATCGAGGAGATCCTCCATGCGGGCGATGTACTCCCCATCGATATTGGCGATGCACCACATCTTCTGTTGCCAGGGCTTCAGATCGTTGTCGTTCAACCGCCGGCGGACGGTGTCGCGTGAGACGCTCGGGTGTTCCATCACTTCGACCAGGGCGTTGGCCAGAAGCTTCAAAGTCCACCGGGCGCATCCCTGCGGCGGATCAGAACAGGCCAGCGCCACCAGTTGCACCTCCTGCTTGCCGCTTAGTTTGCGAGCCGCCCCCGGACGCGGCCCTTCACTGAGGGCGGCCTCCAGGCTGATCTCCACAAAGCGCTTCTTGGTGCGGTAGATGGTCGAGTCGCTGGTCTGCACCGAGATGGCGATGGCCTCGTCGGCGACCCCGGCGTCGGCGGCCAGCAGGATCTGCATCCGCTTGAGCCGCCGCACCGGCAGTTTACCCCCGCTCACCAAAGCACGCAGCTCGTCTCGTTCGGATTGGCTGAGTTCGACCCGATATCGTATGTTCATTCCCAAAGCCCTTCTTGGTGGAAGAGCCGTAGGTGAATCTACAATGAATCAATTGCTTGACCGAAGACGCCGGCGCCGACAGTACGGTTCACCGCCAAACAAGGCCAGTACCTCGCCTTCATCTGGGCCTATTCGCAGATCAATCGCCGCGCTCCGGCGGAGGCGGACTTCCAGCGCTACTTCAGGGTCACCGCACCGTCAGTCCATCAGATGCTCAAGACCCTCAACCAACTCGGCTTGATCGACAAGCAGCCCGGTGTCGCTCGCAGCATCCAGTTGCTCGTCCCGCCACAGGACCTGCCCATTCTCGGCGTAGACTAACCCGTCACAATCACTGCGACGGTACACTAGCGGAGATCTTTGATCGGCGACGAAATGAGGGGAGAGAAAATTGCTGAAGATGAGAAGGTCATCCCGCCCGTCGAGAGATGGTGACGGCAGCGGCGCGCGCCAGGGAAAGGCGCAGGCATGATCCCGACGCTTGAAAGCGAACGCCTGGTGCTGCGTGGCTGGCGCAAGGAGGACTTCCCCGCTCATGCGGCCTTCTACGCCGACCACGAGCGTATGCGCTACATGGTCGGCCCTGAATAACGGCTAAGGCGTTGATATTCCGAACGCGTGAAGACGGGTGGAAGCATCCGATTTCGCAGTTTTCGGCTGGAGTGCTTGCAGGCACCAGGCAAGCCAAAGCGCGAGAACCGTGAGGACCAGGCGCAGATTGTGGCCTGCGGCGACGAGCAGCGCATTGGTCGCATCGCCATCATGGCCGAGGAGGAAGTTGCGGTCCAGTCGGCCGTCGGTCTTCATGTGACCGATGGTGGCCTCGATGGCCGATCGTCGTTTCAGTTCCCGACACATGGTGGCCGTCAGGCCACGCTTGCGGCCGGCGACCATCACCGATCCCGCGCCGGCATAATCGTGGCCGCGATAGCCCTTGTCGACGTAGATGCGGTCCGGCTCGACGCCGCCAATCTGCGCGGCCTGATCGACCGTTGCTGCGAGCGTGTGGCCATCATACGGATTGCCCTCGAACGCCTTGGCCGCCAGCACGAGGCCCTCGCGGTTGGTTGCCGCGATCCCGACCTTGCAGCCGAATTCGTAAGGGTTGCGGGCTTTGCCCTTCGAGATGCAGACCACCTCGGGCGCGTGCAGGGAATAGATCTTGTTCCTGTCCTTCGGCTTCTGCGCCAAGAGCCGCTCGACGAGCCCGAGCAACGGGGCAAATCTGGCCTCGAGTTCGGCATTGCCGGCGATCTTGCGACCGACGTCGCGGAACACCCGGCCGAGATAGGTGCGAAGGCGCTTGAGTTCGCGACGCATCCGGCGGAACTGCCGGGCATGCGCATAGCGACCCGCCCGTACCGCCGCTGCCTTGGCCAGCCGCATGTGGCTCTGCCTGAGCATGATGCCGTACCGCTTGGCCTGACGCACCAGGATCTGGATTGCCTTGAGGTAGAGCCGGCTGTCGGTGGGGTGGGCGATCGCCTTCGGCTGCACCGTCGTGTCGACGGTGATCCGCTCCAGCGAACCGGGCTTCGCAGTCCCCGTCTCGAGTGCGACGTCGACGCTTGCCTTCAGCATTTCCTCCAGCCCCTCGGACCCGATCCGCTTGCGCCAGCGCGTCATCGTGCTGGCATCGATCGGCGGCTCGTGCTGGAAGAACTCGAAGCCGCAGAAAAACTGCCAGTACGGGTTCTCAACCCAACGCTCCACCATTTCTTCGTCGGACAGGTCGTGGACGTGCTTGAGGTAATGCAGACCGACCATCAGCCGCGTCGGCTTGGCCGGCCTGCCGATCGGGCGATAAAACCCGCCAAACGCTTCGTCAAAGCGCGACCACGGCATCAATGCCGACAACCGGACCAGCGGATGGCGCGGATTGATGATGGCATCGAGGCGCTCGCGGAACAAATCATTCTTACCGGACGACGGACGGGCTGGAAGCATTGCAAAAACACCAGGAAACGACGGGATCGAAGGTGGTTTCCGGCATTCTCCAATACTTCAAACCCGATGGGAATCCCTGCAACGCAAGGGATCCAAGAGTTTTTCAGGGCGAACTACATGGGCGGGCCTAAAAACGAATGGGAGGCCTGGACGGTTTTCGCCGCCATGCTTGGCGAATGGGTGCTGAGCGGTTACGGCCTGTTTGCCGTCCAACTCAAGGAAACCCGTTCCGTCATTGGGCGTGTCGGCCTGTGGCACCCCTCCTATCTCGACGAGCCGGAGCTCGCTTGGAGCCTCTACGCCGGTTTCGACGGCCGCGGCTATGCGGCCGAAGCCGCACGGCGCGTGCAAGTCTGGACCGCGCGCGATATCGGGCTGCCGGCGCTCATGAGCTTCGTCCATCCCGAGAACCTACCGTCGCAGGCGGTAGCGAGAAGGCTGGGTGCGACACTCCTGCCGGCTACCACTCTGTGCGGCGAGCCGCACTTGCGTTTTCGGCATCGAGTGCCGACCTGAATCCATCACCGAAAGGACGACGCTCCGAATCCGATGGCGATGCCTGCTCCAAGAAGAACTCTGCTACAACGTCGTGGAGACTGATGTTCGCGCCCGCGTGATGGGCACTGATGCGTGGGGTCGTGTGGCGAGCATTCGCTCCACCGATTGGCGGGCTCGCTTCGCACCTGTGCGCAAATTTTCACGACGTGCGCTTCGCCACTTCATTCTTCATGGAACACCACAGCCGCGACTATCACCACGAAGCTGGCGGCATCGTGGCCGACCTTGCCAGCCGAGCAGCAGGCATCCTGGGCCTTGCGAATGGCTTATCCGCGGGTTCGGCGCGCCTTGCGAACATCAATCGGAGAGGGAGGTGCGCCGCCCCAGGAATATTGGCGCCCCTCAATCGCGCCAAGCCCTATATCTGTTGTGATGTGGAGATCGACGGGCAGTTGGGCGGCGGGCACTGGCCCGCCGTCGGCAAAGGGTTTGCGCCAAATGACGTACCCTAAGTCTATTCGGATTGATCGCAGCTACGGGCACTCGGCTGTCCGGGCGATCGGGAGTACGTCAATCTGGTCGAGGGAGTGCTGGACGATTCGGCAGCGCAGTTCGACAAGTCGCGGCTTGTGCCCTTTCGCCCCATGTCGTGAGCACGTCGGCGACACCCAACGCGCGGAAGAAGTGTACCGGCGGCAGTAACTTCCGCACGATCACCTAGCCGCCTTGATGCACGGCGATCGGTTTTCGGCGGCCTGCATCGGCGATCTGGCCGCCCTCGGGGTGCATTTTGACAAAGCCTGGTGGGGCGCCGGCGATGATCCGTCGTGATGGCAGGCGGGGTTTGCAGGTTGCGGTCGGCGGGTTCGTTTCGGGGCGCCTGCGCCCCATCGTTATGTCGCGAGTTGGGGGATGCGATCGAGGACGATGTGCAGAATACGCTGGTCGGGGCAGGATGTCGGCAGGTGCAGGCGGATTTGCGTTTTCATCTCGACCACCCGCGCGGCGATTTTGATGAGGCGCAATCGCAGCGTGTCGAATTGGGCGACGGCAAAGCTCGAGCGTTTCGGCATCGCAGCGCGCAGGCCCCACATTAGCCAGTAGGCGCCGGCATGCAGGAAGAGCCGGAACTGGTTGGCCGTCGCTCTTGTGCAGGATGTGCGGTCGGCGGCAAGATGCGTCTTCCAGGACTTGATGTGGTTCTCGGCCGCGCCGCGCCGGCAGTAGAGGTCCTCGTAGAGCGCCTTGGCCTTGCCACTGGCCAGATTGGTGACGATGAAGCGGGTGTCGGCTCCTTTGGCGCCGACCTCGACCCGCGCGATGATGCGCTCCACGCGGCTCCAACTGGCGGCTCCGTCAAAGAACTCCTTGAAGCGGCGGACCTTGTTCGTCTTCGACGCCTCAAAACGCGCCAGCGTGATGGCTTCCAGATGCGCGACATGCTCGCGCAGCGTCGTGGTCGGCGCCACGCCGAGGATGAAGTCTACACCGTTGGCGCGGCACCAGTCGATGACCGGTGGACTGCAATAATGGCTGTCGGCCCGGATCAGGATCCGTGTGTGAGGCCAATTGTTCCGGATCGCCTGCACGAGGCGGCGCAGATGGGGGCGGATCTCAGCCCCGCTCGGCCGCTTGGCTGGCCGAAGAACCGCACCGACGAACCGGCCATCGCCATCGAACACCACGATCGGCTGGAAGCCGTATTCGTCATAATGGGCGTTGAACAGGCGCAATTGCTGGCCGCCATGCACGGCATCAAAGGAAACATCTCCAGACTGCCCATCACCAGGACCTTCCCGCCTCGGCAACGATCATGCGGGAGGGCCACGCCTTTGAAGGGCGGCCTCTGGCCGTAATCAGCCGCCTCAAACGCCGCGGCGAGCCAACGCTGCTTTTAGAATTGCCGGACGGCAGCCGGACCTACATTCCCGTCGCGTGGACGGATCTCGGGGGCCTGGGGGGTGGTTCCACAGCCTCGCCGGCTAATCACTCCAGCATTGGGCGGCTTTCAGACCTTCTGCATCTGCGCTTTCTGACCGACGCTCTTCTTGAACGGCGCGGCGAGTCGCCGCCCGATGACAAGGAGGAGCGACATGCAACTGAAGCTGAGATTCGCCGAGGAAGACCGCAAGCGGCCTCCCGACCCACCCACCAGGGAGACGCTGGACGCCGAGGCGCGGGCGGAGGCGTTGCGCCGGCTCGCCCTCGTGATCGCGCGCATGCTGACAGTGAGGGAGGCCGGTCATGACTGAACACAGCAAAATCGCCGCCGGTCACCAGGCCCGGCTGGCTGTCGTCTACCTGCGCCAGTCGAGCGCCTCACAGGTGGAGAACAACCGTGAATCGACCGAGCGGCAATACGCGCTCTCCGGTCGGGCGCGCGAGCTGGGTTGGCCGGACGAGCGTGTCTTGGTCATCGACGAGGACCTTGGCCTGTCCGGCTCCGGCAGCGTCATGCGCGCCGGCTTTGCGCGGCTGACCAGCGAGGTGGCGCTGGCCCGGGTCGGCATCGTGCTTGGCCTGGAGGTTTCGCGGCTGGCGCGCAACAATGCCGACTGGCACCGGCTGATCGAGTTGGCCGGGCTGACCGATACGCTGATTGGCGATGCCGACGGGATCTACCACCCGGCTCTGTTCAACGATAGGCTTTTGCTCGGGTTGAAAGGCGCCATGAGCGAGGCCGAATTGCACGTCCTGCGCGCCCGCCTCAATGGCGGCATCCGCAACAAGGCAGCGCGCGGTGAATTGCGCCGCGGCCTACCGATCGGCTTCGTCTGGGGCGAGGCGGACGGCGAGATCCTGATCCATCCCGACGAGGCCGTCGCCCATGCCATCCGCACCGTCTTTGCCCGCTTTGCCGAGCTCGGCTCGGCGCGCCGCGTGTGGCTGTGGTTCCGCGAGCAAGCGATGAAGTTCCCGCTGTGGCTTAATGCACGCACCGAGCTGCGCTGGGGCGAGGCCAGCTACCACGCGATTCACAGCGTGCTTGCCAATCCAGTCTATGCCGGCGCCTATGTCTATGGCAAGTATCGCCGAGAGACGGTGCTCGACGAAACCGGCGCGCGGTGCAAGCGGATACGCAAGCTGCCGATGGAAGACTGGCAAGTGCTGATCAAGGACCACCACCAGGGCTATATCGATTGGCCCACCTTCGAGGCCAATCGAGAGCGCATGGCGGCCAACACCCAACCCCGGACGCACGCCAAGGCGCAGGAACAGGCCGGTGGCGCCGCCAGAGAGGGTGGCGCCCTGCTGCAGGGCATTGCCCGCTGCGGCCACTGCGGGCGACGGCTGCACACCCATTATCGCGGCCGCACCGTGACGCCGGGCTACCATTGTCCCGGCAAGGTGGTCGTCGAGGGCAGAGGCGTCCATTGCCTCAATGTTGGCGGCGGGCAGATCGATGAAGCCGTGGTGGCGGCCTTCCTGGAGGCGCTGGAGCCGGTGCGCCTGACCGCCACGCTCGAAGCGGCCGAGCGGCTGGAGAACGATCGCGACGCAGCACTCAAGCAATGGCGGCTCGACGTGGAGCGCGCCGCCTTCGCCGTCAACCGCGCCGAGCGCCGCTATTGCGCCGTCGATCCCGACAATCGCCTGGTCGCCCGCAGGCTCGAGCAGGAGTGGGAGGAGGCGTTGCGCGCACTGGAGGCGGCAAAGGCGGAACTGGCGCGGCGCGAGGAGCAGCGTCCGCGCGTCCTGTCGGCCACGGAGCGGGAAAAGCTGCTTGCCCTCGGGGCCGATCTGGCGAGCGTTTGGTACGCGCCCACCACCACGCCGCGTGACCGCAAGGAATTGCTGCGCACGCTCCTCGATGAGGTCACCCTCCATGTCGATCGCGACGAGGCAGCGGCGCTTCTCGTCCTGCGCTGGAAGGGCGAGGCTACGAGTCGCCTCACCGTCGCCTTGCCGCGCTCGCGGCCGGCGACGGTTCGTACCGACGAGGACACGCTGGCGCTGCTGCGGCGGCTGGCACCGCATTATCCCGACGCGGTCATTGCCGGCGTCCTCAACCGCCAGGGCCGCCGAACGGCGTACGGCCACCGGTTTGACGCCAACCGCGTCGGCTATCTGCGTAAGCACTGGAAGATTCCCGCCTGCAAGGCCAAGCCACCAGCCGCCGACGGCGACATCGTCACCGTCCGTCAGGCCGCTGCCGCGCTCGGCGTGGCGCCATCGACGCTTCACCGCCATGTCAACGACGGCCTCATCCCGGGCGAACAGGTGACACCCGGTGCGCCATGGCGCATTCGCCTGACCGCCGAACTCAAGGCCCGCTTCCTGGCCACGCCTGGCGAAGGCTTTGAGCCCATCCGCGACGCCATGGAGAACCTCGGCCTGTCGCGCCAGGTCGTGTTGCAGCGAGTAAAACGCGGCGAACTCGAAGCCGTCCATGTCGTGCGTGGACAGAGAAAAGGCCTATGGATCAAGATGATAGACCAAAATCCCAGCCTCTTCGAACAGATACCGTGAACCAGGGGGTATTATGACAATGGATCCAACGTGTCGTCGATGTCGAGCACAATCCGCTTCGGCACCTGCCGGAAGGAAGCGCAATAGAGGTCGACCATCGGCGGCCCCATCGCGACCAGCTCCCGCACGCCGGGCAGGTTCTCCAGCCGGCAGATCGTCGACTGGGAGGCCAGATCCCGACCCGACGGCAGCGCATCCTGGGCCATCTTGAAGACCGGATCGGAGCGCAGCCGGTTGGCGTCATTGCCATCCTCATAGCCGGCGGCGATCATCTTCATGCGAAAGCCGATCATGTCCGCCAGGCTGTGCACGACCTGGTCCGGGCAGCGCGGATCGTCGATGCAGCGCGCCAGACGCTCGGCCACCCGCAGCCGCTTTTCCACCTCGGCCAGAGCCAGAACACCGCTGTTCGACGACAGCAGGCCGCCGTCAAAACGGGCGATGACGGATTTGCCGCCCACTGATGACAAACCGCTCAGCGGCAGGGTAAGATCATTCATGGCGGGTGTGGTCTCCGGAACATGGCGCGGATCGGCCTAAGCAACCAAATCCTACGTCATTTCAATGGCTTGCACTACATCCGCCAACTCACCATGAATTTTCCGGGCTAGGTCATCTCCGGACCTCGCAGTCAACGGGCGGAGTCATGCCGATCGGCCGCGCTAAGCTGAATCCTCGCCCCCAGAACGTGACGCTCATCAATTCCGAAGACGCGGCACCGATGGAGTCGAGGCGGGTCGGCGACGCCGCTGCGCATCACAGCGCGTCACAGGAAGCTGGCAGTTGGGCAAAGAAGCTTCCTGCGAAAGCGCACGATCAGGATGTGCGTTGGGAGCTGATGGACGAACCGGGCCCTTCGTCATCTCTCGAGCCCGCCGCGCGCCATGACCAGGCACCGGATCCCGGAGAGTCCAATCACCAGCGGTCCCCGGGCGAGCTGATGGGTGCACCTGCCTGGAGCAACCTCCTGCCAAGCGAGGAGGTCCTCATCGACGATGAGCATGACACGGCTGAGTTGAGGCCAGCGAAGAGGCAGAGGACCCTGGACGATCCGCAAGGCCTTGCCGCCGAGCGGCAGCTGAGCGAGATCGCTAATTCAGGCGGTCGCCTGCTGACGCCGCCCCTCGCCCATCAACTGGGTGCATCGCCATGGGAGGCGCGGCCGATAATGCAGGGGAGCGGGTACGAAGACGCCGCGGCGCCGCATGCGGTCGCGTCCGTTGGGGACGCCGCTCTGCAGCAGGGACCTGTCAGTTGGCCATTGGTCCGCGCGGAAGGTTACGATCATGCTCTGATGGTTGAAGACGGCCCACCGTGGTCCGGGTTTCTCCCTGAGCAGGCGCAGGACATAGTCCAAGCTGGACGGCAGGAACCTGCCAGGCCCACGTCAACCTGGTCGCTGCAGATGCCGCTCAACTTTGATTGGAGTATGTGGCCAACGTCGGAAGCAGCGCCAGTGCACTAAGTCAGAGCTCGCTCAGAGACCTCCGGGGATTTTGAGGCTGCGGTTAATCCCAATCCGTCCGGGCCAGTACCGGGTCAAAACCAGGGCACTCGACCGCCCGGCTCGCCGCTCGCGCTTTCTCCGCTGCCAGCCTCCTCGGACGATGAAGCTATGGCGTGGTTGAGCGAGGAGTTGGAGCAGTGGCAGATGCGGTGGCAGTCCACGATGCAAGCGACAGGGTCCGCCGCCGTCCCGCGGGCGGAAGGGCTTGATGCCGCTCGGCTCATCCATCGCGGTCGACTTTCGCCGATGAGTGAAGCTGCGCCAGCGGCACCGGCAAGAGCTCCCAACACGCCTCGCCAGTAACCGCCAGGCTGCCAAACACCTACCGCGGTCTTCCAGTGGTTGATGTGACTACGCCTACGACCACCTCCTCCGATGCCCAGATCGGGGCGATGGATCCGACAGCCTCGTCCAATGTCCCCAAGGGGTCGGTGCTCGGCGCCGAGGAGTGGCTGAGCGACGCCCATATCCTGAGGGATTACCTGTTCCTGGCGCAGGCGCTGCAGGGGATCGATCCAACGCTCGCCGGGCAAACGCAGTTGGTGGATCCCCTCATAGCCAATGGTCCCCTGCGCTTCCGCAGTTTCAGCGAAATCGAGAGGCTATACGCATTGCAGCGCATTCTCTATGATCAGGACGGCAACGACACGGCCGACTTCCTGTTCCTGCCGGTGAACAATGCCACTGAGCATAGCCTCGGCACCCATTGGTCGCTGCTGCTGGTTGATCGCCGCAACCGGGAAAGGCCGGTCGCCTATCACTACGACTCCCTCCAACGAAAGGGATACAACGACGTGCCTGCAACACAGCTCGCGAGACTGCTGAACGCCACCTTGGCGCCAGCCCGCATGCCCCGACAGCCGAACGATTACGATTGCGGCGTCTTTGTGGTGGACGGCACGCGGGCGCTGGTTGAACGGTTGGTCGACGAGGAGCGGCCGGACAACGAGCCGCTGCACCTCGACTACCTCGTCGCCGATCGGCAGGCGCTGCAAGACCGGCTGAGAGGGCGCTTGCCGCACGAGGAAGAGCCGCGGCAGCTGTTGGATGATGAACCCGGCTCCCCACCAATAATGGCATTCGAGCCAGGGGAACTCCGGCAACTGTTGGATTATGAGCCTGCCTCCTCTTCGCCACGAATTAGTTCGACCCCACATGCGCGAACGGACGGTGTTCATCAGCCAACGCAGGCGCCGTGGCTCCCTGAACGCAAAAGATAACTTTGCGGTGGAGGAGCGGTAACGGAACAACCGGTGGCGTCGGCGCCATTTTCCACCCGGAAGCAGGGCTATCGCATTTGAGTCATGAGTTGGAAGGGTGCTGTCACATTGATTGAGCGGTAAGGAAATTGAGGTAGCAGCGCGCCTATGACCGTGAATGCACCGACTTACAAGAACCACCGCTATCCGATCGAAATCATGGGCCCGTGCTGTCTGGCTCTACTTCCGCTTCAATCTGAGCCTGCGATGTCGAGGAAATGCTGCTCGATCGCGGGATCGTCGTTTCCTACGAGACCATCCGCCGATGGTGCCGAAAGCACGGCCCTGATTATGCGCGCCGCATACGCCGCAAGGCACCAACGAAGGACGATGTCTGGCACCTGGATGAAGTCGTGGTGTGCATCAACGGTCAGAAATGCTGGTTGTGGAGAGCGGTAGATCAGGACGGATATGTGCTCGACGAGATTGTCCAGACGCGTCGCAACACCAAGGCCGCCAGGCGCCTGCTGACGCGACTTCTGAAGAAGCAGGGTCTGCCGCCAAAGCGTATGATCACCGACAAACTGCGCTCCTACGGGGCGGCCCAACGCCAAGTCATGCCGAACGTGGAACACCGCTCGCAAAAGGCTTGAACAACCGGGCGGAGAATTCTCACCTGCCGTTCCGAAAACAGGAACGAACGCGACAGAAACATCAAAGCTGATGTTGAGGCCGCGACAGAAGGTGCGTTATCCCTTTTCTTTTTCGTGAGCCCAGAGTTGCAGGGGCTGTTACAATTCGGCAAATGTGGCAGGGTGGCGACGCATTGCCGCGGCATCCTCTGCCGGCCACATAGCCAGCACTGCTGAAAGAACGTTCAGGAAGATCTTATCGTCCGGTAGAGTAAGTGATATGAACAAGCTAGACCGCATGGATTACCGGATTCTGGATGTGCTCCAAGAAAACGGCCGGCTCCCAATTAAGATCCTCGCCGACAGGGTCGGCATCTCCGTGTCGCCGTGTTGGCAGAGGGTCAAAAAGCTCGAAAAAGACGGAATCATCCGTCGTTACATTGCAGAAATAGCGATTGAAAAGTTGCAAAGTATCCAGATTGTTTTAGCTAAGGTAGTCCTGTCGAGGCAAAATCGCGATGCATTACATTTCTTCGAACGCCATATGTGCGCCATTCCCGAAGTTGTGGAATGTTACGAAGTAATGGGTCAATTTGACTATCACATCAAATTTATTGTTTCCTCCATTGACCACTATACTGAGATCGCAGAGAGATTTCTAACTCCTGAATTTGGTGTTGAAAGGTATTTCAGCGACATAGTGAGTCGGGTTGCCAAAGAGGATCGGGCTGTCCATTTTCGCAGTTTAGTATAATCGATGTGCTGTAGTTTCGACGAGCAATTAGTCCACCTAAGTGATGGGAACGATCGAGGTAAACCTGCAGAAGCCAAGAGTGTTGGAGTGGTCGATAGATCCGCAAGATCATTAACGCCATCTTCTTTCGGGAGGATCGTCTGGCGGCTCTGCCGTTCGCGGCTACGACGGGGACAGAAGCTCAAGGGTCGCAAGCGCCACGCGCTCGTCGAACCTGATCGGCCGACATTCAGTGTAAGTGCGCAGGGGCCCTTGCATCAGGTGTCCCGCCCCTTGTTTTCATTCAGGCTGAGCGAGGCCGGCGATCCACTGGAGAAGCTGAACGCGGTGGTGCCGTGCGAGGTTTTCTGCAAGCCGCTCGGCAAGGCGCTGAATCGCTCCGATGGCGCCAGAGGCGGCCGGCCGCCCTTTGATGCGGTGATGATGTTCAAGGTCCTGGTTCTGCAGGCGCTCTACAGTCTCTCGGACGATTAGGCCGAGTTCCAGATCCAGGACCGGCTTTCCTTCAAGCGATGGCTTGGGTTGGGGCTCGGCGACAAGGTTCCCGACGCCAAGACGATCTGGTTGTTTAGGGAGCACCTCACGCAGGCCCGGGCGGTGGAGAACCTGTTTGCTCGTTTCGACAAGCACCTCACCAGGCCGGCTACCTCGCGATGGGCGGGCAGATCGTCGACGCCAGGATTGTGGCGGCACCGAAAGCAGATCCCATGGGCAGGTGGATAGCGATCTACTCTATGACAGAGTGGTGTGATCCACCACCCACTATGGAGATGACCATGCCTGTTATAGCTGACCGCACCGAAGAGCCGACCGCTATCCGTTCCGATCTTGGCGCAATTTCGTGTCTTTGGAATTGAGCCGATCGAGTTGGTTGATAACGTCGCTGTTTCCAGGCAACGGAGAAGATGTCGAACATGCGGTGCTCGCCGGTGACGCCATCGGGCTGCTGGCACGCTTTTCGTAAGGGATCGAAAATCATGTCGTCGACCCGGCCTCGATTGCGACATCGCGCCGGCTCGACGGTGTGGGCCGACACCGCCTACCACTCGAAGACGACGAGGCGCTGGCTCGAGTAGAACGGCTACACCTCCGACACCTGAAGAAGCCGAAGGGTCCGCCGATGAGCGAAGCGGCAGCGCGAGCCAACGGCCGCCGTTCCAGGACCCGCGCCTACGTCGAGCACGTGTTCGCGCAGCAGAAATGCCGCATCGGCCTGTTTCGTTTGGCACCAGGGGCGATCTGCGTTCGCATGACGGCGAGAGCCGCGGAAAACGCCGCCGCGATGCCGAAATCGGCAACAGCATCAGCCCCAATGACCGAAATCCAGCCACCGCCTCGTGTCAGGGCTGTTCGCAACCTCATTGCCGCACCATCCTCCTCTGGAAATGCCGGTAGTTCGAGGTGTCCACGTGCCTCACTCGATATTGACCAAAGCCTCATGAGTTTCGAAATCGGCTCTAATGGTCGCCGTCGCCAGTCGAAGCTTTCAATCTGGGGCAATTCCAAGAAAGGACTTTTTCGAACGGTGGCAGAAAACAGAAACACTTATTGGAGGCGGTTTGCTAGAATTCCTCCATACAAAGGCTACTCGTAGAGAAGTTTAAATATGCAAGCCGCACAATTTGAAACTACTACTAGCAACTCGTTCCCACAGAGTGGAATGACCCGGGACGAGATCGAACAAGAACTAGAGCAGCTGCGTTCACAAGACGCAGACCCGCGCTCGACGTTCCCAGATCGTTGGCTCAATGACCGCGGGCTCCTGCTTGATGATGGCACATTCGAAGTTGCCAAGGCCGCTCACCTTGCCTTTTTTACGAAGGGCAACAACTACCCTACCGTGGTAAAATTTGAACGCGATCTAATACAGATGGCGCTTAGTTTGTTCCACGCTGGAAAGGATGCAACCGGGGCCGTGACCAGCGGCGGTTCCGAGAGCCTGTTTCTCGCTACTGCCGCTGCTCTAGAATACGCCAAAGAAAAACGGCCTGACATCGACAAGCCGGAAATAGTGATTCCTCAGACGGGCTATCCCACATTCGAAAAGTATGAGCGATATTTCGGATACTCCATACGTCGCGTTCCGGTGGATGCAAATTTCCGCGCAAACGCTTTAGCAATGTCCGAAGCAGTTAGCGAAAACACAGTCATGATGCTCGCGTCAATGCCATCTTGGTCGCATGGCGTTTGTGACCCAGTTCGAGAACTAGCGGAAATTGCCAGAGAACACGGGATTTGGTTGCATGTGGACGCTTGCGTTGGTGGGTTTTTGGCGCCGTTTGTCCGTGAACTCGGACGAGAAGTTCCCGACTTCGATTTTCGAATCCCCGGTGTAAGTTCAATCTCGGCGGATTTTCATAAGTACGGCTATAGTGGCAAGGGAGTTTCCGGCGTTTTCTATAGAAATAAGCTAGCCCGCCATCAGCCCTTCATCTTCGATACATGGGCAGCAGGACTTTATCGTTCACCAGTTCTTACTGGGACGCGTAACGGGGGCGCAATCGCCTCGGCCTGGGCGGTCATGCGTTATCTGGGGCGGGACGGATACCTCTCCCGCGCAGGTCAAATCCTCAAGCTGAGAGATGCCATATTGGCTTTCGTTGAACGAAGCCCTGGCTTGAAAATAGTCGGCGGGGCTGAGCTCAACGTGGTCGGAATAGGCAGCGACTACTCCGACGTATATTCGATTGCGATCAAAATGAAGGATTATGGCTGGAAGATAAACTTACTGAAAGAGCCGGCCGCAATACAATTGGTGCTCGGACCGCTGCGAGATGAGTATATCTCGTTGCTGGTGAATGATCTTGAGAGAGCCGTGGAAGCGGTGCGGCGCGAAGATGTCAGGGCTCCTTCTCCAGCCGTGGTCTATTCCGACGAATTCGTGGACTGAAGCGGGGATTAATTGTTCTCTGTGCAGATTTATTGCGATATGGGGAAACCGAAACCCGGGTACTTGAAAGGCCGGCCGCCGATCATTCGTGGCCGCATCCTCACCACAGGTGGATGTGGAGGCGTCCTCTGAGAGGTGCAGAGGGAGTCTATTCCGTGCCGATCGTTCAGCCTGGGCGTGCGGGAGATTACTCTTCGTTTCTGCAATCTGCCAATTCTTGAACAATCCAATGCCCAATAGAGCGCTTAGTTATATCCTAGGTAGATATGTACGGCGGCTCTTGGGCTAGCACCGATACGGAGAAACCAATGTCACTTTCTGAAACAGTTCTAGCAAAGTTGAAAGACAAGTCGTTAGTGACGGATAAAGCTCTTGTAGGGACTGGGTGGGTAGCGGCAGGTTCAAGGGGCCTCACGTTCGAGGTCACCAATCCCTCAACCGGCGAATTGCTCGCAACCCTTCCAGATCTTGGTGAAGAGGAGGTCAGGTCGGCGATTGAGGCTGCCCATCATGCCCAAAAGAACTGGGCGAATAGGACGGGCAAGGAGCGCGCCGCAGTCCTGCGAAAGCTTTACGACCTCTTAGTCACGAATGTCGATGATCTTGCCACCATCCTCACTTTGGAGATGGGAAAACCATGGCCGGAGGCGAGGGGAGAGATCCTTTATGGTGCGTCCTACGTCGAGTGGTTCGGTGAGGAAGCAAAGCGAGTTTACGGCGACACCATTCCAGGTCATCAGCCGGACAAGCGCATCATCGTGATCAGGCAGCCCATCGGAGTTGTGGGGGCAATCACGCCGTGGAACTTCCCGAATGCGATGCTTGCCCGCAAGATGGCCCCGGCAATCGCTGCCGGCTGCAGTATAGTGTCAAAACCAGCGGCTCAGACACCCCTATCCGCGCTCGCTCTGGCTCTCCTTGCAGAACGCGCCGGTCTGCCACCCGGTCTTTTTTCTGTGCTCACCACGACCGATGCGGTGATGGTCGGTCAGGAATTCTGCGGAAATAAGACGATCCGAAAGCTCACGTTCACGGGTTCGACCAATGTCGGAAAAACGCTGATGCGGCAAGGCGCAGAGCAGATCTTAAAGCTCGGCCTCGAACTCGGGGGGAACGCGCCCTTCATCGTCTTCGATGACGCGGATCTCGACGCTGCTGTCGACGGCGCAATGATTTCCAAATACCGTAATGCTGGGCAAACCTGCGTCTGCGCCAATCGCCTCTACATTCAGGAGGGTGTCTATGATTCCTTCGCTGCGAAACTCGCCGAGCGCGTTCGCGAGATGAAGGTCGGCGACGGCTTCACCGAAGGGGTCACTACAGGCCCCCTCATCGACCGGAACGCGTTGAAGAAAGTACTGGAGCACGTCGCCGACGCCGTGGCAAAGGGGGCCACGGTGGAAGCCGGTGGCAAACCTGCGAGCCAAGGGGGCCTCTTTTTGAGCCCACTATCTTGACCGGCGCAACCGGCGATATGCGCCTTTCCAGCGAAGAGACATTCGGACCTATTGCGCCGCTGTTCAAATTTTCGACCGAGCAACATGTCATAGAAATGGCAAACAACACTGAATTTGGCCTTGCATCTTACTTCTATTCGAGGGATGTCTCGAAAATCTTCAGGGTGGCGGAGGCTCTCGAGTACGGCATGGTGGGGGTCAACACCGGGCTGATCTCCACTGAGGTAGCGCCCTTTGGCGGCATCAAGCAGTCGGGAATAGGCCGCGAAGGTTCTAAATACGGAATCGATGATTATACTGAAATGAAGTATATTTGCCTGAGCGTGTAATTGGGGCTATGTTCCGCGTGAGAAGGCCTATCTTTATCTGACCTTATAGTCATCAGCATGATCGCGCCAGAGCTGCGCAAGCTTGAGCGATTGATGGAAGTTGCAGGGGCAAGGCAACCGGCCTCGGCGCCTTGCGATGGCTTTCCGAGCCAACGGGCGCTACACACAAGGCAATTTCCGGGGCGTTGTCACGTTGTTTGAAATGTGGCCGCGTGAGGCGACACCGCGCTTTTCAGGCAGGCCGTGCGCACTCACGGCTTTCCACGCGTTCACGGCCTGGCGTCGATGGGTTCGAATTTGTGCTGCGGAGCGGTTGGTCTGGGATGGGATAGGACGAAGAGATTTCGGACGGCGGAGAAGATCGACACGAAATGCTGCAATGAGCCGACCGACCGGAAACCCTGTCGCGTTCGTTCCCGTTTTCGGAACGGCAGATGAGAATTCTCCGCCCGGTTGTTCAAGCCTTTATGCGAGCGGTGTTCCACGTTCGGCATGACTTGGTGTTTGGCCGCCCCGTAGGAGCGCAATTTGTCGGTGATCATACGGCAGCAGGCGCCTGGCGGCCTTGGTGTTGCGGCGCGTCTGGACGATCTCGTCGAGCACATATCCGTCCTGATCTACCGCTCTCCACAACCAGCATTTCTGACCGTTGATGCGCACCACGACTTCATCCAGATGCCAGACATCGTCTTTCGTCGGCGCCTTGCGGCGTATGCGGCGCGCATAATCAGGCCGTGCTTTCGGCACCATCGGCGGATGGTCTCGTAGGAAACGACGATCCCGCGATCGAGCGATCGAGCAGCATTTCCTCGACATCGCGCAGGCTCAGATTGAAGCGAAGTAGAGCCAGACAGCACGGCCCACGATTTCGATCGGATAGCGGTGGTTCTTGTACGTCGGTGCACTCACGGTCATGGGCGCGCTGCTACCTCAATTTCCTTACCGCTCAATCAATGTGACAGTACCGCCAAAGCCACTGCTTCTTCCCGGCAATGGTGACGACCATTTCGTCGAGGCGCCATTTGTCACCCCAGCCAACCGGCTGAGCTTCGCCTGATCTCATTGGCGAAATGCCGACCAAACTTCCCCGCCCATGTTTTGATCGTTTGGTGGGTGACGATGATGCCGCGGGCGGCCAGCAAATCCTCGACCATGCGCAGACTGAGCGGAAAGCGGAAATGCAGCCAAACCGCATGCGCGATGGTCTCGGCGGGAAAACGATGGCGGCGCTCGAGCGGAGCACGAACAATCTTCGACATGCGCGTCGCATCGCAGATTTCCGTCAGCCTTCAGTTAACGTTACGGTGCCGCGGCGAGGATCGCGATCGAGTGGCGCAACGACCACGCCAATCAGACGGCTCAGCCCCTTACTGTTCAATCTATCGAATGATAACGCCATCGCCTCCATCTCGCCGGCCCGGCCCTTGCCGATCAAACCGGTGGTGAAATTGACGTATTTGGTGTGGAACTCTTCCGCGGTCATGGGATCGTCGCGATCGCCTTTCGGGGTGCGCGGCTCCGACATGATTTCTCGGCCGTCCTTGAGGTAAAGCGTCACGTCGGCCCAGCGCTTGCCGACGCTGATGCGGGTGTAGTGCTCGGTTTCGACAAGCTCGGTGGCCTTGGAAATGCGCCGGATTTCTTCGTCCTGCAGAACCTCCGGCAAGAGCTCCTGCGGCCCTATTTTGCCACGCACGATCATCGTCGCAACCGGAAACGCGATCGAATAGCTCATTTCGTCCAGCGTCTTCGGGTTGTGACCGGCAAGCCGAACGGCATAATGGAACGTCTGAATGCGGACGCGCCTGACATCCTTACTGGAAAGGTTGTTGTCACGCATCAGGTCGCGCGCGGCATCGATCGATGGATGCGCCCAGCGACAGACAGGATAGGGTTTGTATGAGGTATCTTCAGCAACACGCCAAGCATCTCCGAGATCACGCCACCACGGGTCGGCGCTGGCCCCCTCAGCCGTGATCGCCGGTGCGCCAGTGAAGCCGAGTTCGGCCAAATAGGCCGCCATGACGCCTGAGGGCGCACCCCAGCCGACGCCGTCACGCAGCATGGTTGGGAAATCGATGCAACGCATCATTTGGCTGCGAGGCCCGTGATATTCTGCAATGCCCGCTGCGTGGCGCGTCTGCTGCTGGCTGAGCCCCAGCAGTCGGGAGACACCCGCAGCTACGCCGACTGCCGTCCACGCCCCTGAAGTATGGTAGTCGGAGACGGTGCCGTGAAGCGTCAGGCCGGCACGGTAGGCAATCTCATAGGCGACGGCCAGCGCAACCATGAATTCTCTGCCCGAGATTGCAGCGCCCGAGGCCCTGAGCGAATCGGCAACGGCGAGCAGCGCAGGAAACACCGCCGAACCGGCGTGACCCTTGCAAGGGCTGTTGTTGTCGTGGCCATCAATAGAGTCGACGGTGAAGGCGCCGGCGAAGGCCGCCCCCGCAGGGCTGACCGGGCGCCCGTCGAAAATCATCCTGGCCGCACCAACTTCAGGCGACGAGCGCCATAGGCGATCGGCGATCTTCCTGGTGATCGACGCGATCTCCGTGGTTGCGCCCACCACCGCGACGCCGAGCGTGTCTGCAAAACTGCGCCTGAGAATGGCACGGACCTCTTCGGGAATGGCGTCGTAGGTCAGGGTGCCGGTAAATTCGGAAAAGGTAGTCATGAAAACCTCTCACAACTTTCATTCGACAGGCGCTGCCTGACGGTTCGCCGACAGTTCAAGGATCGTCGCGCAGCGGCTCGTATGCAGAAATGCCTTAAGCGAAGGAGCAGCCTTGGTGAGGCGCCTTGACCGAGTTTCTCCCTGAGCTGCGAAAACCCGTCAGCAGCCCGCGACATCGCCGCTACGCACCGCGCGCTTGGTCATCCTTTTCGGTTGCCCAGCGACAGCGAACTGATTAGCTAGATCGATAGGCTCAATTCCATCGAATCGAGAATTGCGTCAAGATCGGTGCAGATGGTGGTCGGTACTTTGGTCTGGTAGGCTGCTGTAGGCATTGTCGTCTCCAGAGGGGGTGAACAACTCCACTCTGTCAAGGAGCAGGCGCTTTCCACCCACCCCCTGGGATCTGACTGTCGCCGCTGCGGCCCACAGCCTCGTTCGTTCGTTCGGGGCAAAAAGCAGTCCTGATTGTAGAAACAAGCACATTAATTCCGGCGATCAATTCTTCATCCGAGACCGTCAGCGGCGGCATTATCTTGATCACCTCGTCGGATGGCCCGCATAGCTCGACAATGAGTTTCTGCTTGTAGGCTTCCGCTTTCACCTGAGCAGCCAACTTGCTGTCGATGACGTCAAGCCCAAGCATCAGGCCTCTCCCTTTCACGTGGTAGCCGAAAGGGATGGCGAATTCAGACAAGATCTTGTTGGCAATCCTGCCCTTGCGAGCGGTTTCATGCTCAAAGTGTTCATCGCGCCAATACTCTCTAAGAGCAGCCGTAGCAGTGACGAACGCATGGTTATTCCCGCGGAACGTTCCATTGTGTTCACCAGGGCCCCAAAGGTCGACGTAGGGAGCCAGCAAGACAAGAGACATTGGAAGCCCGAACCCCGAAATTGACTTCGCCACTAGCACCACGTCGGGTCGAATATCGAAGGCCTCGAACGCGAAAAACGGTCCTGTGCGACCACAGCCTGTTTGAATTTCGTCGACGATTAGGATCGCACCATGCTGTCGGGCAACCTGCTCGATGTTTTTGACCCAGCGGCGCGTCGGCACATTGATCCCTCCTTCGCCCTGCACCACCTCGAGAATGATTGCTGCGGGTTTGTCTATTCCGCCGGATGGATCGCTCAGCAGCTTCCGAAGCGATTCGGCCGTATCGCAGCTTGAGCCTAGATAGCCATCGTACATCGCGCGATGAACGCCGTGGAGCATGGAAGCGGATGCTCTTCGGTGGTAAGAATTTCCCGTGAGGGCTAGCGCGCCGAGAGAACAGCCATGAAAAGCGTTCGTAAAGGCGATAATGTTGGTGCGACCGGTAACCTTGCGTGCGAGCTTAACCGCAGCCTCGACAGCATTGGCGCCAGTGGGGCCGGGGAACTGAATGCGATATTCAAGCGATCTTGGGCGCAAAATCAAGTCTTCAAATGTGTCGATAAACTCCTGTTTGGCGCTTGTTCGGAGGTCAAGCCCAAGAGCGATGCCGTCACTAGCGATATAGTCTTGTAGGGCAGACTGCATCACCGGGTCATTATGCCCATAGTTTAATGATCCGCAGCCGGCCAGAAAGTCGAGATATTTGTCACCGGTCTGGGCAATCAAATAACTGCCCTTCGCTTCGGCGAACATTGCAGGGTAGGAGCGACAGTAATGTCGAACTTCCGATTCAATGTCTTCCTTCACGCGATGCCTCCGTGTTGGGTTCTGAGGATAAATCAGTCAGGTATTACGAAAGTTTAAACAAAATTACGGCATATTGCCGGCTACGATCGGTCCAATATTTGACATGTCGAAAGCCGTAATCGTAAAAAAGCTCTTTAAACGCATTTAGCTCAACTTTTCTCATGATCTCAGTCCTAATCATCTCTCCTTCCTCTAGATGAAAGGAGAATTTCAGTTTTTGGAGATTGACCGATTGAGTCCGCATAGCCTCCAAGTGGCTCTCCATGCGATGCAGCGATTTATTGTGAAATGCCACATGTCGAAAATGGAATAGGTCAAAGTCTCCACTGAACCGCCAGTTCAAATGTTGTAGAACACATAGGTTGGTCAGAATAGCGGTCTGACTGTTGTATGCCGCCTCCAGGATTTCCGTTTCTTTATCCAAATCTATCCCGACCAAAAAATAATCGCCGGGAGACAGGGCCGAGCGCGCCGATAGGAGGAGATTATCCAACTCGTCGTCGTGCATGTTCCCGATCGTGCTGCCCAGGCAAAATAAAAGCTTTGGACCAACGAGGCTCTTGATCTCTGCGAGCCCGGTTTGGTAAGTCCCGACGACCCCTAAGAAGTTCAAATCCGATGACACTGAGAGAATGTTTTCAGCCGCTCTCTCCAAAATCGAGCGATTGATGTCGACGGCGGCGTAAGAGGTCAGGCCATGCATTTCCACGTAAGCATCAATCAACAGAGTTGTTTTCTCGGCGTTCCCGGATCCCAGCTCAATGAGGGAGACAGGACCCGTGATTCCGGCAATCGCCTTTGCGTACTCGGCGAGTATCTCCCATTCAGTTCTGAACAAGTAATACGTTTCTTCTTTACATAGTCGTTCAAACAACAGTGATCCCGTGTCGTCGTAGTAGTAGATGGAGTTCACGGTACGCGGCGATTCCGATAGGGACGCCACCAATAGGTCGCCCCTGAATAGCGTTTCATCAGGAACGTCCGCGCCGATGATTTCATATTTATTGTCCGTGGCCACTGCAGGGGTGCCGGGGTGGTGTCGCGCCATAGAGATAGCTCCATTAAATGACGGTGTACTGGCGATAAGATTTATTGACGTTGCAACCAACGATATCGGTCGGGATCTTCCCGCCCTCTCACGAAGAAGGAGCTTCAAAAGTCGTGCCAATGCGCTGAGGGGCGCGTCTGAAGTTCTTTTCAGGTCTTTTTCAATGACTTAAACGGGCCTGCAGCAGGCAGCCAGGCCGAAACCATTGTGTCGCGGAGTCGGCAAACCCGACAGTAGGTGTCGGTTGCCCGCCGTGTTCTCAAGGATGGTGATGGGATACCAACGGCACTGACCTGACCTGACCTGACCTGACCTGACCTGACCTGACCTGACCTGACCTAAGAGTCCTCTCTGATTGGGGTCGTTTAGGTCAAGCTACGGATGTGTTGCAACGTTTTTGTTACTCGCGAGTGGCAAGGGGACCTTCAACTTCAACCATTTCGGGGGATTGCGATGTTCAAAGGCCGCCAGTTCGACCAATCTGTGATCCTGCTTTGCGTGCGCTGGTACCTGGCCTACAATTTGAGCCTGCGTGATCTTGAGGAGATGATGGCCGAGCGCGGCATTACGGTCGATCACACGACCATCCACCGCTGGACGGTCCGTTTCGCGCCCTTGTTGCTGGAGCGCTTCAAGCGGCGCAAGCGTAGCGTGACCGGCAAATGGCATGTCGACGCATCAAGCGCCGTATCCGGCCGATGCTCGGCTTCAAATCGACGGCCACCGCAGCCACCATCCTGACCGGCATCGAAATGATTCACATGATGCCTGCGACAGGCGAGGTACGCCTTCAATCCGAATCCGTCCTTGGCCGAGCAGTTCGAAATCCTCGCCGCCTGATTGACCTCGCATCAGGGCCTCTCTGTGCCCCTATTCAGCCGTTGCAACAAAACCGTCCACACGACCTAGACTACAGCTTGTCAAAGCGTTGCAACAGATTCTTCATATCAATTCTCAGAACTTTTGCGATCGCAGATCATTACCGATGTTACGTTCAGCGCAAGGGTCTGAGGTCAGGCACGGCTGAAAAAGCTGATGCTGATGACGCAAGGATGCGCTGCACAGCAGCAACGTGGAATCAAAAGCAATGTTAGAAAGAGCGCTCATCCTGATTGAAGGCATAGGGGATACCAGTCCGCTGTACGTCCGAGCTGCCCGGCGTCTTGGCCTTCATCCACTTGCCCTGTCGGCTGGTCCAGCTCGGTACGACTATCTTGCGGCGGAAGGAATTAGGGCAATCTGTGTCGATACAGACGATCTTGATGCGCTGATCCACGAATGTTCTCGGCTGCGTGAGACCTATGACATTGCTGGCATTACGTGCGCCGGCGACCAATTCTACGCAACAGTTGGTAAGCTCTGCCGGCATTTCGATCTACCGGGACCGAACCCCGAATCCATCGAACAATGTTGCGACAAATTCACTCAACGTCAGCTCCTCGCGGAGGCCGGCATTCCAATGCCGGCTTATCGCCTGGCAGCGAATGCGACAGAAGTAGAAAGCTCTGCCACAGAGATCGGCCTGCCAGTGATTCTTAAGCCGGCCGTAGGCAGCGGCAGCGTCGGTGTCCGATTGTGCCGAACTGCCGATGAGCTAGCCGAACATACGACCTATCTGTTGGGCGGGAAGCACATATGGCGCTCTCCACCGAGGATGCTGGTCGAAGAATTCGCACAAGGCCCATTCTATTGCGTCCAGATAATGGGAAATGAGGTCATTGGGATTGCCACCGCTGACTTCGCCCCCCCACCGCATTTCGTCTTTCGGCAGGGCGTCTTTCCGGCCCCACTGACCGATGAGGAGCATAGCCGTATCGTCGATGTTTCGCTGAGCTGTTTGCCAGCTCTCGGCCTTGGCTGGGGGCCAACGTGCATTGAACTCCGGTGGACGAAGCGTGGCCCAGTCGTCATTGAAGTCAATCCTCGTCTTCCTGGCGCGCCCGATCCCCAGATAGTTCAGCTGGCTTACGGTGTCGATATCGTCACCGAGCACATCAAGCTTGCCACCGGCGCAGGATGGAATCTGCGCAGAAGGCATTCGCATACTGTGGCCATGCGAAGCCTACTTCCTGATTGCGATGGCATACTTGATTGGATCGATGGCGATACTCGGGCGGCTGCTGTACCAGGTGTCGCCGAGGTCAAACTGTACATTGAACCAAAGACGCCGATCGTCAGGAAAGGCGATTACCGAGACTGTATGGGATATGTTATCGCCGCTTCACCCACCCTCGAACAGAGCAAAGCGATACTTCGGCATGCCGTCGACTTGATTCATTGGTCCATCACGCCATTGGGGCATCGATAGTCGAAAGTGATTCAAAAGTAATTGATTCCAAGCCCACATGACGATGCTGGGCGTTGGTGCATGGGTCCGGACTTGAGCGGATGTCGATCTTTGAAGCGGCAGACTATGCCGTGGCCGCCTTGCGGCGGGCGGATTTCGGGCGTGCGCAGGCAAGCATGCGGTTGAGGACGGCGCAGCCAATGGCGACTTCGGTCTGCTGACGGAGAAGCGACCGTGCCCGCAAACGCGCCCGATGAAGGCGCTGGTGACCAGCACTATCCGACACGCGACGTTTGAGGGTCTCGGTCAATTCTCACTTTGATTCGCGGGTCAGACCGCGCCAAGGTCCGAAGCATCAAAACTCGTTGACAATAATTATGAACGACAATATGTCGACAGAAAGCCGGCGTCGACTACACGCGAAACGACTTTTCGCCCCCCAGTCTTCTTCGGAATGGAGACGGCGCGCACCGGCGGCGGAAAGTAAGCCCCCGATGACATCCGATTCCAGATCTTGTAAAGATTTCTCGCAAGGTCTTTCTCAAACATCTCCAAGGTCTCACCGTCCACTCCGGCTGCGCCATGGTTGGCTTTGACCGCTTGGTAAGCTTCGTACACTTGACGTTTCTCAATTCGAAACGGCTTGTCTGTCGTACCTATCGAAGTCATCCTGTTTCCAGGGGCATCTCCGCATACCTGAAGAACGGCGGCACGCTGGGAAAGGCGGCGCACATGGCCAACCATGCGTCGACCCGGACTGCCCAGCTGTATGATCGTCGCCACGACGGGGTCAGCCTCGACGAAGTTGAAGGGATCCTTATCTAGGCAATCGGATGATCATGACTGCGATAACGACGCGCGGATTGCAGAAATGATGTCAAAGGTTGGGCGCTGAACCATATCCCGAATCTGAGGTACAAAGGGCGAAAACGCACAGCATTCGACGATGATCGCGCCCAGATTTTCGCTACGCAATGAGCTTTCGCAAAGTCGGCTCAGGGTGGCGCCGATAAGATCCCAGTCGTAAACCGCGTCAGGTCGATTTATCTGCCGCCATGCTTCCGTTCCCTCAATCCCGGCCTTGGTAATCCTGGCTACCTCCAGTTGTGGCCATGCGGCTCGCAAATGCGCGTCAGAAAGCGCCGTCGAATCAAAGCAGATGATTGCGATCTTCTGTGTCGCCGGTGTGATAGCTGCGAGAACGGGTAGAAGTAGCAGGCTTGACGTCAGCGTGGGAAGGCCAACGGTTTCTCTAATCAGATCGTGATATAATACCGAGTACCCGCAGTTGGAGATAATCGCGGAGCACCCACGACCCTTCAGCCGGCGAGCGGCCTGGACGTACGCTTCCCGCACATGAGGGAGATCGTGAAGTATGTCGGGTACTGACACGCCTTCGACAACCTCCTCAATCATACCCTGTGGGAAAACTCCGGTCTCACCCAAACACCGCGACGGGCAGCTCTTTGGTTTAGGCTCGTCGAGGCGAAGTAGCCCTAGCGGAGTTACTACATGGCTCGAAGTCATGAAATGCTCCCTTTAGGAGACGACAAACAATTCGCGCGGCATTCGAGAAAAGGATTCGCAGCCTTTTTCCATCACGCGAATGGTCTCACTCAGGACCAAGCTGAGTTCGCCCTGCCACATCCCAAGTATCACGTGAAAAATCATATTGGGCTGGAGTTCGGTCGTATCGCCTGGCCGCAGGCTGGCCGTGTGTTCACCCCAATCGGGCGGATAGCCCAGGCCGATAGAATATCCAATTCAAGATGGTTTGTTCAGACCGTGTCGCGAAATGACGCTCCGCCAGACCTCCTCAATTTGTGAGCATGCTCGTCCTGGAGCGATGGCAGAGAGCACGGTCTCCATCCCTTCTCGAACAACGGCAGCAAGTTGGCGCAATTGATCAGGTGGGGTGCCCAAATAAACACTTCTCGCCAGACCGGCATGATAGCGAGCCCGACAGCCGCCAAGTTCGATGTTCACCACAACGTCACTGCCTACGGGATCGTCGGTCCAGGAAAGGTGGGGTGCGTCTGCTCGGGGGCCAATCCCCATGACCAACCCGCCAGGGACAGCACCTCCGAATGATTCTGTCCCGGTGATCTGGGCCTGCATGATCCGCGCAGCCAAGTCGCATTGCCTTATGGTCGGGGTGATGGCATCGATTCCAACCCTCATCGCGCGATCTGCTATGACGCTAGCCTGTCGTATGAGCTCGACCTCCGCCTCTGACTTAACGATGCGGACCCAGTTGACCAGGTTCGAGCCATCCTTAAACGTGCATTTAGGCAGCGAGGACTGCAGCCGCTCAAAGCATCGCGCGGTAAAGTAGTAGTTGTCCATTTCTACGCCAATGACGCGATTGCCGAGGCCTCTTCGGTCAAGCTCTTGGGCGACAAACTCCATAGGATGTCGCTCCGTCGACTGAACATAGTGGTCGGGGTATCCAATTACATCGCCCGACGGCAGATATGCCGTGCTGGTCGCACATGGAACATCAATGCCACGGCCCACCCAAACCGGCTGATGATCCAGGGCGACGATAACCATCTGGTGCGTGTAGAACGACCAAGCGTCGTAGCCGGTTAGATAGTTCATGTTCTCCGGCGAGGTGATCAGCAGCACCTCGATTCGGCGCTGCATCATCTCTTCCTTGGTTCCTGCAAGGCGCCGCGCGTATTCTTCCAATCCGAACTGAGGCATCCTGCATCCCTTTGCACTTCGCGTCACAGGTGATACGACGCTTGATGATCATGTCAATTACTGTATTGGATCATCTCAATATTTTGCGAAGAGGGAGCGAGCATGCGTTGGACTTGGAAGCCGGTGCTGTCCTCATCAGAAGGCGCGAGATACCAGGCGATTGCGGACGCCATCGCCGCCGCGATCGATTCCGGCGAACTTCGGCCGTGCTCTTCCTGCCGTTGTTGTCCCAGACGGTGACACCTTCGCCGCCGGCCATGATCCGCGTCGGGCTCTCACCGCGCGCGTGGGTGCCCATATGCGTCGAGGGGTGGAAGAAGTGGTCGCGGTCCCAGGCGGCGAGTTCGTTGGACTGGTCGAGCATTTTTTCTACTCCTTGAGGGATGGCGGACGAACCTATGCAAGGTCCAGGCAGAGATACTTCAGATCGGTGAAAGCTTCCAATCCATGGCGCGAGCCTTCGCGGCCGATGCCGGACTGGCGACGTGCGCGGCGACGGCATGCTGGCGGCGGTCGAATTCGTCGCCGACAAGGACGACCGGGTGTTCTTCGACGCCTCGCAGAAGATCGGGCCTCAGGTGGCAACGGCCCTTGCCGCGAGCGGCGTCATCGGCCGCGCCATGCCGCAGGGCGATATCCTCGGCTTCGCGCCGCCGCTGTGCCTGACGCGCGAAGAGGCCGACATCGTGGTTTCGAAGACGGCGGATGCGGTGAAGAGCGTGTTTGCTACTCGTTGAAGGCACTCACAGATCTGCCAATACCGATGGCCAGAATGCGCCATTAACCCCTTCCATGGCCTTGAAGCTGCGATAACAACGGCGGATTGCCGATGGCGAGATCGAAGGACGCCGACAACTCCGTGCGGGCAAAGTCACCGGTGACAATGCGCGCCGACGGCTGCAACAGCCCGCGATGCGTCCCGTGACCGGATCGAGTTCGATTCCGGTGACGTGCGACAGGTCGCACAGGGCCTGCGGCATCAGCGCCGGAAACAGGCCCGTGCCGATACCTGGCTCCAGCACCCGCCCGCCGCGCCGTCCAAAACGCTGGAGGCCGGGCCAGATCGCCCGGACGATGAACTCCGGGGTGAAGTGGGCATACTGGGTGCACCGCGCCAGCGAGGCGTAGTCGGTCTCGCCGACGGCATCCTCCAGCGCTGGGCCGATCTCGTCCACCTTTTGCGGAAATCGATCTCGCCGGGGCGCGGAAGACCCCATTGGCAAGATGGGGAGCATGAGGATCTGTGGGGCGGTTGGGTTACGGAGGCTCTCTGAGCGGGCCGGACCGCGCCACAGAAAGTGCGTGTTTGGTCGGCCGCAACGTGACTGCCCCACAGATCCGGATGTGTTGCAACGTTTTTGTTACTCGCGAGTGGCAAGGGGACCTTCAACCATTTCGGGGGATTGCGATGTTCAGTAAGCGGTGCGCCAAGGCACCTCCCAATATCGTCTTGTGATGCGTCTATGGTAGGTCAGCCGTTAGTCGGCGCGTCGCCGCCGATCACTGCGGGTCGTCATAACGGGTGACGTAGTGGAGTTCGCGTAGGGCGGGGATGACGAGGGCGATGTCTTTGTAGGCCTCGTGTTCGATGAAATGCGCGGTCTCGGGCCCCGGCCTGGGCTTGCCGAGGACGGGCCTCCCCTTTTGTCGACGCAGTAGATCAGGATCGGCAGCAGCAGGCCGTGGTTGGGGTTGTCGAGGTCGAGTAGCCGTCTCCAGCTTTTGATGTTGAGATTCATGGCCGCGTAGAACCCCTGGCACCACGGCCGGGGGTCGATGCCGCCGCTGGGCTTGGTTGCGAATCGGGGCGCATAATCCTGCGGTCTGTCGAAGAGCGTCTCGTTGATCCGGTTGTGGATCCTGGCGACGCTGGCAAACACGGCGTGATCGGTTGCAGACCCTTTGGCCAGGACGTCGCGCCGCAACCCCATGAGCGGGCACATCCAGTCTTGCGGGTCCGGGTAGCGCGGCCCGGTGACCGCCGCCGTTACGAAGCCATCCAGCGCCGACATGGTCCGCACCAGCGGGCGGTTGGTCTTGGCAGCCATCCAGGCCTCGAGCGCCTCGTCCGACAGCGCCATGTCATCGAGCGCGCTCATGCCGCCAAGGAGAGCTGCATCTCTTCGCGGCGCACCCAATTCCACGGCATCAGTTCGTCCCAGCGCGAGGCTGGCCAATCATTCTGGATGCGCTCGGTGACGTCGGCCATGTAGGCTTCGGCATCGACGCCGCAGAGCTTGCAGGTCTCAATGATGCTGAGCACGACCGCTGACCGCTCTGCCGCGGCGAAGCTGCCCGAGAAGAGCCAATTGCGCCTGCCGACCGTAAATCCACGAATCGCCCGCTCCGCGATCAGGTTGTCGGGCTCGAGCTGGCCATCGTAGAGGAAGCGATTGAACGCGCGCCATCGTCTGGTGCCATAGGCGAAGGCCTTCGCGATATCGGCATGGCGCGACAAACCGTTGCCCTGGCGCATGAGCTGTCGTCGCAGCGCCCGGACCAGTGGTCGGGTCCGCCTTCGTCGTGCGGCCAATCGCTCGGCGGGCGGGAGCCCCCGTATCTCTTCCTCGATCCGGTAGATCGCCTGGATACCGGCCATCGCCGTCGTGCTGAGCTCGGTCGGCTGGCTGTCGTGAACGTCGAATATCTTGCGACGCAGATGGGCCAGGCACGCAGCTTCTCGAATGGCGCCGCCCTTGTAGAGCTGGTTATAGCCGCTGAAACCGTCGGCCTGGAGCGTGCCGGCAAATCCGGCGAGCTCGGTCATCACGCTCTCGCCGGCGCGGCCCATGGTGGCGCGATACCAGGCGATCGGCGGCTCCTGCGAACCCGAATTGCGGTCGTCGGCGACGTAAACCCAGAGCGCGCCCTTGTGGGTCTTGCCGTTGCCGGGCGCCAGGATCGGAAGCCGCGTGTCGTCGGTATGAATCTTGGTGCGGGTACGGCCGATCTCGCGGATGCGGTTGTAGATCGGATCGAGCAAGGCGGCGGCGTAGCCGGCGCTGCGCGCAAGCGTGGAACGCTCGATATCGACGCCCTTGGCGGCCATCATCTGGGCCAGACGGTAGAAGGGCAGATGATAACCCCACTTCGCCATCATGATATGGGCGAGCGCGGCATAGCTGAGCTTACCGCGTGCAATGGCCTTGGCTGGCGCCGGCGCCTGGATGATTTTATCGCAGGTCCGGCAGCTGTACTTGGGTCGAATGGTCTCCATCACCTGCCAGGCCTGGGCAACCAGATCGAGCATCTCGTCGCTATCTTCGCCCATGGCGCGCAGATCGCCGCCGCAGCCCGGGCAACATGCGCAAGACGGCTCGCGAACGGCCCGCTTGCGCGGCAGGTTGGGATTGAGCTTACGCACCGGCAACACCCGGACCTTGTCGGTGTCAGCAACGATGGGCAGCTCGAGATCGGGCACGCTGGCGGCGAAATCGGTCTCGAGATCTTCGAGTTCGAGCCGCATCTGGCCCAGCTTCTCGGAGGAGCGGCCGAAGGCCTTGCGGTTGAAGCGATCGATCCGCAGCTGCAGGCGCTGGATGCGAAGTGCGGCCTCGGCGCGCTCTCTTCGAAGCTGCTCATCGCGTTCGGCGATGGTGATGTCACGGGCAGAAACGGCCGCCTCCAGAAGGGCGATCCGAGCGAAGAAATCAGCGGTTGAGGGAGCTTGTTCCGACACCCAAAACCTATACCCGAAAGACCCTCGTCACGGAAGAAGAATCAACACAAAATCAATAAGAAACATCAAAATCAGCCAGCCAAACGCGGTCGATAAATCTTGCTCGGCCGGCGCCAATCGATCCCGTCCAAAAGCAGCGAAAGCTGCGCCTTGGTGAGCGACACGGCGACCTGATCCTTGGTGGTTGGCCAGGCAAAACAACCATCGGTCAGCCGCTTTGTAAACAGACAGAACCCCTGGTCGTCATGCGACAGAATCTTGATGATATGACCCTTGTGTCCACGGAAGCAGAAGATCGCGCCGGTGTGCGGGTCGAGCGCGAGCACCTGCTGCACCATCCGCGCCAGGCTGTTGATCCCGCGACGCATGTCGGTCGCGCCGCAGCACAGGTAAATCCGGTCGGTCGGCACCACCGTGATCACCTGGTCAACTCCGCCAGGACGATGCGCAGTGCTGTCGGATCGACGATCCCGTCGATCCGCAATCGCGTGCCGCTCGCAAAGGCCACGACGATCCTGCCGGCCGGGTCCGGGCAATCGGCGACGGGGCGTTCGACATCCGGCAGATCGCTCACGTCGATGCGCGCGAAGGTCGCCATCGCCTGATCGGCATCGAGTTCCCCGCCGGCCATCTGCTTGCGCCACGCATAGAGCTGTGACGGAGCTACGCCGAACGCTTCCGCGACCTCGGTCACCGACGACCCCGCCGCGCTCGCCAGGTCGACCAACGCGCGCTTCTCAGTGCAACTCCACAGCCTTCGTTGCCGCACGCGCCCGGGCACCGTTTTAAGACCTTCGGCCGCCGCGGCGCCGCTTAACTCGGCGACCTTATCGCCCGTTGCATGTTCCAATGTCATGGCCCGAAACCTCCATGTTCATCGGCATCTTGCAAGGTGCCTTGGCGCACCGCTTACGATGTTCAAAGGCCGCCAGTTCGACCAATCTGTGATCCTGCTTTGCGTGCGCTGGTACCTGGCCTACAATTTGAGCCTGCGTGATCTTGAGGAGATGATGGCCGAGCGCGGCATTACGGTCGATCACACGACCATCCACCGCTGGACGGTCCGTTTCGCGCCCTTGTTGCTGGAGCGCTTCAAGCGGCGCAAGCGTAGCGTGACCGGCAAATGGCATGTCGACGCATCAAGCGCCGTATCCGGCCGATGCTCGGCTTCAAATCGACGGCCACCGCAGCCACCATCCTGACCGGCATCGAAATGATTCACATGATGCCTGCGACACCACAAATCGCTTGCAGGATCGCTCCCGGCGCCGGCTGAAGCCGATCCGGATCCGCAAGAGTAGATACCTGAATAACCGGATCGAACAGGACCATCGGCGCCTGATGCGAGGTCAATCAGGCGAGGATTTCGAACTGCTCGGCCAAGGATGGATTCGGATTGAAGGCGTACCTCGCCTGTCGCTTGCGAGACCTACATCAAGGTCCGTGGCCAGTGGATGTATCTCTATCGCGCCATCGACAGTGTCGGCGACACCGTCGCATTCTATTTCAGCGAGCAGCGCGACCTGCCGTCGGCCAAACGCTTCCTCAGAAAGGCGCTGGAGCGTCATGGCCGACCGGATCGCGTCGTCATCGACGGTAGGCAGACCAATCGGGAGGCGATCGTTTCCTCTCTGTGCCCCTATTCAGCCGTTGCAACAAAACCGACCGGATCGCCAGAGCACCGAGAAGGCGCAAAGGGCTAAGGCGGGTTACAGTCGGGCCGGGCTTATTAGCTGTCCGCGGTTGGTACCTGGGCTTTCTTCATCCCAATCTGTTTTCACACGCTATGAGTTGGTTACCCGGTACCTCCTGCGGCGGCGTCGAGCTTTGGAGCCTGGCAAGTTCGGCATACGGGATATGACAGCGGATCGAATGTCCGCGCTGCGCCTCGCTGAGCGGCGGCTCCTGTTGCTCGCAGATCGCACCGATCTTTCGCGGGCAGCGTGTGTGGAAGACGCAGCCTGATGGCGGGTTGGCGGCGCTGGGGATTTCACCGTCGAGACGAATGCGAGCCGTCTCGGTCTGATCGAGTTTTGGAACGGCCGACAGGAGCGCTTCGGTATAGGGATGATGGGGCCCGGAAAACACATCTTCAGAAGGCCCGAGTTCCATGATCCGGCCGAGATAAGCACGGCGATCTTGTCCGAGAGGTAACGCACCACGGCAAGATCATGCGAGATGAAGATGTAGCTGACGTCTTCCTTCGACTGCAGGTCGGCGAGCAGGTTGAGAATGGCCGCCTGCACCGACACGTCGAGCGCCGATGTCGGCTCGTCGCAGACGACGATGCGCGGCTCACCGGCGAAGGCGCGCGCAATGGCGACTCGCTGCTTCAGGCCGCCTGACAGCTGACGCGGCTTGACGGCCAGATGCCGTTCGGTGAGGCGGACCGACCGAACGAGGTCGTCGAGGCGCGCCTCCTGCGCCTTGCCGGAGAGGCCGGACAGCCGCTTCAATGCGCGGTTGAGGATGTGCCGGATCGAATGCGAGCGGTTGAGCGCCGAATCCGGGTTCTGGAAGACGATCTGCATCGCCTTGATTTGGTCGTCGCTGCGGTTCTCCAGGCGCGGAGCCAGCGGCTTACCCTCGAGCTCGATGGTGCCGCCGTCATCGGGCGGCACCAGGCCGAGCAGCAGCCTGGCGAATGTCGTTTTGCCGCTGCCGGACTCGCCGACCAGCCCCAGCGTTTCGCCTGGCCTCAGATCGAGCGACACGTCCTTCACGGCGCGCAAGTGGCTGGCATAGGTTTTGTTCAGTCCCGCGACGCGCAGCACGGGTGCCGCCGCCGGCTTTGGTGCAGGCGCCACATCGCTGGGTGTGGCACGCGGCAGGGCCTGTGCCTTGTCGTGATGGAAGCAACGCGATAGGCGCCTGCCTCGCTCGTCACTCAGATCGTAGGGCGGCGGCAACTCGGTGCGGCAGCGATCGTCGGCAAGCGCACAGCGGTCGGCGAAGGCACAGCCCTTGATGTCAGCGCCAATGCCCGGCAGGAAGCCCGGGATGGTGTCGAGGCGGCCCTGGTCCTTGCGCTGGCCGCCACGCGGTAGGCAGCGCAGCAGGGCCACGGTGTAGGGATGGCACGGATCGTTGAACACAACCTCTGTCGGCCCTTCCTCGACCAGCATGCCGGCGTAGAGAACGCCGACCCGGTCGCACATGTTGGAGACGACGGCGAGGTTGTGGCTGATGAACAGGATCGAGGCCGACAGTTCTTGCCTGAGCTGTGCGATCAGGTCGAGCACTTCGGCTTCCACGGTCGCATCGAGGCCGGTGGTCGGCTCGTCGAGGATCAGCATCGAGGGATTGTTGGCCAGCGCCATGGCGATCGCCACGCGTTGCTGCATGCCGCCTGAGAGCTGGTGTGGGTATCGTTGCATGACGCTGGTCGGGTCGGAAATGCGCACCCGGTTCAGCATGGCGATTGCCTTCTCGGTCGCCGCCTGCCCCGAAACGCCACCAAGCTCGAAGATCTCGGTTAGCTGGCGGCCGATGCGCAGAGACGGGTTCAGCGCCTTGCCGGGGTCCTGATACACCATCGACACGCTTTCGGCGCGCGCGCGCCGAAGGGCCTCGGCATCGAGCTTCATGACGTTCTGGCCGTCCAGCGAGATGGCGCCGCCCGTGATCGAGCCGTTCCGTGGGAGATAGCGCACGACGGTGAGGGCGACGGTGGACTTGCCGCAGCCGGATTCGCCAACCAGCCCGTAGGCTTCGCCTTGGCCGATGGTGAGGCTGAGATTGCGCAGCACCGCCCGGTTGAGACCGCCGACGCGATAAGCCACCGAGAGATCGTGCAGTTCGAGCGCGTCGGCGGCCTTCTCAGTCATTGAGCGCCCCTTGCACGCCATCGGTCACCAGATTGACGCCGATCACCAGCGAGGCGATGGCGAGCGCGTCGAACAGCACCGTCCACCAGAAACCACCGCCGATCATGCCGTAATTGTTGGAGATAGAGAGCCCCCAGTCGGGCGAGGGCGGTTGGATACCGAAGCCCATGAAGGAGAGGGTGGCGACCGCGAAAATGGCATAGCCGAGCCGCACGGTCGTCTCGACCAGGATCGGCGGGATGACGTTCGGCAGGATCTCGACGAACATCGTATGCAGCGCACTTTCATGCCTGAGCTGTGCTGCCGCGACATAATCGAGTTCGCGCTCGGCCAGCACCGCGGAGCGCACCGTGCGCGCGATGATCGGCGCGAAGCTCAGGCCGATGACGACGATGACCGTCGTCTTGGATGTGCCGAGCGCCACGATGGCCAAAAGCGCGACGATGACCACCGGGATCGCCATGAAGGCTTCGAGGATGCGGCTGACGACATCGTCGACGAGGCCGCGAAAATAGCCGGTGAGCAGGCCGAGCGCCGTGCCGGCCACGGTCGCCAGCAAGGTTGCCAGCGGGGCGACGGTCAAGATGTCGCGCGAGCCGACGATGACGCGCGAGAAGACGTCGCGGCCGATCTGGTCGGTGCCGAACCAGTGCTGCGCCGAAGGCGGCGCCAGCGCGTTGATGATGTCGTCGGCGAGCGGGTCGTAAGGCGCGAAATGCTCGCCGAACAGTGCGCAGGCGACCCAGAACAGCACGATGCCGAGGCCGATGAGGAACGTGCCGGACCGCAGCAGCGAGAAAAGGACCTCTGCCCAGGGCCCGCGCCGTGCGGTCGTGTCCGGGGCCGGCATGCCGGCGGGAGCGTCGGTGGTGCTCATTGGTCTGTCCCTAGCCGGATACGCGGATTGAGCACGGAGTAGAGAAAGTCGGCGGCCAGTGTTGCCACGGCATAGACGATGCCGATGGTCAGGGTTCCCGATTCCAGCATCGGGAAATCCTTGCCGCGCGCGGCGGTGACGATCAGCGATCCGATGCCCTGGTAGCGAAACAGCGTCTCGATGACGACGAGACCGCCGATGAGATAGCCGGTCTGCGTCGCGATCACGGTGATGGTCGGCAGCAGCGCATTGCGCAGCACATGGCGCCAGATCACGGTGCGCCAGGGGAGGCCCTTCAGCACGGCCGTTCGTGTGTAATCGGAATCGAGTGCCTCGATCATGCCGGAGCGTGCCATGCGGGCGATGTAGCCGAACAGCACCAGGAACAGCGGCAGCGAAGGCAGGATGAGATAATAGAGCTGAGTGAAGAAGCCAGCATTGCGCGGCCATGCCGCCGATATCGGCAGCCAGCGCAGCCAGACGCCGAAGATCAGGACTAGGATGATGCCGGTGACGAATTCGGGCAGCACCGTCACTGACAGGCCGCCAAGGCTGATGATGCGATCGAGCGGCCGGTTGAGATTGAGTGCTGCAACGACGCCACCAAGAATGCCGATCGGCACAACCAGCACGAAGGCGACCGCCGCGAGCTTGATCGAGTTGCCGAGCGCGTCGATGACGAAGGGCGCCACCGGTGAGCGGAAGATATAGGACGTGCCCAGGTCGCCCTGCACGAAGTTCCAGATCCAGGTCGCATATTGGGTGAGCAGCGGGCGATCGACACCGAGCGTGTGATTGAGCGTATCGACCGCGCGCTGGTCGGCGAACGGTCCCGATATGGCGCGCCCGACATTGCCGGGCAGCACTTGGCCGCCCAGAAACACCATGACGCTGAGCAGGAACAGTGTGACGAGGGATAGAGCCAGGCGCCGGACAAGGAAGGAGAGAATGGCTTATACTCCGCGTGGAGTCAGCCCCGGTGAGGAGCTGGCTGTTAGACGATTGGCTTCGCTTTCGGTTCAGGCCTTCGACGCTTTATCGAGGAAAAGTTGCCCGATGGCCGTCGGCTGCGCGCCGGTTACGCCTTTGGCTGTGGCCACCAGCCAGTCGCCGAAATAGCCGAAGATGACCGGCGTTTCCTCGAGCAGCAGGTTCTGGATCTTGCCGGCGGTGGCCTTCTGCGCGTCGAGATCGAGAGCCGCGATGTAGCTGGACACGAGTGTGTCGTAATCCTTGTTTTTGAAATGCGCGGCGTTCCACGTGCCTTCGCTCTTCAGCGGTGCTGCTAGCAACACGTTTGGCACGCCGCGGTGGCCGTAGGTGGTGATGCCCATCACCGAATCCAGCCAGTTCGATTTGCCGAACACCGCATCGCCATAATAGGCGTCCGAGTTGAGGAGGCTGAGCTCGAGCTCTACACCGATCTCCTTGACCCAGTTCTGGATGAGCTGTGCGTACTCCGGGATTTCGCCATAGCGCTCGGTGGTCAGCGTCATCTTGAAGCCATTGCCTGCCCCCGCCGCTTCCATGAACTGCTTGGCCTGCGCAATATCCTGCTTGCGCTGCGGCACGCTCGCGTCGGTCGAGGGGTAGACTGGAGCGAACGGGCTGTCGTTGCCGGGTGAACCGTGGCCCTTCATCAAACCGGCGACCAGCTTGTCGCGGTCGAGGCAGAGCGCGATGGCGCGGCGCACGCGCGGATCCTTGAACGGATCGGAGTCGCAGCGCATGTGCAGTTGGCTAGTCCCGGACGACTTGAGGCTGATTATGTCGAAGTTCGGGTCGTTGAGCAGGCCAATGCCGCGTAGCGCCGACACGCCGTTCACAATGTCCACCTGCCCTGCCTGGAGTGCTAGGATCTGCGACTGTTCATCGGCAAAGAAAGTAAACTCGGTGCGACTAGGCAGTGCCTCGCCCCAGTAATCCTCGTTACGCACAAAAGATGCACCGACCTTTGGCGTGTATTTCTCCAGCTTGAACGGGCCGGTGCCGTCGAAGCTCTTCTCGTAGTCACCCTTGTAGCTAACAGGCAGAATGATGGCGTTGTAGTTGTCGGACGACAGCATGTAGGGAAAGTTGCCGTTAGGCGCGTCAATGTGGAACTCTACGGTGTAGTCGTCGACTTTCTTGGTCGCGCCCTTCTGTAAGACGCCCTTGAAAACGGACAGCGCATTGGACGAGCCGGCCGGGTCGGCCAGCCGGTCGATGGTAGCCACCACGTCGTCGGCCTTCATCTCGCCGCCGCTGTGAAATTTCACCCCCTTACGCAGTTTGAAGGTCCAAACCGTGCCAGTATCGTTAGGTTTCCAGCTCTCGGCCAGTTGCGGACGAAGCACTAGGTCGGGGCCGTCGACGCAGAGATATTCTCCGACCTGCTGCAATAGCATATAGCCACCACCGTCGGAGACGGTCACTGGATCGATCGTAGCAGTCGGTGAGTAGATGGCGACGCGAATGGTTGCGCCGGGCGAGCCCTGGGCGCGAGCAGGCGACGGCATCCCACCGAAGCCCATGGCCGCGGTTACGCCGCTCAGCAGCGGTAGCGACAGGCCAAGCAGGCTGCCATGGCGGATGAACTCGCGGCGAGTCACGCGGCCGTCGACCAATCCGTCGATAAGGTGGTTTTCATGCGGCGAACGATTGCGCCGGATGAGATCGAGAATGCGATAGTTCCTATTCATGGGTGATATACCCTTTCCCCTGTTTTTTTGCTGGCGAATGATTGACGAGATTCGTACGGTTCTGCCTTCCCCGGCCGACAACGAGAGCTGTCGAAGGAGATGCTAGCACACGGTCTCACCCGGTCCGTCTGTTGCTGGCGGCAAAAGGGCTAACCACGAGAAAGACCTTAGTTTTCCCGAGGCGGAAATCCGATGCTTGATAAAGCTGCGACCGCATTGACAGCATCACCCTCCGACTTTTTTTGGATATTAGCAGCAGGGGCAAAGTAGGGGTTGCTGAAGATTGCCTCCAAAACGAAAATCTTTTCTGAGCTCGACTTTGTCCATTCATGCCGGATAGCAGAGCGCGTGAGCCATACGCAGACAACGATATGACGGGGTCGTCATCGCGCTGCGCTCCAACACCCACTGATTCTCGGACCATTGAAATCCATCCGTACTCCGGCTTGCGCTTTTTCTCGCCATGCGAGTTCAGGCCGAAAGCCACTGGTGCTTAATGGAACTCGCTGCCTGTCCGGTCAAACGGTGCCACTCCAAGGACCTGCTCTTCGTAAGAAGCAAGAATTACGGCCCTTTGAGTTGACCCTCGACGTTATTTTCAAGACGTGCGGTGTCCACGATCAGGTTAATGCGTCGGCATCACCATCGAGTTGCCTAAGACGCAACCGTCAACTAAAGATGACGAGATGAGAAAGTCCGATCGCATCGATTACCGTATTCTTAATGTACTCCAGAGAGGTTTCGCACTGCGGAGAAGGTCGACACGAAATATTGCAATGTGCGGGCACGAGATCGTGACTGCGCGAATTGCAACTTCGCCAAAAAAGAGGCTGTCGCCGAAGCATGTTCGACGACAGCCAACCTGCCCTGGGAGGGCGGGGGACCGGGGTAACGCTCATTGATCGTGTTTTAGTGAGGAGAACGTTGCCCGTCATTATGGGACAGTTGCACGTTCTGACACCGTGACGAGCAGCGCTCCGACGCCAGCCCCTGCTCAGGCCACCTTGGCGGAATAGCCGTGAGCAGCCTTCACCCAGCCCGGTGAAGACGGCAAAGCGTCTAGCGCAACTAGAGCAACGTCGAATTTTCGCCTGCCGGCGACCAGTTCATTTTCCCGCGACAAGATCGGCCATCATCTTCATCAAAGCCGCGCCAAGTTCGTAATCGCTGCCGGCTTTGTTCTCTAAAACGCTGAGGTAGACCACGACGGTGCCGGTGTCAGGATTCGCTAGCATATACTGCCCACCCCAGCCACTATGTCCGAACAACGTTCCGTCGGTGTACGTTTGACGACTATAATGAAGCCAGTCGAATGGCTTTGCCATGGAAGGGCCCGGATTACGACGGGTCTCTTCGATGAAGGCGGCATCGCCGACGCGGCGGCCATCGATACCCGCGCCATTACGCGCGAAGAGCAGGCCGTAGCGCGCGAAATCGCGCGCGGTAAGGCAGGCGCCACCGCTGACCGACGGCACACCTTCGCGGTCGCAAGTGATATGGAAGCATCCTTCGATGCCGGCCGCCTCGACGATCTCGATCAGCCACTCGCGCAGCGGCCGGCCGCTGGCGCGCTCGATGATCCAACCGAGGACATCAGTGTTTGCTGACTTATACAGCGCCTCGCCGCTGCGATTCACGAGATCGTCTCCGGTAACGCCGCAGAGAAAGGAGCGGGTCGTCCCTTCCTTCTGACCCTCCAGCGGCAGGCGCCAGCCGATGGCGGCACTCATGTCGAAGACCGAAGTGTAGGGGTCGAAGTCGTCCTCGCTGAAGTCGTTGACGACGTTCATGTCTGCGACGGCCTTGACTGTCGCCTCAGCGTAGCCTGTACCGATCTCCGGCAGATAGGCGCCTACTCGCTCGCCGAGATCGACGAGGCCGTCGGCGACCGCGCGACCGAGCATGAGGTTGAGCGTCGTCTTGGTGATAGACATGATGGTATGCGGCTTCTCGGGCCCGAAGTCCGGCGCATAGGCCTCGTAAAGGACGCGATCGTCGCGCACCACGACGAAGGCCGAAAAATGCGGCATGGCGAGGAAACGTGCGACGTCGGGACGCTCGCCGATGGTCCAGTCGATCTCCTTTCTCAGTGGCAGGACGCGGGGCGCGCGCAGCGATATCGCGTAGCGCATGGTGGTGTGAAGGTTATGGAACCCGCGGCGGCGGTGGTCGGGCAACATCCAGCGCGCCTTGTCGTCGAACAGGGTGATCAAGTCAGGATTGGCGATCGAGGGGACAGTCATGCGGTGGACCTTTACAAGTTCGGGTTGTTAGGTGGGATTCATGAGGAGTGCGCAGTACGGACCTCACCAACAAGTGCGCCAGGCCAATTCGATCGATTGCATACTCAAAGCTGATGACGATGCCAAAGTTGCCCAAGTAGGCCTCAGAAAGAGACCAGTATCCGCGCCCGCGACAGTGCCAGCATCTTCATAGAACTCGATCACGGCGTTGATACGCGGATTGACTTGGTCGTGCGCCTCGCGGGCTAGCTGCGTCAATGCCATGGGCGTCACTTCGAGCGAGGCCAAACCGGTGGCATCGTACTCTACGTATTCGCTCAGTCTCATTTCGTCCGCCTTGCGGTGGGATGCTCCCATGAGCCATCCGAGTTGTTCTTGGTGAAAACGACTTGGTAGACAGCTTTGGCGACATCGATGGCACCGTCATCAAGAAGTGGCCCCCAATCATTGATCCCACCGATCGTAAAAGGTAGCACTTGAATCGTTATCTACCGCACGCCTTTGGAGAGCGCATTTTTCGACGTCAGTACGGCTCATGCCTTTTCTCGGCAGCGCCGCATTGCCATTTGGAACCGCTGATCGCTTCCAGGATGCACCTTGCGACTACGCTGGTTTTTCAGAAGCTACCCCCGTCTCCATCATAGCTCGCCGCCCGCCAAATCTTGTTAAGGCTGATGTTAGCATCGCAGGTTATGGAAGTGTTGCTGATTTACGCCCAGTCTGAGAAAACTCTTACTGAAGAGAAACAAAGAGCCGAAAATAATTTTGTGGAGCCAAGCGCCTCAGCGCGCTGTTAGCCGCGGCTGATGGCTAAGACCGTTTTGGAAATCGTCTGGCTATGGGTTCCGTCTGAGGCTTGGTTATGATTCAAGCTTTGGATGTGGACAGAGCAGAGCCGTGCGCGGATGGCCCAGATTGCCAAGAAGACCAAGCGCTACCCATCTGATTTGACCGGACGAAGAGTGGGAGCAGTTCGCACCGCTGATGCCCAAGCCTGGCCGTCGCGGCCGTCCGCGCGAGGTTGATTTCCGGGAGGTGGTCAACGCCGTGCGCTACCTGGTCCGCTCCGGTTGCGGTTGGCGGATGCTGCCGATCCGTTTCGGCCCTTGGTGTCGATACCGGATCAATACTCCCCAGAAGTGCCGTTTGAATCTTCCTCAGTTTAGCGTTGCCGCCGGTCTTCCGGGGCGCGCCCCGGAAGACCGGCGGCGCGTCATCACCGATACTGCTCTCGATGGTCGAGAGGGGAATGGCGGTGATCAAACTCGGGGAGATAATCATGATTTTAGATTTACACCGGCAAGGGATGTCGGTGTCTGCGATCGCCAGGCAGACCGGCGTCGATCGAAAGACAATCCGCAAATACATCGAGCGTGGCCTTGAGGCCCCTGCCTATGGACCAAGGAAGCCGCGGGCGACGGTGATTGATCCATTCACCGCCTATCTGCGTGAACGGGTTGCTGCCTATCCCGGCCTTAGTGTCTGACCCGAAAAGAAGTTGGGTGATATCAATGACTTGTGATTCAGTCGGTGTTGCGAAGCATCGACGGAGAGGCACATGTGGACCGATATCACCCGGGCGAAGCATGCCCGGAAAGGGTTGCGATATTCAAGCGATTTGACGGATATGGAATGGGCGGTTCTCGATCCGGTCATTCCGTCTCCGTCACGCCTAGGGCGTCCGCCCAAATGGTCACGGCGGGAGATCATGAATGGACTGTTCTACGTGCTGCGCAGTGGTTTGCCGTGGCGGATGCTGCCCAAGGACTTGCCTCCGGTGTCGACGCTGCAGCGCTATTTCTACGCTTGGCGCGACTGCGGTCTTTGGAGCACGATCAATCACCTGCTGCTCATGAGTGTGCGTCTGGCCGCCGGTCGCCAAGCCTCACCCAGCGCCGGTGTGATCGACAGCCAAAGCGTGAAAACCACGGAGAGTGGCGGGCCTTGCGGATATGACGCGGGCAAGAAGATCAAAGGCCGCAAGCGCCATATCCTGACCGACACCCTGGGCCTGCTGGTCGGCGCGGTCGTCCATACCGCCGATATCCAGGACCGCGACGGCGCCCCCGATGTCCTGCTCTCCATTCGAGCCAGCTTCCCCTGGCTGCGCCACGTCTTTGCCGATGGCGGCTACGCCGGTGAAAAACTCAAGGCCGCGCTCAAGGGGAAAGGCGACTGGAACGTCGAAATCATCAAACGATCCGACACCGCCAAGGGCTACGAAGTGCTTCCGCGTCGTTGGGTGGTCGAGCGCTCCTTCGCCTGGTTCGGACGCAACCGACGCCTTGCCAAGGACTTCGAAGCTACCATTGAAAGCTCAACCGATTGGCTCTTGATGGCCTCCGCTCAACTCATGACGCGCAGGCTGGCAAACCCTTGATTGGCTTCAGAAACATTATGAGTCAGACACTTAGCGGTCGGCGGCTCTTGCGAGAGCTGAAGGATCGTGGGTATGCCGGGGGCTACACTACCGTCACGGACTTTCTCAGAGACGTTCGTCCGACCTCAGAACCCGGCTTTGAAGTTCGGTTCGATAGCTCCCGGCGAACAGGCCCAGGTGGATTTCGCCCAATTCCATGTCGTCTTCACCGACGAGCCGGCAACCCCGAGGATCGTCTGGCTGTTTTCTATGGTGCTGGGCTATAGCCGTCTCATCTGGGCGCGCTTTGCTATGCATCAGGATCTGCCGACGGTCCTGCGATGCCACGCGGCGGCGTTCGATGCGATCGGCGGCGTTCCGCGCGAGATCCTTTACGACCGAATGAAGACCGCGGTCATCGGCGAAGGCGAAACGGGCGGCATTGTTTATAACCGTGCTCTGCTCGATCTCGCCCGCCATTTCGGCTTTCATCCAAAGGCCTGCAAACCATATCGCGCCATTGTCGTTGCCAATCCGCGCGTACACGCCACAACGCAGCGCGTCGTCATGGAAGCCTTCGCTGAAGAGCGCCTTCATCTGCGTCCCTTGCCGCTGGCTCCGTTCCGATCGGTTCTGCGGCTTGAGCGCAGGATATCCCGAGAGGGCATGGTCAGTGTCGGTGGAAACGCATACAGCGTGCCCGACGCCACCAGAAGGCGGCTTGTCGAAGTTCACACCTTGGCCAATGAGGTTCGAATCTTCGAAGACGGTGCGCTGATTGCTGTGCATCCGGTGTTGGAAGGTCGCCATCAGCGCCGCGTCGAACCAGGGCACAGAACCCTTCGCTCACCGCCGCGATCGCGATCGCACGTTAACAATGACGAGATCATTCTTCATGGATCCGGGGACCGGGTCACACAGCGGCCGCTCGCCTTCTACGACGCCGTCGCCAGAGCCATGGCACAGGAGAACCGCCCATGAGCGCCGCTCTCGATTCCGTGCCGTCGATGATCGACCGCATTCGCCATGACCTGGTCGGCTTGAAGATGCCACGTGCCCTTGAAGCACTCGACCATATTGTCCGCCGTCTGGAGCATGGCGAGCTGTCGGCACTCGAAGCGATCGACATTCTCCTTTCCGAAGAGCTGACCCTACGGGAGAACAGCCGTATAAAGACGGCGCTGCGGATGGGTCGGCTGGCAACCATCAAAACGCTCGCCGGCTTCGATTTCTCTTTCCAGCCCTCCCTCGATCGCGATCGGATCTTCACACTCGCGCAACTGGGTTTCGTCGAAAGGCACGAGGCCGCCCATTTCCTCGGGCCGCCGGGAACTGGCAAAAGCCATCTGGCTATCGCGCTCGGCGTCGAAGCTGTCAAAGCGGGCAAGAGCGTCTACTTCTGCACCCTGGCCGATCTCATTGCAGTGCTGTCCAGGGCCGAGCGCGAGGGACGGCTGCAAGAACGCATCCGCTTCTTCTGCAGGCCAAGTCTGCTGATCGTCGACGAGATCGGTTATCTCCCGGTCATCGCCGGCGGCGGCAATCTGTTCTTCCAGCTCGTCAACGCCCGCTACGAGAAAGGGGCAATGATCCTGACGTCCAACCGCGGCTTTGCAGAATGGGGAGATGTTTTTGGCGACGCCGTGGTCGCCACCGCGCTTCTCGACAGGCTTTTGCATCATGCCGTCGTCGTTCAGATCGAAGGATCAAGCTACAGGCTGCGCCAGCATGCCGAATTGATGCCTGAACACGTCCGTTCGAAAGCCCTGATTACTCCACCGTCCTTCGCTCCACCCTCACGCCCCCGAGGGCGGCCGCCGAAAAATACCCAATTCTCCGCGTCGTCCGGGCCGGCATAATTGGGGAATTTTACTTCGGCACTTTTGGGGAAATTTCACCCGGCATTGACACCGGTAGGTGGACAGTAGTTGATCCATCCGTGCACGATAACATGGATTGGCGCGTCGCGCTTATTCATGCCTGATGACAAAAGGATCGAGCAGGAACATCGGCGCCCGACGATGCCCGGTTTCAAATCCCCAACAAGCGTTGGCATCATCCTGACCGGCATCGAAATGGTCCGCATGGTGCGCAAGCGATAGGCGAGGTACGCCTTCAATCCGAATCCTTCCCTGCCGAACAGTTAGCCGTTCTCGCCGCCTGACCAGCAACGCAACATTGAGCCGTAGCCACAAAACCACGACGACTGGGCCGTTTCTTTTCGATCGTCTCGTTGGTCATGCCAAGTCCCTTCAGCTGGCGCGCAGGGGCGCTATCGCCTTCAACATTGCGGTGATCAGGCCGTCGCGATACGCTGACAAATCTGCAGGCGTCTGGCCGTCAGCTGCTTTGGCGATGCCAGAAACCAGTTGCTTCGCAAGCTCCGGTTCCAGATGAAGGACACCAAGATCGTCCCACCAGCGATTGAAGCTGTCGGTATAGCGCTCGCAAAAGGCGGCTAAGCCACCTTCTCCCGCGCCGAGATGGAACAACATTGTCGGACCCATGGCAGCCCAACGGAGGCCTGGTCCGGCCCACATCGCCTTGTCGACGTCTTCGACGCTTGCCACGCCTGTCTTTACAAGATGAATTGCCTCGCGCCACACGGCGGCCTGCAGGCGGTTAGCCACGTGGCCGGGCACTTCGCGGTTGACCCGGATTGTGACCTTGCCGGCGCTGGCATAGAAGCGCTCGACTGTTTCAATGACGCCGTGCCCCGTCCGCTCATTGCCCATTACCTCAACCAAAGGAATGAGGTGCGGAGGATTGAAGGGATGCCCAAGGACGAAACGAGAAGGGTCCTTCCACCCGGCTTGCATTTCGCTGAGGGTCAGTCCCGAAGCGGACGTCGCCACGACTGCTTCGGGCGCTATCGCAGGCTCAACAGTGGCGTAGAGTTCATGCTTCATAGGAAGCCTCTCGGGAACGCTTTCCTGGATGAACTGGGCGCCGTCGACAGCCTTGGTCGCCGACTTATGAAAACTGACCCGGTCCGGGTTGCCGTTCCTGGCAAGGCCGAGGTCTTCTAACATGGGCCAGGCATTCTCAACGTACTTCCTGACCTGGGTTAAAGCGGAGTCTGAAACGTCAAAAACGGAGACGCTGTAGCCCGAAGCCAGGAACAACGCCGTCCAGCTCGCGCCAATGACGCCCGCACCAAGTACTGCCGTGTGATTGAGATCAGACATCTAAAATAATCCAGGTTGCAAGGGAGATGCTACGGTGAGCCCGCCATCGATGATGAAACATTGGCCGGTCACATACGATGCCTGGTCGGAAACCAACTAGGCCACGGCATTGGCAATATCCTCCGGCTCGCCAAAGTCTGCCGGCCGCATGCCTGGCGACCCCATCTGCCTCGGCTCGCTCGCGCTCGCGGCCAAAGAAAAGCCTTCTGACGCCATGCCAGTCCTGATTCCAGCCAGGGTTTGACGTTACAGCGTACCCGGAGCCCGTGATCGACTACGATGGAACCGGTCAACCCGTGTACGAACGCCCTTGAGGCGTTGTGGCCCGTGTACGAACGCCCTTGAGGCGTTGTGGCCGCCTCGCTGGAACAATCATCGGTCGCCAGCTGTATTGGGTCAAATTCAGTTTATGTATTCCAGCCATCTGATCGCGAGATTGGCCACAACGGCGCAAGGCACTACGGAACACCGCTAATCGTTGCCACCCTCAAGTGCCGCAAGCTTTGCGCTGCAAGCAAATCCGGGCTCTGTATTACCGGACCAATCGTATTAGAGAGGTCGTCAAACGGCAGACGCAGTCCAGCTCGGTAGCTCTTTCCAGTCCACCGCTGGCGCCGCTTTGCGGTGAGCCTAACCTAGTGGATTGATCGCAAAAGAGTCCGATGTTGGATTCCCATCGGTTTTCGCATGCGCGACGATCGGGCATGCGCACCGGTATTACATTTGACGTCACTGCCGCCGACAGGATCCGGCTCGAAGCCATCGTGGCAAAGCACGGTTCGCCGCAGAAGCATGCGTGGCGGGCGAAGATCATTCTGATGAGCGATGACGGCTTAAGAACTGTGGCCATTATGGAGGCTACCGGCAAATCGAAGACCTGCGTGTGGCGATGGCAGGAGCGTTTTATGGCCGAAGGCGTGGATGGCCTTTTGCGCGACAAGAGCCGCCCGCCAGGCATTGCGCCACTCGATCCCGAACTGGTCGATCAGGCGATCGCGCTGACGCTGCAAACGCCCAAGCAAGAGGCCACACGGCTCGCGGCCTCTTCGGTCGTCAAGATATGGCACGAGCATGGTCTTGCACCGCACCGCTGGCGCAGCTTCAAACTGTCGAGTGACAAGGCCTTTGCCGAGAAACTGCACGATGTCGTTGGGCTCTACGTCTCGCCGCCAGCCCATGCCATTGTTCTTTCCGTCGATGAAAAGAGATCCCATGGGGAGTGGATAGCGACCGATGCTCTGGCAGAGTGAGGTTGCTAAACCACCCACTCTGGAGGCGACCATGCAAATTATCACTGACCGATCCCAAGCGCCTACCGCTATCCGCACCGATCTTGGCGCGATCTTCGTTTCTGTGGAACTCTTATGTTCAAATGCAAGCGGCATGGCCACGACTGTTCATCCCGCCAATAATGGCTGGTCCCTGCACAGTGTAGCTAATGCGCAATGTAGGAGACAGGACCTCAAGACGACGGTTTGCAAACTCTTATACGCGGGTTGGATACCGCATTTCCGTGTGTACGCCTGGGGCTGCTTCTATCTTAGCACGGGCATCGACGTAGTCGGCCACTCAGTTCCATCGAAGATTCCCCGACCGGGGCCCTGCCTCCAACATTGAGCATCAGCAGATGATCGATCTTGTCTCCCTCTTTCTAATGCGCGCGATATGCGGCGCTTGGCTAAGCGTGGTGAGCTGGTTGCACTTCCTGACCGATAGCCCAAAGGAAGGCCCCCATTTCTCTAGCGATCGCGGTTATCGCGATGGCCTTGTGCTTCCCCGCGAGGATCATTTTTCGATAGCGAGAGCAGAGGCGGAGCTGACCTTTCCACGCTATTTCGCGAACGGTTCTCGGTAGGCCTTCCAACTGCGCTTGCTTGGTTCGACTTACCCGCGCAGGGAAGCGGTAAGCCCATGCGCCTTCGATCAGCATGCGACGGGCCCGAGAGTTCCCGGCCTTAGTGATCCCACCACGTTTGACATGTTCACCTGTCGAGCTCTCTGACGGAACGAGGCCAAGAAAGGCCATCAGCTGGCGGGGGTTTTCGAAGCGGCGGATGTCGCCAATTTCGGCAACAAAGACGACGGCGGCAATCAACGACACGCCTCGTAACGCCTGATAGGCTTCGACAACAGGAGCCATCGTCCAGGATTTGACAGTCTCCGAGATCAGATCGGTCACACGCTTTAAGCGCACCTCGGCATCCTCGATCGCCTGGCAGTATTCCTTGAGCACGATGAAGTGCGCCGGATGCTCGAACTTCAGAGTCGATATCCACCGCATATGCGCCAGCGACCAGGATGAGCGGCCCGAATAGATGCGGCCATGTCGAAGTAGGAACGACTGAAGCTGCTGACGCGCCCGCTTTTGAGCCTCTTGGGGTAACCGGGGCAGATTACCGGGCAGTCAGGCTTGAGCGGCTTGCCTAACGAGATCCGGGAGCGGCGGAATCGACTCTTGTGTTGGTATGCCGAGGCGGTCGCCGAGATAGTGGAAGAATGAGACGTCGAGCTTGATGCAGGTCTTCATCAGGCCGAGCAGGACGTCGCGGGCGTTCTTGCCTGCCTCGCTGACGGTTCCGCCGGAGATCTTGCGCTTGGTGACGAAGGTGCGGATGTCGTTTTCCGAACCATTGGTGTGGAGTGGGATCTCGGGACGATCGAGAACGCGCAGGAGTTCATGCTTGCGGCGATGCAGCCTGGCAAGAAGCCGGTCGAGCATGACGTAGCCGGTTCGTCGTTTGAACAGGCGCTCGAAGCGGGCGCGCAGGGCCGCCGCGTGGCGCGGACAAGGAGCACGCTGGTAGCTCTTGAGGTCGCGATAGAACCACCAGATCAACTGGCGCATGATGTCGACGGCCTGACGTTGATCCGGGGTCACGGGTATCAATTTGTGGACGAGCCGCTCGGCGTGGACCCAGCACAGAGCATGGTCGCCGATGCGGAACTGGCCGGCATCATCGGACACGACCACGGTATCGGCGAGAAAGCCGTGGTGGCGGATCGCTCCCCACATCGCCCCTTCGGTGGCGATCCTGACTGGGTTGGGCTCAACCGCGAGCTGGTCGAGGCCGAGTGCGGCCAGATGCGCCTGCCATGCGGCGCTGTCGGCAAATGCCTTGTGCGGCGCAACCGCCAGCCGCGCGATCACCGGACCGGCGAGGTTGCGGCCGCGCATATAGGCCAGGGCCTCTTCATTGATGAAGTAATCGCTGTGCCCGGCACGCAGCGTCGCCAGGAACGCCTCCCGTGACTTCGATCGCCCGGTGCGGAACGCGGTGAAGCGGCGATCGCCGATCTGGGTGGTGTAGCCGTCCTGGTGGGCGTGGCGCGCCGACGTATCATCGACGGTGATCCAGGGCGCCGTAGCCAGCCCGGCGCGCAGCACGTCACGGTCCTCCGCCGCGAAGGCCTCCAGGCCCTCCGAAATCAGCCGCACCACCTGGCGCTTCGAAATGTCGACCCCGATCCCGGTCAACAACGCCGTCAACCGCTCCGTCGTCACATGGCCTTGAATGTGACAGGCCAGAATGAAGCGGCGCAGGTTCGCGCCCCAGCCGCCGATGATCCCCGCCGGCAAGGGCGCCACCATCGTTTCGCCGGTCGGTGTCACCCAGCGCTCGCGGCGATAGCGCACCACCTCGGCCGACAACGCCAGATCGCGCACCAGGATCGTCTCATACCCCTTGAAGCGAGAGCCCGCAGGAGCGCTCACCGCAACCGTCACCTCGCGGCTCACGCGACCGCCGTCGCGCTTGGCGCCGCGCCGGCGGCGCTTGCCCTTGCCAGATGTCGGCTGCGTCGCCTTCTCCATGCCCGATGGCTTGGTCGGCTTGACCGGGGGACGCGGCGGCAGGTCCTTCAGCCGGGCGATCTCATCCTTCAGGGTCTGGTTCTCGGCGCGTAGCGCCTGGTTCTCGATCTCAAGGCTCTCGACCCGGCCTTGAAGACCGCGCACTTCGCCGATCAGCGCAGAAACCAGCCCGCGGAGTTCCGCGAGCGACAGGCCTTCAAGCGAATCAGTCGGTGGTAGCGTCACGCAAAGGGTGAATCACGAACGCACGCGCCTGCAAACCCCCACCGCCCGGTAATCTGCCCCGGTTACCCTCTTGGGCTGCTTCTCGGGCCCGCACGAGATCGCGCATAGCCTCATGCCCGCGGTCCGGCACCCAAACCGCTGTCAGCTCACCCGCACGATGTAACCGTGCTAAGCTGACCGCATCGCGCCGGTTGGTCTTCACTCGGTCTCCGGGACGCTTGGGAATTAGTGCCGGTGCCACCACCACACAATCATGGCCCATCTCGGTGAGCTGACGGTAGAGTTCGTAACCTGTAGGCCCTGCCTCGTAACAGAAGTGGAGCTTTGCTCCTCGCTTGGCCAGCTTTTGCACGATGGATGACACCGAGGCGGGATCTGAGGGTATGTCCCCGAAAAATCTTACCTCACCACCCCGCTCGCCATCCGCGACGGCTACAGAAATCTTCAGTTTCGAGACGTCCAGACCGACGAAAAGTCTGCTATGCTGATCCATGGTTCATCCTCGCTAAGCTTGGGGCTCGGCTTCGGCCACTCCGAAGCAACCCCCGATCTCAGCTTACGGCGAGGGTGAGCCGCCTTCACCCCGAGAACATACGGTCTCAGTAAATCGACCTGGTTGATCACTTCGCTGTCGCCGGGCGGTGAAAAGATGTCGAAGCATACGGTTCGCAGCGGTGACATCGCTGGACTATGGGCACGGTTCTCTCAGCTCAAGGACAAAGGTGCATGTCCGCACGGGGCAGATCGTTCCAATCATCGTGATTCAAGAGGCGGGCCTCGACGGCTTTTGGATCCACCGCTTGCTGCAGGACGGACGGGTCGAAAGCCACGTCGTGGACCCCGCTTCAATTGCGACGTCGCGCCGACGTCGACGGGCGAAGACTGACAAGATCGACAAGGAAGCTCTGGTGCGCGCGTTGCTGGCGTACAAGCGAGGCGAGCCGCGGGTGTGCGCCATGGTTCGAGCACCGACCCCACAAGAGGAGGATCGCCGCCGAATCTGCCGCGAGCGCAAGACGCTGACAGCGGAGCGGGTCGAGCACGTCAATCGGATCAAGGGGCTGCTCTTCGCCCAAGGCATCTCCGACTATGAGCCTTTATTGCGCAAAAGACGGGAGCGGCTTGAGGAACTCAGGACCGGTGATGGTCGTCCGCTGCCTGAGCATTTGAAGGCACAGATTGGACGCGAACTTGATCGACTCGAACTCACGCTTCAGCAGATCAAGTCCGTGGAGACTGAGCGGGATGCTATGCTCAGCCCGTCGGACGGCACGCCAGCGCCGGGAGCAATGCTAAAGAATTTGAAGGGGATTGGCCCGGAATTCGCCGGCGTCCTGTGGTCGGAGGGATTGTTCCGAACCTTTTCCAACCGACGGCAGGTTGGCCGGATTCGCGCCGACGCCCTGGCGGAGCGGATCCGTCGCGCACGAACAAAGGTGTCTCCAAAGCCGGAAACCCCCGGCTGCGAACGACCATGATCCAGCTCGCCTGGTTGTGGGTAAGGCATCAGCCCCGTTCGATTCTGACCCTGTGGTTTCAGCAGCGTGTACAGCTCAATGGTGGCCGAGTTCGGAAAGTGCTGATCGTTGCCTTGGCGCGAAAGCTGCTGATCGCCTTCTGGAAATATGTGACCGCCGGGGTTGTGCTGGATGGAGCCGAGACAACGGCCGCCTGAAAACAAACGCTTCCCCCTTTCAATCATCCGGGGCCTGATCAGCTCCGGCGGATCCAGGTGAGCGGACCGAAATTTGGCCTGGCTTAAAAAGCCGAAAAAGAGAATGGTTCCGTCCTCCTGAGCCTTCGCCCGACGCAAGCGGGATATTGGTGCGGCCGATGTTAGCGGCGACCGGATGTGAGTTTAAAGCGGCATCGGAAACGGGCCGGGTCATGCAAACGGCTCAGACCTTGGATACCGAGCAACGAGCGGAGATTTACCATCGAATCCTGATCCAAACCTCTTGACCCGCAAATCCCCATGTGGGCCAGATCCAGGCGCTCGATCGGACGCAGCCAGGACTTCCTTTGAAGAAGGGCCGCGGCGGCACGATGACCTATATGTGGACGTATATGGACCCCGCCCGATTGCAACAGGTCGGCTACATCAAGATCGTCGGTCACAACTGCTGACGTATATCCGGCTTCCTGATGCGGCTGGACAACGTCATCGCCGCGAGCCCCGATGGATTTTCGCGCGCTTCCACCTCATGGGCCCCTAGACATTGGCCGAAGCCAAGCCGGTCCACACACCAGGTTCGGGAAGCGACGGAATGACCGTTTCACCATCTCCTACCATTTTGTTGCAATTGCTGGGGTGAGACCTCCTTCTGTTATTCCTTCGTTTGCCGCTTCGCCTTAAGCTGCTTTCACCGATGGTGCGTGCTCGTAGACTGTGCCGCCCGAGAGCATGGCCCACACGATCCTCGCATTCTTGTTGGCGAGCGCGACAGCCGCGACATTGGGATGCCGCCTTTGCCGCAACTTACTAAGCCAAAGGCTTCGAGGATCCTGCTTGCCCGCTGCTTTGCCGAGCGCAGCGCGTGCGCCATGGATCATCAATGTGCGCAGATAGCGATCGCCGCGCTTGCTGATACCGAACAGGCGGGCTTCTTCGCAAAGCTCACACGACGCAGACTGAAACACGGCGTCTTCCACTCCGTCGTCGACCTGCAGGCGGCAATCAACTGCTTCATGACTTAGCACAATCACGAGCCGCGGCCATTCGTCTGGAAAGCAGAACCCGATGAGATCATTGCAGCAGTCAAACGCGGGCACCAAGCGTTGGAATCAATCCACTAGGAAGCGTGGCTTGCCAAAGCATTCACAGCACTACACACGACGTTGCCGAACTCTCGTCCCGGCGACGGGACTTCAGGAGAGGGCTGCCGTTTAGGCTCGCTCCGGAACGCTCTATCTCCTACAGCCTCCCAAACTCCCCAACTGATTTTGTCGTCAACTTTGTCGAGCTCACGACGTAGCGGCACTTGTCCGATTTGCTGCTACACCCGGTAAGCGACTGAAAGACAAAAACAATGTCTTGTTGGGACCCCTTTCTGAAAATTTGGCACGACTTTTGAAATGTCTACATTTTCTACGTTGTAGGAGTTGCCGATGATACGCATCACTCAACGAGACAAGCGAGGAAAGCAAGATGTCGGCTCTGCGTCAACTTGCCGTGGGAGCCGTGCCAGTACCGGCCGCCAAAGGCGCGCAGAGCCGTACTGTCTCACAGGCAACGGCGTGGTGCACCGGTGACAGCATGGCGCGCGATTGGCTACCCAAAAGAGGCGACGGAAGGCTCGCGGGTGACTGCGGGTTTCCTCAAGTGCGCAGACCGACCATGGGAGTTTCCGATCAGATTTCCTTGGAGCCGTCAATGCTTTTCCCAAATGTAGTCAGGGATGGGGTTGCGGTAGAGTTCAGTCGGTTTCTCGACTACTCAGATGGTGTCTCTCAGCCCAAACAGTTGTTCGACCTTTTGTCGGGTTTTGCGCTAAATTTCGACTGCACTTGGATAGCCTATGGTCCTCTTACAGCCGACCGCAAGATTTTGAAGCCAGTCCGATGCGTCTCGGAGCAGATTTTGAATTATCCTGATGAGTGGCAGGAGCGATGTCTCGAAAGGGGCTATGACAGGATAGCTCCCATAATCAAGGAGAGTCGGACGCGGGCAGGCCCCATTCGATGGGGGGAGGTGTACAGTAGCGCAAGCACGACTGCACACGAACGACGCATCTTCGACGAGGCTGCAATGTTCGGCCTAAGGTCAGGAATTGCTATTCCATTGCGCGGCCCGGATGGCAGCTTAGCGATCATGAGCTTTGTTCGGAATTGCGACCGTGAATTCCAAAATAGAACAATCACCTACCTACAACTTGCTGCGACACATTTCCATCTTAGTGTCGCTAAGATCGCAAATTCGAATTCCATCGAATTTATCCCTGAAATTTCCACAAGAGAGAAGGAATGTATTTTGTGGACATCAAGAGGGAAATCGTCATGGGAAATAGGAGTTATTTTAGGAATATCCGAAAATACTGTTAATTTCCACGTTAAGAATGTATTAAAAAAGTTGAACGCTGCAAGCAGGACGGTCGCTGTTATAAAGGCAATCCGTCTTGGAATTATCGAACTGTAAGCCACGGCGTCGAAGCAACGTAATGCTTTATCTGTCTAGTCATCTGGAAAAACAATTCGTCACATGGCAAGCTCTTCACCTATTGGATATCAACGATATCGTTATCAAAGCCGGGAAAAACGGCGCCGGTCCTTGCCGATCAGCTGCGGATCGAAACTCGACTGGCGGTCGCGCGGACCATCGATCTCAAGCTTGCCGATCTCGGTCGACACCGTCTTGCGGCCATAGCCTTACGCGCATTGCCAGCGCCAGATCGCGATCGATTTCCGCGTTCAGCGCGCTAGGTCAGAGCCTTCTCTAACGAACCCAACAGATCGCCCTGTTCGAACACGGCACTGGCTGCCCCCTCCTGCCAGAACCTGGTCGAGAAGTTCATTCGGTATCGCAGGTTCGTTGCGTCGGGAATGGGAATCCTTTTTACCCATCATTGGCCGCCCGCACACGGAATTCTTGACAGTCCCGACTCTGCGCTCCACCGTGCGAACGGGCTTCTCGCACACGACGGCCGGCAGGATCTGGACCTCCTTTGGGCTGCATCTGCACCACTCGGAGACGTTCCAGCTGTCGAGCGATCCGCTGTTCGTCGATAAGGTGCGCGACATCGTCGGGCTCTACCTGTCGCCACCCAATAGGACGCTGGCGCCCAGCGTCGACGAGAAGAGCCAGCTTCAAACGCCGATCCTCAAATCGCGCTCCGACGGCACACGGACTAGCCGCACCAGCCTCCCACGCGACGCGCAGAGCCAGGATGTGTAATGATCACAGGGGAGCACCCCCCTGCCGACCTTGCGACATCCATCTCAGGTCCACCAGAGCAGCAGGCGACGGTTTCCGTTGCCTGATGGTCGTGTGACCCCGTGAACGAATCCGCCGTCGATCAGGCCGATATCCCCTGCCTTGAACTGGAGGTCGCGTTAAGGAACGGCCTCGAGATAAGCGGCGGAATAGGGATAGCCCGTGGTCTCAACACCCTGCGACTTTCGGTCGGTGACTTTCGGCTTATGATGGGGTTGTCTTGTCGCCGTGGGGACGTCAAGTATCTTCGTTCTTGGAGATGCGTTTGCCGGGTACACGGTTGTCTTCGCGGTCGACATCGGTCGCCGCATGATGGAGCTTCGCGGGAGGAGCCTTCAATGTGGACGACGCACTTTGCTGAGTCAGCGGTGCTACCCCATCAGCGGAATGGCTCGGCCCCCGGCGGGGACGTCTCAGGCGCTCAGATCCTGAACGCTATCCGCAATTTCATGTTGTTGCTCCTGCGTTCCGATCAAAGAGCTCGCCAGTCTTGAGCATCGCATGCATCGTGACCGCCAGTTTGCGCGCTACGGCAACGGCCGCGCGTTTGAAGCCGATCCTCTCGCGGAGCTTGAGGCCCCATGTCCGCAGGGTGCTCTCGGTCGTGCTACGCGTCAGAATAACCGACGCTGCTTCGTAGAGAAGCCCTCGCAAATGGCGGTCACCGCGTCGGGATATATGGCCGTCATAATCGACTTCTCCGGATTGGTAGCGGCGCGTCGTCAGGCCGATCCAGGCGCCAACAGATCGGGACTTCTTGAAGTTGCCCGGATCTTCAATGGCAGTGGCGAAGGAGGTTGCGGTGATGGCGCCGATGCCAGGGATCGACATGAGTATGCGGCATGCCTGGCTCTGACGTGCATCTGCGACGAGCTGGCGCCCAAGCTCGGCGGCACGAATGCGAATGCCGCGCCAGGCTTCCAACATCGGCAACACGATAAGAGCAAGTTCCTTGTGATCGACAAGAAGGCCCCGAACGTTCTTCTCGAATGTGGTTCCCTAACCTGCAGGAACGAGCAACCCGAATGTCTTCATGAGCCCCCGGATCTGGTTTGAAAGCTCGGTGGTGATTCGGACCAGCCGGGTGCGAGCCGACACGAGCGTCCGGGTCAACATGCTGTCGAAACCTTTCACGCGCACCTCGCGAAAGAACCCGACTTCTGCAAGCTGCGCCAAACCATCGGCATCATTCGCATCCGTCTTATTCGCCGCCATATCGAGCGCAGCTTTGGCGTGACGGGCATCGATGCAGATTGCCGGTAATCCCTTGGCGCGTAGCGCATGATATACGGAGAGAGGCCCCGTTTCGAACACCACTCGTTTTACAGCTGGCGCCCGCTTGCGGACAAGCTCGGCAATGATGTTGGGATCAGATGCGCACTTCCCGCGCCAGATCCGTTCGCCTTCACGGCGGATCGAAACTGCCGTCTCTTTCATCGACACATCGAGACCGATATATTCTTCCATGGCTATTCTCCATTCGATGTTTGGGCCCGGCGTCAGGTCGTGAGCCCGTATTTCCATCCTATCGGGGAACAGCCACCCTCCAAGACTACGATTGATTTCTAGGGCAACTCGCTCCCGCGATTACCGCATGTGGACGGCTCTCCTCCCTCCCTGCGGTATGTTCGCGGGACCAGAGATGGAGGAGCGCTATGATGAGCAACGTCATGCGGTCGGTCTGGATATTGCGAAGTCCGTGTTTTCCGTGTTTTAAGTGCACGGCGTGGATGCGGTTGGTGAGGTTTCCTTTCGCAGGAAGCTGACGCGTGGGCGCGTACTGGCGTTTTTCGAGAGCTTGCCGCGATGCTTGGCGGGGATCGAGGCGTGCAGTTCATCGCACACTGGGCTCGCGAACTGATCGCACGTGGCCACGATGTGCGACTGCTGCCGGCACAGTATGCGAAGCCCTATCTGAAGCGGCGGAAGAATGATGCCGCAGACGCAGAAGCCATCTGCGAGGCAATGACACGGCCGACTAGGCGCTTCGTGCCAGTGAAATCGCCCGAGCAGCAAAGCGTTATGATGCGCACCGCGTCCGGTTGATGCTCAACCGCCAGCGCACTCAGATATCGAACGCATTGCGGTCACACCTGTCTGAGTTCGGGGTCGTGGCGCCGATCGGGCGTAATCGAATTGAGCAACTGCTCGTGGTCATCAACGACGAGAACGACGCCAGGATAGGCCCGGCAAATCGGCACTCGAGGCCGTGGGTATGGCAAGGCAGAGAGGCTGGCGCCATGACTGGGTTCTCGATCTCGACATTCGGGCATTCTTGGATCCATTGTCATAATACCCCCTGGTTCACGGTATCTGTTCGAAGAGGCTGGGATTTTGGTCTATCGTCTTGATCCATAGGCCTTTTCTCTGTCCACGCACGACATGGACGGCTTCGAGTTCGCCGCGTTTTACTCGCTGCAACACGACCTGGCGCGACAGGCCGAGGTTCTCCATGGCGTCGCGGATGGGCTCAAAGCCTTCGCCAGGCGTGGCCAGGAAGCGGGCCTTGAGTTCGGCGGTCAGGCGAATGCGCCATGGCGCACCGGGTGTCACCTGTTCGCCCGGGATGAGGCCGTCGTTGACATGGCGGTGAAGCGTCGATGGCGCCACGCCGAGCGCGGCAGCGGCCTGACGGACGGTGACGATGTCGCCGTCGGCGGCTGGTGGCTTGGCCTTGCAGGCGGGAATCTTCCAGTGCTTACGCAGATAGCCGACGCGGTTGGCGTCAAACCGGTGGCCGTACGCCGTTCGGCGGCCCTGGCGGTTGAGGACGCCGGCAATGACCGCGTCGGGATAATGCGGTGCCAGCCGCCGCAGCAGCGCCAGCGTGTCCTCGTCGGTACGAACCGTCGCCGGCCGCGAGCGCGGCAAGGCGACGGTGAGGCGACTCGTAGCCTCGCCCTTCCAGCGCAGGACGAGAAGCGCCGCTGCCTCGTCGCGATCGACATGGAGGGTGACCTCATCGAGGAGCGTGCGCAGCAATTCCTTGCGGTCACGCGGCGTGGTGGTGGGCGCGTACCAAACGCTCGCCAGATCGGCCCCGAGGGCAAGCAGCTTTTCCCGCTCCGTGGCCGACAGGACGCGCGGACGCTGCTCCTCGCGCCGCGCCAGTTCCGCCTTTGCCGCCTCCAGTGCGCGCAACGCCTCCTCCCACTCCTGCTCGAGCCTGCGGGCGACCAGGCGATTGTCGGGATCGACGGCGCAATAGCGGCGCTCGGCGCGGTTGACGGCGAAGGCGGCGCGCTCCACGTCGAGCCGCCATTGCTTGAGTGCTGCGTCGCGATCGTTCTCCAGCCGCTCGGCCGCTTCGAGCGTGGCGGTCAGGCGCACCGGCTCCAGCGCCTCCAGGAAGGCCGCCACCACGGCTTCATCGATCTGCCCGCCGCCAACATTGAGGCAATGGACGCCTCTGCCCTCGACGACCACCTTGCCGGGACAATGGTAGCCCGGCGTCACGGTGCGGCCGCGATAATGGGTGTGCAGCCGTCGCCCGCAGTGGCCGCAGCGGGCAATGCCCTGCAGCAGGGCGCCACCCTCTCTGGCGGCGCCACCGGCCTGTTCCTGCGCCTTGGCGTGCGTCCGGGGTTGGGTGTTGGCCGCCATGCGCTCTCGATTGGCCTCGAAGGTGGGCCAATCGATATAGCCCTGGTGGTGGTCCTTGATCAGCACTTGCCAGTCTTCCATCGGCAGCTTGCGTATCCGCTTGCACCGCGCGCCGGTTTCGTCGAGCACCGTCTCTCGGCGATACTTGCCATAGACATAGGCGCCGGCATAGACTGGATTGGCAAGCACGCTGTGAATCGCGTGGTAGCTGGCCTCGCCCCAGCGCAGCTCGGTGCGTGCATTAAGCCACAGCGGGAACTTCATCGCTTGCTCGCGGAACCACAGCCACACGCGGCGCGCCGAGCCGAGCTCGGCAAAGCGGGCAAAGACGGTGCGGATGGCATGGGCGACGGCCTCGTCGGGATGGATCAGGATCTCGCCGTCCGCCTCGCCCCAGACGAAGCCGATCGGTAGGCCGCGGCGCAATTCACCGCGCGCTGCCTTGTTGCGGATGCCGCCATTGAGGCGGGCGCGCAGGACGTGCAATTCGGCCTCGCTCATGGCGCCTTTCAACCCGAGCAAAAGCCTATCGTTGAACAGAGCCGGGTGGTAGATCCCGTCGGCATCGCCAATCAGCGTATCGGTCAGCCCGGCCAACTCGATCAGCCGGTGCCAGTCGGCATTGTTGCGCGCCAGCCGCGAAACCTCCAGGCCAAGCACGATGCCGACCCGGGCCAGCGCCACCTCGCTGGTCAGCCGCGCAAAGCCGGCGCGCATGACGCTGCCGGAGCCGGACAGGCCAAGGTCCTCGTCGATGACCAAGACACGCTCGTCCGGCCAACCCAGCTCGCGCGCCCGACCGGAGAGCGCGTATTGCCGCTCGGTCGATTCACGGTTGTTCTCCACCTGTGAGGCGCTCGACTGGCGCAGGTAGACGACAGCCAGCCGGGCCTGGTGACCGGCGGCGATTTTGCTGTGTTCAGTCATGACCGGCCTCCCTCACTGTCAGCATGCGCGCGATCACGAGGGCGAGCCGGCGCAACGCCTCCGCCCGCGCCTCGGCGTCCAGCGTCTCCCTGGTGGGTGGGTCGGGAGGCCGCTTGCGGTCTTCCTCGGCGAATCTCAGCTTCAGTTGCATGTCGCTCCTCCTTGTCATCGGGCGGCGACTCGCCGCGCCGTTCAAGAAGAGCGTCGGTCAGAAAGCGCAGATGCAGAAGGTCTGAAAGCCGCCCAATGCTGGAGTGATTAGCCGGCGAGGCTGTGGAACCACCCCCCAGGCCCCCGAGATCCGTCCACGCGACGGGAATGTAGGTCCGGCTGCCGTCCGGCAATTCTAAAAGCAGCGTTGGCTCGCCGCGGCGTTTGAGGCGGCTGATTACGGCCAGAGGCCGCCCTTCAAAGGCGTGGCCCTCCCGCATGATCGTTGCCGAGGCGGGAAGGTCCTGGTGATGGGCAGTCTGGAGATGTTTCCTTCTACACCATTCCACACGACCTGCTGCTACGGGCGGTGCGAAAGCACACCGACTGCTCGTGGGAGTTGTTATACATCGAACGGTGGCTGACGGCTCCCGTGCAACTGGAGAACGGCACCTTGGAACCTCGAGAGACGGGAACCCTTGCTGGCGAACCTCTTTTTGCACTATGCGTTCGGTCGGTGGATGGCCAAACACCATCCTGAAATTCCGTTTGAACGCTTTGCCGATGATGCCGTTTGTCATTGCAGCAGCGAGCGTCAGGCCCAAAAGTTGCAAACGGATCTTGAGCGGCGATTTGCCGAATGTGGACTGACGTTACATCAAACAAGACACGGATCGTGTATTGCAAGGATAACGTTCGGCGGGGGCATTACCCAACCAGAAGTTCGACTTTCTCGGCTACACGTTTCGGCCGAGACTGGCAATGAACCGATGGGGCAAGACCTTCGTCAATTTCAGTCCGGGTATCAGCAACCGCGAAAGCCATCCGTCAGACAATGCGGGACTGGCAGCTTGACCGCCGTATCGACAAGCGCATCAATGATCTGGCCAAGATGTTCAATCCGATCCTTCCTGGTTGGATAAACTACTATGGTCGTTACCACAAATCGGCACTTTCCCGAGCATTGATGCATCTCGACCTGCGCCTGGCACGCTGGGCGATGTCGAAATATCGCCGCCTGAATCGCCATCGTAGGCGTGACGCGGTATTGGGTCCAGGACGTAAGGCGTCGGGAGCCAGCGCTGTTTGCACATTGGCGGTTGCTGTATTGGGCACCGGCTGGACAGTAGGAGCCGGATGAGTGGAGACACTCACGTGCGGATCTGTGGAGCCTGGGGGTGAATTCACCCCGGCCACTCGACCCTACAGCAAGGTCCGCGCCCGGTGGATGTATCTCTACCGCGCCATCGACAGCGTCCTCGACACCGTCGAATTCTATTTTCAGCGCGCGGCCTTCTCCTAACTGCCAACCTTGATGTTATTCGCCAAGGGTCGGAAATGGTGTGATGGACCAGCCGATTAGACCCACGGCGCGTTGAAGTATCGCTTTGGTCCGAGCACGGCTGGGTGATACGGCCACGATATGGCCGATCCAGTCTCGGTAATCGCCTTGCCTGACGATCGGCGTCTTGGGTTCAACATACACTTTAACCTCGGTGACACCTGGTACAGCAGCCGCCCGACTGCCGCCATCGATCCAATCGAGGGTGCCATCGCGATCAGGGACTAGCATTCGCGCAGCTGCAATGTGCGAATGCCTTCTGTGCAAATCCCATTCGTCGCCGATGACAAGCTTGATGTGCTCGGTGATGAGATCGACCCCGTAAGCCGCCTGAACCAGTTGCGGATCGGGCACGCCAGCAAGACGCGGATTGACCTCAATGACGACTGGGCCGCGCTTCGTCCACCGGAATTCAATGCTCGTTGGCCCCCAGCCAAGGCCGAGAGCTTGCAAACAGCTTAGCGAAACATCGGTGATACGCTCATGCTCGTCATCGGTCAGCAGGGCCGGAAAGGTGAACTCACGATAGACGAAATGCGGTGGGGGGCCAAAGTCAGCAACTTCAATCCCAATAACCTCATTTCCCATTATCTCGGCGCCATAATGGGGGCCTTGTGCGAATTCTTCGACCAGTATCCTTGGTGAAGAGCGCCATATGTGCTTCCCGCCCAACAGATAGGTCGTATATGCTCGACCAACTCGTCGGCGTTACGGGCACAATCGGACACCCATGCTACCGCTGCCGACCGATGGCTTAAGAACCACCGGCAGGCCGATCTCCGTGGCAAAGTTTTCTACGTCCGTCGCATTCGCTGCCAAGCGATAAGCAGGTATTGGAACGCCGCCCTCCGCAAGGAGCTCACGTTGAACGAGTTTGTCGCAGCATCGTTCAATCGATCCGGGGTCCGGTCCAGCAGATCGAAATGCGCAGAGCTGTGGCTTTCGGGAAAGCGTCAGTCGTCAGTGCCGCGCATTTGTATTCTCTCACCTGTCCTTCGCTGAACAACATGATCAGCGGTCGACTAATGGCCATCGCATTCAGCCTGCAGCTTGGAGCTCAGGTGGCCGGGAAATGCGGCTCAATACGGCGCATCTGGCTGTGCGTCGGCGCCTTATGAGTTCGGCGGCAGGCGGTCTTCAGCCCAGACGTCGCTCGATCTCGCTCGGGTGAGATCAGCCCCCCAGAAGAGGTAGGTGCGGTTCGCAATGGAGACGTATAACACTACTCGTCAGCGAATAGGAGGAAAACATCATTTGAACATTGTGAAGCAAGCCAATCGAGTACGGGCCAGAGACATCCTCTGACCGCGATGCCCTATGAAAGGATATACACCGCGGAATTTGGAAGTGCTTGCAAAGTGCCGAGTTGGCGCTTCTTCTGAGATAATCAGTGTCACTGATCGATAACCTTGGCTCCGTGTTTCTGTAAGACGCTCAAGAGCTGACACACGATAGCAGAATTGTACGTTGGATCGATCGGTTACAATGCCATGAATGATTTCTTGTCACAGTTGAATAGCTTTGCATGGCGAAAAGGCCGCAACTTTGGAGAATGCCACCATGAGTGAAATGGACTTGGACAATGTCATCCCATGCACCGATGTCGTTAAATGCGCGGCGCGCATCGGCGCTGAGATCAGGAACACCAAGCTGTCGGCCGATTTGCCGGACCAGACTATCGCTGCGATAAACGGTTTGGTGCTTGAGCACAAGGTCATCTTCTTCCGCGACCAGGGTCATCTCGACGACGATGCGCAGGAGCGCTTTGCTCTTCGTTTTGGGAAGCCTTCGCCATATCCGGAGGGAACCATGCCGATCTTCGATATTGATTCCGCACGCGGAGATATCCAAGCAGACGTTTGGCACATCGATTGGTCCTGCATGGATGCCTATCCCAAGATTTCGGTGCTGCGAGGCGTTGTGATCCCACCAGTCGGCGGCGACACGGTGTGGTCAAACACGGCGACCGCATATCTCGACTTGCCGCTGCCGCTGCAACGGCTTGCCGACGACCTCTGGGCTGTTCACAGCTTCCCTGGCGGTTATTTTAAGAGGCCCTATGCCGAGGCCCTTACCGAACAGAGGATCGAGACCGAGCATCCCGTAGTACGCGTCCACCCCGAGACCGGCGAGCGCACGCTGGTGCTCGGCTCTTATGTAGCACGTTTCGTTGGCGTCTCGAAATATGACGGCCAGAGGCTATTCGATCTGTTTGAGTCTCATATCACCGCGCAGGAAAACACGGTGCGCTGGAAGTGGAAGCAGGGTGATGTTGCTATCTGGGACAACCGAGCCACGATGCATTGTGCGACCAAGGATTACGGCAGCCAGCGCCGCGTCGTTCGTCGCGCGGCCATCGAGGGTGAGGTGCCTGTCAGTGTCGACGGCCGGTACAGCGTTGCGCGTTTCAAGTTTGTCGGGCGAAATGAGAAACTGACCCCTGACGAAGCCTAGAACTGACCCCTCGTGTCAAACGAGGAGATGGACGACCGATATCTCAGCGGATCTTGCATCGTCGCGAAACGAACGATGCAAGGCGCGGAAATGCTTCGGGCTGACGAGGTGGTGGCAATGCTGCGGTTGCAGGAGCCGACGAAGCCGGACGGTGATTCTGCACACCCATTCCGGTTTGATGCTGGACGCCGTTCCGATCTGACGCCGGACACGCCGAAGAGCCTTTTTGGTCTGTTTGAGGATTGGCGGGGAATTGGATCGCGGGCAAGCCAGAGTTGTTTCTGGCATGGAGCGGCTCTTTGATTGCGCATGCTTTCGCATCGCATACTGCAGGGCGCTGCTCTCGCGATTGTGAGGACCTGATGGATAGAGGATTGCCGAACATACAGGATCGCCTTGGCTCCAGATGGTGCGGCCTGATCTTCTCAGACATCATGGCGCGCCTCCTGTCGTTTCCGAGCGAGGTCGGCCGTCGGCGTGGTCGAGGATCAGGGCGGACCATCAGCTTCGTCAGCGTCCCGTGCGTTTCGGGTGGCGAACCAACAGCTTTTCCTCCAGGCGGGACGTGCTGTCTACGCCAATGCCGAGCGCGCCTCTTATCTCTACGCCATCATCGAGGCAATGCTGAAGTCCGGCGCGCCTTGCAGTGCAGTCCGCAGGATCTTGTGTCGATCCTGAAAACGCAGATCAAGATGAACCTCGACGAACGCACCCCTACCATCGCCGACATTGCCCGGATTCTCGGTTAGAGCCCCTCACTGCTGCAACGGCAGGTTAAGGCTATCGGATTGACCTAAAACGACGTGCTACGGTTGGCGCTCAAGGAACTCGCCCGGCACTATCTGAAGACAAGCAACATGCCGATGACCGAGGTGGCGCTTTGCCTCGGCTACTCGGAGCTGTCGGCCTTCTCGCGCGCGTTTCGGTCCTGGACCGGGGTTAGCCCCCACCACTTCCGCCGGGTGGACAACATCTAGTCAACCGCTATTCGATCGCAATCCGTCGAAAAACCCAACTTGGCGCGATATTTGTCCGGGCTCAGACCGTAGTGTTTGGACATATGGCACATACCGTTGTTGAAAGCTGCCACAATTCCGGGTGGCGGATTATTCCGAGTACTGCTGTCATTCACGCGATTGACGAGAATGCTGGTTGGTGCGTCGGCATCGATCTTGTTGAGAGGCCGGAGATCGGGTATGAGCGCGGCAATCAGCCATTTCGCCTTGCTCATTTCGATGACGCCGATGACCGTGTTATCCTGTACAAGAGCGGCGACCGGCTCGCGTCAAAAGACTGCGACATGAGGCACTTCCTTCCAATGTTGGATTCAGCAGCGCCGAAGGATGCTACGCCCTCGCCGCTCGCCCCATAAGCATCTACTTCAGTGGGCACGATCCTTCTTCAGTGCGTTGCGGTTGGGAGTCGCTGATTCTTCCTGTTCACCAAGCTTCTGACATGATGTCATCGACCAATTAATCAAGTCGATGGCCTGCTGAAGTATCGCCTCGGTCTGGGCAAGCCTGGGTGAAACGGCAATGACATGTCCGATCCAGTCTCGGAAATCGCCTTTCCTGATGATCGAAGTCTTGGATTCAACATACAATTTGGTCTCGACGACGCCTAGTACAGCAGCCGCCTGACTGTCGCCGCCGATCCAATCAAGGATGCCATCATGATCAGGAACCAGGAAGCGCGCAGCCGCAGTCTGTGAATGTCCCCTGCGCAAATCCCATTCTTCGCCAATGACAAGCTTGATGTGCTCAGTGATGAGGTCAATACCGTAAGCCAGTTGGACCAGTTGAGGCTCGAGTGCGCCAGCAAGACGCGGATTGACTTCGATCACGACTGGGCCGCGCTTCGTCCACCGGAGTTCTATGTTCGTGGGCCCCCAGCCAAGACCGAGAGCCTGCAAACAGCTCAGCGAAACATTGATGATACGCTCATGCTCGTCATCCCTTAGCGGGGCCGGAAAGGCCAAATTACGGAAGACGAAATGCGGTGGGGGGCCGAAATTAGCGGCGACAATCCCAACAACCTCATTTCCCATTATCTCGACGCTATAAAAGGGGCCTTGTGCGAATTCTTCGATCAGTATCCTCGGCGAAGATCGCCAAATGTGCTTCCCGCCCAACAGATAGGTCGTGTGCTCGGCTATCTCATCGGCGTTGCGGCATAATCGGACCCCGCTGCTACCGCTGCCTACGGCTGGCTTGACAATCACCGGCAGGCCGATCTCCGCAGCAGAGCTTTCTATTTCTGTCGCGTTCGCGGCCAAGCAATAGGCAGGTACTGGAACGCCGGAGTGCGCGAGGTGCTGACGTTGAGCGAATTTATCGCAGCATCGTTCAATGGACGCGGGATGCGGTCCCGGTAGATCGAAATGCCGGCAGAGTTTGGCAACTGTAGCATAGATCGACTCATCGTCGCCCGAGAAGCCTGTAATGCCGGCAATGTCATAGGTCGCACGCAGCCGAGAACATTCGCCGATCAGCGCATTGAGATCGTCTGTAGCGACACGGATTGCCTCAACCTGTTCCGCCGCAAGATAGTCGTAGCAGGCTGGATCAGCCGCCAGGGTAATTGGATGAAGTCCAAGACGCTTGGCCGCTCGGACGTACAGCAGACCACTGGTCCTGTGACCTTCAACCAGGATGAGCGCTCGTCTTGCCATTGGCGTTGTCCTCGGTTGCGTTCTGCATGGCGGTCTAGGCGTAAATCGGCATCGTTTTTTGGCCGTTCCTGAATTAACGGATCCTTCACCGCGTCCCATGCAATTGGTGTGCCATTAAAAGTGTTGTTATGCGCGAGGGTAAACCATGTGTCCCGCGGCCCGCCGGCGGAATACTCACGCCTCATTTAGGTGTCTAAACAATAGATGTCTTCGACCGGACACGGCTGGACGGGTCGTGTCCCATCAGGTGGTGTAGTTCGGCGGTTACGAAGCCGCTCGCGAGCGCGCCGTTAGTAGGGCTGTAGCGTGAGCGGCGTGTCGGTGGTCATCGGCGCTTTCCGGTAGGGTTTGGTTGTTGACGCCAACCCATTTCGGAAGGACCACCGATGACCGACGACATGATGAACCTGCGCACGCTCGTGGAGAAGACCCCGGATGCCGATCTGCTGCGGGAGATGATCGGCTTTGCCGCCGAGCGGCTGATGGAAATGGAGGTGGGCGCGGCCACCGGCGCTGCCTATGGCGAGAAGAACCCGCTGCGGCTCGCCCTGCGCAATGGCTACCGCGACCGGGACTGGGAGACGCCGGCCGGCACGGTCGAGCTGCGCATCCCGAAGCTCAGGAAGGGAAGCTACTTCCCGGATTTCCTCGAACCGCGCCGCATGGCCGAGACGGCGCCAGCCATCCGAACCCAGGCAGCGGTAATAGTGGATGTGCGCGTAGTCGCATTGCGGCATTGCACCAGGCCCTGCCCGAGGCTGAGTTCAATGGTGCGCCGCGGCGCGAAGCGCTTGTTATCGGCCTGCCGAAGCGATCGAGATCGTTCATCCTCGCGGTCTACAAGACGTTGGGCTATATCGTCCGACCCACTGACACACGACACACATCGTTGTTGACGTCGTTAGGGAAGTGAGCGGCAAGATATTCCCTCGCGAGGAACGGCGGCTACGCGTAACCGGGGCAGATTACCGGGCGGTGGGGGTTTGCAGGCGCGTGCGTTCGTGATTCACCCTTTGCGTGACGCTACCACCGACTGATTCGCTTGAAGGCCTGTCGCTCGCGGAACTCCGCGGGCTGGTTTCTGCGCTGATCGGCGAAGTGCGCGGTCTTCAAGGCCGGGTCGAGAGCCTTGAGATCGAGAACCAGGCGCTACGCGCCGAGAACCAGACCCTGAAGGATGAGATCGCCCGGCTGAAGGACCTGCCGCCGCGTCCCCCGGTCAAGCCGACCAAGCCATCGGGCATGGAGAAGGCGACGCAGCCGACATCTGGCAAGGGCAAGCGCCGCCGGCGCGGCGCCAAGCGCGACGGCGGTCGCGTGAGCCGCGAGGTGACGGTTGCGGTGAGCGCTCCTGCGGGCTCTCGCTTCAAGGGGTATGAGACGATCCTGGTGCGCGATCTGGCGTTGTCGGCCGAGGTGGTGCGCTATCGCCGCGAGCGCTGGGTGACACCGACCGGCGAAACGATGGTGGCGCCCTTGCCGGCGGGGATCATCGGCGGCTGGGGCGCGAACCTGCGCCGCTTCATTCTGGCCTGTCACATTCAAGGCCAGGTGACGACGGAGCGGTTGACGGCGTTGTTGACCGGGATCGGGGTCGACATTTCGAAGCGCCAGGTGGTGCGGCTGATTTCGGAGGGCCTGGAGGCCTTCGCGGCGGAGGACCGTGACGTGCTGCGCGCCGGGCTGGCTACGGCGCCCTGGATCACCGTCGATGATACGTCGGCGCGCCACGCCCACCAGGACGGCTACACCACCCAGATCGGCGATCGCCGCTTCACCGCGTTCCGCACCGGGCGATCGAAGTCACGGGAGGCGTTCCTGGCGACGCTGCGTGCCGGGCACAGCGATTACTTCATCAATGAAGAGGCCCTGGCCTATATGCGCGGCCGCAACCTCGCCGGTCCGGTGATCGCGCGGCTGGCGGTTGCGCCGCACAAGGCATTTGCCGACAGCGCCGCATGGCAGGCGCATCTGGCCGCACTCGGCCTCGACCAGCTCGCGGTTGAGCCCAACCCAGTCAGGATCGCCACCGAAGGGGCGATGTGGGGAGCGATCCGCCACCACGGCTTTCTCGCCGATACCGTGGTCGTGTCCGATGATGCCGGCCAGTTCCGCATCGGCGACCATGCTCTGTGCTGGGTCCACGCCGAGCGGCTCGTCCACAAATTGATACCCGTGACCCCGGATCAACGTCAGGCCGTCGACATCATGCGCCAGTTGATCTGGTGGTTCTATCGCGACCTCAAGAGCTACCAGCGTGCTCCTTGTCCGCGCCACGCGGCGGCCCTGCGCGCCCGCTTCGAGCGCCTGTTCAAACGACGAACCGGCTACGTCATGCTCGACCGGCTTCTTGCCAGGCTGCATCGCCGCAAGCATGAACTCCTGCGCGTTCTCGATCGTCCCGAGATCCCACTCCACACCAATGGTTCGGAAAACGACATCCGCACCTTCGTCACCAAGCGCAAGATCTCCGGCGGAACCGTCAGCGAGGCAGGCAAGAACGCCCGCGACGTCCTGCTCGGCCTGATGAAGACCTGCATCAAGCTCGACGTCTCATTCTTCCGCTATCTCGGCGACCGCCTCGGCATACCAACACAAGAGTCGATTCCGCCGCTCCCGGATCTCGTTAGGCAAGCCGCTCAAGCCTGACTGCCCGGTAATCTGCCCCGGTTACCGGCTACGCTGGCTAACCCATTTCACAATGAACGTTTCTGTGGTTCAGGTTTGCGCCCTTGCGACGAGGATTGTGCGTGGGAGACGTCTATTCGCTGCTCGTAGTTGCGCACGAGGCGGCGCCATCAGTCGTCCACCCAAAGATCCGCTCGATGCCCAGCCTTCTAAGCCGTTCTGGCCGTCGGACGACGGATGATTTAGTCATGCGAGGATTCCGAGCAGCGAGGCAGGCTGGGTTTGCGGTTGCTAGCGAACGATCCCATCGGATTGAGGTGGTCTTCAGAAATGCCCCGCAGTTGCCGCGTTGCGGGAAAGACGCCCGAGTCGACGCGTCAACTACAAGGGTTGATAGTATCTTTTACAATCACACACTCTTATTTTCAGCGCACTATCTACCTGCGGCGGAGGCAATAAAGAAAGGAAAATTATGTGACAACCGAAAAGTGTGTTACAAGCCTTGACGTATCGCGATACATTCATTCGTTTGATGAAGCAGCGCGAAAAGCGGGAATTCGTTTCAAGATGGGAGAAAATTTTGAAGAATACCTTGATATTACTACAAACCTCGTTGGAAAATCGCCAACCTTTCCAATTTTTCGACCCGATTGTTCACGGCTTAAACTTGGCCGTGCGTTTTGGATTGTCGGAGAAGATCAATCGAGCGAGGTAGCGCATGTACAGGCACTTCGTGTGGACGATCTAAGGACAACCAACTTGGCTGAACACCTGGAGTCATTGAAGGCGTGCTACGCAGATCCGAAGAGCCAAGCCGGCTCAGGGTCCTCGTGTGTTTGCCGTGCATCAACCGCTCGGAAAATAACGGGGGCCGTAGTTTACCAAGGCGACATATGGCTTCGAGAGGATTTTAGAGGACAGGGGTTGCCCAGAACCTTTTCGAGCATTGCATTTGGGTTGGCATGGGCGAAATGGTCACCCGATTTCATTTATGGCCTTGTCCCCACCTGGTCAATCGAAAAGGGAGTCGCCGATCTGTATGGTTATCTCCACAGAGAAGCCCACGGGTCTGTTTTGCGTTTACCTGACCACGGAATCGAAGATGATGACTGGCTCGTTTGGCTAACGCGACGCGAATTGACCCAGCTGATCAAACGCACGGTGGATGAGACCTTGGCGCCTGGCTTTTGTTGATCACCGGTTGCAGTTGGACGTGCTTTGGTTGGAGCAGTAGGCCCGCCCAATGTCCGCACGTTATGGAGTCTGTGAACGTACGTCCGAATTCAGGGTCGAAGTCAAACGGACGAGCCTACGGCGGCGGCGTTGCGCAGAGCGGCGTAGCCGGAACGGAGTTTGGGCGGGGCGAGGGCGTGATGACCATTGCTGATCTGAAGCTCACAACCAAGCCAGTGGTCGACTATGGCTGCGCCGCACTGTGGGACCTGGATGACGGCGTCGTCTGTCTTGAATTTTGCACTAAGATGAACACGTTCTCTGAGGCCTTGCTCGACGCGATCAATGCGGCACTTGAGGAAGTGGGTAAAGGCTTCAGAGCACTGCTCATCGGATCCGATTCTCCTATCCACAGTGCAGGTGCCGACCTGCGTGTCTTTCTCGAAAGAATCGAAAAAGGCGGCTCCGACGCCCTGGGCGAGTTCATTGACATGGGGCACCAAACCTTCAAGGCGGTCAAATACGCCCCGTTCCCGGTCGTTGGCGCCCCCGCCGGCCTCGCTCTTGGTGGCGGCTGCGAAATGCTGCTCCATTGCGATGCAATCCAAGCCCATGCCGAGCTCTCCATCGGCTTGGTCGAAACCCGCATTGGGGTTGTCCCCGGCTGGGGCGGCTGCAAGGAAATGCTGATCCGCCAGAGTGGCCTTGCCAGCGCCACGACGGGCCTAAGCGTGCCAGCGGTCGCCGCGTTCAACCTAATCGCTCCAGCCAAGGTTTCTAGCAGCGCTTTCGAAGCAAGGAGCCTCGGCTTCCTGCGCCCGACCGACGGTGTCACCATAAATCGCGACCGGCTCCTGGCCGACGCGAAGCAGAAAGCGCTTTCGCTCTCCGACGGCTATGTTGCCCCCAAGCCACCACTGCTTGCGGTGTCTGGCCCATCCGGCGCTTCGGACTTGCGCAACATTCTGAAAGGCGCAGCCTTCTCCGGCCGTGCGACCGCCCACGACATAGTCGTTGGCGAGGCGCTGATCAACGTGCTGAGCGGAGGCCCGGATGCCGATCCGCTGAAGCCGATGGTCGAGGACGACATCATCGCCCTGGAACGGCAGACATTTACCGCTCTGTTCGAGACGACCGCAACGGTCGAGAGGGTGAAGCACATGCTTGCCACCGGCAAGCCGCTGCGAAACTGACAGCCACGGAAGAACGCACGAACACGCAAACCATCAATTCTCCGATCAACGACATTGCCTTCTTGCTCAAGGAAGTTTTTGATTTTGAAGGCAAGGTGAGACGACTCCTGACTACGATGAGGTAAATGTCGAACTGCTCGCTTCCGTACTGGATAAACGTCGGACCGGCCTATTTGATGCTCCTGCAATTTGGCAAGGCGTCCATATCGGCCCTCAAACCGATAGTCCGACCGTTCCCCTCCTCGCCTTTTCGGTGCGACAACCCCGGTCTCAGGAATCCCGATTTCGATGTGATTGATACCGAAAGATGCCAACTTTCGGCCGCGAAGCTGGCCGTGTTGTCCAGCCGGTATTCAAGCTCAGGAGTTTCGAGGTGCCGACGCCATTAGGTGACCCCGCTCGTTATGTATTGGGAACGTCTCGATATCGGCATGATAGTTCGTCTGATTACACCGATTGGTCGACTGTCAATGACGGTGTCGCAGGCGAACGATTAGCGTTGGGATTGGCCTCGCCGAGCTAACCATCTCGATCCAAGATCGAGACCTTAACGAAATTGTATTTGAACAATTGACGCGGCGCTGCTCATCTGCTGCCGGCGATGCTTGACCGTTATGGAGGCGTCGCCGTCAAAATAGGCTACGAAGATCGCCGATTGCCGTCTGCCGGGCGTGGTCTGCTAAGATAACCTGTTTCTTTGGGGTACGAAAATGCTGCGATTTGAGCTATCCGAATATCGGAGCCGTCTCGAGAAAGCCCGCCAGGCTATGGAGCAGGCTGGTGTTGATTTGCTGGTGGTCACTGACCCTGCAAACATGGCTTGGCTGACCGGTTATGACGGATGGTCATTCTACGTGCATCAATGCGTGGTCGTTTCGAAGGACAAGGATCCACTTTGGTTTGGCCGGGGGATCGATGCCAATGGTTGTCGCCGCACTGCCTACATCGGCGAAGATCGGATCAGATGGTATGAGGACCATTACGTTCAGTCCGATACTCTTCATCCGATGACGGTCCTTGCAGACGTTATTTTCAGTGAAGGCCATGCCTCTGCGATTATTGGTGTCGAGAAGGATAACTACTTCTTTACGGCTGCCGCATTCGAAGTGCTTTCAGCTTCGCTTCCCAACGCGAAGTTCAAGGACACGAACCGACTGATCAATTGGCAGCGTATCATAAAATCTCCCCGGGAAATTGAGTATATGCGGGGAGCAGGCAAGGTTATCGAAGGCGTGTATCAGCGCATATCCGATGTGCTTCGGCCAGGTATGAAGCAGTCTGACGTGGTCGCGGAAATCTTCCACGCAGGAACGCGTGGTAACGGTGGCTTCTGGGAGATTACCCCGGAGCCATGCCAATGATCGGGGCCGGCGCAGATGCTTCAGCGCCACATCTCACTTGGAGCGATCAACCGGTGAGAGCCGACGAAAGCATCTTTTTTGAGCTGGCTGGCGTGCACAAGCGTTACCACTGCCCGCTCTCACGAACGTATTATCTTGGGAAGCCGACACAGAAGATCCTCGACGCGGAAAAGGCCGTTCTCGACGGTATGAGGGCGGGGCTCGAGAAGGCAGTGGCCGGAAATCGCTGCGAGGACATTGCCAATGCCTATGCCCAGGCACTTGCTCGATACGGCTTCGTTAAAACGAGCCGGTCTGGATATTCGATTGGCCTTGCGTATCCGCCGGATTGGGGCGAGCATTCCGCTAGCTTTCGAGCCGGCGACAAAACCGAGTTGCAGCCAGGCATGACCTTCCACTTCATGTCAGGCCTTTGGTACGGGGATTGGGGGATCGAGATTACCGAAAGCATCCTGATAACCGAGAGACAGGTTGAATGCCTATCCAACGTTCCGCAGCAGCTATTCGTCATCGATTGACGCTCTCGGACCGTCAAATCTTAATTGGTCCGACTTTCATTGTTGGTTTAATATTACACTGAGACAAATGGTCTTGATGGATCTGGAGCAAGTTGCTGTACAGTTCCACAATCGTACGGAAACTAGTGGAATGATCGAGACAAAAGAGTCCGATGTTGGATTCCCATCGGTTTTCGCATGTGCGACGATCGGGCATGCGCACCGGTATTACATTTGACGTCACTGCCGCCGACAGGATCCGGCTCGAAGCCATCGTGGCAAAGCACGGTTCGCCGCAGAAGCATGCGTGGCGGGCGAAGATCATTCTGATGAGCGATGACGGCTTGGGAACTGTGGCCATTATGGAGGCTACCGGCAAATCGAAGACCTGCGTATGGCGATGGCAGGAGCGTTTTATGGCCGAAGGCGTGGAAGGCCTTTTGCGCGACAAGAGCCGCCCGCCAGGCATTGCGCCACTCGATCCCGAACTGGTCGATCAGGTGATCGCGCTGACACTGGAAACGCCCAAGCAAGAAGCCACACACTGGACCGTTCGCGCGATGGCAAAGGCGGTGGGGATCGCGGCCTCTTCGGTCGTCAAGATATGGCACGAGCATGGTCTTGCACCGCACCGCTGGCGCAGCTTCAAACTGTCGAATGACAAGGCCTTTGCCGAGAAACTGCACGATGTCGTTGGGCTCTACGTCTCGCCGCCGGCCCATGCCATTGTTCTTTCCGTCGATGAAAAGAGCCAGATCCAGGCGCTGGACCGCACCCAGCCAGGACTTCCTTTGAAGAAGGGTCGCGGTGGCACGATGACCCATGATTACAAGCGCCACGGCACCACCACCCTGTTTGCTGCCCTCAATGTTCTCGACGGCTCGGTGATCGGCCGCAACATGCAGCGCCACCGGCATCAGGAGTTCATCCGTTTCCTCAACGTGATTGAGGCGCAATTGCCGAAGGATAAGGCAGTCCACGTCATTCTCGACAACTATGCGACCCATAAGCAGCCGAAGGTCCGCGCCTGGCTGGCAAGACATCCGCGATGGACCTTCCACTTCGTTCCAACATCATGTTCGTGGCTCAACGCAGTCGAGGGCTTCTTCGCAAAACTGACACGACGGAGACTGAAACACGGCGTCTTCCACTCCGTCGTCGACCTGCAGGCGGCAATCAACCGCTTCATGACTGAGCACAATCACGAACCGCGGCCATTCGTCTGGAAAGCAGACCCCGATGAGATCATTGCAGCAGTCAAACGCGGGCACCAAGCGTTGGAATCAATCCACTAGGACTGTTGATTTCATCTTCCCCCTCCAGAAAGACCTTCCCATTCATAGTGCAGGCGCCTCGGACGATGAGAAAGCAGCGATAGTTTCTAGCGCGATTGCAGTCGAGCCTTTGTCGTCAGATGCACCGCGCGCATAGAGCCGTCCGTCTCGTATCGTTGGTTCGAAAGATGGAGTTACCCAAGCTTCAAGCGGGTCGGGAGGCTGTACATCATAGTGTCCATAGATGAGCAACGTAGGTTTTCCGGGTGCACCGTTCCAAGCACCATAGACAGCGGGATGGCCTCCGCCATCGAGAAGCTGGACATCGCTCAAGCCCATGCTTTTGAGCCAGGTCGCCAGAAACGTTTGCGCGTCGCGCATCCCTCCTGTGAAAGCTGGGTTCGTGCTTTGGGCAGACGCAAGAAAGCGCAGAGTCTATCTACAATGTCGTTCTGGCGGCTGAGAAGCTATCGTACAATTGCATCGATGTGCATCGTTCTTGCCTCTACCCATTAATGTGCGGCCATGGTCACATCGCAGTTTCGGCCTTTAGCGCGATAGGTCGTATCGACCGCTTTTCGAGGTCGCGTCGACGATGATGTCGATTTCGTTCCGGGTCATGATCAGAGGCGGGGCAAATCCGAGGATATCGCCATGCGGCATGGCTCGGCCGATGACACCGTTCTCAAGCAGGGCAGCGGCGGCACGCGCGCCGACCTGCAGTTCGGGCTCAAAAGGTATGCGCGCTTTGGGATCCCCGCATCATTTCTAAGGCGGACAGGAGTCCAACGCCGCGAACTTCGCCGACAATGGGATGTCCCTCCAGTTCGGCTTTCATACCGGAAAGCCAATGGGGCCAGACATCCTGGACATGCTCGAGGATGTTTCTTTCCTTCAGGACTTGAATGTTGCCAAGTGCAGCCGCCGCGCAAAGCGGTGCGCCGACATAGATGCCGTCCTGGATTGCGCCGGAGCTGATGGCAGCTTGATCGACATAGAAGAATGCGCCGTTGCCCGACGCGAGGAGCACGTCTTTGATCTGCACTTTCAGTCACTTGATTTCTGTCGGACCTCGTTGATGCAGTTCGATCCGCTACCCGCCAAGTATGTGCCGCCGGCATTGGGTCCACCAATAATGTTCCGGACAGTGCCATCGCGTTCTTAGATGGCTGGCGCTTTACTTTAGAGGCGGCCGTCGCTCTGGTGTTCATTATGGTTGCCGCGCTTGATGTTTTCTCACCGGCGCATCGCGGTCGATCCGCGCTTGAAGCCCGCTCGCGCTCCAACGGCCGCCGCCTCGCATGCCGTTATCTCGTCATTAGAAGACACCAATCTGAAAACTGAATTGGACGCCCGCAGCCACGGACTGTCTACTGTAGAGCGATAACATGGTACTAATTGCAGCCTCTAGGACACTCCAGATGAACTTGTGCGTTTTCGCAGCGGTTAACGTAACGCAGTACCTTGCATCCAGCCTGAATCTGTCAATCTTAAGCAAGGCATTGCTCTTTTTGGCCAAATAGTATCTGACCCGACGAAAGCCCCGGTGCGTTTCTTCGATTGTTCGCTGTCACGCTAAGATGAGCGCGCGCCAGCCCACGCGGATCGATGCGAATCGTATCAGCGATCTGCCTGAACGACTCCAGGACATTATCCGACGCCGGATGGCCGATCGATTTCTGTAGCCGCGGCGTCCGCGGTGCTCGATGTGTCAGAGCAGGAGAATGTGCGTGAACGCGTTGTCGTGAACGGCGCGACCCCTGCCGAACCAGCGCACAATTTCAGAAAAGAGGCCCTTCATTACTGTAATTCTGCTCTAAGAAAATAGGAAAAGCGGCAGCGTTACAGCATGTCAGGGTAGTCTTGCCGTCAAAAATGACGGTAGGTGTCTTCGCAGAACTGACTATTCGTTCCCGAATCCGGAGACGAACCAAAGGGTGGAGCTAAGCGGAATGAACTTTGACATAGTAAAGCAGGTCGCCGCAGTTGATTTTTCTGATAGCTATCTGGAAGCTAGGCAGAAATTCGTGACGGCGGCGCCAGAGTCGAGGGCGTATCAGTGCAGCGCAAAGGGCCCTTCGGGCGAGGCACTATTCACCGATACAGCCTATTTCGGTCGCGCGGATGCCAAGAATCTCTTGATCCTCGTTTCCGGCACGCATGGGCCAGAAGGTTACCATGGGTCGGCAGCGCAACTGCTATTTTTGCGAGCAAAGTTCCACGAGGAGCTTCCGCCCTCCACGGCCGTGCTCTTCATCCACGCACTGAACTGCTACGGGTTTGCCTGGGATCGCAGGTCGACTGCCGAGGGATGCGACCTCAATAGAAACTGCATCGACTTTTCAAAACCGGTGCCCCCCAACCCCGAGTATGAAAAGTTGGACGAGTATTTCGTTCCTGCAGTCAGGTCAGAGGAGGGAATCCGGCGCGCAGAAGCTGCGCTCGCCCAATATCGCAAGCTGCACGGCGAGGAGGCTTACCGATCGGCGATGGGGCGTGGCCAGTACACGAAGCCTGGCGGCCTGTTTTATGGCGGGTCCGAGCCTACGGAAGCCAGGCGAACCCTCGAGAAAATAGTGGCCGACTTTGACGTAGCAGCCCGCGATAACGTCATCATCATCGACTACCACACCGGGCTCGGTCCTTACGGCTATGGGGAGTTGCAATGCGAGCAGTCGTCTGGACTCAGCGGCTATGAGCGAGCCGTCAGCATCTTTGGCCCGTCCGTGACGTCGCCGGATATAGGGAATTCTTCCTCGGTCGCCATACCTGGGACGCAAGACGCATTTTGGGAGCGCATGTTAGGCAGCCGGCACACCTATGTTGCCCTCGAATACGGAACGTACGCTATTTCGACAATTATGTCCTCAATACGCGATGAACACTGGCTGTTTAGGTATAGACCAGACGAGGTTGATTCCGAGCTGGGGAGGCAGATTCGGAATGCCACCAAGCGGCATTTCTACCCCCAGAAGCCGGATTGGAACGAGATGGTTCTTTGGAGAGCGCACCTGGTGCATCGGCAAGCACTCGATGCGCTTAAATCTGGAGACTAGCTGGCTACCGAAAAACTCACGTCAAGGCGGGGTGCTCTTCAGACCATGACGCTCGCATCGCTCCACACGCACTTCTGCCGTTGTCCTGGCGAGCCCATCCAATCGCAGCTGGCAAAGAGCGCAACGTTTAATCGAGTCAATCGCCTCGAGGGTGGGCTTCTGCAATCAACAAACCTGAGACGACTGGACTGGTATTTTGGATTCAAGAGTAGGCGCGGCGGGTGTATTCGTCCCGTCAAATTGATCGACTGAAACGACGAAAAGGAGCTATCTATGACCGCGGTCAAATTAATTCCCTTCACCGGTGCCCCGTTCCCGAAGTCAGAATACGAGCGACGGCAGAAGAAGGTGGTTGAAGCGATTGCCCGAGCCGAGCTTGACGCACTTGTGGTCACCGCACACGGTCATCTCCAGTATCTCAGCGGATACGATGGAATGGGTGCGTATTTCATGCCGTTTCCGTTGATCCTGGTGCCTGGGAAGGCACCAACATATGTAGTCCGGGAATACGAGCTCACTGGCGTTCGCGCGGAAGGCTGCATCGATGAGATGGTTGGTTATACCGAGCAGCCCGATTTTGCCAAAGTATGCGCCGATGTTCTTCGCCGGTTGGGATTGGCAGGCAAGAGGGTAGGTTTCGAGCTGGGCTGCTGGAACCTCGCGCCGGCCGATGTAATCGCGTTGCAGGCGTACCTCCCGGAAATGGAGGTTACCGATGCCTCTCGCCTGGTCTCATCCGTGATGGCTGTGAAGAACGAGCTGGAAATCAAGGCAATGCGCGATGCGATGGCCATAACCGACATGGCCGTGGGCGCATTTCAGCAGTCGCTCCGGGCTGGCATCACTGAGGCTGAAATGGCGGCGGCCATCCACGGTGAGGTCAGCAAAGCCGGTGGCGAGGGCGTCAGGCTGGTCTCAATCGGGTTCGGTGAACGCACGAAGCTGCCGCATACGAAACTGACGAGCCATCCAATAGGCAACAACGAACCTGCGATGGTGGAAGTCGGCGGCATGAAGCAAGGCTATGTCGGGCCGCTGGTCCGCGGCGCTGTGCTTGGCCGGCATCCTGAGACCGAAACTCTGCACGCCTTGGCGGAGGAGGCACTTGAAGCCGCCATCGCCGCGATCAAACCAGGTGTAACGGCGGGAGAGGTGGACGCGGCGGCCCGCAGGGTGATCGAGCGATCTGTGCGACCGCAAGCCCTTAATCACCGGGTTGGATACCAAACCGGTGCCCCCTGGGGCGAACGTGGCAACATCAGCCTGGAGCCTGGCGCAACCGACGTCCTTCAGGGCAACATGACCGTCCATATGCCCGTCATTCTCCTCGGGGAAGGTCGTTACTTGTTTGGCTGCAGCGAGACCGTCTTGGTGACGGAGCGCGGAGCGGAGATACTCAGCAGTACACCACACACGCTCTATCGCGCGTGACGCGTCGACGGCGCCGGCGATTCGCCGAATGACAGGTCTGCCTGTCTACGACATTACCACTCTTTGCCGAATGACCTTGGCATCCGTCGCCTGAAGGAGGTGAGCGCGTCATGCCGGGTCAGCATCGCTGCCGGCCTACCCGGTTGTGAGATGTGCGGTCCCTTTGCCGACGAGCAAAGGGACCGCATCTCTAGTCTTGCTGAGTCAGAAAGCCGCGGCTGCGGGTTCGCGCTGGTTTTGTTAATGTTGCTTCGTAATTAGGGAAACGCCCCGCCATGCCCGACTGGACAGCCGGGAGTGAAGCCAATTCGACGCCCATGTCGATGCTTTGATAGGGGTGATCGGCCACGCCGACCGAGCTGAGTCGCTGAAGAATTATTGCCTGGGACTCTCTGATGCCGATGGAGCGCAAGAGCGGGGAACCGTTGGCGGCCGTCACGGTGAATCACGAACCCGGGGCTGTCGCGAGCCCTTTTTCAAGAGCCAGCCAGGAGGAAAGAAGCCTGCTTGGCGTCATCGCCGCCTCGCAATGCCGTCATCTCGTCGCTAGAAGACACCAATCTGCAAACTGAATTGGACGCCCGCGGCCGCCCGCTGTCTACTGCCGATGCTTAATTGGAGCGACGCAGGCAACCTAAAGGTCGTTACGTCGCGATAGTCTATCGGAAGTTGCAATATACCAACGCCAACGGAGTCCTGAATGGCACCGCACCCCGAGCGCTCTCTAGGAATTCTCAATCTGGAACGCGGGGAGGCCTCGGATGCCATGCCGACCGATCGGCCACACGGCTGCTTGCTGAGTTCGACAACTTACGGTGTTCCCGTAATCGCCGAGGCCGTTGCGGGTGCATGGGTGGACATGGTGGTCCCGGGCGCGCCGGAGCTGGAGTCAGCCTGCATTGCCGCAGCCAAGCGCCTGGTCGAGCGCGGCGCAGTCGTGATAACCGCAAACTGTGGCTACTTTATCCGCCACCAAGCTGCCGTCGCTGCGGCAGTGAATGTCCCCGTGGTGTCTTCGAGCCTACTGCTGTTGCCGGCGCTCCTCGGCCAATTGCCTCCCACCGCAAAGCTAGCTGTCCTTGTAGCTCAGCCAAAGTACGTCACCGAAGACATGCTTGGGATTACCGATCCGACTGCACGGGCCAAGGTGGTCATAGGGGGGATCGAAGATAGTCTACTTGTGAAAAACGAGAATCTGCGACCACCGCCGCCAACTGACCTCGCGGACGTAGAAAAGGATGTCGTCGCGTGCGCTCAACAAGTACTCGAGGCCCACCCAGATATTGCAGCGTTCCTTTTCGAATGCACGGCAATGCCTTTATCGGCGCCGGCAGTGCGCGAAATCACAGGTCTGCCTGTCTATGACATCACCACTCTTTGCCGAATGACCTTGGCGTCCGTCGCCTGAAGGAGGTGAGCGCGTCAAAAATGCGCGGTCGAGCCTAGCGCCTTAACTTGCCATAAAAACACCCAATGGGGAACGATCATGTTCAAGATATCACGCCGAAATCTTCTAAAGAGTGCAGCTTCGGTTGGGGCTGCTGGTGTTGGTCTTTCGCTCGCGCGGATAGCCGGGGCGCGTGCTGCCGAGACGATCACTGTGGTTGAATGGGGCGGAGACTACTTCGAAGCAATGAAGACAGTTGTCGCCAAACAATCGGACATTAATGTCAATTGGATTCTGCATACAGGCGGTTCCGCCGCCATTCTGCCGAAGATAAAGGCCATGTGGCCAAACCCCGGCATAGATCTTCTCACGGGATGGGATGTATCGTGGCAAACAGTCGCCCGTGAGGGCTGGGGGGAGCCGGTTACCTTGGAAAAGGTTCCGAATCTCGCCGATGTTCCGGAAAAGCTGCTCGTCAAGGATGGCGCTGGAAACATCATAAATATCCCACGTACGGTTACTGGCCTCTCATGGTTCTATCGGGAAGATACCACTCCCTTCGAAATTGCTAAGCTCGACGACCTTTTAGACCCGCGTCTCAAGGGCAAGATCTGTTTTCCGATCCCTACCCTAAATCAGAATGTCCAGATGATCTCGTTGGCGCTTGCCAAGGGAGGTGACGAGAAGAACATGGAGCCGGCATGGGACTTTATGAAAGAGTTGGCTCGAAGCGGCAACATTGGCCGAGTCGCAAACGCAGATATTGACGTCACAAACTCCCTTAGCTCAGGAGAAACCAGTATAACTTTCAATTCAAACTCAACCTATACGTCGTTGAATCGTAAGTTCAATATGCGATTGCTGAACCGGATGGACCCAACAACAACAGGGTTCCGAACGTTCTACCTGCAAGAAGGCTGGTGTGTGCTGAAAGGTGGGCATACTGACGCCGCGTTCAAGTTGGTTAACTTTCTCATTAGGCCGGATATCACCGCCGAATACAATCGGCTTGTGGGAGGTCTGCCTGCCAGTGTCAAGGCGGCCATCCCTGACGAAGCCAAGCCGTTCGTATTCAACAACGAGGAAATGAATAAATATGCCTACGTTCCGGACTGGTCGTATGTCTCCGAGCAGTCGGATCCTTGGATGAAACGCTGGGAGCAGGAAATCCAACCTTTACTTTAGGTGAAAGCCAGGCGACTCTTTGCGCAAGCGCGCCGGCCAGGGGTCCAAATGAAAAACTCTAAATCCCAGTTGCTGCTGCTGCTTCCGGCGGCAGCAGTATTTGTACTCTTTCTTGTGCTGCCGCTATTGACAGTCATTGAAGAGAGTTTTCGCACATTCACACCCGGCCGAATTGGGGCCGTGGCGGGAGCTCCTCTAACCATTGAGAATTATACGGAACTTTTCGTCCCGGTCTATGCGCGGTACTTCGCTCAGACCTACGTGTTGGCGTTCTTCGCATCCGTGGTCGCTGTCACCGTGGCGTTTCCGGTCGCCTATTATGTTGCTAGGAATGCATCTACGAGTATGCGGAAGATCTGGATCTCAGGTCTCATCGGGCTGCTGTTCTTGAGCGCGATGGTTCGAATCTATGCGATCGAATTGACATTTGGTTCTGTTGGGATTCTCGCGCCGCTTGTATCTTTCCTAGGCGTCAACATGAACGGCAATGCGTATATTAACATCACCATTATCGTGGGATTGCTCCACTATGCAATACCGATGTCGATCCTGATTATGATCGGCACGATACTGAATCTGAACCCTCGGTTGACCGAGGCGGCTCAGTCTCTTGGCGCCTCGGCGATGGAGTCGCATCTTTCCGTAACCGTCCCGCTGTGCATCAAGGGAATCGTGTCTGCGTTTTTGGTTTCAATGACGTTTGGCGTAAGCGCTTTCGCCATCCCTTGGATCCTGGGGCGAGGAAGGGTACAGTTTATTTCAAACATTATCTACAGTCGTTTCAGTGAAGTATCTAACTATCCCAGCGGGTCTGCAATGTCAATTATCATGATGATCCTATCGCTTCTAATGATTTTTATTATCACTAAAATTGCTACGTTGCTGGATCGGACATAACGATGCTCAGCAAGCGAAACGCAGACTCCAGTCTTGGCGTACTTCTGAAGGCAGTAATCGCGGTGACGGCAGTGTTTTTGCTGCTCCCCGTGGTGATGACCGTGATTATGTCATTTGACTCGCGTGACTATCTTGGCCAATTCCCTCCCCCGAGTCTGTCGACTAAGTGGTTCATCAAATTCGCCCAGAATGGCTATCTCTGGTCCGGACTTCACACGAGCATGTTGCTGGCGACCGCGGCGACCGTCGCCGCGGCCACGATTGGAGCCTTGGCCGCGCTGGCAATCAGTCGAATGTCTGCGCAATGGCGGGATCCTGTCACGACGGCCTTCCTGTCGCCCTTGGTGCTGCCAGGAGTTATCATTGGGTTTGCATTGCTGATGGCATTTGCGGCAGTGAACGTGCTGCCGACATTTCTTAAAATGCTCGCTGGGCACCTTATCATCGCAATTCCCTTTACGATCAGAATGACACTGATTGGGCTGACTGGCATAAGTGCCACGCTGCGTGAAGCTGCATTGAGTCTTGGCGCCGATGAACGCCAAGCTTTCTTCACTATAACCTTGCCGCTCGCTAAGAATAGTATCGCCGCTGGTGCGATCTTTGCCTTCGCATTCTCCATGGACGATTTAACAATCAGCCTCTTTTTGAGCGACTTCAATACTTATCCGCTTCCTGTCGCTCTCGTGAGCCTGATGCGGTCGAACTTCGATCTCACTCTCGCTGCGGCGGCCGTCTTTCTGATGGGGCTAACTGTCGTCATTTTGGTCGTGCTCGATCGCGTGATCGGTCTTGATCGGGTAATCGGCCATGGCATCTATAGGGCTTGACTCAATGAATGTTCTTGAACTGAAAGACGTCACCAAGAAATATGGCGAATTTATAGCTGTTGATGGCTTTAGTTTGGAAATAGAGGAAGGAAAGATTATTTCTTTGTTGGGACCGAGCGGTTGCGGTAAAACGACAACGTTGCGCATGATAGCTGGGTTTACGGCCCCGAATAGCGGAACTGTGGCAATCGCAGGCAAAAAGGTTGATCATCTGAAACCCTACGAACGCAATGTTGGGCTTCTGTTCCAGGATTATGCGCTCTTCCCGCACATGACGGTGGAGCAGAATGTCGCCTACGGGCTGCGGTACCGCGGAACACCGAAGCCGAAGATACCTTCTCGAGTCCAGCAGATGCTGTCACTTGTGCGCTTGACCGGTATGGAGGCCAGATACCCTAGCCAGCTGAGCGGTGGACAACAGCAGCGCGTCGCGCTTGCGCGGGCACTGGCAACTGACCCCCAAATCGTGCTACTAGATGAGCCACTATCAGCACTTGATGCTAAGCTTCGCCTGGAGTTGCGTATCGAGCTTAAGGAAATCCTCAGATCAGTAGGCGCGACCACCATTGTTGTTACCCACGACCAGGAGGAGGCTCTTGGCCTAAGTGACGAAGTAGTCGTCATGCATGCGGGAAAGATGATTCAGCGCGGTTCTCCGACGGAAATCTATAAGGCGCCTGCAGATAAGTTTGTAGCGGAATTCGTTGGCAGATCCAATTGGTTCTACGGAACCAGACGAGGTCGATCACGTGGCGACCTTGGCTCCTATATCACCAGCAGTGGAATGGAGATCTACACGAGATCGGCGCTGCCAGACCAGCATGGAGGTGCCGATCTATGCGTCAGACCGGAACATATCGAACTTATGGACGCCACAAATCATATTGTGAGTGATGAACCAGACCGGAATGTCTTAGAGGGTGTCGTAGTCGACGTGGCGCCGCTAGGGGCTGATGTGCATGTAGTCGTCGACCTACCGGGAGAGATTAGGTTGCTGGCAATCCGAAAGGATGTCGGAAGGATTCCCGCGTTGGTCCCGGGACAACCCGTGCAGCTTTCCTTTGCGGCATCCGATGTTCTCGCGTTCCACACCTGAAGATTGGCGAAGTCGAATGCGGCTATTGGCCGATCGGCAGGGACCCTGGCCAAATGCCTTGGCAGCAAAACGATCATACGGTCAAGTAACGCCAAACACAGATGCCAATAATGTCCTATAACATTTCCGGGTTTGCACTCGCGATGGCGAGCTCACACCAGCGCGAAGGAACATCCCAGGGCAGCTACACATCGAACAGCGAGAAACATCGACCGAAAGGCTTCAGGTCGCTTCGGCTCCCGGCTATGCTACAGCGCGTATGCTCACATGAATTTCTTTCAGCGTTCGGCGAGTGGCCCTTTGGCCCTTTACTAGGTTCGCAACCTTCGAGGAAGCATGTTTGGCGCGCGAAATCGTGCGTTGACCGTCAACGGCGCCGTTTAACGTTCCTACTCCGTTCGACCTTAGCGTGCGAGGCCCTTATCAACCAAAGACAGCTACGGCTGATTTGATGATGATGCCGCCATACGGGCTTCGGCGCATCTGACGACCCGTGGCGGTGCGAAAAACATTCGTCAATTGCAGCGCAGGCGGCACGCGCGACCACAAGGTTCGCACGCTCTCCCGGCCATGCCGGGTTTTTCGAATGACGTTTCCTGTGACGACGCGTAAGCGGTGCGCCAAGGCACCTCCCAATATCGTCTTGTGATGCGTCTATGGTAGGTCAGCCGTTAGTCGGCGCGTCGCCGCCGATCACTGCGGGTCGTCATAACGGGTGACGTAGTGGAGTTCGCGTAGGGCGGGGATGACGAGGGCGATGTCTTTGTAGGCCTCGTGTTCGATGAAATGCGCGGTCTCGGGCCCCGGCCTGGGCTTGCCGAGGACGGGCCTCCCCTTTTTGTCGACGCAGTAGATCAGGATCGGCAGCAGCAGGCCGTGGTTGGGGTTGTCGAGGTCGAGTAGCCGTCTCCAGCTTTTGATGTTGAGATTCATGGCCGCGTAGAACCCCTGGCACCACGGCCGGGGGTCGATGCCGCCGCTGGGCTTGGTTGCGAATCGGGGCGCATAATCCTGCGGTCTGTCGAAGAGCGTCTCGTTGATCCGGTTGTGGATCCTGGCGACGCTGGCAAACACGGCGTGATCGGTTGCAGACCCTTTGGCCAGGACGTCGCGCCGCAACCCCATGAGCGGGCACATCCAGTCTTGCGGGTCCGGGTAGCGCGGCCCGGTGACCGCCGCCGTTACGAAGCCATCCAGCGCCGACATGGTCCGCACCAGCGGGCGGTTGGTCTTGGCAGCCATCCAGGCCTCGAGCGCCTCGTCCGACAGCGCCATGTCATCGAGCGCGCTCATGCCGCCAAGGAGAGCTGCATCTCTTCGCGGCGCACCCAATTCCACGGCATCAGTTCGTCCCAGCGCGAGGCTGGCCAATCATTCTGGATGCGCTCGGTGACGTCGGCCATGTAGGCTTCGGCATCGACGCCGCAGAGCTTGCAGGTCTCAATGATGCTGAGCACGACCGCTGACCGCTCTGCCGCGGCGAAGCTGCCCGAGAAGAGCCAATTGCGCCTGCCGACCGTAAATCCACGAATCGCCCGCTCCGCGATCAGGTTGTCGGGCTCGAGCTGGCCATCGTAGAGGAAGCGATTGAACGCGCGCCATCGTCTGGTGCCATAGGCGAAGGCCTTCGCGATATCGGCATGGCGCGACAAACCGTTGCCCTGGCGCATGAGCTGTCGTCGCAGCGCCCGGACCAGTGGTCGGGTCCGCCTTCGTCGTGCGGCCAATCGCTCGGCGGGCGGGAGCCCCCGTATCTCTTCCTCGATCCGGTAGATCGCCTGGATACCGGCCATCGCCGTCGTGCTGAGCTCGGTCGGCTGGCTGTCGTGAACGTCGAATATCTTGCGACGCAGATGGGCCAGGCACGCAGCTTCTCGAATGGCGCCGCCCTTGTAGAGCTGGTTATAGCCGCTGAAACCGTCGGCCTGGAGCGTGCCGGCAAATCCGGCGAGCTCGGTCATCACGCTCTCGCCGGCGCGGCCCATGGTGGCGCGATACCAGGCGATCGGCGGCTCCTGCGAACCCGAATTGCGGTCGTCGGCGACGTAAACCCAGAGCGCGCCCTTGTGGGTCTTGCCGTTGCCGGGCGCCAGGATCGGAAGCCGCGTGTCGTCGGTATGAATCTTGGTGCGGGTACGGCCGATCTCGCGGATGCGGTTGTAGATCGGATCGAGCAAGGCGGCGGCGTAGCCGGCGCTGCGCGCAAGCGTGGAACGCTCGATATCGACGCCCTTGGCGGCCATCATCTGGGCCAGACGGTAGAAGGGCAGATGATAACCCCACTTCGCCATCATGATATGGGCGAGCGCGGCATAGCTGAGCTTACCGCGTGCAATGGCCTTGGCTGGCGCCGGCGCCTGGATGATTTTATCGCAGGTCCGGCAGCTGTACTTGGGTCGAATGGTCTCCATCACCTGCCAGGCCTGGGCAACCAGATCGAGCATCTCGTCGCTATCTTCGCCCATGGCGCGCAGATCGCCGCCGCAGCCCGGGCAACATGCGCAAGACGGCTCGCGAACGGCCCGCTTGCGCGGCAGGTTGGGATTGAGCTTACGCACCGGCAACACCCGGACCTTGTCGGTGTCAGCAACGATGGGCAGCTCGAGATCGGGCACGCTGGCGGCGAAATCGGTCTCGAGATCTTCGAGTTCGAGCCGCATCTGGCCCAGCTTCTCGGAGGAGCGGCCGAAGGCCTTGCGGTTGAAGCGATCGATCCGCAGCTGCAGGCGCTGGATGCGAAGTGCGGCCTCGGCGCGCTCTCTTCGAAGCTGCTCATCGCGTTCGGCGATGGTGATGTCACGGGCAGAAACGGCCGCCTCCAGAAGGGCGATCCGAGCGAAGAAATCAGCGGTTGAGGGAGCTTGTTCCGACACCCAAAACCTATACCCGAAAGACCCTCGTCACGGAAGAAGAATCAACACAAAATCAATAAGAAACATCAAAATCAGCCAGCCAAACGCGGTCGATAAATCTTGCTCGGCCGGCGCCAATCGATCCCGTCCAAAAGCAGCGAAAGCTGCGCCTTGGTGAGCGACACGGCGACCTGATCCTTGGTGGTTGGCCAGGCAAAACAACCATCGGTCAGCCGCTTTGTAAACAGACAGAACCCCTGGTCGTCATGCGACAGAATCTTGATGATATGACCCTTGTGTCCACGGAAGCAGAAGATCGCGCCGGTGTGCGGGTCGAGCGCGAGCACCTGCTGCACCATCCGCGCCAGGCTGTTGATCCCGCGACGCATGTCGGTCGCGCCGCAGCACAGGTAAATCCGGTCGGTCGGCACCACCGTGATCACCTGGTCAACTCCGCCAGGACGATGCGCAGTGCTGTCGGATCGACGATCCCGTCGATCCGCAATCGCGTGCCGCTCGCAAAGGCCACGACGATCCTGCCGGCCGGGTCCGGGCAATCGGCGACGGGGCGTTCGACATCCGGCAGATCGCTCACGTCGATGCGCGCGAAGGTCGCCATCGCCTGATCGGCATCGAGTTCCCCGCCGGCCATCTGCTTGCGCCACGCATAGAGCTGTGACGGAGCTACGCCGAACGCTTCCGCGACCTCGGTCACCGACGACCCCGCCGCGCTCGCCAGGTCGACCAACGCGCGCTTCTCAGTGCAACTCCACAGCCTTCGTTGCCGCACGCGCCCGGGCACCGTTTTAAGACCTTCGGCCGCCGCGGCGCCGCTTAACTCGGCGACCTTATCGCCCGTTGCATGTTCCAATGTCATGGCCCGAAACCTCCATGTTCATCGGCATCTTGCAAGGTGCCTTGGCGCACCGCTTACGTTCGTGCAGACGCGAGGCGGGAAGATCGGCAATGCGGGCCAGGACGTCGGCGAGCCAGGCTTTCGGGTCGATGTCGTTGAGGCGTGCCGTGGTGATGAAAGGCTTTCGGGTCGATGTCGTTGAGGCGTGCCGTGGTGATGAGGGTAAGCATAACGGCGGCGCGGTCGGCGCCGCGCAGGGGAACCGGCGAAGGTCCAGTTTCGCCTTCCCAGAGCAATGCCACGCAGCGCTCTTTCGGCCGCGTTGTTGCTGAGGCAAATTCTGCCGTCGTCGATGAAGCGGGCGAAGTCGGCCCAGCGCCTGAGCATGTAGTTGATTGGCTTCAGGACCTCGGAAGAGCGCGAGAGGGTATCGCGCTCGCGGACCAACCAGGCGTGCATATCGTCGAGAAGTGGTTTGCTCTTCTCCTGCCGCACGGCACGCCGCTCAGCGGCTGTCTTGCCGTTGATGGCGCGCTCGATCTCGAACAGCGCGTCGAGGCGCCTGACCGCCTCCAGCGCGATCGGGGAGATCGGTTTGCCCTTCTGCCATCCCGGGCCTTTTTCGCGATGTCGGCCAATTCGAAGAATCCTCGCCGCGCATGAGCGTAGCAAAAGGCCGGCGTGATCGGCTGCTCCTTCCGCTGCGGGTCAAACAGCGGCTCAAAGCCACTGTAACAGTCGCACTGAAGGATGCCGCTGAACCCGGCCAGATGCTTCTGAGGATGCTCGCCACGCCGGTCGCTCGAGGCATAATAGATCGCCGCCGGCGGCGCAGGCCCGGCGAAGGGACGGTCATCGCGCGTATAGGTCCATATGCGCCCGGTCGCACACTTGCCCTTCGCCAGGATGCGGATGGTGGTGTCGTCGCCATGAAGGCGCTCGGCTGCGAGCACATGGCGCTCGATCAGGCGGAAGAGCGGCATGACGGCGAAGGTTCCGTGGCCGACCTGATCGGCCAGCGTCGACAGCGGCAAGTCAATCCCTTCGCACTTGAAGCGCGCGCTCTGGCGGTTGAGTGGAGCATGCATGCCGAACTTGTCGAACAGGATTGTCGCCAGCAGTTGGGGACCGATGAAGCCGCGCGGCGTGGCATGGAACGGCGCCGGCGGCTGGGTGATCTTCTCGCAATCGCGGCAGGTGAACTTCTCCCGGACCGTTTCGATGACCTTGAAGCGGCGTGGGATCTCCTCCAGCGTCTCCGTTATATCTTCGCCCAGTTTCGACACTGCGGTCCGCCGCAGCAGGCGCAGGTGGTGGGCGGCTCGATGACCATGCGCTCGCGCTCGATGTCGGCTGGCCAGGGCTTGCGCATTGGCCGCTTGCGCGTGAAGGCGCGCACGCTCTGGGCCTTCGCGGCCGCGGCGGCCGCGGCAAGCTCGTCCTCGCTCGCCGAGGTCACGAGGTCTTCGAGTTGCAATTCCAACTGCTCGATCAGCCGCGCCGTGCGCTCGGAGCGCTGCCCGTACAGTTCGCGTTTCAGCTTCTCGATGCGCAGCTCGAGATGCGCAATCCGCGCCTCGGTGTCGGACAGCATGGCTTGTGCGTTGGCCGCTTCGGCCTGCCAGTTGGCAGCACCCGCGACCGCCACATCGCGTTCAGCCTGCAACGCCTCACGTTCAGCCAGCAGCGCCACGTAGGCGCTGGCAAGATCCGAGGGAAGATCAACCGGCTTCGAAGTCATGCGCCGATTGAATCACATTCCATTGTATTTTCAACTAAAAAATGCTACCCAACCCGAGTTGGACGCGACGTTTCCTGAGGGTTCCGCCAGTCTATCCCTGACAAGAGATAACTCAGCTGTGCAGGAGATACTTTCACAACTCCGCCCTCAACTGTCGGCCAAATGAAGCGGCCGCGCTCGAGTCTTTTTGTGAACAGGCATGATCCTTGGCCATCATGCCAGATGACCTTCAACAAATTTCCGCGTTTCCCCCTGAAGCAAAACAGGTTGCCCCCAAGGGGATTATGTTTGAGGACCTCCTGCACCCGTAGCGCAAGTGATGGAAAGCCACATCTCATGTCGGTGTAGCCTGTGGCAAGCCACACACGCACGCCTTCTGTCGGGATCATCGCAGCATTTCCAGCCCCTGCAAGATCCGCATCAGGACACTTACGTCGACAGTGCGGTCAACGATCACACGCCGGCCGTTGGCCCCGACGATTTCCATCCGGCCACCGGTAGACACCGCTTGGCTGGTCGCAGCTGCTACTTCAGAGCGCGATCGCGCAGGAGCAGGCTCTTCCGGCTCTATATCGTGCAGGCCGGGACCGACAACACCCATGTCAATGAAGGCGATCGGTGGGGTCTCGGACAGCGGGTTGGATCGGCCCAATCGCCCTTGCTGGGCTTGTTTCACCCAGATGAACAAGTGGTTCGCGTTCAGGTCGTGACGCCGCGCCACAACCGACACCGGATCACCGGACTCCTGCACCTCACGCACGATCGCCAGCTTCTGCTCGACCGTCCAGGAGCGGCGCGTCCGCTGTCGGCCCGCACCCGGCGGCAGCGGCAGAGCCGCGGACGTGCTCGCTTCCACCGTCGACGGCTGCTCCATAGCCAGATACTTCATTCGCTAAGTGTCCACTTAATCTAAGCGGACACTAACGCCTCAAGGTACGCGTCAGTAGGCGGCCTTCGTCGTATGCGTACCCTTCAGACCAGCCCGAAGAATCACATGAAAAGCCTTCGATCACAAGGATATTGCGGTCTTTGGTTGATAAGGGCCGCGTGCGAGTTCGAACTGCTTTAGCCCCATCCCAGCTTCGTCCGGGGCGGCGGGAGAAGATGTGGGGGCATCGCAGGGTGACAGACGGCCGTCCGATATGTTGCGCAGCGCGCTGGCGAAATGGCGCCGGAGCGGCCCGGCCGACTCGCGCCGTGCTTGATGGCCTGCTCGCGCCGCTCCGGCCGCCGCCTCGCATGCCGTTATCTCGTCATTAGAAGACACCAATCTGCAAACTGAATTGGACGCCCGCAGCCGCGGACTGTTTACTGCCGAGCGAGAACATGGCTTTAATTGCAGCCTCTAGGACACTCCAGATGAACTTGTGCGTTTTCGCAGCGGTTAACGTAACGATTGCAGTACCTTGCATCCAGCCTGAATCTGTCAATCTTAAGCGAGGCATTGCTCTTTTTGGCCAAATAGCAGCTAACCCGAGGAAAACCCTGGTGGTTTTCACCGATTGTTCGTTGTCACGCTAAGATGAGCGCGCGCCAGCCCACCCGGATCGATGCGAATGGTATCAGCGATCTGCCCGAACGACTCCAGGACATCATCCGGCGCCGGAACATGGTGCTTGGACCGGGCTACCAGTTTTCCGAGACTATTCCGGTGGAGTTTGTATCGAGTTTTGGTGCCCACCTGATAGACAGTGACGGCAATGACTATCTCGACGCGTTTAACAACGTGCAGGGCGTTGGGCACGCGCACAGGCATGTGGCGGACGCAGTCTCCCGCCAGATCTCAACGGTCAACACTGATACACGCTACCCCCAGGAAGCGCTGGTCGCCTATGCCGAGCGGCTACTTGCAACATTCCCAGCTGAACTGTCGAAACTAAGCTTGCCCTGCACTGGATCTGAAGCAAATGATCTCGCAATTCGGGTCGCGAGGTACCATACGGGCGGCGAGGGTATCATAGTTACGCGCTGGGCGTTTCACGGTCGCACTCGTGAGGTCGCCAGTTTTTCCCCAATGCTGGGCTCAGGATCTCCGCTCGGATCAAACGTCCGACTTATTGCCGCTCCTGACCCCAGGTTCTGCGGACCCCAACAATCCCTTGAGAATTATATGCGGGATCAAGTGCGTACCGCAATTATTGATCTCGAACGGCATGGATACAGGCTAGCAGCCTTGATTGCCGATTCCGCGTTCACTTCGGACGGCATCTTTACTCACCCTGTGGGCTTCATGCAGGCAATGGTCGACGAAGTCCATGCCGCTGGTGGCCTTCACATTGCTGACGAGGTTCAATCAGGGTTCGCTCAGCTCGGAGATTCGATGTGGGGGTTCAGTCGGCACGGGGTGGTTCCTGACATCGTCACGATGGGCAAAGCGATTGGGAACGGTTTCCCCATCTCTGGCGTCGTCTTCCGCCCGGAGGTATCTGACGAATTCGGACAGAAGGTCAGCTACTTCAACACATTGGGCGGCCGATCACTTTCAATAGCCGCGGCATCCGCAGTGCTCGATGTGTTCGAGCAGGAGAATGTGCGTGAACGGGTTGCCGTAAACGGAGCGACCTTGCTGGCAGGGCTTGAAACGCTGACACAGGATTCTCCTTATGTTGCGGAGATCCGAGGCAGCGGGCTGTACCTTGGTGTCGAGATCGTCAAGGACAGAGAGACACTCGAGCCCGATCCCATTCGCTGCGAAAGCATCATCAAGGACCTTCGCGATCGTCGGGTTCTGATCAGCCGGACCGGCCCCGCAGGTAATGTGTTGAAAGTTCGTCCTCCAGTCGCTTTCACTGCCGCCGATGTCTCTCGATTCCTTGAGACCTTTGCCATCGTAGCGAAGCAGCGGCTCTAGAAGGCTCTAGCAACATGAACAAATTACCTGACGCAATGCTGCAACGGCTCCTGGAGGAGAGCAGCCTGCTCTCATCAAGCCAATCTATCGACCCCTTGTTGCTGAACAACATGCTTGAAGGGCACTATGGGCTCAGCGGACAGGTTGAACGATTGGGCAGTGAAAAGGGCCATACGTTCAGGCTCAAAGCCGATGTGAATAAATACCTCGTAAAGGTGTCACCGTCTGATGAGCCTGAACCAGTTACGGCTTTGCAGATTGCGGCGATGCGTTATCTTGATGACGCCGCTCACGCCTTGCCGATCCAGCGGATCAAGCCTACGCTTGATCATAGGGATGGCGTTCCAATCGACTTAGGCGATGGCACCTGTCGAACACTCAGCGTTTTCTGCTTTGTCGAAGGCCTTTTATGGGAGCATATGGATGCCAACGTTGAGCAGTTGACCAAAGCGGGAGACATGCTCGGGCGAGTAAACAGTGCGCTGCGATTATTTGGGCATCCAGCTGCCGCGCGCAGCTTAGTTTACGACATTAGGCACTTTCCCCATTGGACGGGACTTGTTGAGTACGCGCCAGACCCCAAGCACCGACTGCTGGCTCAACGGGTCTTCAAGCTCTTCGAAGAAGTCGTGCTGCCGAGGCTGCCCAGTCTTGAAATGCAAGTGATCCACGGTGACTACGCTCCCAACAATGTTGTGGTGGATCCGCACAGCGATGACTTCGTTAAGGCCATCCTTGACTTTGGTGACACTGTCCATAGCGCGGTGATCTTCGACCCTGCGAATACGGTCGCGCACCTGATCGGCCGCACGCAAGATCACCCCTGGCAGGATGCCGTTGCCTTTGTCGCCGGGTACGAGCAAAGCCGGCCGATAAACGAGTCAGAACTTCCACTTTTGCCAATTGCAGCTCTCGCGCGGCTCACCATGCTCGCGTTGATCAGGTACTGGAAGGCGGAGCGAGCACCTGACCAGAGCGAGGAGCTAATCGCTAGTGCCGAGTACTACTGGACAAACCTAGAGCGAGCGATGACAGTACCACTGGATGACGTCATCGCGCGATTCCGCCACCGCGCAAGTGATACCAAAGGTTCTGAGGGCTGACTCTAGGGGTATCCGCAGCGATTGATCCGTGATTCCTTGTCGCGAGGAGGATTCGGGGGATGGGATCAGCGGTGAAGATACGGACGGACTATTCGGCTGCGGCGCTTCCTTCTCGATCCGGCCACGAATGCGATGGATCGGTTGGTTCCAGGCCTCAAGGCGTGCCAGTGTTTCGGCTTCGTCCCTTCCCCACATGCCGGTGGCGACGATGCGTGGCGTTCCACCCTTGGCCCGACTTGAACAGTTGGAGGTGAACGGATGGCGAACGCTGTCCGTTAAGCTATTGACTTCACTCGCCTTGAGTTTTCGGCGCGAAAATGTGTGGTAACAACATTTGATCTGCTAGCCGCATGTTGTATGGATTTTATGGCATTTATTCGCTAACAACGCTGGCATGTTTGTCGTTGAGAGAGTCGCGCGCGGCCACCGCTATCTTTACCTCGTGGAAAGTGTCCGCGACGGCAAAAACGTTCGCCAGCGCACGATAAAGGCGCTGGGCCGCAAGGATGCGCTGGTTGCCAGCGGCGAACTTGACAGATTGGCGGCCTCGATTGCGCGCCATGGCGAACGCAGCCTCATCCTGTCCGACATTGACGCGGGGCGAATTGCCTCTCGCCGCATCGGCGGTCCGCTGTTGTTCGGGCGGCTGTGGGAGCGGCTCGGGATCGGCGAGGTGCTGGAAGAGGTGCTGGAAGGGCGCCAGTTCGGCTTTGCGGTGGAACGGGCGGTGTTCGTTGGCACGCTGCATCGGCTGTTCGTCTCGGGCTCGGACCGCGACTGCGCGAACTGGATGGCCGATTATGGTATCGAGGGCGCCGAGGGTCTGGCGCTCCATCACTTTTACCGGGCAATGGCGTGGCTGGGCGAGGAACTCGGCGAAAAGGCGCAAGGCGCGCTGGTGGCGCGCTGCGTGAAAGACGCGATCGAGGAAAAGCTCTTCGCGCGCCGGCAGGACCTGTTCACCGACCTCAGCCTTGTATTCATGGACACAACCTCGTTGTCCTTCCATGGCGCGGGCGGCGAGACGCTGGGCAAGCGCGGGCATTCCAAGGACTTCCGCCCCGATCTGGCGCAAATGATCCTGGCGCTGGTCGTTGATGCCGAGGGCCGGCCGATCTGCACCGAGATGGTGCCCGGCAACACCGCTGACGTGACCGTCCTGTTGCCGGTGGTCGATCGGCTGCGAACGCGCTTCGGCGTCACACGCGCCTGCGTTGTCGCCGATCGCGGCATGATCAGCGCCGATACCATCGCCGCGCTCGAAAAGCTGGGCATGGAATACATTCTGGGGGCCCGCGAACGCTCGAGCAGCGTGATCCACAACGTCGTGCTCAATGACGCGGCACCGATGGTTCCGCTCGTTCTCGAGCGCCAGCGCGGTGAAACTCAGTTGTGGGTCAAAGAGGTCAAGGTCGGTAAAGACCGCTACATTGTCAGCCGCAATGACGCCGAGGCCGAGAAGGACAAGGCCGACCGCCAGGCGATCATCGCCGGCCTCGAGGCACAGCTCAAGAAGGGCGACAAGGCACTGGTCGGCAACTCGGCCTACCGGCGTTACCTCAAGGCCAGCGGCAAGAACTTCAAGATCGATGTCGGCAAGCTTGCCGAGGAAGCCCGGTACGACGGCATCACCGTGGTGCGGACCAACGCGAAGGTGACCCCGCTCCAGGCCGTGCTGCGGTATCGCGATTTGCTCGAGGTCGAGAGCCTGTTCCGCGCCGCCAAGGCAACCTTCAATACCCGGCCGATCTTCCACCAATCCGATGCCGCCATCCGCGGGCATGTGTTCTGCTCGTTCCTGGGGCTCGTACTCAGCAAGGAACTGTACCGCCTCTGCCGGGCCAAAGGCCTGACGCCCGAATGGCAGCCGCTTCTACGCGATCTCGACCGCCTCCAGGAAGCCACCATCGAAAAGGATGGTCGCATCGTCACCACCAGAACCCACGTTACGGGCCAAGTGGGCAACGTCTTCAAGGCATCTGGCATCGCTCTGCCACACAACCTCGACGAACAACTCGCCTGAGATCATCCCCAAAATGTAGTGGTAACACGCGCCGGCGCGCGCCTAACGTGCTGATATAATAACATATTCTTACAGGCGGTGTTTAAGTGGGGCTTGGCACGCACCGCGTCGCCGAAATGATTGCCGCGATAGGCGCTATCGGCAAACACCTGGCCGGGATTGTCAGGCAGAGCATCGGGACCGGCCTTGCCGTCGTTGATGTTGGCGGGTGTGACGGCGATCTCCTCGACCAGAGCTGTATCGGCGTCGGCACCGACATGGGCCTTGAAGCCATGAACCGCTGGCCGGCCCTTATGCTTGACCCAATGGCCCTCTTCGTCATCCTCACTGGCCGAGGCGATGATCGTCGCATCGACAAGCGTACCGGTCTTCACCTGAATCGCTTTGGCCTTGAGCTGGCCGGTGATCTCGTCGAACAGCGTCTTGTCCAGACCATGGGCCACAAGGGCCTTTCGAAACCGCACGAAAGCCGTTCGCTCAGGTGTCGGCTCTTGAGCCGAAAACCCGCAGAACCGTCGGAACGATCCTCTGTCGTCCAACGCCTCGGCAAGCTTGACGTCGGACAAGTCGTACCAGATCGACAGCAGCATCGCCTTGAATAAGGCCTCTGGCGGCCAGGCAGCCTCGCCCTTCGAAGAGCAGGAAATCACACAAAGGGCCTGATCGATCGGCACCCAGTCAATCAGTCTGGCAAGCGCAGCCAAAGACGAATGCTGGCCGCGATCAACGGCAAAACCAAACTTTTCCTGACCAATGCGCCGACGTGACATCGCATCCCTCAATCCATTGGACTGATTAAGAGAATCACAGATCAACACGCCAGTCCAGGCACCCGCGCACAGGTCTCATGAGTACCCGAGCGCAGCGACCGGTAGCGCAGGCGGCTAGAAAGCGCACATGGACTGCGCGTGAAGGCCTGCATGAATTTCAAAATCTGCGGAAAGGATATCAAGACGGCCTTATCCGCAAAGGTGTTTGTTCGCAGTTGTTCGGTCGCTTTCGGTAGGGCCGCAACTGTTCACCCATCGATTCCGAAGACTTCCAGGTCGGCGCTTTGCGCATGAGGGACAGAATTTAACGGGGCCGGGCGACCTTAGACAGACGACGCGCCAGCGCGCGTTCGAGAGGCCGGTGCCGTTATCCTCGGCAAGATAGCCACTGCGGAATTTGGTTGGAAACGAACAACAGCCCTCTCTGCAGTCCATGGAATACCTGACGGCTGGCGGCTGTCTGGCGGTGCTGCAGCAGCAGCGGTCCTCAATCTTAGCTTCTTCATCAAGGTAGCGGAGCCGGGCGATAGGTGGCGGGCGTGACGAGAACTTTCGGCTTCAGCCGGCCTTCGCGTCGTTCCGGAGCCATACTTCGAGCCAAAGCAGACGAAGCAGCCATGCCGGTTCCGTGTCTATATCAAAACGAGATGTCGACGATCAGCAAACTGAATTTGACCTCAGTATCCGCGACGGAAGATAGTCCCGGGTCGCTCCACTCCTGATTGCAGGATGCAGCGAAAAAGTCTGGCAAAAGTGATTTCGAAGAAAGCCGAACAATGAGCGAAGCACCGCACCTAACGTTTAATATCGACGCGCCTGGCTTGATCACGGGGCATCTCGTTGTTCCCAAAGGTGCCGACTGCGGAGCTCTTTCGATACCGGTCTTCAGCATCAATAGAGGCGAGGGACCACGCCTTCTAATCACTGGAGGAAATCACGGCAATGAATTGGAGGGGCCAATAGTCGCTCGGCGGCTTATGGAGTGGCTGCCCGAAGTCCAAACTTGCGGGAGAATTGTCATCGTACCGGTGCTAAATCCGCCGGCCATGCGCGCATGGAGCCGAAACACACCGGTCGACGGCTCAAACCTCAATCGAATGTTTCCGGGACGCGCCGACGGCTCGGTAAGCGAACGTATTGCAGATGCGGTTTGTCGAATGCTGGTGCCAGAGGCCGATACCATATTTGATCTGCATAGCATGGGACCAACGTGGATTCTGCGCCTGCGGTCATTACGCATCCTATTGCTGATGCCGATCTCATGGCCAAGACACTCCGTCTGGGAGAGTCCTTCAAATTGCCGGTAACATTGCTTTGGGAACATAATGAGACTGCTGGCATGTTCGATAGTTGGGTGCATAGCCAGGGCAAGGTATTCATTTGTACTGAATTTGGTGGTGGCACCGTTGGATTCGAGGATCTGAAAATCTATGAGACTGGCGTGCGCAACGGTTTAATCACGCTTGGCCTGATCGAGGGAACAGAAGAAATTCCGACCTACCGTCAGCAGAAGCTTAGTCAAACACTTGAAACGTTATTGTCCGACAAGGTAACATCACCAGACACGGGCATCTTCGAACCTCGATGCTCGGTGCTGCAAAAAGTGGAGCAGGGAGACATAATCGGGAAGTTGCATCCGATGGATTCAGTGTCGGCCCAGTCCATCGATATCCGCGCGCCTTCAACAGCAATTGTCTGCACTATCAAATCGGGTGCGCATGTCAGCGTTAATGAAGAGGTGGCTATCATAGCGAGACCTCTCAAACGCTGAAAGTTGATTTGAGTGTCGATGTTACCAGGCTGAACAGGACGCCGTTTCGGTGGGCAGGCAAGTGATGGCTATGATCATGAGAGTGGTCGAGTGAGCCTATCGGCGCGACAGCGGTGTTGCTAGGCTAGTTCGGCAGCAGTATCTTCTCACGCATTGCTCACGAGCATCGTTTTCACGAAATTTGTTGCAGGCCATGCGGACCCGTTCGCAAAATGACGTCGGCAAGTGTTCGCCAGTTGCCTACGCGGGCCCATGCTCGACGCGTCTTGGGCAATGATGTAGTACAATTGCGCTCAAGAGTGTGTGCCCGCGCCTTTGTTCCAAGCCGCTGTCCCACTGAGGATCAAGTGCGGGGCAGCGTCGCAGGCGGAGTGCTACCCAACAGCGATGCAAGGTCCTTAACCTCGCCTCCTACGTCTCTGTCGTCTGCACGGTTAATCAACAGACCGCATCCATACCCTATGACATCGCCGCTGATTGGCTTATGCACGAGGCTGACGAACGGCGGCTCCGGACGTATCAGGGACGTTGAAGGACATATTGGTTCTAGATGCCTCCGATATACAATCAGCATTTGACGGAAGGCGCCGGGCGATGGATGTTCGACGAAGTTACAGAGCTGTCCGGTCGGCGTTTCTCCGCAATTTTCCTTTAATGCTGACGGATTCCGCCTCTTGGCACGTGTCGGGAAGTAACCTCGTCGTATCGCAGAATCCGGGGGCTCTCGTGACCAAAGGATCAACTGGGAGGAAGCAATGAAGCATCGTCTAAACCGCAGACGTTTTATCCAGGCGACGTCGTCCGCTATCGCTGTAGGCGCGCTATCTTCTGTCACTACCCGAGCTGTGGCGCAATCCTCTGGAGAACTGCGAGTCTTGGTCAACGGCGGCGAAGTCGGAAAGGCACAAATCGAAGCGTATGTGAAACCGTTCGCAGCAGAGACTGGTATCAACGTAACTCCAATCACCCAAGACCTCGATTTCGCGAAGCTTGAGCTGATGATGAAAGCAAACAACGTCACGATCGACGCAAGTCCACTTAATCCGGGCGCCGTGTTTCCCGCAAGTGATAAAGGGTATCTCGAGAAGATCGACTACTCGATCTATAAGAAGGAAGAGCTTGACGGGTTCTATGATTTCGCCAGGGATACGTTCGGCGTCGCCTCGCTTGTCTATTCTTATAATATGGTCTATAATACAAAGAAGTTCCCTGCTGACGAGCCGCGACCGACCAACTGGGCCGCGTTCTGGGACGTCGCAAAGTTTCCCGGTACTCGCTTCCTCGTGTCGGGTCAGTTTGGATCCGAAGGACCCTGGGAAGAGGCGCTGATGGCGGACGGCGTCGATCTCGATAGACTTTATCCGATGGATATTGACCGGATTTTCGCCAGCCTGGACAAGATAAAGCCGCATATCCGGAAGTGGTGGACGAATGGGTCCGAGATTCAGCAATTGATGAGTGGTGGAACTGGCGATATCATGAATTCTTATGACGGACGGGCAATCTCGTTGATTGATAAGGGTTCGCCGATCGAAATCAACCGCAGTCAGGCCAAGCTAACGTGGGACTATTGGGTAATCCCGAAAGGGGGGCCCAATACGCAAAACGCTCAAAAGTTCGTTGAATTCGCCACCCGGGGTGAACGCCAGGCGGCCTTCTGCAAACTCTACCCCGAAGGTCCCAGCAACCGTAACGCCTTTAAGTTCATACCAGAGGATGTAGCCCGCAAGCTGCCTACACATCCGGACTACGTAGCGAAAAGCATCCCCATAAACGGTCGGTGGTACGCCGAGGTCGGCTCGGATGGCCTGTCGAATACGCAAAGGCTCGCGCAGCGCTGGAACGAGTGGGTTCTGCGATAGATCCAGATCTGTGAGTTGGTCGGCGAGGGGGTAATCTCTAATTTGCCGCCTTGCCGACCTATGATATTCTGAAGGAGCCGACCATGTCGGACGTCCTTGTTTTTCAGGATTCCATTTCGGACGATCCGTCGATCTCGATCTTGGCAGCCGCCATCGCGATGTCGCTGCGTCCGTCCCATCCATCGAGGATAACGCATTGGAGCAGAACTCAATTCCCGCTCAGATTGAATTTCGAAACGTTACCAAGATGTACGGGCAGGTCGCCGCCGTACAGGACCTGTCACTGACAGTTCGTCGCGGCGAGTTCTTGACCATTCTCGGTCCGAGCGGTTCGGGCAAGACCACGGCGCTCATGCTGCTTGCCGGGTTCGTAGCGGCCAGTAAGGGCGACATTCTGATCGCCGGAAATTCTGTGGCCGCTGTCCCATCCTATCGGCGCGACCAAGGCATTGTGTTCCAAAGCTATGCGCTGTTTCCGCACCTCACGGTACGTCGGAATCTGGAATTCCCGCTCGAAATGCGGGGCGTCAAGACGGCCGACAGGGCAAAGCGGGTCGATCGCATCCTCGAGCGTGTGCATCTCAAGGACTTCGGCGGTCGCATGCCGTCGCAACTGAGCGGCGGCCAACAGCAGCGCGTGGCGCTTGCCCGTGCGCTCATCGCTGATCCGCCGTTCCTCCTGCTCGACGAGCCTCTCGGCGCCCTCGACCGCAACCTTCGCGAGCAGATGCAGATCGAAATGAAGAACCTTCACAAAGAGTTCAACATCACCACCATATGCGTGACGCACGACCAGGAGGAGGCGCTTACACTGTCAGATCGCATCGTTGTCATGCGTGCCGGGCGGATTGAACAGACCGATTCGCCGGAAGCCCTTTACGATCGGCCGGCATCCCGCTTTGTAGCGAATTTTCTCGGTGAGGCCAACATTCTCGAAAATCTCGATTGTGATGTGGAATCCGATGCGGCGCAGCCGTCCGGCACCGTGCCCATGATCAGGCCAGAGCGTATCCGCGCCTCCGCGCCGGCGGCGCCGAAGAGGGCCGATGCGAGCCAGTGCCAGTCCGTTACCGGCACTGTCGACGATATGATCTATGCCGGACCGTTGCGGAAATACCATGTGCGCGTCGGGAGCAACGTGCTCGTCGCGCGCGAACATGCCGCCTCGGGGCAGCAGATCTTCCAACCCGGCGACACAGTGCGGCTTGATTGGCTGCGGTCCGACGTTCGCTTCGTAGCGGCGTGAATCCCCCGGGAGATGGGCGAATGCAAATGCTTCAGAAATTCGGCCGAATGCCCATTGCACTCACCGTTCCGGCACTCGCCATCCTGCTCGTCGTTTTCGGTATACCGATCGTTCAGCTCTTCCTGACTAGCCTCAATGCGCCGGACTTTTCGATGGTCAACTATCGTGCATTTTTCGGCCGGTCGGCGAATGTCCGCGTGCTCTACCAGACGATCGAGATCAGCTTGGTCGCCACAGCGATTTGCCTCATCATCGGCTATCCCGCGGCCTATCTGATCGTGACTGCCTCCAAGCGTTTGCGCATGGCGCTCATCGTGCTCGTCGTTATCCCCTATCTCACCAGCGGATTGGCGCGCACGTATGCCTGGATCATAATTCTTGGCGATGGCGGCCTGATCAACAATCTTTTGCTCGAACTCGGTCTGATCTCGAGCCCGCTGCCGCTCATCTACAACCGTATGGCCGTCTATATCGCCATGGTGCACATTATGCTGCCTATGATGATCCTGCCTCTGGTCAGTGTCATGATGGGTATTGACAGGTCCCTGATGGCCGCAGCGCGCAGCATGGGCGCGGGGCCGTTCACTGCGTTCTGGCGCGTGTTCTTTCCGCTCAGCTTGCCGGGCGTGCGCAGTGGCTCCCTGTTGGTCTTTGTGATCTGCCTCGGCTTCTACATCACGCCGGCCGCCGTCGGCGGCTTGCGAGATGCCATGCTGTCGACCTTCATCGCGTCGCAGGTCTCGACCGGCTTTGATATGGCACCCATTGCAGCCTCGTCCTTCATTCTCCTGGCGATCGCCGTGGTCGTGCTCTCCATGCTTGGGCTCGATCTTTCGGGTACCCAGGGGCGCGCGGTACAAGCAGTGCGGAAGTCTCGGCCAAGCCGGCTGCCTTCATTCGGCACAATGAAAAGCTATCTCCGCGAACTTCCCGTTTCCTCACGTGCGAAGCGATGGACGGTCCAGCTCTATCAAGCCCGGGGCGACAGCCAATGGTCGAAGATCGTTGGACCGGTGTTCGTCGTTGTGGTCATGTTCTACCTGCTGTTTCCCGAAGCCGTCGTGATCATCATGTCGTTCAGCGCCGGGTCGGTTCTGGAATTTCCACCCTCGGGCCTTTCGCTGCGGTGGTACCGTTCTTTCTTCGACGATCCGTCCTGGTACGGCGCTGCCTGGACCAGCATTCAGATCGGCGTTGCAGTCGCCATCCTCTCGACCGTTGTCGGCACGCTCGCGGCCTACGGCATCAGCCGCGCCCGCCCGCAGCTGCGCAGCTCTCTGACCATGGCGATCCTGACGCCGATTACCATTCCAGTTATCGTTGTGGGCGTAGCGACCTACTTCGGGCTGGCCAATCTCGGACTGATAGGCTCGAAGACAGGTATCGTCCTGGCACACAGCATCGGCGCCATAGGCTATGTCGTCGTGATAGTGTCGGCGACACTGGCAAATTTTGACCGTACGCTAGAGCAGGCAGCAATGAGCATGCGGGCTGGGCCGCTGCAGACCTTCATGAGGGTGACTCTGCCCTTGATACGGCCGGGCATCATCGGCGGCGCGGTGTTCGCCTTCATTCACTCCTTTGACGAGGTCGTCGTCACCTCATTTGTCGGCGGATTCTCAATGTACACCCTGCCGCTGAAGATGTGGGAAAATATACGGAACCAGATCGACCCGACAGTCGCCGCAGTGGCGTCGCTATTGACCCTTCTCCCTGTGCTCTGGTTGGTAGCCTTATACGTCACGTGGTGGCGATCGAGGCAAACGAGTCACCGCGTGCTTCCAGAGGCCCAAATCTGAGGTCATGCGGTAAGGATCCGGCCAACCTTGTGACGTGATCGGGCTCAACTCGTTCTGCATTGTTCGCGCCGCACCATAAACTGAGGTCGGCTGACCTAACGATACGCGTCCGGGAGCTGCAAGCTGATGTCACATACTTCTCGGTTGATCGGACTTCAGAAATAGAAATCACAAGTCCCCAATGGCCGAATCCCTCTTTAGGACAGCGGCAAGAACGGCGATACTTTAAGATGCTTGATCGCTGAACTGCTCCAATTTCTTGCTTTACCGGTCGCGGCCGCATTAGCGCCAACCAAGTTGCTGAACTTGATGTACATAACTGGAAAATGCGGGCCATTCGTATCAGGGTGGCCATGAAGCGGGCCACGGCACTCACGGCTTCCGGCCGTATCGTTGCAAGATGACCATGATACACAAACTGAATTTGATGCGAGCTGCCGCTTGGCCAAATATAGATGCAATAGGGGACGTCAATGCAGCACAACAAGGTCGGGAAGACCGCAATCAACAATAGCTCGCACTTTATGCCGGAAGAACTGAATATAGCGGACCTTGTAAAATGAAGAGTCGTTCATCCGTGCCAACATCTCTTGAGGGTCTGACGGCATGCGAATGCCTGAAGCTATACCGAAGGCGGCAGCTCTCGCCCGTTGAAGTCGTCGATGACTGTCTCAGCCGGATCGACGCAAACAACCCGATGCTAAACGCATTTTGCCTCGTCGATCACCAGCGGGCTAGGTCTGCTGCCCGGACTTCGGAGGGGCGCTGGATGAAGGGGGAGCCAGCCGGAGATCTCGATGGCATTCCGGTCACCATCAAAGATCTAACCTTGACGCGGGACTGGCCGACAAGGCGTGGATCACTGACGAGCAGCGCCGAGGGACCCTGGACAGACGACGCGCCCGTTACAGCGCGCATTCGCGAGGCCGGTGCCGTTATCCTTGGCAAGACAACCACTCCGGAGTTTGGCTGGAAAGGTGTTACAGACAGCCCCCTCTACGGCATCACCCGCAACCCTTGGAATCCTGTACTGACGCCAGGCGGCTCCTCTGGCGGCGCAGCAGTTGCGGCGGCCCTCAACCTCGGCTTTCTTCACCAAGGTAGCGACGGTGGGGGATCAATCCGGATACCAGCGAGCTTCACAGGAACCTTCGGCTTCAAGCCGACCTTCGGCATCGTTCCGCAATGGCCCGCTAGCGCTATGACCACGCTGTCTCATTTGGGGCCGATGACCCGCACGGCCGCGGATGCGATCCTGATGATGAATGTCATCGCACGAAAGGATGCTCGCGACGGCTACGCTGGACCCGCCTATCCCGGCCTTGAGATCAATTCAGCAAAAACCCTCAAGGGTCTGCGCATCGGGTACAGTCGAGACCTTGGGTATGTGAAGGTGGCTCACGACATCGAAAGAGTCACCGATATTGCGGTCGACCAACTTCGGGCTCTTGGAGCGGAGGTGGTCGAAGTCAATCCGGGATTCGCAAATCCGGTCAAGATATTTGAGACATTTTGGTTCGCCGGCGCCGCCCGTATTCTGTCGCGAATGAACAAAAAGCAAAGACAACTTTTAGATCCCGGCTTTCTGGAAGGTGCCGAACGCGGTCTGACGATTACGCTTACCGAATTTCAGGAAGCGGAGGCGATGCGGTTCGAACTTTCCGCTCTCATGGCGAAGTTCCACGAAGATTATGACCTCCTGGTCACACCGACAATGCCTATCGCCCCGTTCCCAGTCGGGCGAAATGAGCCAGATGATAGTTACACGGGGTGGGTGGGCTGGACGCCCTTCACCTATCCCTTCAACCTGACACAGCAACCGGCTGCGTCCATTCCATCGGGGCTGGATGATCAAGGGCTCCCCGTTGGGCTACAATTGGTCGGTGCGCGTTATTCTGATACTACCGTCCTTGCGGCGGCACATGCGATCGGGGTACGTGGACGGCCGATGCCGGTCCACAAACCGATCGTGTCAAGGCAGGGCCATCAATCAGAATAGGATTCGCCAATGTTCTGCCCTTTGCATACCCTGACGATCAGGCTCACCCAAAGATCGCCCTCGGCTTCCAGGACATGCTGATGGGTCACGCATCAAATGGGATTTGCGCGCGATATTTCAGACCGGGTCTGATTTCTCTACAGGGGTAGAATTGAAGAACAGGCGCCCCCAAGCGAATTGTTTGGTGATCCGAAGAGCGACCGCACCCGCCAGTTTCTTTCAGCCGTCAAGGAAGCGGTGTAGGCCTTCAAAGCCAGCAGGTCGACGATTTCGCCCAGGCCATCTTAAAAAGTGATGGCTATGATCGGGGCATTATATTGGCGGCTTCAATTGCAGATGTTGCATACTTTCCGTGACGCAATTCGTTGACCTCGCCAGCCACGGATGAGCTGGCCAATCTCGGCGGCAAAAACGTGCGAATCAAAGACGTTCTTTTAACGCCCGGCAACGGTGCCTTTTTCTACGATGATCAAGCGGCCATCAGGGCAGGAGCCCGACAGGACGGTTTCATCTACGTCGGGGAGCCGCTGTTGCCGGGCTTCCGCTCCATCCGCATTCCCGCGGCCTCTGTCAGCATTGGCCTGATACTTGAAGATGATGCGGTCGTCTGGGCGATATGATGGGGGTCCAGTACTCCGGCGCCGGCGGACGCGACCCTTTGTTCGAAACCGCATCGATCATCGCGATCGCATCAAAAGTCGTTGTTCCCCGGCTGCTCGATGTTGATTCTTCGCGGTTTCTGGATGCCTGCAGCGAGGTTTTCGTTTTTGCAAAGGGCGAGCGGCTGCCCCTCTCAATCGAATACGGGGTGAGCCAGGCCCTTCTCAGAGCCGCCGCCCACGCTGCGCGCAGGACCATGGCCGAGGTCGTATGTGCCGAACTTGGCCTGCCGCTTCCCAACCGAAGGGTGCCGATCTACGCCCAAAGCGGCGATGCGCGCGAAATCAACGTCGATAAAATGATCTTGAAGGGGGCGGATGCGCTCCCCCACGGCCTCATAAATTCGCGCAGCAAATTCGGCGTCGGAGGGGAAACCTTTCTGGATTTCGTCAAATGGGTGGCGCAACGCGTCAAGCAAATCGGCCAACCAGGATACCATCCGGTGCTGCATTTCGATGTATACGGCTGGATCGGGATGGAGATCGGTCTCGACGTTCAGCGCATCGCCGACTTCATCAGCAAGGTGGCTGATGTGGTTCCGGAGTTCACGGTGAATATCGAATCTCCAGCCGACTTCGGGTCTACGCCGGCACAGGTCGATAACTACGCGCGGATCGTCAGCATCCTGGACGCCCGGGCGTCGCGTGCGCGCATCGTTGTCGATGAACGCTGCAACACGCTTGAGGATGTGCGTCTGTTTGCGGAGGCGAAGGCGACCCATCTCGTGCAGATCAAGACGCCGGACGTGGGCTCGATCGCCGACAGCGCCCGAGCGGTGCTTCTCTGCAAAGAAAACGACGTAGGCGCCTATGTGGGAGGCAGCTGCAGCGAGACGGATCTCTCGGCGCGGGCGACGGTTCACATTTCGGTGGCCACGCGGGCGGACATGATGCTCGCGAAACCAGGCATGGGCGTCGACGAAGGCCTTTCCATTGTCGGCAATGAACAAAATCGGTTGCTCGCCATGCTTGATCGACGTCGGGCACAGAATCTGAACGCCGCGTAGGAAGCGCTCCTGATGAAGAACAGTCTCAAGGACATCACGGTTGTGGCGGTAGAACAGGCCGTCGCAGCGCCCTACGCGTCGTCTCGTCTTGCGGATGCCGGCGCCCGGGTGATCAAGGTCGAAAGGCCCGAAGGGGACTTTGCGCGAAACTACGACAAGCTGGTGCGCGGACAGAGCGCTTACTTCGTCTGGCTCAACCGGGGTAAGGAGTCGGTCTGTCTGGACCTGACGTTGGAGGCCGATCGGGCCGTCCTGGACACGCTCGTTGCCGGTGCGGACGTCTTTATCCAGAATCTGAAGCCGGGCAGCATCGAAAAACTGGGTTTCGGATGTGCGGATCTCCGTCGACGATATCCGCGCCTGATCACCTGCGACATTTCTGGTTTTGGGGAGAAAGGGCCGTATTCCCACTTGAAGGCTTATGATCTCATCGTTCAGGCCGAAACAGGTCTATGCGCGATCACCGGCAACCAACAAGGGCCGGCGCGTGTAGGTGTCTCGGTTTGCGACATCTCGGCGGGCATGACAGCGCATAGCGCCATTCTTCAGGCGCTGTATCACCGCGAGGTCACCGGCGAAGGGACAGGCATCCAGGTGTCACTGTTCGATGCCGTCGCCGACTGGATGAACGTGCCGGTTCTGCAAAACGACTACAGCGGGTATCACACGGTACGCGCCGGCGTGAAACACCCATCGCTGGCGCCGTATGGCGCCTATCGTTGCGCCGACGGCAAGGAAGTCATCTTTTCGGTTCAGAATGACCGCGAATGGGTGAATTTCTGCGAGAAATTCCTTAGGCAGCCCGAGCTCACACGCGCACTTGGTTTTGCCGACAACATGGAGCGCCTCGGTCACCGTGCGCAACTTGATGAGATCGTTGAACGACGGTTTTCTCAACTATCTTGCCACGAAGCAATGCAGGAGCTTGAGGCGGCCGGCTTGGCATATGGCCGACTTAACGAAGTGGTGGATGTTTCAAAGCATCCCCACATTCGCAGGGTCGAGGTTGGCACACCCGAAGGAACCGTCGAGGCGATAGCGCCGGCGGCGATTTTCAACTCGGAGCGCCCCTCGCTACGCCCAGTGCCGGCACTTGGCGCTCATACCGAGGCTGTCCGCAAGGAGGTTCTGGGGCTTTTGCGCGAAAGAGCTGCGTCAGGGTGAGCACGCGTCTTGTCGGTAAGGTGAGTGCGCTCGCGATGTACTGCGAGCGTGGATATGTCGTGTCATCTCAGCGCATCGGCCCGTCCTCGCCACGATCGATCGCAGAGGGGACTCCATGATCAAGGACACCTTTCCGGCAGTTGAAAGCGCGATGTCCGTACCCCGCTGGAGATCCCTGCTCTTCGTGCCCGCTCACGTTCCGCGCTTTGTGGAGGCTGCCCATGAGCGCGGGGCGGACGGCGTCATTCTCGACCTCGAGGATTCCGTTCCTCAGGATCAAAAGGGCGAGGCACGGCGGCAGCTTCCAGAATGCGTGGCAAGGGTGGGCCGGAAAGGCGCATCGGTTTTGGTCCGCGTGAATCGTGGTTTGCGCGCCTTGGCGGCGGATCTCGATGCAGCCGTGATGGCGGGTGTTGACGCGCTTGTTCTTCCGAAGACGGATTCGGCAGAGTGGGTGTCAGAGATCGCGAATGCGGTTTCGGAACTTGAACGAGAAAGAAATCTTGCTCAGGGACGCATCCGGTTCCTTGCCCAGATCGAGACCCCGGGCGCCTTGCAAAGGCTAGCGGCCATTGCGTCGGCGCATCCAAGGATGGTCGCAATGGCGCTCGGTCCTGAAGACTTCAGTGCCGCTGTTGGCGGCGCCCCGGAATTCGACCTTCTGCTGACGCCGAACCTTTCTGTTCTTTTTGCCGCCCGTGCGGCCGGCTTGCTCCCATTAGGCTTCATAGGCAGCATCGGCGAGTTCTCCGACACTCATAAACTTCGTGAAGCCGCGGCGCATGCGCGGCGGCTTGGCTTTGCCGGAGCTTTGGCGATCCATCCGACACAGGTGGCCATATTCAATGAGGCTTTCTCGCCAAGCGCACAGGAAGTCGAGTGGGCCCATAGTGTCGTCGCGGCGGAAAATGATGCCGCCACACGTGGACTGTCCGCATTCTCGTTGAATGGCAAGATGATCGATCCGCCAGTGGTGCGGCGCGCCCACGAGATCGTGGCTCTCTCCAGCAACAACTGAGCCTATAATCAGCGGCCGGACAGGCGGTTCTGAAACCAATCCGACAGTTTTGTGGCTTGCCCGCCATCTCGTTTCGAGATAGATAAGAAGGCACTGGGGATCATGCCCCGGTTGGATTTGTTCATCGTGGACATCAGGCAGTTAAGATACTTTGTCGGCGTCGTCGAAGCCGGCAGTTTCACGAAGGCAGCTGCGACCCTCAACGTTGCTCAAAGCGCTCTAAGCCTGCATGTGCGTCAACTCGAGGAAGGATTCGGCACCCAGCTGCTGGTACGCGACAGGACCGGTGTCAGCGTCACGGCGTCCGGAGACAAGCTGCTTGAGCGCGCGCGGATCATTCTGAAGGAAATTCAGCTCACTGAGGCGGAACTGACCAACTCGGTGGCTGCTCCTTCCGGAGAGGTGACCATTGGCATTCCGTCCGGAGCCGCTCGCGTCCTTAGCGGTCCCCTGCTTGAATCGGTAAGAAGCGAATTGCCGAGGATCTCGCTTAAGATGATCGAGGGGATGACCGGACCGCTGGAGGAGTGGATGGCTGCTGGCCGCTTCAATCTGGCTGTCCTTTACCGCACTGCCGAGAGCGTGGGACAAATGACGGTGCTGGCGCGCGAAGAGTTTTGCCTGGTGGCGCCGCCGGGTGAACCGCCTTTCGAAGATTCGATACGGCTCGCCGACCTGCACGCGTTCCCGCTGGCGGTTCCAATGCGCAACAACAATGTCAGGCGTTCGGTGGCCGATGTCGTTGCGCAACACGGTTGTGTGCTGGACGTCAGATTCGAAGTCGACTCCCTTTCTACGATCATCAATATGGTCATGGAAGGAAAGGCGTATTCCATCCTTACCCCGTCGGCCATTCAGAAAGAGGCATCTCAAGGCCAAGTCCGGACGGTTAAGATCATTGATCCGGTGATCACCCGTTCCGTTGTCCTTGCCGTCAACCCGAAAGACGACCGCTCTCCAGCCGTCTCTGCGGTCCGCAAGCTGATCCCCAAGGTCGTGAAGACATTGATCGAGAGCAAGCACTGGTCAGCCACCGCTCCGGACCGGCCTTAGGCACATCCCAAATCAGTTTGAGTGCTACCGCTCTTTCGCGGGTGTCTGAGCCGTATCAATCTGGATTCGAGATGGTTTTGGGCGACATTCGATATTTGACCGCATGCGGCTATCGCGATGAAACTGCAGAGAAGCGAGCCCATGGTCCGGATATCGGCTGGTCTCGCACTGGCAGGAATTCACTCAAGTGGAGCATGCGATGCCCAACGCCACGAGCTATCAGCTTTTCATCAATGGCAGGTGGCGAGCCGGTAGTGACGGAATTACTCTGCCGGTGACCAACCCGGCGACAGAGAAGGTATTTGGCTCGGTGGCCGCGGCTTCAGCATCGGATCTGGATGAGGCTGTCGCTTCCGCAGAGCGAAGCCGCCGGGCTTGGTCCTCACGGCCTGCAAAAGAGCGCGGCGAGATCCTCGTGGCGGCCGCCAGGATCCTTGCCACGAAGGTGGGAGACGCAGCGAAGGATTTGTCGACCGAACAGGGAAAGACGATTGCCGAAGCGACAGGTGAGTACGCGCGCGCTGTCGAAACACTGGAGTGGAACGGCACGCACGCCGAAGAGCTGTCGGCCCCTATTCCGATGGGCCCGAACCGGATGATCGTCCCCGAGCCCCTTGGCGTCGTTGCTGCCTTTACGCCTTGGAACTATCCCGCCGTTCTCATCGCCCGCAAGCTCGCCCCAGCTTTGGCGGCGGGCTGCCCGGTGATCCTCAAAGGGGCTGAAGAGACACCAAGCGCGGCTGTCCATTTCGTAGAAGCCTTGCGACAAGCGGGTATTCCGGACGGCGTGGTCAATCTCATCTTTGGCGTTCCGGTGCAAATATCCCGGCATCTCCTTAGCTCGCCGATCGTCAAGGTCCTAACTTTCACGGGCTCTACCGAGGTTGGAAAACAGCTCGCCAAGCTCGCCGCGAATAACTTGCAGCGGTGCATTCTTGAACTCGGTGGGCACTCTCCGGTAGTTGTATGCGAGGATGCCGATCTGGCAAAAGCTATACCGGCAATCACAGAATACAAGTTCGAGTGCGCGGGCCAAAGCTGCAATGCGCCCAGCAGAATCCTCGTCGCGCGGCCTCGCTATGGGGAATTCCTGTCCCGGATGACTGAAGTCGCCCGCAAGATCAAGATCGGCCCACCGGACGACCCGGCGACGGAGATGGGCCCAATGGCAAACGTGCGGCGAATCGAGGCCATGCAGCGTCTGATCCAGGATGCTGTCGATCGCGGCGCGCGCGTCGAAACCGGCGGCACCCGCCTCGACCAGCCGGGCTTTTACTGGCCACCGACCATCCTGACAGGGGTGCCAAAGGATGCGAAAGTGCTTCATGACGAGCCGTTCGGGCCGATCCTCACCGTGGCGCCGTTCGACACGATCGAGGAGGCGATCGAAGAAGCCAACGCCACTGAGTATGGCCTGGCTGCCTACTTCTTCACCGGTGCCACCGATGCGAAACGGGCGCTGATCGGCGGTCTTTCGGCAGGCGCGATCAGTGTAAATTACCTGAAAGGGGTTTCCGCAGATGCACCATATGGGGGCGTCAAACAGAGCGGCTATGGATACGAAGGGGGCGAGCAGGGATTGCGGAGCTTCCAAAGCCTGAAACTGGTCAATGGGCTTGGGTCATTCGGATAAGATTTCGTGAACAAAAAAACACGGACCATTGCCGGCAAGGATATTACAAAGAGCGTCGCCGACGCCCTTCAGTACATCTCGTACTACCATCCCCTCGACTACATCCGGTACCTTTCGCAGGCCTACGCGCGCGAACAGAGTCCGGCGGCTAAGAACGCCATCGGGCAGATTCTGCTGAACTCCCGCATGGCGGCCTTCGGACGGCGCCCGATCTGCCAGGACACCGGTCTTGTGGTGGTCTTTGCAAAGGTCGGCATGGGCGTCCGCATCAAATCAACGGCCAGTTTCGCCGACCTCGTGAATGAGGGCGTCCGCCAAGCATATCTAGACCCTCACAATCCCCTTCGACCATCGATCGTCTCGGATCCGCTTGCCAGGCGGGTGAACACGCGTGACAACACGCCAGCGGTCATCCACCTCGACCTTGTGCAAGGCAACCAGATTGAGATCACCATCGCCGCAAAGGGGGGTGGATCGGAAAACAAGGCGCGTTTCACCACCCTCAACCCCAGCGCGTCCGTTGCCGACTGGGTGGTCGAGACCGTTTCGACGCTTGGCAGCGGATGGTGCCCGCCCGGCCTGATCTCCGTCGGCATCGGTGGTAGTGCCGAAAAGGCAATGCTGCTTGCCAAGGAGGCCATGAACGAGCCTATCAACATGTCGGAGTTGATCGCCAGGGGGCCGTCCTGCGCGGAGGAGGCACTGCGGGTCGAGCTTTATGAACGAATTAATGCCCTAGGCATCGGCGCTCAGGGCCTAGGCGGCCTGACGACAGTCGTTGACGTCAAGGTTGCGACCTATCCTACCCATGCGGCGTCCAAACCCGTGGCGCTCATTCCGCAATGCGCTGCCAACCGGCACCTGAAGTTTACCTTGGACGGCTACGGACCCATCAGGCTTGAGCCGCCCGACCTTTCCGAATGGCCCCAGATCGGTCATGAGGATTTGCACACAACCGGCTTCCGGCGGGTCAATCTCAATACGCTCACAAAGGAAGAGACGGCATCATGGCGCTGCGGGGATACCCTTCTTTTGTCCGGAAAGATGTTGACGGGTCGTGACGCCGCCCACCAGCGAATGGTCGACCTGATCGATGCCGGCAAGCCGCTCCCGGTCGATCTGCGGGGACGCGTGATCTACTACGTCGGACCCGTCCGCGCAGTGAGGGATGAGGTGGTCGGGCCGGCTGGCCCGACAACCGCCAGCCGGATGGACGGTTTTACTGACAGGATCCTCGTCGAAACCGGACTTTTCGCGATGATCGGTAAGGCGGAGAGGGGACCGGCGACCATCGAGTCGATTGTCAGACACAAGGCGCCCTATCTCATCGCAGTGGGGGGCGCTGCGTACCTGATTTCAAAATCGATCAAGGCGGCGCGGATCGTTGCCTTTGAAGACCTGGGCATGGAAGCCATCTATGAATTCGAGGTGCAGGACATGCCGGTCATCATGGCTGTCGATGTTGAGGGAAACTCCATTCACAATTCCGGACCTCTTGAGTGGCGTAAGCGCATGGCGGCCGACAGCATCGCCCGCAGCATCGGCGTTTGAACCTTCCCGGCTGCGCGATCCGGCCAGACTCCCGCGCCGGATTTGGGCCGCATCGGTAACATAAGCGGTATTTTTTGTGGTTCAGCTCCTCGGCGAGCCAGATAAGAAAGGCCTTCAAGTCGCTCTCGATGCCAAATGCTCGGATGTAAACACCGCATCGACCTGCCGCCCATACGATCGATGCTCCGGTGCTGTCGAGGGGGCCAATCAGGTCAAGCACCGGAGATACCAAAAATGCGCTACCTATTTACGACGAGGTCGCCGCCGACAGGCGATCACCCCTCTGCAAATGCGTCATCGCGCGGTTAGGGAGGGGCAATAGCCCAACTGTTCTACAGCCTTTCTGCTTGGATCCCTCTCAGTCACCTGACTTTAGACAACCTCGCACTGAAGCGTTGTAGGCCGAGGACGGATGACGTCCACTACATTCGCTCACTTCAATCAATGATAGAATTGGTTGGCACTAATTGCGCTGTCGACCACCGCTTGAGAGCAAAAGGTCATGAAGTCGAAACCCGATCCTGTGCGACTAGACGCTTGGGACGTCCGGATTCTCTCAGAGATCCAGTCGGATGGTCGGATTTCGAAAAGCGAGCTCGCAAAGCGTGTTCACCTTTCGGCGTCGGCCTGTTCGGAGCGGCTCCGTGTGCTCCAAGCCGCAGGGATCATTGAGGGGTTCTACGCGCGACTCAGTCCAGCCCTCATCGGTGGCATCATCTCTATCATGGTGGAGGTGGTTCTGGATCGCCATCGTCTCGAGGATCAACGACACTTCGAGACTGCGATCCAAGAGATTCCGGAAATCCTGGACTGCTGGGCTATCGGGGGGCGGATCGACTATCTGATGCGCGTTTCTTCTCCTTCCATGGCTGCGTATCAGGATTTCATGGAGGGATTGCTGCAGGCAGGCTTGGGGATCGACCAATACTATAGCCTTGTCGTGACCAAACCAGTGAAATCCAATTCACCAATCCCCTTGTCCGCTCTAAGGCAACGGTAAATCCCCGAAGCCTTGGTTTCCACGGCGATTGGTGCCGATTCCGCGAATTCGTTGGCCAAAGACGTGCATTCCCGCGAAACCCGAGAGGTGTTTGCCGGTATACTAATTGCTAAGAGGCGGCTGGCTGAGTGTCCTCCGCCGACTGATCGCGAGGAGAGGAACGATGGGCTTGAGCAATCTGGGAACCGAGCAACTCCAGGAGAAAGATCGAAACTTCGTCTTTCATCCGTCTACGCACTTAGCCAAGCACAGCCGCGGCGAGACGCCAAATCGGATCATGGCCGGAGGGGAAGGCGTCTACATCTGGGATACGGAAGGTCGAAAAAGCCTCGACGGTTTTGGCGGGCTCTATTGCGTCAATATGGGGTATGGCTGCACCGAGATAGCCGACGCCATTGCCAGGCAAGCACATGAGTTGCCGTTCGCGCATGTTTATGCCAGCCAGGGCACGGAGCCGGTTGCTCTGTTGGCGGAGGCGGTCGTCGAATATTTCGGTCAGAACATGCGAAGGGTCTATTTCGGCCTTTCCGGCTCCGACGCCAACGAAACCAATATCAAGCTGGTCTGGTACTACAACAACATCCTCGGCCGCCCCGAAAAGAAGAAGATCATCTCGCGGCATCGCGGATATCACGGGTCCGGGCTGGTCACCGGTAGCCTGACAGGTCTTCCCTTCTTTCACAATTTCTTCGACCTGCCTCTGGATTTGGTGCGCCATACGACGACGCCACATTACTATCGCCAAGCGCATGACGGCGAAAGTGAGGAGGCATTCTCCAAGCGCTGTGCCGATGATCTTGAAGCCCTTATCCTCGCTGAAGGCCCGGAGACTGTCGCAGCTTTCATCGGAGAGCCGGTACTTGGGACCGGCGGCATCGTTCCGCCCCCAAAGGGATACTGGACCGCCATTCAAGCGGTGCTCGACAAGTACGATATCCTTTTAGTCGCCGATGAAGTGGTCTGCGGCTTCGCGCGAACCGGTGAGAAATTCGGTTCCCACCTCTATGGCATGCGGCCGGATTTCGTCACGATCGCCAAGGGCTTGAGTTCAGCCTACCTGCCCATTTCCGGCTCTATCATCGGGGACCGCGTCTGGTCGGTCTTGGAAGAAGGAACGGAGAAGCACGGCCCACTCGGCCATGGCTGGACATATTCCGGTCACACGCTTTGCGCGGCGGCCGCGCTTGCCAATATTAAATTGATAAAGGAAAGAAACATCTTGGAACATGTTCGGGATGTCGGACCGTACTGGCATGCCCGCATGAAAGCCGAACTGGAGGGACATCCCATTGTTGGCGAGGTTCGCGGCGTAGGCATCCTATCCGCCGTAGAGCTGATGCGGAGTCCTAAAGAACGGGTACCATTCGAGCCCGGACTTCAGGTCGGCGTGCGCGTCGCCGCTGCCCTGTTTGAGAATGGCGTGATCGGCCGGGCTATGCCGCACGGCGATATCCTCGGCTACGCCCCACCTCTGATCATTACCCGAAAAGAGATCGACATCATCGTCGATGCAACCGCGAAATCAGTCGACACGACCTACCGCGCGCTGCAGGCCGAGGGCGCGATTTGATCCCCACGGAAGTCGGTGGATACCGGTAGGATTGCCGCCGGCCCAACAAAATTCTGGCGACAGCCGAGCTTCACAACGCAGACTGCCGCCACATTAGAGCCGCACCGGATTCGCCCCTTGGACCCATTTCTTCGTATGCGCCGTCTACAGCCCATTGATTCCGCTTGTTTCTGAACATTGAGGTTTCTGCCAGAAGGTTTTCGGCAGGAGCTGGAGATTTGGCATGGCGGATGGCGAGGGATTTGTTGGGCGATGCGAAGTTGTCGAGGCTCGTCGTGGAAACCGACGATGGCCCAATGATCTGAAGGCGCGGATTGTCGCGGAGAGCCTTCAACCCGGTGCGCGGGTTGTTGATGTTGCGCGTCGTCATGATCTCATTGCGCATCAGCTTTCGGACTGGCGACGGCAGGCGCGTCAGGGTCTTTTGGCGCTGCCTGCGGAACTGATGCCGGCCGTGCCTTGCGAGAATAGCGGCCTATTCGAACCCGCCTTTGTGCCACTGGCGATTACGACGGAGCCGAAGACGGCTACCGATAGTTCGCCGATGGTGACGGTAGAAATAGGCGCAGGCCTGGTGATACGGGTTCCCGGTGATGTGCCGGTTGACCGGGTTGCGGCCTTGGTGCGCGCGATGCGATGGACGGCATGATCGTCGCGGGTCAACGATTACCGATCCTGATCGCGACGCGCCCGGTGGACTTCCGCTGTGGCCATCAGGCGCTTGCCTTGATGGTGCAGACCGAGTTGAAGCTTGATCCGCATTCCGGGGTGACGGTGATCTTCCGGTCGAAGCGCGGGGATCGTGTAAAAATCCTGGTGTGGGATGGCACCGGAATGGTGCTGACCTACAAAATCCTGGAACAGGGTGGTTTTGCGTGGCCCAAAGTGCAGGATGGAACGATGCGGCTGTCGCGGGGTCAGTATGAAGCTTTGTTCGAAGGTCTCGACTGGCGACGTGTGGTAGCGCAGCGGGTAGCGCCGCCCGCTGCGGCAGGTTGACTCACCGGTTCGGTTTTGGCGTTGTTTTATTGGGCTTTTTTGCTTCGATTTGCTACGAAGGCGCATGTCTGCGCCCATTGATCTCAGCCAGTTCCCGGACCTGCCTGCAGAGGTGGTGAACGCCTTTGCGGCCGTGCAGTTCGAGCTGTCGGTTGAGCGTGCGGCCCGTCAGCATGAGCAGGCGGTGGTGGCTGAAAAGGACGCCTTCATCACCGAGCTGAAGGAACTGATCGAGAAGCTGGAGAGCCAGGTTCAGGACTATCGCCGCACGAAGTTCGGGCCGAAATCGGAAAAGCTCGATCCGACGCAAATGGAACTGGCGCTGGAGGACCTGGAGACGGCAATTGCCGAAACACAGGCCCAGATCGCCTTCGTCGAGGAAAAGATCGCGGCCAGCACAGCCAATTGCGAAAAGACTGCTTCACGCAGGCAACGCAAGGCGCGCGCGCTGCCCCAGAGCCTGCCGCGCGTCGAACAGGTGATCGAGCCTGATAGCATTGCCTGCCCCTGTGGTTGCGGCAACATGGTCCGGATTGGCGAAGACCGGACGGAGCGGCTCGATCATATCCCGGCGCGCTATCAGGTGATCGTCGCGATCCGCCCGAAATACGCTTGCCCCAAGGGGCGCACGGGAGTGGTTCAGGCCAGGGCGCCGGCGCATTTGCTGGAAGGTAGCTGGCCGACCGAAGCCCTCTTGGCGCAGATCGCCGTGTCCAAGCATTCCGAACACATGCCGCTGAACCGGCAGGCCGCGGTCATGGCCCGACACGGAGTGCCGATCGACCGCACCGTCCTGGCCGACTGGCTGGGTCGGACGGGCGCTGTGATCGCGCCGGTGGTAGACCACATGGCCATGGTCCTGAAACAGGGTAGCTCACGACTATATGTCGACGAGACCACGGCTCCGGTGTTGGATCCCGGACGCGGCAAGACGAAAACTGGCTATCTCTGGGCTATTCTGCGCGACGACCGCGGCTGGAACGGATCTGCGCCGCCGGGCGTGGTGTTCCATTATCGGCCTGGGCGTAAAGGTGAATATGCCGCAGAAATCCTCGACGGCTTCAACGGCACGATCCAGGACGATGCCTATGGCGGCTACTCCCACCTCGCCACGCCAAAACGCACGGGCGGCGATCCGTTGAGGCTGGCCTTCTGCTGGGCACATGGCCGCAGAAAACTGATCAAGTCCCAGCCAAAGAAGGGTTCGCCCATCGTCGACGAGGCGTTGTTGCGCATCGCCGCCCTCTACAAGATCGAGGACAGCATCCGAGGTTGTGACCCCGATCATCGCCGGGCGTCCGCCAGAACCTGTCCCGCCCGCTGGTGGACGAGTTCTTCACCTGGCTGACAGCCCAGGCCGCGCGCGTCTCACGCAAGTCCGATCTCGGCGAGGCCATGGCCTATATGCTGAAACGCCAGGTCGGCTTCCGGCTGTTCCTGGACGACGGCCGCGTCGACATCGACTCCAACCTCGTCGAAAACGCGATCAGAAGTCCAGCCATGAACCGCCGCAATGCTCTCTTTGCCGGCCATGATGAAGGCGGCCGTAATTGGGCCCGTTTCGCCAGCCTGATCGGCACATGCAAGATGAACCGCGTCGAACCATACGCCTACCTGCGCGATCTCTTCATCAGCCTCGCAAATGGCCACCTCTCCAAAGACATCGACGCCCTCATGCCCTGGCCTATTTGCAACGGATCAGCGCCTCACAATGAGCTCGTCCGGGACTCCCCGACGTGCTCATAGGACCATCTGCAAGCGCTCGACCTGGCCGTTGCAACCAAAAAATCAATGGGGCGGAGACGCCGCATACATTTCTTCTCGATCTCGCCGCAGATGAAATGCGCACGATAAAGTGCGCCCCATATCCGGCCCGGTGGCTGGAATTCGATCAAAATTATCCCCTGGTTTGGAATTATATTCCCTTTACCGAAGCCAATTTAGCCCAGGTACCCGACCAGCCGGGGATCTATTGTTTCTTCGTGGGTTTGCCGCCGAGTTCTTTGCCACCGGTTGGCTATCCGCTTTACGTGGGAAAGACCGAGCGAACCTTACGTCAGCGGTTCATCGAATACATTAATGAAGAAGACCATGACACCGGCCGTGTCCGTGTGCGAAAATTTCTCAAGGTGTTCGAAGGTGAACTGCACTTCGCGGCCGCTGCCTTTCAAGGAACACACGACGAGATCATGGCGTTGGAGACTGCTGCAATGGAGGCCCTGATGCCGGTCTACAGCGATCTAGGTTTCAAAGCCGAAACGCGAGCCAAACGGAGTGCTTGGCAATGACCGGGACGCTTTTCTCCCAGCTCTGCAGGGGAGCTTCGGTAGTTGGCTCTACTACGTGGCGCTGATGCGTCTGAGCGACCTAGGCGAAAGGGTCACCTATGCGCGCGAGCTGCAGAACAATCCGCAATTGAGTGAGGTCATCCAGCGCCGCCTGGACGACAGCAAAAGAGCCCAAGACATTGCGGAGTATCTGCTTCAGACGCCTGACCGATTCTTCGGTTCTCTTGTCGTTGGAGTCATGGGCGGGTCGCCTAACTGGCATCCGTTCGGTCTGTCAGCGCGTCGCGACGAACATAAGCTAGGTGAGGTCATTGAGCAGGACCAGGATTTGGTCGGCTATCTTGAACTCAGTGGAAAGGAGAAACTCTTCGCACTTGACGGACAGCATCGTCTTGCCGGCATCAAGCAGGCTCTCGCCACCGATGCGAAGCTGGGACGCGAGCAGGTCTCCGTAATTTTTGTCGGCCACAAAGCTGATCAGCTAGGCCTGCGTCGGACACGCGGCCTCTTCATTTCTTTGAACAAGAAAGCCATACCGGTGCAGCGCAGGGACATCATCATTCTCGACGAAGTCGATCTGCCCGCAATCATCACGCGTAGCTTGCTCGACGAGCATCCTTGGTTTTCGCGCGGGCAGGTCGCCGCCGACCGATTCACCACCAGCATTCCAGCAGGCGCTCCCGAATGGACTACGATCGGAAATTTCTATGACACGAACGCTAATGCAATAGCTCGGGTCATGGCGTTAGAGCACGCATCCGAACTACGGACAGCCGCTCGAATCCGGCTGGAGGAGGATCGTATAGATTACTATCGGAACCTCGTCATCGAATACTACGGACGTTTGGCCGATCTGGAACCAAAACTAAAGGAAGTATTCCAAGAACCTGCCCCAGCTATCGTCCGTGCCGCTAGAAAGCCGCCTGAGCCGCGTCTCCTGTTTAGACCCCTCGGATTGAAGATCGTGACGCGAGTATTGGCGGCATTGCGTCGAAATCTCTCATTGGACGAGAGTTTCGCTCAGTTGCGACGTCTGCCTATGTCGCTTTCCCAACCCCCGTATGGTAAGCGGTGCGCCAAGGCACCTCCCAATATCGTCTTGTGATGCGTCTATGGTAGGTCAGCCGTTAGTCGGCGCGTCGCCGCCGATCACTGCGGGTCGTCATAACGGGTGACGTAGTGGAGTTCGCGTAGGGCGGGGATGACGAGGGCGATGTCTTTGTAGGCCTCGTGTTCGATGAAATGCGCGGTCTCGGGCCCCGGCCTGGGCTTGCCGAGGACGGGCCTCCCCTTTTTGTCGACGCAGTAGATCAGGATCGGCAGCAGCAGGCCGTGGTTGGGGTTGTCGAGGTCGAGTAGCCGTCTCCAGCTTTTGATGTTGAGATTCATGGCCGCGTAGAACCCCTGGCACCACGGCCGGGGGTCGATGCCGCCGCTGGGCTTGGTTGCGAATTCGGGGCGCATAATCCTGCGGTCTGTCGAAGAGCGTCTCGTTGATCCGGTTGTGGATCCTGGCGACGCTGGCAAACACGGCGTGATCGGTTGCAGACCCTTTGGCCAGGACGTCGCGCCGCAACCCCATGAGCGGGCACATCCAGTCTTGCGGGTCCGGGTAGCGCGGCCCGGTGACCGCCGCCGTTACGAAGCCATCCAGCGCCGACATGGTCCGCACCAGCGGGCGGTTGGTCTTGGCAGCCATCCAGGCCTCGAGCGCCTCGTCCGACAGCGCCATGTCATCGAGCGCGCTCATGCCGCCAAGGAGAGCTGCATCTCTTCGCGGCGCACCCAATTCCACGGCATCAGTTCGTCCCAGCGCGAGGCTGGCCAATCATTCTGGATGCGCTCGGTGACGTCGGCCATGTAGGCTTCGGCATCGACGCCGCAGAGCTTGCAGGTCTCAATGATGCTGAGCACGACCGCTGACCGCTCTGCCGCGGCGAAGCTGCCCGAGAAGAGCCAATTGCGCCTGCCGACCGTAAATCCACGAATCGCCCGCTCCGCGATCAGGTTGTCGGGCTCGAGCTGGCCATCGTAGAGGAAGCGATTGAACGCGCGCCATCGTCTGGTGCCATAGGCGAAGGCCTTCGCGATATCGGCATGGCGCGACAAACCGTTGCCCTGGCGCATGAGCTGTCGTCGCAGCGCGCGGACCAGTGGTCGGGTCCGCATTCGTCGTGCGGCCAATCGCTCGGCGGGCGGGAGCCCCCGTATCTCTTCCTCGATCCGGTAGATCGCCTGGATACCGGCCATCGCCGTCGTGCTGAGCTCGGTCGGCTGGCTGTCGTGAACGTCGAATATCTTGCGACGCAGATGGGCCAGGCACGCAGCTTCTCGAATGGCGCCGCCCTTGTAGAGCTGGTTATAGCCGCTGAAACCGTCGGCCTGGAGCGTGCCGGCAAATCCGGCGAGCTCGGTCATCACGCTCTCGCCGGCGCGGCCCATGGTGGCGCGATACCAGGCGATCGGCGGCTCCTGCGAACCCGAATTGCGGTCGTCGGCGACGTAAACCCAGAGCGCGCCCTTGTGGGTCTTGCCGTTGCCGGGCGCCAGGATCGGAAGCCGCGTGTCGTCGGTATGAATCTTGGTGCGGGTACGGCCGATCTCGCGGATGCGGTTGTAGATCGGATCGAGCAAGGCGGCGGCGTAGCCGGCGCTGCGCGCAAGCGTGGAACGCTCGATATCGACGCCCTTGGCGGCCATCATCTGGGCCAGACGGTAGAAGGGCAGATGATAACCCCACTTCGCCATCATGATATGGGCGAGCGCGGCATAGCTGAGCTTACCGCGTGCAATGGCCTTGGCTGGCGCCGGCGCCTGGATGATTTTATCGCAGGTCCGGCAGCTGTACTTGGGTCGAATGGTCTCCATCACCTGCCAGGCCTGGGCAACCAGATCGAGCATCTCGTCGCTATCTTCGCCCATGGCGCGCAGATCGCCGCCGCAGCCCGGGCAACATGCGCAAGACGGCTCGCGAACGGCCCGCTTGCGCGGCAGGTTGGGATTGAGCTTACGCACCGGCAACACCCGGACCTTGTCGGTGTCAGCAACGATGGGCAGCTCGAGATCGGGCACGCTGGCGGCGAAATCGGTCTCGAGATCTTCGAGTTCGAGCCGCATCTGGCCCAGCTTCTCGGAGGAGCGGCCGAAGGCCTTGCGGTTGAAGCGATCGATCCGCAGCTGCAGGCGCTGGATGCGAAGTGCGGCCTCGGCGCGCTCTCTTCGAAGCTGCTCATCGCGTTCGGCGATGGTGATGTCACGGGCAGAAACGGCCGCCTCCAGAAGGGCGATCCGAGCGAAGAAATCAGCGGTTGAGGGAGCTTGTTCCGACACCCAAAACCTATACCCGAAAGACCCTCGTCACGGAAGAAGAATCAACACAAAATCAATAAGAAACATCAAAATCAGCCAGCCAAACGCGGTCGATAAATCTTGCTCGGCCGGCGCCAATCGATCCCGTCCAAAAGCAGCGAAAGCTGCGCCTTGGTGAGCGACACGGCGACCTGATCCTTGGTGGTTGGCCAGGCAAAACAACCATCGGTCAGCCGCTTTGTAAACAGACAGAACCCCTGGTCGTCATGCGACAGAATCTTGATGATATGACCCTTGTGTCCACGGAAGCAGAAGATCGCGCCGGTGTGCGGGTCGAGCGCGAGCACCTGCTGCACCATCCGCGCCAGGCTGTTGATCCCGCGACGCATGTCGGTCGCGCCGCAGCACAGGTAAATCCGGTCGGTCGGCACCACCGTGATCACCTGGTCAACTCCGCCAGGACGATGCGCAGTGCTGTCGGATCGACGATCCCGTCGATCCGCAATCGCGTGCCGCTCGCAAAGGCCACGACGATCCTGCCGGCCGGGTCCGGGCAATCGGCGACGGGGCGTTCGACATCCGGCAGATCGCTCACGTCGATGCGCGCGAAGGTCGCCATCGCCTGATCGGCATCGAGTTCCCCGCCGGCCATCTGCTTGCGCCACGCATAGAGCTGTGACGGAGCTACGCCGAACGCTTCCGCGACCTCGGTCACCGACGACCCCGCCGCGCTCGCCAGGTCGACCAACGCGCGCTTCTCAGTGCAACTCCACAGCCTTCGTTGCCGCACGCGCCCGGGCACCGTTTTAAGACCTTCGGCCGCCGCGGCGCCGCTTAACTCGGCGACCTTATCGCCCGTTGCATGTTCCAATGTCATGGCCCGAAACCTCCATGTTCATCGGCATCTTGCAAGGTGCCTTGGCGCACCGCTTACCCCGTATGTCGGCATCATATGGGACTCAGCTGGCGACCGCATGATGATGCGTGGCGAATCTTTGACCACCCGCCTCATGCTGTACATGCTCGGCGCAGCGCCCGGTGATGATCGTCTGAAGCGCGCCTATGCGGACTGGTTCGGAAAGGCGGTCGATGAGGTGCAGCTTCCGGCACGTCTGCCATGATTACGTGAACTCAAAACCATCGATTAGGAGGCGTCAGCGTGGGTATGCTGTAATTCCGCGTTCACAGCAGCCACAATTTCCGTCGTCGCCAGCTCGAGGTCCCCTTTCGATGTGAAAGCGGACAGGCTCACTCGTAGTGTGGCCTTGGCATCCTCATAACTGATCCCCATAGCCGTAAGCACATGAGACGGAGCGGGTGAGCCAGCGCGGCAGGCGGACCCTGTGGAGAGACAGATTCCGCGCATCGCCAAGCGCTCGACGATCGCATCGGCGTCGCACCCCGGGATCGTCAAAGAGCACGTATTTGGCAGACGTAGTGCTTGAATCCCATTAAAACGTACTTGCGGCAGGCGAATAGCTAACTCCCGTTCAAAGTTGTTTCGAAGCGCTTCGATGCCATTAGCTACAAGCAGCCGCCGAGCCGCCTGTTCCGCGGCAACGGCCAGCCCGGCGGAGGCAGCGGTGTTCATCGTCCCGCCCCGTCGCCCGTCCTCCTGTTCACCATAAATAAGCGGTTCGAGCCGCAGCCCGTCCCTAATGTACAACGCGCCCACGCCTTTCGGGCCGTGGAATTTATGCGCCGATAGGGAGAGCAGATCGACTTCGACGAACTCTTCTGTCAGATCGACAGGTATCCGACCCACAACCTGCGTGGCGTCCACGTGCAGGATCGCCTCCGGAGCGAGGCGGCGAACGATCTCGGCCAAAACTCCAATGGGTTGAACGACACCCGTCTCGTTGTTCGCAGCCATGACAGAAACGAAGGCAGTGTCGGGTGTGAGTTTCGCAGCGAACGCATCTGGCTCGATCCGACCTGACTCATCCGGCTGCACGTAGCGTACTTCGGCTCCCTTGCGCGCCTGAGCGGCCACCGCTTCCAAGAGAGAGGGATGTTCGATGGCGGTGGTGACAATACGGCGGTTTCCAGCGCTCGCCATGACACCGGCGACTGCCCAGCTATTGGCCTCTGACGCGCCAGAAGTGAGCGTGAATTGCTTGGCGAGTTCGACATCGCCCAAGAGACGGGCCAAGGCTCGCTTTGCCTGCTGCACCACGTCGTGGGCGCCTAACAACTGACCGGCGGTCGACGACGGGTTGAGATACTGTTCTTTCAGAAATGGCAGCATCGCAGCAAGCGCTTCAGGCGCCAGCTGCGTGGTGGCGTTATTGTCCAGATAGGCGTGGATCATGATCCTTCATCCAGGTCCCGGCGAATAGCCTCTACGAGGCGTACGAGATCATCGTCGCTTACGAAGGGGACCTGGGCGAAAACTGGTTCGGTCCCACCACCCAAAATAGCCGCGAGATGGCCCTTTCCCAGTAAGCGCTCGGCTCCGCCTCCTTTCTGACCTAGGGAGAGGTCTGAAGTGCCGGCGCTGTCCACTCTTAATACCAACCGATTACCGAGATTGCTGCGCAGCTGCATAGGGAAAACTGTTGCGTCAGGACGCTGTGCGGCAAACACGAGATATATACCGGCCGCGCGCGCCTTGACCCCCAGCCGGCTCACCGCCGATTCAACCCCTGCTCGATAGGTGTCGATCTGCATCCAATCCGCAAACTCATCGTGGACGAGCCAGATAAGTGGCAGGGCCTTGGCAGCCTTAGCGTTGTAGGCGCGCAAATTTGCAGCTCGTGCGGCTTTGAACAACGCGTAACGCTGTTCCATCTCCGCCACCAAGGCGTCGAGGCGAACGAGGGCGTCTTCGGGGACGTCTACGATTCCGTCCACAAGGTGGGGCAGGGGTTCGAACGCGAAGTAGTCTACGCCGGCCTTCGGATCGATCAGGTGAATATGTGCCTGATCCGGGCGGTTGGTCGCCGCGATGCCAAGAAGGATGTTCTGAATGAGCACAGACTTGCCGCTTCCTGTGCTGCCGGCCACGAGAGTGTGCGGCGCCGGCTCTGGTTCCAGGAACAACGGGCCACCGTCGTCCTCTTTGACCGCGATCAGCAGGCGCGCATTGGGTTGGTCGCGATCGACCTTCCAGTCGCGCCAGACTTCGCCGATGGTGAGGGTCTCGCGCTTCGGCCGCCGGATGGAGATCGCCACCCGTCCGGGCTCGGCCCTCACGTTCACCACCTCCAGGCTGTGGGTTGTCTCCAACTCCCTCAGCTTCCGCTCGACGGTCGCGACAGTGAGCTCGTCGGTGCCGCGAAATTTCAGTAACGCCGCGTTGGGTGTCAGCACCGCCTGTTCCAAACGCGCCGACATGCCATACCGCAGTAGGGCGTTTCGGCAGCGCGTCCCGATATCTTCAAGCCAGGCGGCGTCTTGTGCGTCGCCATGCGCGCCCAGCCCGGTCAAAGCGAGAGCGGCTTGGAAGTGTGTGACCGGGGCCCTCTCTGAAATTACGTCGCCCGGTGCTTCAACAGCGTCGGCACTCGGCTCGTCGACCGCAGTGGCCGGCATCGGCGCGGGGTCTGGCAACGTCGGCATGGTGATTGGCGGACTCTCGAAACCACGGCTTCCGGGCGGGCTCTCGCCGCGGACTTCCTGGCGCAAAGCTGTAGGATCCTCATCCTTCGCATAGCAGCGCAGCAGTCGTCGCAAGCTGTCGGGGCCGTATTGTTCTTGCTCACCAGTATCGGTTTCGGCCACGCCCACCAACTTGTCCAGAGCGAGCGTCACGGCGTCTGGCCCCGCATGAGCAAAGACATGCGAGTACCCGCGGAGACGGATTTGGCATTCACCATCACGGAGGACCCGTCGCCAATCTGTGCTCTGGTCCGTGAGCCCGCCTGGGTCACGCAAACCGTCAAGCAGCATGTCCGACAGTCGCGCCAGCCAGATCTCGCGGTCCGCCGGCGGCTGTGTCGGGTCGAGGGCGCGCTCGAGCCGCTTCAATGTGTCTCGTAGCTGGCGTGCTGAGTCTCCTGCCTTCGCGGTGGCGGAGGCCGCCGTGACATACTTGGCTTCCGTCACCACGATATCCAGCACAGGCCGACCATCCTGCCCGACCCCCGGTGCCAGACACAGGAGATCGGCGATTCGCTTTTCGTCCTGCCCGAGCCAAGCCGCGTAGTCGTCGAGGAATATCCAGGCCTTGGGCCGGTCCCGTCCGAGCTCCGCTTCCACGAGGTAGCGGCTCATTACCACTCCTATAAGTTCGTTGGCATTGCTCCCCCGCTTGGCGGCACGCAGAACGATGTCACCCGAGACGGCATTGGCGTGGTCGATCAGCCGCGGTGCTAGAGCCGAAAGCTCCTCCGGCGTGAAGGCCGGGTCGAGCGCGCGCAGGCGACCCCGCAGGGTCGCCTGTAGCAGCTCGTCTGGGGCTTTGGAGGAGATCACTAGGTTCCGTCCTCCGGCGGCTGCATGCTTGTAGCGAATGATCCGGATCTTGCTGTCCATCAGCTGGCGGCGGTCGAGGAGGTCGTCAAAGTTGACCACCCAGGCCCCCAGCCGATGGGTTTCGTTGAGAATGGCCCGCGTTCCTGGATCCTGGATATCGGTCTGGCGAGCCGGCATCAGGGTGGCACCTGCGGCGCGCGCCTTGCCAGCCTGATGAGCATCGTGCAGTGCGCCCAGCGCATCCAGGAAGGCCCAGCCCTCCGACGGCTGCGCTGGGCATGCCAGGTACACCATGGCGTCGCGGTCACCGCGCCGAATCGGCCGGCGTCTGGACCAGTGACCGGTGTCGATCTGGTCGGCCGGATAGGTCATTCTCTGCAGTTCTACCCAGCCTTGCCGGGCGGCACGCGAAATCACGTCGTGGCAGAAGACGATGTCATACGGCGGTCCATCGGCCGAAGGATCGGGCGCGGCTTGGTTGACCATGATAGTGATCCGCAGGCGAGCCATGAAATCGCGGGTCGCTTCGCTGGCATGCAGGCCGTCTCCGTTCTGCTCGCGGCCCACCAGCTGTTGATAGAGGCCGCGCAAACGGCCCTCGTCGCGGTGCCGGAGCACCACTTGGCACATGGCCTCCCCGTCCTCGCCCTGCGCTTCGTTTCGGATAATGTCGACGACGGCTTGAGGGAGGGCGGCGGCGTCGCAGTTGTAGAGAACGACCGACAGGTTATCCCGCTCGTGCGGCTGGAGCGCGAGGTAGCGCTGCACCAGTTCGGCGATCTGTTTGGCAATCGGCGCGACATTGTCGCTGGTTGTCCCGCCGCGCCCCGCTTGAGCTACGGGCGGCTCGTGCAAGCTGTAGTCGTTCACCACATCGTTGAGCGACAGCACGATGGATTTCTCACCACGCCATCCCCCTACAATCTCCGGACGGAGGGGTTCGGCCAAAGCGCGGCGCAGTTCGTTGAAGAAGAGGCCGCCGGCGTCGGTAAATTCCACCGGTTCGTCCGCCAGAAGCCGCGCCATCTGGCGGCGGAGCATGCGCCAGCGCGCACCTTGAGCGGCAAGGCGAAGTGGTTGCCAAGGGCAGACGACGGCGAACCCAGCGATGTCGGAGGTCTCACCGGGATGGGCCACGCCCACATCGAGGGGCTGCCGCAGGAGCCGATCCAATGCCACTGGCGTGGAGACCTGATCAACGATCCCGGCAAGGAGCTGACCATAGAACTCCGCCTGGGTCTGTGCGCTCCCAGCGCCCCAGCCGGTGATTTCTACGTCCTCTAAAGCGGCGCGGTAGGCCCTTTCGAAAGCGTCGTAGCGGCCGCGGAGATCGTTAGCCACGGCATCCGAAACCAGCGCATCGGCCCTAAGATCCTCGAGCGCGGCCTTCCAGGCTTTGGTCAGAGACTGACACTTGGATCTGGCGGGCACGAAGGCGCCGCGCTCACGCGAGGCGGCCGGCTCAAGCGTCTTGAGATCGCCGAGATCGACTCTGCGCTCGTGAGTGCGCCCGGACCCCTTAGGTCGCCCTGCGACGCACTGGACTAGGGGCGTTCCGGTCACATTTGTGCGCAGCCGTTCAAGGTCTTGCGCGAGCGAAAGCCCGACGTCTCCGAGACCGCATTCCCATACCAACTTCAACTCGGCGCTTTTCTCGACAGCGCCGCCATCCCGACGCTCGACCCAGATCTTGAAGTTGAGCTGCCGTGCACGCCGGCTAGTGGCGTCTGCCGTACGTTGCTTGTGGACCGCAATCTCGCTGGCGAAGGCCGGGTAATCGAAGGCCGCGGTACGTCGGAACTCGACGACTCCAACCAAGGCTTGCCCGAGGCCGCGATAACGTGTTGCGAACTGCCGGACTGCCAAGTCGTTCAACGACATAAACCGGCTCTTGGCGTCTTCCTGCCCTTCGACGACGAGGACGCGTCCGGCGCCCGAAAGTTGATGGTGGGTCCGTTGCAGAGCCTGTGCGAGGCCGTCCAGGAAATCACGGCAATCCACCCGCTGGCCGAAGATGAACCGTTCCCAAAGCGCCGCCAGTCGCTGGTCATCGCGCAGCTCATGGGCGTGGGCCGTGTAGAACTCCTCGTCCTCGGGAAGCTTAGGAGGGCTTTTCTGGCGCCGCTGATCCTTGAAGGCGGTCAAGTAGTCGAGTTCGGCCTCGCTGACCAGCTCGGTGCGAATGCTGTAGAAGGTGTGGGTCTCTTCGCCGATGAACCGGCCCTCGCTCTTCTGGGCCTCCTCGAAGAAGCGCTCCAACTCCGACCAATCGTAGTGAAAGAGCTTTGTGGAACCGTCGCTGACGCCGTCCGGCGCCTCGACATAGGCTTCCAGCGCAGCAACCACCTCATCGCGCAACTCTTCGCGCAATTCGGTGAGTTTATCCCGGAGCCTAGTCCGGGAAAACGGGAGTTGGGCGGCGTCGCGCTTGGCGAGATAGCTCTGCCGACCCCAATGACGTTCGTAGCGCTGCCGCCATTGCGAGGACCAACCGAGCTTGCCTGGCGGAATATCGTCGAACAAGGCATCGTAGCGTGGCAGTCCGACCAGTATGAGCGCCCGGCCCAGCGCGCGCTGAGGCAAGGTGCCAGTCTCGAGGTCCGCCCGGACCGCCGAGACGTAACCCGCTACCTGAGGCAGCCCCACGCGATCGATCCGGAACAGTGCCTGCAGGGCGGCATGCAGGTGGGCTGCGCTATCCTCGGGAAGGCCGAGATCCCCACAGGCTTCGTCCACCCAATCGCCCACTCGTTCCGCGCCGAGCAGGGCGTCGGCGTCTATCTTCTCTACCTGCGCGAGCGATTGTAGTTGGCTGTCATCGGTGAGAGCCATGATACGACCTTCCCGGTCGCATACGGCGTGTCGAAGGTTAGTGGCGGCCTCGTCGGTCAGAAACTCCTGGGGGATTCCTGAGACCCCGTCATAGGCGTGGCGCGGGAGCTTGATGTCTAGCCGAGAAACGAGCGCCTCGTCCTGGCCGATCACCGAAACGATCCCAGCCACTTCGTCTGTAGAAAGACCGTGCAGCAGAAAGCGTGCGAAACCGGCTTTCTGTGCTTCACGGTCCAACGTCCTGCGGACCAAACGGGCGGCCATACGGCCGATGAGGCTAAGTTCCGCCGTCACTGGGAGGTGTCCTTGGCAAAGGGATTCAGCACGTAAGCGCAGCCATCGGAGAGGCGCTTAAGAAGGCCCATACTGCCAAGCCTGGCCTCTAGTCGCTCGCGGTTCTTTCCAAAAGCCCCCTCATTGAAGTCGAAGGGCGTAAGCGCGCTTCGGGCCTCTTCAGGGCCGAAGACCAGGCCATAGTGGACGTAGAGATCGGCGAGGAACTTACTGAATTCGGCGCGCTTCTTGACCCGGGCGATCACCAACGTCTTCAGGAGCTCGTCGGTTGGCGCGTAGCGGTTGCGGTTCGTGCCTCGCGAAGACACCAATCCAACATAACGTCCGTACCGCAGGTGAATCTGACCCGCGTTTTCGTCGAGCTTGGACTCTGCCGCCTGCTCGAATTGAAAACGAAGCGCCTCCACCGTTGCAGGACGCCCGTCGACCGAGTAACTGAATTCCTGTTTGAGGAGTTCACCGGCCCGCTCAAGCCGTTCATCTTCCGACAGATCGGAGGCCTCGTTCGATGGCCAGTTGGATTCCGACAAGACAGTCTCGGCGAAGAATATGAGCGATTGGCGAGCGAGGGCGTCGTTTTCATTGAAGCTAGCGATGGACCGCTGGCGCACCAACTCACGTCGGGGGGCGATAATCTCGCAGACCAAGCTTGGTCGGACCTTCCCGGCCCAGGCCGCAGCTGTCTCCAGCTGATAAAGCATCACATGCAGGCTCGCTAGCGGCGCAAGGTGACCAAAGGCGTCTTGGGCAGGCAAACCCAGGTTCAGGACCGCGAGCCAGTCCTCGGCCAAGCGGTCGAAGGCCGGGTGAGCCCGGTAGGGTAGGAAGGAATTGCCCTTCATCTGCAGACTCGGGCGACCATCGCTTTCGGCATTCAGCAGGCCGATCAGGCGGTTCTTTGGTTGGTCCGGGGCCAGAAACGCCGCCAACTTGGGCCGGAGTTCGTCCACCCGCTTGGCTCGGGATAGCATCAGATAGAGGATCTCACCCGTTCGGCCGAAGTTGATGTAGTCGCGACGCGGATCGCCGCCAGTGATAATAGCGTCGCTGAAGAGTGCCTGGGCGCCGAAGGGGAAGATGAATCGCGAGGACCAGCGGCGATTGTTGTCACCTTCCAGCGTCGTCTGGCGAACGAGGGCGACGAGATCCGCAAAGTCGTGGAACCGGCTGAAGCGGCGTTTGAGATAGTCGAAGCCTTCGGCCGGGGCGGCCTCAGCGCCTTCCACGCTCTTGAACCAAAGCGCCCACAGGGTGTCGTCTTCGTAGGGCAGCGCCGCTACCTCCGCGAGCTCGTCATTGTTGAACAGAATGTTGCGCAGACCCATCCGATAGCTGAGGGCGTACGGTTGCAGGCGGGTGGGTTCTTGGGCCGCCAGCAAGCCGCCCGGCTCTCGTTGCTGCGCCTCGGCCACGTTCAGGAATTCGAGCAGCAGCAGCCACGGGTTCTGGCGCGGCCACAGGCGATGGCCGAACACGGCCTCCTCCAACCAGACCTTGACGTCGCTGAACACATCCCAGCTGTGCGGGACCTTGGTGAAATTTTCCGGCGCCTGAAGGTTCAAAGGGTCACGCTGAGCTGCCGCGAGTGCAGCGCCCCTTCTGCTGTCAGGCTGAGGATTGCAATGGGCGCGGGCCGATCGCCAATAAGTGCGTAGTACTGAGAGAGGATTTGGCTCTTGAAGGCCAGGACATCCTCGTTGCATTCCTTCGAGAAGCTTCCTGGCAGTGCGCCTTGGGCCACTCGCATTAGGAATTCGTACCGGGTGAGATGCAGCTTGAAAGTGGCGCTGTGCTGCGGCCCGCCTAGAGATACCCGCAAGACCGGGATGTGGTCCTCTCCGAGCGCCACTCCCACCTCATCACCATGGATACTCCGCTGGATGGCCGCTTCGTACAGGAAGATGTCGCTAACGCGCGCGGTGCTCAGATCTAAACCGGTGCTTAGATAAAGCTTGTCCATTTCGGCGACCAGCATCCCTGTCCAGATGCGGTTGAGACCGCAGACCAGCCGCTTCAGCACGCCTGAGTCCACTGGCTGGCCGGCGCGGAGGCGCTGGAGAACTTGGGCACGATAACTGCCAGCGGCGTGGAAGACGCTGAGCTTCCACGGATCGAGGCGGCCAGAGGATTCTGGCAGGCGGAAAAAGAGCCGTCGGCGTTCGTTGACTAATGCGGCCAGGAAGGCCTGCGCCTGTTCGACACGCTCGTCCTCAGCCTCCAAGTAGGCGATGCGCATCTCATCAAACCTGGCATTTGAGCCATAGTAGGGATCGGAGGCGAGGAAACGCTCATGGTCGGCTTGAAGCGTCGGATCGGCGGCTCCGAAGATCAACAAGCCGTCCAGGGCATTGCTGGTTTCCCGACCGATGCGGAAGCCGCCCAGGTGACGGAAAACCGCAGACTGCTCCCGCCGACGCTCTGTGAGGTTTGCCCCGAACAGATTGCCGTAAAGCGTCGCCTCGTGCGCGCGGTCCTCCCGCGCGAGCTGGCGAAGCTCTTCCACCGTCGCCAGCCCGTCCTGCGCGCCCGACCAGCCCAGCAGGCTGTTGACCAAGAGGAGGAGCACCTCTCGGATGGGGATGTGCAGTCCGTTGGCATCGAGGAGTTCGGCTATCGCTAAGAGCCGCGCCTGGATCGCAGGGTCCGACAGCAATCGGAAATTGCGGAAAAAAGGTGACGCCGGGCCGAACGCCGGATCGTCAGCAGCCTCGTCCTCCAAACAATGCCATTCGACCCGGTCGAGCAGGCACGTGAGCGCCTGCTCCAGAACTGCCTTGGTAGGCATCCGACTCAAGTTCAGGAACAAGAGATTTAGGCCTGGCGCGGACTGTCGGTCCGTCGCCAACAGGTCTTCTAGCGTAGAGCTGAACGCCGCTGCGGGCGAACCCGCCGGCAACCCATCCCAAGCCTGAACGAGCTTGCCGTCATTGGCGGCGATGACAAAGATTTCCGCAGGATCCGCTTCGGTCATTGAGCGTGCGAAGCGGTTCAAGAGATCAAGTTTGTCATCCGGCCAAGGCAGGGTCTGAGGACACCAGGCACTGAACTCGAAGATGAAATGAATGGTCCGACGGCCGGTCGGTGTCTCGACCTCAAGCGGGAGGTAGTTACCACGGTGGCGACCGGTTTGACGTTCCGCTCCGCCGCCGAAGCGCGCCCATAGGTCGTTGCATAGCGTGGTCTTGCCATCGCCGGCAGTCCCCGTGAGCACCACATTGGTAAGCCGCCCACGGGGCGGATCCAATGCCTGATCGAGTGTCGCGGTCGTGGGATGGGTGAAGAGCAGCGGGTCCGTCCCGTGGGCGGCCGCGTGGCCCGCAGTCGACTCTGCAAACATCCCATCAACGCGGTTCGCTGGTCCGTAGCCGCGTAAGAATCCCACCCAACGTTCGCCGGGGGTGGGTTCGGTCTTCGGCGGCGGGTCGGATTCGGACATGCGGTGCGCCTAGAGCTGACAGATCATGCAGCCGTCACGGGCGGGCTCCTCCAATTCGAGCCCTCCCAAGACGGCAGCCAGCGGCCGATTCGGTGTGCGAACGCGTCGCCGCTCCTGGGCTTTGCGCGTACTTTCTTCGATCTCCGCCATCCGCTCTGGCCGTTCGATCTCCGTCAGCGGCTCATCGGTCCAGTGGAACACCTGGCCGTTGATGCGGTTGGGCTTTTCATAAGCCTTCGCCTGTTCGTAGAGCTCCGGATGGTGCGTCTTTAGGCGGACCCATTCGATCTTCTGCTGGTAGAAACAGAAGAAGCAGCCCGAGCGGGTCCTACCCCATTCCGTGTATGGAGGCAGGCCAAGACCCGCGTCATCGAGGATGCGCACCACGCCGGCGTAGTCGATGCCGTCCTCCACAAAGGGGAAGACCGCCTTGATGTTGGGCTTGTGGCTGATGTAACCGACCCGGTTCTCGTCCGCCCGGATACCAACGTAGTTCACACACGCCTCGACCCCAATGTAGGCCTCGAATGGCTTCAGTTTCAGCAGGTCGGTACACCAGCGGCGCTTCCCAGATGGCAGCATGCCGCCTTTGGTGCGAAGCACATCGTCGAACGTCTCCCGCGTCGTAGTCCGGACGACCTTCGTGCCGAGATAGGCTTCGAGCCGCTCGATATACTCAAGTGTGTCCGGGAGCTCCTTCCCGGTGTCATGGAAGATGTACTCCATGTTCTCCACCCGGTCTCGGAGATAAATGGCCAGTGCCGTACTGTCCTTGCCTCCCGAAAGGCTGAGAATGTGTCGGACCGGTGTCTCATTGATCATTTGAAGGTCTCCCCAAGTCCCTGGTCGGATCCGGGTCATCTGCCGCACTACGAGCAACCGCCACCAAAGCCCGGGCCGCAGCGAGGACGCCCTGGCGCCCATGTCGAGACAATAGCTCAGCAAACTCCGATTGGATTCCGTCGACCTGCAGGTCTGCAGCCGTCCCGCGTACCAAATCATTGAATTCTTGGCCATCGGCCGAGGTGATGACAACGTGGAAGGCTGTTTCTCCTTTCACGACGTCGAGCCGGCCATTCTCGTTGACGATGGTCGCCAGGACGCGGCTGAAACGACGGCCAAGCAATTTGAGCCGATGGTGGAATTCACGCTCGTCTGGCTCGGCCCATCGCTCTGGCGGCTTGCGAGCCAAGAAACTTGCGATCGACTCGAGCCAGGCCTTGGGCGGAAGAGCGCCGTCGGCAAGTCTGAGCGCAAAGGCCTTGAGCTCGGTTTCCACGATCGCCCCTTTGGCAGGAGCGGCGCGGCGGGCGAGCACCGCCTGCACTGCTTCCAGCGGGCCCGCGGCATCCATGATGTCAGCCACTGCGGCCGTCAATCTGTCCAGCAAAGCCGGATAGGCGTCCCGCATGTCTCGGACCGCCGCGGCCATGGCACGTATGAAGTCCTCCAGTCGTTCTTCTTCGAGAGGCCCGGTTGCGGTGAAGGGCTCGAGTCCGCAAGCAAGCGGAAGGTCGGTAAAGAGCAGCGCAGACGGATCCGATGCTCGTAGCAAAGATGCGCGGACCGCAGCCGTCGTGACGCTAATCGCGCGAGTCCGTCGAGCGTGATCCGGCAGGCGGGCGACAAACTGGAGCAGCGGTCGGACGACATCTAGAAGATCCGGCGCCTCCGCCTGTGCCGGCACGCCCAAGATCGCGGCGAGACGGGTGAACACCTCGGTGCGCACGCCCTCCACGGCGCAGTGCTGGATAGCAAAGTGCTCCGGTTCCTTGAGCATCCGTGCGAACTCGGGACCGCCGGCTTGGTCCAGATAAGTGCCGTCCTCATAGACTGCGGTATGGTGCCAGTGCGCCGCCAGATAGACCGCCAAGAGTAGGGGGATAAGGCCGTCCCGCACTCCATATGGTGGGAGGCGCAACGCCTCGACGATGTCCAGATATGGAACGCGGCGATCACCTTCCGCCGTCAACAGTTCGCCGATGCGCTCAAGAGCGGGGGTGAGCCGTAACGGGTCCAGTGCGGCCGGTGTCTCCACGCGCCAGCACCCGTCGCGTTCAACATGCACTTCGCCCTGACGTAAGACAGAAAGGTAGATGGCCATTTCGGGTGGTGTATGGGCTCCATCCAGACCTAGCAGTGGCTGGTCTGCTTTCAGAGCAAGGGCTTCGACAAGCAGGGATCTCGCTCGCGCTGCGGCCGAGGACAGGACTCGTCTGTTGATCAGCTCGTTTCGCACGCGGGGGGAGAACCGGTAAGCCGTATCGCAGATTTCCGAGAGCCGAGCGGCGAGATCGCGCCCTGACTCTACAGACAACCTCTCGCCGCTGTGGAACCATGTGCTTGCACCGGCTCCGTCCCCGCGGAGGTCGAGCAGCTCATTTAGGGCCCGGCGAAGTCTATCCTCGGCGAGATCAAGCTGGCGGGACACTTCTTGGCGGGCCAAGCGATCGCCGGCCAAGGCAGGTGTATTCTCGCGCACCCACGCCCAAGCGCGGACGTCACGCAGGAGAGGCGCAAGTGTCCCCACGGGTTCGGGCACGCCAACGAGGAGGACGTCGTTCCAGGCCTTATGGTTGCCAATGATTTCTAGCACCTCGCGGCGCTCCGCCGTGGTGCGGTTGAGCGCCACAACAATGCGGCCGTCCACCCGCGATAGGTCCGGAGCCTCGGCTAGCGCTCGACGAAGCTCGACGGGTTCCGCGTAAATTACCTCGAAGTGCCGGAGCGCCCCGGTTTCCACATAATGGCGTCGGGCCAGTACCGGATCGCTGGGCAGGACGCGTCTCAAGGCGTCCAGCAGTCCATCCGTCACATCTGACGCCTTGAGTCCTTCCTGAAGAGCCGTTTCAAGGTCAACGCTCGTATGGGGCCATAGGCATAGGCCGCCACCCGCGCCCCGGTCATAGAGTAGTTTCGCGGTCGTACTCAGCCGCTCTACTGCCGCCTCCGCTGCCCGGAGGCTAGCGGAGTCCCCGCCTGCGATAGCAAGCACCAAAAGTTCTCGGGTAAGGGATAGGCCGGGGTCGTCCAGAAGGTTGAGCAATCCTACCGCCTTCAAGGCGGCAACCTCGAGGGCGTTATCCACCATCGCGCTTCGAATTACGGAATCCACCACACCAAAGCGCGTGGCAGCCGGTCCAGCCGCCAGGGCGCTCGAAAGGTTGGTGGTGAGATAGTCGTAAAGATGGTTCAGACGGTAGACTTGCAGGCGCTCGTGGGCGGCACGCGCGTGATCCATCAGTCCGTGCGGCTCGGCGGAGGATAGGAAGCTGAACAGGGATCGCTCGTTCTGTCCGAAAACGCCGCAAAATCCGAACGAGCACTGGTAGCACCATGGGATCCAACGGCAGGAGTTGCGGCGCTAGTGCCGCCAAATCCTCAACTGGCGCGCCAACACCATACCAGCCCGCCGCCAAGACCTGACGCATGGCGCTGCGAGCATGCTTGGCAAGTCCGGCGGGCAGGCGAGCCTGATCGAGGTCCAGCGCCGCTGCCACAAGCAGGGCGCTTTGTTCGAGTGGTGGCGCAAAGAGCACTTCCTCGAAGCGACCGCTGACCTTCTCCCACTCCCGCCGTTGCTCGATAGCTAGATCTTGCGTATAGGCCGCCACTCCTTGGTGGAGCACGGCCATGACCACGATAGGAGTTTCTCCGCTGCGGGCGGCCACCTCCGCCAAATGTTGCAATAGATGGACATCGTCATCTGTGGTCCGCGCGGCGTACTCGAGGTTCTTGCCTAATTCGTCGAGCACCACCAGTAGACCGTCAGCCAAACCCATTGTGCGAACCTGCGCCGCCACCGCCTCCAGGGTCTCCACGATTGTGGACGCCGAGACACCTAAGGGATGGGCCAGGATCTTGGCCACGCTTTTTGACGGCCGCATTCCCAACCGCGCCACAGTTGCCCCAAGGGCGGCTGTGAGGCTACGCGCAACAGCCTCGCGCTCTCCCGCCACCAGTACAGGTGCGAGGCGGACGAGAGGAGAAGATTGTCGCAGAGCTTGCGGCAGTCCCTCCAACGCACCTTCAGCATAACGAGCAAAGGCCAGGCCGAAGCTCGACTTACCTGCGCCGTAGTCTCCTGTGATTCGCCAGGCACGCGCTGTGCTTCCTGGGGTCAGACTTTGGGCAAGCCGCTCAAACGTCGCCTTGATAAAAGGGGTCACCACGTAATGCGTCGAAGCCGCTGGATCGGCGTAGTCGCGCTCGATTTGAATCGACCGAAGGTGGCGGGGGTTCACCCGCAAGAAAGGTATTTGTTCGAGTCCGTCTTCAACATGCACCGGCCTACGCACTGGCTGCCCCCTTTGTTCGGATGGGCGCGCGCCGATAGGCGGCCAGTAAGGCCGTCGGCAATGAGGGGGCAGGTCCGCGGCGGCGCACTTGATATTGGTTCAAACTCTCATGTAGCTCAAAGCCCGACCGCGGATCGTCCGATAGCGCTCGTAAGCGATCACGGACGTCCGCTTCCGGGAGTTTGAAAACCCGGCCGGGGCTGCCGGGGCCATGGGCAACTTCGTGGAACGCAGCGATGCCGTCCCGCGCTTCTGCCCCCCACCAATCGAGCAGGGCATAACGGAACAACGGCAGGCTGATGCTGCGCTTTAGGCCAAGGTCGAAAGCGAATACCGGCTCGCGGCGTCCGCCCGTTTCGCGTTCTCCAGCTGGGCGCACAAAGCCGAGGGCCGCGAGGGGGCTGTCCAAGCCATCCTCCATCGCCCGGGCGCCGCGAGGAGATGAATAAGTGCGCAACCAGACATCAATGTGCTGCTTCAGGGTGATTTCGGAGAGGCTACGCCCCTCCCGCTCCGCCTGCCGCGCGAACTCCTGAATCGCTGCACTGCTGGTGAAGGTCGGATCGTTCCAGCGGTTTACCAAAAGGTCCCATGCGAAAAAGGGCGCTTTTCGGAGGCTCGAGATCTTCCAATGCAGCCACCAAAGCGTCTGGGGATCCTCCAAGTAAGGATCTGTACCTTGGCGTGCGAAAATCACAGCGGCTTCCTCGGTAAGCTGCCATCCATCAGAAGTTCGGCGCGCGACTCCGTAGGCCTCCACCCAACATCGCAATGCCTCTACCATGTTTTTACCGAGCCCTAGCTCAACAACCCCTTCCAGCGGATTGGTCAGTACATCCCTGCCGTCCTCGATAGCCGCCACGGCTTTTGGCAACCAGGCGATCCGGAGCGCAAATGTTTGATGACCACTGAACCGATATCCGCCGACTGGATCGTTCAGATTGAGATTGTCCCGATTCGTCATGCCTTTAGGCTAGTGAGTTTTACTTGGGAACTCCAGCGAAGCGGTCGTCTTTCGCCCAATTCATTATAGCGCGGCCGCTGTGGCGTGTGGAGGACGGCGAAACCTCTCGTCTTGGCGTGATCGGCAGGCTGCTTGACGCCGGGGCGACCTTATCGTTCAGACAGGTTGATTGCTCAATTGCGCCGAAATGAATCGCCGTTTGTCGTGGCGGGGCAGTCCGACTAGCCTTGGCGAAGAGCTGGTTCAACGGGCGTGATCGACGGCGGGCGCGGGTTCCATCCGCAGCTAAACCCCTGGTTGGCCGCAATCTGAGTGAGTGGCCGATAGAGGTCAAGATAGCGCTCGATGAAGTTCTGATCACTCGTTGTTCGCAGGGTCGAGAAGTCTGTGCGAAGCGCAGCCACATAATCCTCAGCAATTCGAGCCGTCGCACAGTCCGAACGAATCAACCGGTAGTGTAGTCGTGCTAGGGATGGAACGTACTGACGATCTGGAACGCTGTCGGATTTCTCGCGGTTTGTTTGTGGCGTGGCAGGGGCAAGATTCCAAATTAGGTCGTGAGCAAGAAAACAGCGCGGTAGGAAGTGATCGACCGAGAACGTGGCATCCAGTGGCGCATCGGTGAAGATGTCAACTAAGGTCACGCCGTGCTCGGCCGCCGTTGTAAAGAAACGCCGCGCAGGACCTAGATCACGTATGGGCGGCGGCCCAAGCTTACCGGGGATTCCGGGTGCGTTCGGATTTCTCGCTTGCAAGAACAAGGAGAGTTTTTGCTCCGCGAGGCCACGAACAATTGGCGAGGCGTCCATCAACCATAAGCGCCACACCGAGTCCATCGATAGCTCAGCTTCGCCACGAACTCCGACGCTTAGCGAGTAAGGAGCCGACGCCCCTCCAACCACCCGTCGCGCAGCGAGTTCCGTGATGGCCCGTGTCCGACGATCGTCTCGCATCGACGGCTCCAAGGCGTCCACGAACCATGGGGAGATGAACCTTGTTGGAACGTACCGCCCTAGGCTCTCCAGACGTTCTCTCGCCTCAGCCCATCCCTTCAGCGCCTGCCGCACATCCTGCTCACGCGCTTGGCCCGGCAGGCCGCTATGAGCGGCAAGATCTAACACCAGGTTCTGAAGGCGATCGTGGTATCCCAGCGAAAGACGATAGAGAACCACTGGATACCAGGCGGCAACGACCATCTCCTCCACGACAGCTGTAACGGAGAGGCGGTCCCCATTCGGCAGAAGCTTCAACAGGCCGATCAGCCAAAAATATTTATAGGAACTGGCGGTGTCCGCGAAAGTGCGAGCCAGGAAAGCTACTTGTGCCGGGCTGCATACCTTGTTGACGGCGTCGTTACGATTCATGGCTCAGCCGCGGGGCGATTCGGGCCACGGCGGCAGCGCGAGTGCGTCGGGTACGACCAACGGCTCAAGTGGCCTGTGTGCTTGCGCAGGGGCAGACCGCAGCAAATTGACTCGTTCTTTGAGGCGTTCGGCTTCCGCCCTAAGAACTCCATCCAGTTGATGTGGATAGATATAAACTGCGAACCGCTCTGGTTCATTGCCGAGCGCCCCTGCCTTGGCGAGATTTAGCATGGTGAAGTGCGTACCGGCCCTGGCCAGGTAGGGTAGGGCCGCAGGATCAGCAAGGCCGGACTTGGCCCGGATCAGATCTCGCAAAACAAGACCGTTGCGAATGATCTCCTCAACGATAGTCTGATCGGGCTTGGACAATCGGGGAAACCAATTCGGATCAAGCAATTTCAACAAGGTGCGGATATTGCTGTCGCTCTGCCGCGAGCGAAATTCCTCGGCGAGAAGCCTGTTCTCCTCCGATAGTTGCTGATACGGGCCATAGAACCCCTCAAGGCGCGCTCGCAGCTCCACGAGCTCCATCTCGTTGGCTTTCTGATTAACGGCGTCTTCGACATTTCGCCTGCCGGCTTCAATGGTCCTGCGCGTTGTCCACTGTGACGCAATTACGCCGAGCAGCGCACCTGCCAATGCGAGTAGCGCCGGCAACGATGGAGACCACCATGGCGGTGCGCTGTTCGACTGCAGGACCACAGGGGGGAGGGATTCCACACGAACTAAAATCGGAAGCGCAGGAGCTTGGCCGGGCGCAGCCTCGGACGGTGTGATAGGTGGTGAGATCGCCAAGTTAGGCGCCGGCGCCGGCTGCTCAGCGGCCGCCCAGAGCGCGGTAGAAAAGACGCCCGCACAAGCAACGATTGACAGCTGATAGATCAAGGACTTGGTGGGCCCTCTACCGTCGCCTTGCCCAACAGTTGATCCACCGGGCTCGCGCGCCCGGTCGGCTCGACCCGCCCTCTTGTACATCCAACCGCTCCACATCGAATCCCGCAGCGTGAACGCTAGCATGCCACTCTTGAGGATCGAAGTAGGTGAACCACCGTCCGTCAGGGTCCTGTTGTTCACTCGCCCCTGACTTTACAGACGTGAACAGACGCCCGCCCGCTGTCAGGATTCGACGGATTTCACTCAAGCTGCTGGGGATATCGGCACGTGGCAGATGAAGCAGCGACGCTGCAGCCCAAGCGCCACCGAACGTTTTGTCGGGAAAGGGCATCTGTCGCATGTCGGCCACAACGACCGGCGCTCCAGAGTGGCTGCGGGCAATGCGGGCGAGGCTCTCCGCCAGATCGAGCCCCACAACTGGACGGCCGTGGCGCGCGATCACCTCTAAATCGCGGCCAGCACCGCAACCGAGATCCACGACCATAGCTCCCTGTGAAAGTGTGGCTAAGAAGGCGCCGAGGGCCTCAGTCACGGAAAGAGTCAAGGTGCGCGCAGCATAGTCGGCCGCATTTGTCTCGTAATAGGCTCGCGTGCTTCCTCGCTCGTCGATCACACTTGCCAGCGAGGAGTGACCGCCTTGGTGCAACCCTCTAACTGAACGGATCATGCTTTCATCGTCTTCCATCTGCGAAATCGAAACGGCCAGTGGCCGTTGCCTCAATTACGGTTGAGTCTCTCGGCCCTTTCCATAGCGGCTTTTGGCCACGAGCGCGCGCTGCTCTGTCTAAGGCACCTGACTTCATCGAACTCAAGGCCGTGACGCGTCAGGGAGGACTACATGCTTGTTCTTTAACATCTAATCGCCACCGGATGAAAGTACCGAAGCCATCTGCAGTAAGTCCGTAATGATCCAGCAGGCGCATAAGCTCAGACATGACATCCGGGCGACTGATGTCGACAGGGAGGAGCTGGCCGGAGCATTTCCATCAGCAGGGATAAAGCCATTCTGCTCCAAGGTGCTTTTGAGCACTTCCATTTCAGGCGTTAATCGCGGCCGCGTTGAGCAAAAGGGGTACTCTTTCTGGCCGGTGGAACTGGGAGGCCGTCCTCTCGACAACGGCTTCTTTAAGTGTCGCCCGCAATCGGCTGCTATGCGTCGGATCGTCATCGGGAAATTGACGAGAACTTCCTCCAATTCGGATACTTCCCCGCCCGGGCAACAAGGCTGGCTCCTCGAATGATCCGGGTCGATTCGTCTGCGCAGAGCGGACGACAAAAACGGCGCACGAGGCGCCCTTCATTTCAGATCGGCCGTCAGCAAGCCGCCTTCGCCTTTCTTATCAGAAGCGGTAGGTGACACCTGCCCCTATCAACCACGGATCAAGCTCGGCCTTCCCCGTCAGCTTCGCCCCGGCCACGGTGACGTCGAAGTCTGGCTTCAGGAAAAGCTTCTTCACGTCGAAGTTGACGCCCCAGTGCTGATCCACCATGTAGTCGAACCCGACCTGCAGCGCGGTGCCGAACGTGTTCTTAACCTTGAGAGCATCGGCACTGCCGGCATTCTGGTTATAGAAGATCGTGTAGTTTACGCCGGCGCCGACATAGGGCTTGAAGGCGCCGAAATCGGTAAAATGATACTGCACTGTGAGCGTAGGCGGCAGCAGCCAAACCTTGCCGATGTTGCCCAGCCCGCCGAGCGTTCCTTGGCCGTCGATGTTGGCATAGGTGGTGCCGAGTATGAGTTCGGCGGCGATGTTGTCCGTGAAGAAATACGAGATATCGAGTTCCGGGATCACGGTGTCCGAATAGGAAAGCCCGGAGCCGGGCACTCCGTTGACGTAGCCCGAATCCTCAGTGATGACCCCCAACCCACGCAGGCGGATCTGCCAAGGGCTTGGCGCTTCCGTGACCGAGACCCCTGCCTGCGGGACGCTTGCGGCTACCGGAGGCTCCGCCGCGACGGCCTGCTGTCCCACCATCATCAGAACGACGGCCGCTGTTACTCCCCGCGCCACGCCCATTCGCTTTCTCGCCATGATATTCTCTCCTTTACCTTCAGAAATGATGCACTGCACTACTAAGAATCTCCTCGGATTAATTTATATTGACGGAGTGTCATGCTCGTTTTGTATGGGACTTGTGCCGAGATTATTTGCGCGTTCCCGCAATCATCGACCTGTGCTCAATTTATTTGAACGTTGCCTTTGCGTGGGTTGCGCCCACCTATCGAACGCCATCGCCGTGCCAGCCGATGGCACTGCGAAGGAAATTGTTCCCCAGGGCAATGAATGCTGCCCGCTCCCGGTTGTCCTTGTGGCTGTGCCCGCCTGTCGAAGACGGTCGAAAACCGCTGACAAACGACGACACGAGCTGAAGCGCTGGAAGGAGCAAAGGCGGTCGTCCCGCTTCGTGGTGGCGAGTAGGATAGCCGGAGCGGGTGGCCATGCCATCACCAATCGCACTGGAAAGCAGAAGCGTGTCAGGGTCGAGCCAATCAATGCCGCCCTTGGCATCCGGGAGATTGAAACCGTCGGTGACTAAGCTCAGAGTCCCTAGATCGAATTCGCGATGCACGACCGCATCGCTGCCGCCGCGCGACAGGCGCAGAACGGCTCTTTCGCGCGTCTCCGGCTCGATCGACGCGCCGCCCCAGACCCAGTCTTCTCCGTCGCTAGCCGCGAGGGCATCCAGATCGAGCAGTAGCTCCCACTGCGGATCCGCCGTCATGTAGGCGGCAAGGGTGGTCCGGCGCCACAGTCCGCGCGGATTTCCGGCATCTTGCCAGAAATTGTAGAGGTACTGACCGCAGCGCGTGATCAGGGGAATCTTGTCGGGACGGTCGAAAATCGCTGTCAGGGCCGCGCGGTCGCGCTCGAACCGCGTTCCACCGAAGTGCTCCAGTGTCCTTGCCGACTGGCTGGCGGCCCAAGCAAGTGCCCGTTCGCCTTCGACATCTTCGAGCCAACGGTAGGGATCATCGTCGGGAGCGTTCAGTGTGGGGCGGAAATCGAATTCGGTCATGTCGGGACAACCCCAGGAAAGAAAAGCGCAATGGCTTCCGTCGGCTTGGGAACGCTCAGTGTTTGCGGGGGCGACCGCATGTTCGAAAAGGGTGATCATCGGATGAGGTCTTCTCAGTCGGTGCGGCGCGGCAGTACGATTGCGGATAGGACCGCATGTGTCGTGCCAACTGAGAAAATCGTTTCAGAACAATGCGATCACTCTGACAGCGTTGTGTCTCATGTCCGACATCGCCGAAAATCCGACAATGACTGCATCCGTAAGCGCCTGATCGATCTCGTGTGCGAGCTCGCAGGACGGCCTGCTAGAGGGCCTGAGTCAAGTCGCCGACATCAGAAACGACAGCGTCGGCCAGGCGCTGGCCAGCGCCGATCTGCCTAAGCACGTCCATCTCAGGCGGCCAGTCGCATCATCGCGCGATGACTGAGTTCGAGGTGCATATCGATCTGGACGGTCGCATACGCCCGATCGGAATGGCGAGGAGCAATCGCGTCCGAGGCACGGAAACCATCCTTTTCGAGTATGACGGCGCTTGGCTTAAGGACCCGGACCGCTTCTCGCTCGAACCTGCTCTTGCTCTGACCCGCGGGGCCTTCGCTCCTTCTGCCGGACTGGCAACCTTCGGGTCTATCGGCGACTCAGCTCCGAATACTTGGGGTCGCCGCCTTATGCAGCGCGCCGAGCGCCGCTTGGCTGAACGCGAAGGACGCGCCGTTCGCACCCTCACGGAAAGCGACTATCTGCTTGGCGTCGCCGACGAGACCCGCCTTGGCGCGCTCCGCTTCCGCTGCGTTGGCGACGAGGTTTTTCAGGCACCGACCCGCGATGGCGTTCCCGCCCTGATCGAGCTTGGCCCGCTGCTCCAAATCACTGAGCGAATTCTTCGTGACGAGGAAACGGACGAAGACATGCAGCTCATTTTTGCCTCTGGCTCCTGCCTCGGCGGTGCCCGGCCGAAGGCGTCGGTCATCGATCAACATGGTCGCCTCACCATCGCCAAGTTTCCGAAGGAGACCGACGACTACAGCATGGAGACCTGGGAGGTGATCGCGCTGCGGCTGGCCGCTCAGGCAGGTATCGCCACTCCCCTGCACGAGCTGATCGATGTCGCCGGAAAGGCGGTCATGCTGTCGCGGCGTTTCGACCGCAATGGTGCGATCCGCGTCCCGTTCCTATCGGCGATGGCGATGATGGGCGCCAAGGATGGCGAGCGTGGCAGCTATCCGGAGATCGTCGATGCCCTTGCGCAACACGGCGCACGAGCCACGCGATGCCGTAGGCTACCGGCAAGCGTCTGCGTATCAAGATCCAGGCCGCCCGCAGAAGCTTCAGTCGATCGAGCAGTGGGTTCGCCGCCATAGGCGGAACCGATGAAGCCGCTGATGTACCGGCCCACGCGGCGCGCCACTGCAAACAAGGGACCTTGCGCAGGCCACTTGCCTAGCTGCACTCGAAACCTCGAGGCCTTCTCGGCGAGGAACGCCTGATCGCTCGCAAGCTTATCCTGCGTCACATGCGCGCCCTCTTCACCCGACAACCAGGCGCTTGTGGCGTCGAGAGAACGTCCAGCCAGTACTTCAGAATTGCGTCTCCACGGGTTGCAGAGCCGCACGCCGGCACCCATCGCGCAGCGATCTTTCGATTCCCGTCTTCGGAGATCGCTCGTGCGATTGCCGGATCTGCGAACCGCGCAAGCAGATGCTTCAGATCCCGCCCATGCAGAGATATTTCATTTCGAGGTAGTCCTCGAGGCCATGGCGGGAACCCTCACGCCCGATGCCGGACTGCTTGATCCCGCCGAAAGGTGCCGCTTCCGAGGACATGCGTCCCGTGTTGATACCGACCATGCCATATTCCAAGGCCTCGGCCACACTCCAGACACGCTTCAGGTTTGAGGCATAGAAATAGGCGGCGAGGCCGTAGATCGTGTCGTTGGCCTCACGCACGACCTGATCCGCATCGTCGAAGCGAATGATCGGCGCCAGCGGCCCGAAAGTCTCTTCCTGCGCAACCGCCATCACGCTGGAAATCTCGGTGAGGACCGTCGGTTCGAAAAACGTGCCATCCTTGCCGATGCGATTGCCCCCGCATCGAATTGTGCCGCCTTTGGCGACCGCATCTGCGCTATGGGATTCGATCTTGGCCAGAGCATGCTTATCGATGAGCGGTCCGATGTCCACTCCGGGAGCGAAGCCGTCACCAACCGATAAGCGGCGGACTTTCTCCACGAATTTCTCAACGAACTCGTCGTGAACGCTCGATTGGACGTAAAGGCGGTTCGCCGAAACGCAGGTCTGGCCGGCATTGCGGAACTTCGCCTGGATCGCACCGTCGACCGCTGCGTCGATATCGGCGTCGTCGAAGACGATGAAAGGTGCATTGCCGCCGAGCTCGAGGCTGACCTTCTTGATCTGGTCCGAGCACTGGCGCATCAGCAGCCGGCCAACCTCGGTCGATCCGGTGAAGCTGATCTTGCGGACCTTGGGATTGGCGCAAAGTTCGCGGCCAACCGCATCACCTTCGGACGCATAGATCAGGTTGACGACGCCTTCGGGAAAGCCGGCCTGATGGGCGAGGGCGAACATTGCGCCAGCCACGAGGGGGGTTTGCTCAGCGGGCTTGAGGACAATGGTGCAGCCTGCGGCCAAGGCTGGCGAGATCTTGCGTGCGACCATCGAGGCTGGGAAGTTCCATGGTGTTATCGTCCCGACGACGCCGATCGGTTGCTTGATCACCAGCATCCGACGGTCCGTCGACGGTGCGGAGATCGTCTCGCCATAGATGCGATTGGCCTGCTCGGCGTACCATTGCAGGTACGCCGCAGCATGCGACACCTCCGATTTGGCTTCGGCAAGCGGCTTGCCCATCTCCGCTGTGAGTATAGCGGCGAGATCGTCGGCGTGGTCGATGATCAACTGATGCCAACGCCACAGAACGTCGCTGCGCTCACGTGCGGTCAATCCTGCCCATCCAGGCTGGGCGCCATAGGCCTTGTCGATCGCAGCGCATGTTTCCTCGACACCCATGTCGGGAAGCTCTGCCAGCACTTCGCCGGTCGACGGGTTGAGGACCTCGAATGTTCGCTTGCTAATCCGCGTGCCAAGTGCCGGCAGGCGATCAATGGGTCCAAACAGCTCGGGGGATCTCAAGTGACGGATCATCGGCAGGCACAGGGGCAATACCGGATACCTCCTCGACGCAGCGGGTATATGTAGCAGGGTGCGATGTATTCCGCGACGTCCGGGTTCCTTAGGGCCTCAGCCAGGCAGCTGGTAGACCACCGTCCCCAAACTGGAAAGGGGAGGATACTTTGAATTCTCTAATCGATGCTCGCGGTTCCCGTTAGGCGAAAAAATCGGACGTCGGCTTCGCCATTCGCACGCAGTGCATGCGGGTGGCCTGCGCCTTCAATCTGCGGACCATGATCGGGTCCTCCTCCACCCGAAGAAGCTGGCGTGAGGAGGAGCGCGCGACAATCAGGCGAGTAGTCCGCCTGAACCGGCAAATGCCTCGCAAGGGCCCCCAAAACCGCTCGGCGGGCTTTTAAAAACCCCCTAGCCAGCCGAACCGGACCACACTCCCCGTGAAAAAGCTCACAAGGGGAGAGGGAAGTCGAAACGGGCTCCTGTATTCATCCTTTGCCCCCCAGCGGCGGGCCAACGACCATAATGGCGGGCTCGGCCGAAAGCAGCTTCTTCGCCGCAGCCTTGACCTGGTCGAGTGTCACTTGATCGATGAGGGCGGCGCGGCGCTGGATGTAGTCGATGTCAAGCTTGTCGAGCTGCAATCCGACGAGCGTGGCTGCAATCGAGCTGGAGGAATCCAGATAGTTGATGGCATAGGCGCCGATCAGATGCTTCTTGCTCGCCTCGAGCTCGGCCTCCGTCGGGCCCTTCTCCGCCATATCCTTCACCACCTGATGCACGATGCTCAGCGTCTCGGCGGCACGGTCGGAGCGCGTCGCCGTCGTAACCAGCAGTTCATGAGAATGCTCGTAGCCGGCCAGATAAGAGCCGACGCCATAGGCAAGGCCGCGCTTTTCGCGCACCTCCTCCCACAGGCGCGACGTGAAGGGCGAGCCGCCGAGGATATCGTTCATCAGCAGCGCGGCGAAGAAACCCGGCTCACTGCGTCCGACGCCAGGAAAAGCCAATCGCAGCGAGGTCTGGGGAAGCTCGTAGTTCACCTCCACCTGCTGTCCGAGTTTGGCGGCGACATCGGCAACGGGGAGAGCGTCTGCTTGTCGTGCAAATCGCCGAACAGCTGGTCGAGCTTTTCACTCAGCCTCTTTGCGTCAATGTCACCGACCACCGCAACATGGAGCCCGTCGCGAGCGAAAGTGGCCTTGTGGAAGGCGCCGAGATCGGCCGGCGTGATGCCGGCGAGGCTCACTTTGTTCCCTTCGTCCGGCCGGGAATAGGGATGGGTGCCATAGATCGCGCGCAGCCATTTGCGCTGAGCGATCGCCTCGGGGTCGCGCTCATTGGCGATGATGCCGGAGAGAAGCTGGTCGCGGATGCGGTCGACCGGCTCCTTATCGAAGCGAGGCCTGTTCACCGCGAGCCTGAGCAGATCGAAAGCGGCGTCCTGTTGTTCCGAAAGCATGCGCATCGAGCCGTGGATGCCGTCGCGCTGCGCGTCGAAGCTCATCTCGGCGCCGGCGTCGTCAAGCTTCACCTGGAATGCATCACTGTCGAGACCGCCGGCGCCCTCGTCGAACAGGCCGGCCATCAGGTTCGCCAGCCCCTCCTTGCCGGCCGGGTCCTGGGTAGAGCCGCCGTGGAAAGCGAAGCGGATGGTGATGATCGGCAGCGTATGGTCCTCCACCAGCCAGGCGGTGATGCCCTTTTCAGATTTCACCTCCTGGATATTCATCGCCGCATGGGCCCTGAGCGCCGGCAGGATGAGGAAGAAAATGGCGATGAAAAGGATGGCCAGCGGGGTGGCAAGGCGCGCGACGCTGCCTTGTGCCGCTGAAAGCGGAAAAGGCAGGGCTTGTGCAAAGGCGGCACGGTGTTGGTTCATCATCACATCATTTCTCCGTCTTGGGCAAGAGATAGCCGGTGGTCGAATGGTCGGACACGAGATAGCGGGCGGCAACCGCCTTGACCTGATCGGCGGTGACCTCGCGGATGCGGTCCTGCCATTCCTCGACGTCGTTTACGGTGCCGCCGGTGGCAAGCGTGGAGCCATACATGCTGGCGATGGAGTCCTGCTTGTCGCGGGCGAAGATCACCGAGCGGACACGGCGGTTCTTGGCCTTGTCCAGTTCGTCATTGGTCACACCGTCCTTGGCGATGCGGGCGATCTCGGCATCGACCGCAGCCTCGATGTCGGCGAGCTTGGCGTCGCCGCGCGGCGCGCCGTAGACGGTGAAATTGGTGGCGTCGAGCATGGTGCCCTGAAACCAGGCGCTGGCCTCGGTGGCTATTCCCTGTTTCACCACCAACTGCTGGTAGAGCCGGCTGCGGCTGCCGCCGCCGAGGATCTCGGCAAGCAGGTCGAGCGCCTCGGCCTCGCCATGCTCAGCGGTGCGATAGGACGGCACCACCCAATGCGTCGAAAAGTTCGGCACCGACACGCGCGCGTCGGTGCGCGTCACCGTGCGCTTAGTGTTCTGCTCCGGCTCAACCGGCCGGACTCGCGGCAGCAGCTCGGGTCCACGCGGGAGCTTGCCATAGGTCTTCTCGGCCAGCGCCTTCACCGTCCCCGGCTCGACATCGCCCGCCACCACCAGCACGGCATTGTTGGGGTTATAATATTTGTTGTAGAAGGCGACGGCGTCGGTGCGGTTCAGCTGCTCCATCTCTTGCATCCAGCCGACGATCGGGATGCGGTAAGGCTGATTCTGCCACAACGTCGCGTTGACCTCCTCTTCTAGAACCGCCTGCGGATTGTTGTCGACGCGCAGACGGCGCTCCTCCATGATCACGTCGCGCTCGGTCTTGATATCGTCGTCGGTGAGGCTGAGGTTGCGCATACGGTCGGCCTCGAAGCTCATCATCTGCTCCAACGCCGAGGGCGCCACTCTCTGGTAGAAGGCGGTATAGTCGTAAGAGGTGAAGGCATTGTGCGAGCCGCCGATCTCGGCCACCGCGCGGTTCAGCTCGCCGGCGACGTGATTGGCCGTGGCCTTGAACATCAAATGCTCGAAGAAATGCGCGATGCCGGATTTGCCCGACGGCTCGTCGGCGCTGCCGACCTTGTACCACACCATATGGGTGACGATCGGCGCGCGGTGATCGGGGATGACGACCACCTCCATGCCGTTGTCGAGCAAGAAATCCGTCACCTTGCCGTCGTCGGTGGCGGCCAGAACCGGAGCGGTCATCGCGAAAACCAAGGCGGTCTCAATGAATGCCCTGCGCAGCCACCGAGACGGAAGTTTGGTGGATGGCTCCGGTTGTGGTGGCCGGACGATCGGCAAGGTTCGTGGCAAAGCGATTTCCTTATTTTGAAGGCGCTGCGTCCCCGTCTCCCCGTGTGGGAGAAAGTGGACCGATAGGCAGCGCCGATCCACCCGAGCCGTCTGCATGTTGCCAGGCCTTGCTCGAGCCTCATCTTTGGATGCGTCCGGGAGACGTGGGGCGTTATTTTTTGGTGAGGTGATCATGGGACGGCTTCTCCTTGGTCCGTGACGCGTTTGCGGATGACCGCGCACGTGCCGTGCCAAATGAGAAAACCGTTTCGGCAATGTGATAAATCGGGCTCTGCTATGTTGCGTATCCGACATTGTCGGACATCGGACGGCGCCGAACGCGAAGCGCTTGCGGCTTGAGACGATATCTTGCTCGGGTGAAAGACGATTGAGCGTGCTGCCGCGGCAGGGGATAGGAAGCTTCTCGAACTGGCCGCGGCACTGAGAGGGTTGGAATGGAGACGATGGTGGTCGACGCAGAACGCTGTCCTCGACAGGCAGGCCAGGGGCGACGCTGAACGAGCAGCGGAGTCAGGAGCGTGGCCGGTAGGAAAGAGCTGGCCGCCAGGCTATTCGCAGTGGCGGAGAGGCGACCGGGAGCTTGGCAGGCCGACGTCAAGGAGGCCGCTCAATGGCACCTGGCTAGAGCGTGGCATCGCCGGCTCTGGCCTCGGCAGCGTGCTTGATATCAGTTGTCAGAGTTGCCCAAAGCTATCCGGGATCGCGAGGCAATGTGTGTACACCTCCCGACAAAATCGCGGGGCTGCTAGACGCTGGGCTGCGCCCCCAAGCCGACAGACAGCGCCTGGCCGTTTTGAAAAACCAACAAATAAGGCAGCGCCGGGAGACGCTCTCGGCGTGTTTCTTATCGGCATGCCTTCTTCAATGTCCGGAGCGGACCAAGGAACCGCAATTCGCCATCCTCAGGACGCTGAGACATTGCATTTAATTGATCATATATCGGCGGATGCGAGGACGAAGCGGCCTTGAGCGACGCCCTTTGCTGATCCCGCAGGCAGCCGAAGCTGGGAGATTTCGTAAAGGGCGATCGACGGCCGGACGGCGATTGGTGAGGCGGCATGAGCAGCGCGCTCAATATTACGCTTCACGTCCAAAATCTAAATCGCGAAAGAAATCACAAGCGATAGCCTCCGAACCTTTCGCCGAGGCCGAGTTCGTATGGCACCGTCACCGCCGCATTCATCTTGAATCGCAAGTTCACCTGTGGCCGTAAAAGAACCCAGTCATCGCGCAAGGCCCTGTTCTTCAATTGCTGCCTCTTTGCAGGCTTGATCGCGCATCGCGCTCTTTCAGAATAGAGTGCTGGATTTTGCCCAACGCCGTTCGCGGCAATTCTTTGGTGAAAATAAACTCGCGCGGGACTTTGAAACGGGCGACTTGGGACTGCACATAGGCAGCCAGTGCTTCTGCTTCGATCCGAGCCCCCGCCTGATCACGTAGGCGACTGGTACTTCGTCCCAGCGCGGATCCGGCCGGCCGACGACAGCGCATTCTGCGACATCGGTGTGCTCGTTAAGCACACGCTCGACTTCCGCCGGATAGATGTTTTCTCCGCCGGAAATGATCAGGTTCTTTTGCGATCACGGACCCAAAAATAACCGTCGGCATCGCGGTGACCGAGATCGCCACTGCGATACCATCCCTCACGCTGCGCCTCTCGGGTCGCTTGTTGATCGCGCCAATATTCATAGAAGACGTTGGGGACCGGCACCGCTACTTCGCCTGTCACGCCTGGCGGCAACTCCTTGCCAGTGTCATCGATAATCATGGCTTCGCAGCATCTCCGAAATACCGCTGCGCCTGCGTGCCTGCACAATGGCGTGTTCCAATGCATCGATGTCGCGCGATCCGCATGCCCTTGCCACCGCCGCCGGCGGATGGTTTCACCAAGGCGTTCCAATGGACCGTGCGCGCGAAATGAACGTTGCTGGATCATCCTCTTCGATCGCCGAAGGCGCGACGGGAAAGCCATTCCGCTGAACGAACTTGCGGGCCTGGATCTTGTCGCCCATCAATTCGATATTCTCTGGAGTAGGCCCAATGAACACGATGCCGGCCTCCAACACCTTGCGAGCAAATTCCGCATTCTCCGACAAAAATCCATAGCCCGGGTGAATCGCCCAGCGTTCAAATCGTGGGCGGCAGCGATGATTATCGAGATAGGCCGCGACCGGTGTGCGACCGCTTATGGGAACCGCCACGTCGGCCATTGAGACGGCTGGCGTCCCCGCATCGAAATCGTGGTAGCCAATTGCAGAGCGCAGCTCCAGCTCGCGCAGCGTCTTGATGATTCGTACGGCGATCTCGCCTCTATTGGCGATCAGAACTGTATCAAAGGGTAATTTTTGCATTATCCTGTTTTTCCAAGAACAGGGCTGGGGTTAGTATTATCGTTGTTCGCAGTTTAGGTGGCGGCCTACCTCAAGGCGTTGGGTCAATCGTCGAGATAGATGCTGCCATTCGAGAGCCGAAATCGCACGGTGTTTGCATAGCCATTTTCGGCAACGGAAATGGACTTCGCTCATTACAGCCTGGCGCAGCCAGGATCGGGCGCAGCCCCGATTGGAAGGCAGAACATCTGATGCTTCGCCATCTGCGAAAGTGCGAAAACACACTTTGCAGTTTGGGCAGTTTGGATCAGAATTTTTTCTCTTCTCCGTTCAGTCGTCGGAACAAGCCAGAAACCGTGACAATTTCCGCCGATCGGGTTCTTCGGTGCTGGGTGGTTAAGTGGGCGACAAAGAGGGGCCTTTTGCGTGGGCGCCATGCCGAGTTCGCTATTCACTGATGTCCGTGTGACATTGAACGTTTCCTTTTCCGATCGGGGCGGCGATGCTGGAAAGGTGAGCAGTTGCAGCCGCCGCTGGCTGAGGGGGCGACGGAATTTTGCACACGCCATGCAGGCAGTTTTTGCGCGCTGGTGAGCCGACGAACAGATCGATGCCTTCTAACCGGCGACCGGCTCTAAGCTCAAGGCTATGATGCCAACAACAGCCTGACCCTGGTCAATTTCAGATGTGCCAACCGCCGTGCCGGATAATGGAACATCTCTTGGGTGCTTTCTATAACAAACACCAGGGTCATCAGATCAAGCAGGAAGTCGTCGATCGCTTGGGCGATTGTTTGCGACTTATCGTCCAACTGATCCAGCAAAACGCGCGCCCTATCGATCGCATCCGCGCTGGCCGCATCGATTAACGCCTCGATCCTTTTGAAACAATCCAATTCCGAACTCCTTCAAGCCTCGCCAGGGTTATGCACCAAGGTGGCGACGTTAACCACCCGGCCGTTGACCCAGTGGCGCGAGCCACCATCAGCAGATCGAGCCGGGCCCCGCAATTTTTCGTTTTTGCTTTGCCTAAAGTCTCGGCTATGTATCGGACTGGCCTAACGGCCTGCCCACGTTGCAATTGTACAAAGGAATACGCATATGGCGACCGGAACAGTGAAGTGGTTTAACAGCAGCAAGGGATTTGGATTTATCCAGCCCGACAATGGCGGTCAGGATGTTTTCGTCCACATTTCCGCTGTCGAGCGCGCGGGCCTCTCAACCCTCAATGACGGCCAGAAGGTCAACTATGAGATCGAACAGGACCGCCGCACTGGCAAGTCATCCGCTGGCAGCCTAAGCAAAGCTGGCTGATTTTTCGGCTGCGTCCCGCAAGAGCCGGAAGCACGCGGCACGTCCCGGATGGGCTGACCCGCTCGACAAGAGTGGGCGAGAACATGGCTTGACCGGAGAATCGGTCAGCAGATTGCTGCAAACCGTCCCGAATTCCTCAAACCAGGCTGTCTGCAAAGACAAGGCGGGGTTGCTCCCCCCGCCTTTTCATATTCCGCGCAGATCATGCCAATGGCAGCAGCACACTCCAAAACGAATCTCGGTTGCCGAAATTAGGCCGTGACCTTCTTGCGGGTCCGCTTCGCCGGCGCCGGCGCCGGCGTTTCCGGCTCCTTCGGTTTGCGGCCGAGCCCCATCGTCTTGGCCAAGGCCGAGCGCGCCGCGGCGTAATTCGGCGCGACCATGGGATAATCCGCCGGCAGGCCCCATTTGGCGCGATATTCGTCCGGCGTCAGCCCATAGTGAGTCGACAGATGGCGCTTTAGCGATTTGAATTTCTTCCGTCCTCAAGGGAGATGATGTAGTCCGGTGTCACCGACTTCTTGATCGGGACTGCAGGCTTGACGACCAGCGGCTCTTCTGCGGAGACGCTTCCGGCCGTGCCTTTCAGAGCTGCATGCACTTGGCCGATCAGAGCAGGGAGGTCACCCACCGGAACCGGATTGTTGGAGACATAGGCTGAGACGACATCGGCGGTGAGCTCGATGAGGGTGTCGATGTTTTTGTCGGCTTCTTCTGTCATGAAAATCTCCGGGCGGCTTGAAACATAGTCGGCGAAGCGTCGCTTCATAGTGGGGGTTGCCGCCGAACGCAACAATTGTCTCGACAGGATTATTGCGATGCTCATCCAGCATCGAGGTCTATAGCGCCGCATCCCACCGTCATGAACGTTGATCCGCTCGGTGTTGGCTTTTCCCGTAACTGGGTCGGAGTTTGCTTTGAAGCTCGATCCTCTCCGTTTGAATTTTGCAAAATGAAAAAGCCGAAGGTGTTTCGCGCCGCTGAAGGCTTCGTAAGTCATCGGATACACTCCATGGTCTCCATGATGCTTTCCGCCCTGGCATTGTCATGATGATCGTCGCCACGCCCCAAGGAACCAACCAGGCCGTCAGCGCGAACAAATTGCGACGGCGCCGGCCACGTGTTGGGATCCACGGTCGGAGCGATGGACACAGCCTTGGTGGCGGCTTCCGCCATTCGATCGCAGGCCCGATAGAAGTCTGGCCGTCAGGCCCGGTCCTCTCCCGCCGTTGATCTAGCGCAGAGCGTTCACGACCCGCATATCCCACAATAACGCTCGGAGATCATTTATGAAAATGCTATTCACTGCGATGGCTGTCGCCTTGCCGGCAGCCACCGCTTTTGCTGCCGAACCGATCGCCGCCGACCTCAGAGAAACGGCACTGGCCACTTTCAAGGCTTTGCCATCCACCACGCCGGCAGTCGCCAACAACCCGATCACACCGGAAAAGATCGCCCTCGGTAAGGCACTGTTCTTCGATCCGCGCGTCTCGGCGTCAGGCGTTTTGTCGTGCAATTCGTGCCACAACTTGGCCACCGGGGGCGACGACAATCTTGAAACCTCGATCGGCCATGGTTGGCAGAAGGGACCGCGCAACGCGCGACGGTACTGAACGCTGTCTTCAACATCGCGCAGTTTTGGGATGGTCGCGCCGAAGACCTGAAGGCTTAGGCCAAGGGACCGGTCCAAGCCGGTGTCGAAATGGCCAACACACCGGGTCAAGTCATCGCGACGCTCAAGTCGATGCCGCAATATGTCGATTGGTTCAATGCAGCTTTCCCCGGTGAGGTCGATCGCGTCACCTTCGACAACTTAGCCAAGGCAGTTGAAGCCTTTGAGGCGACACTGGTCACGCCGGCCCCCCTTCGATGCTTTCCTCAATGGCGATGACGCCGCCATGACTTCCGAACAAAACAGGGCCTGGCGCTTTTCATGGAGAAAGGGTGCTCGTTCAACGTTGGCGGGGAGGCCTATTCCGCACTCGGCCTTATTGAAAAGCCCAGCGCCGAGGTACGGCCGGAAAACGACAAGGGCCGCTTTGCCGTCACCAATTCAGCCGACGATTCCTTTGTTTTCCGCGTGGCGCCGCTGCGCAACGTGGCACTCACCGCGCCCTATTTTCATTCGGGCAAGGTTTGGGATCTGAAACAGGCCGTGGCTATTATGGGCACCACCCAGCTCGGCGAAGTGTTGAAGGCCGAAGAAGTCGACCTGCTCGTTGCCTTCCTTAACTCGCTGACCGGAAAGGTACCCGAGGTCGTCTTGCCTATCTTGCCCGCCGAAACTGCGACAACGCCTCGACCTGCATCGCAGATCCTAGGGAAATAAATGGCCGGGGCTGGCTACGGAAAGTCGCAATCAAGAATGAATGCGACCATTACTGGGACGAGACGGATCGCGACCTCTTTGAGAAGGCAATGCCTGGCATGATCCCAAACTGCAGACAATGCTTCCGTCGCCAGCTCGTTGCGACGGCATCATGTTAGGTATCTGGCGCGAGTCAGACCAAAGGGCTTCGAAAAGTTGGAGGATTGTCGCAGATACTACAACAAGGAGCGCCCATATGGGACGATAGGGCACATGGCCCCCGATCGCAGGTCTCAGTCTGTGCCAAATTCAACGGCGTTTCACCGCCCAGTTCCGCTAATTCCCCGCACAACCACCTGTTCGCTTTGCCAGAAGCTCTCTTGACTAATTGGCGGCGATGTACAGGGATTTCCCGAGAGCCTAGCCTCACACTGTGCAAAGGCCTGCTACGACTGAGGGAGGCGAGGGACGCTTGGACGAGCACGATCCGAAGGAAGAGCTGATCGAGACGATTTTCCGCAATGGCACAATCACTGTCGTGGGCATCCTGCTTGCCTTTTCGCTCGGCTTCGTCACGCATTGGGCGGCAAACCCCGTGCCATGGCGGCTCTACGACCTATTCGCCGTTGTGCCGATCCTGATCGGCATCGCGTTGCAGATGCGGGCGCTGTCCAAGCTGCTCGACATGAGTTCGCTGCGCCGACCCATCTACGAACGCGCCAACCGCATCTTCATGGCCGGCCTCATCCTGACCGCGTGCGGCGTCGGGCTGGCTATCCTGCTCGATGTCTTCGAGATGTCGGCGAAGGGCACGCTGCCCGGCGCTTAACGGCCTGTCACTGCGCTTTGGCGCTGCCGCTCATCGCTGTCAGTCGATTCTTGCATCCGTCGCAGGTCCGCCATCTTGGCAGTGTCGCACCATTTGACGCCGATTCTTACCGCTGGCCTTGGTTTCGCCGGCCGCCGGCACCACGTGATCGTGGGCGCGTAGCGACACATCGCAAACCGCCGAACCCATCACGCGATTTGCGGTTGTCGATGCACGCGCCAAGCTCTGGGAACGACTTGGGTCAGCCTCAGTAGCGCCGCGGCCGGCTGCCCATGGCCGAAAGCGTCAGGGAACTCGACAAGGTCATCGGCGAGACAAACAAGCGCAAGATGACTCTCGACATTCTGCGGACCGCCAAGCGTCCGATGTCGACCGCCGAATGCGCGCAGGAGTTCGCAACGAGGCACGGGTGCCGGGGACGATCCGCGCGCCGTCACCATCATCGCCAAGCGCCTGTGTCCGATCCTTAGCACCCTCGAGAAAGCCGGACGCGTCGGACTGAACCGCGAGGGTGACTGGGCCGAGGACCGCATCGACCGTCGCCCGATTTGACTGAGGATTTCAGAGGGCGAGCATGGTGTCGGGCGTCAGCATCACAATTCGCCCGTCCTCCTTGGCACGCTCTTGGACACCTGCCTTGAAACCGGTGCGCGCGTATAGGACGAAGTGGCGATCTTCTACGCCACGACCATAGTCGGTTCTTCCGGCGCGGTCGATCAGTGTCGCGAGGACATCCGCCCCAATCATTCCACGGCGCCACTTGCACTCGCCGTATAGCATCGATCCGTCCAGCAAGCGTCCGGCTACGTCAATATCATATTCGGCATCCCAGATTTGACCGATCTCCTGGGCCGGAGACGGAAGAGCCTCCTGCGCATGGCGGCGGGCGTGCCCTCGGCAGATTTCCTCGAACGCGCCGCCCATATACTCGTCCAGCCGCGGCACCACTTGGTGCCGCCAAATCTCGGGACCGAAGCCCTGCATCACACTTGACATGTTCGGCCGAACGAACCGATGCCAGAAGGCAACAAGCGGATCGTCCACGAAGTAACGCGTGTCCCGTGACTTGGGGTTGGCGTCGAGGGAATGTACGGTCCGAACCAGCCGCATGCGCTCGAGCCGCTTCATGTAGGGGCTCAGCGAAACGGAATCCTTGATGTCCCGGAGACGGCCGCCGATTTCCCCGAGTTTGGTGCAGCCGTCCGCGATCGCCGCCAGGATGCTGGCGTAGCGTTGGGTCTCCCGAAGTTCCGATTGGAGCAGGACGTTCGGCTCGTCTACCAGCGCCCCAGTATCGGCGAGCAGCAAATTGCTGACGTTCTCCTTGAGACTTGCGCTCGGATCGCAGAGCCTTAGGTAAAAGGGGATACCACCGAAGATGGCATAGGCAAGGATACGATCCACAGCAGGGTAATCCGGGAAGAACCCGGCCGCGTCCCGCAGCGGCAGCGCCTTGACTTCCAGGGGTAGGGTTTGGCGCCCGTAGAGTGGGTTCCTCTCGGCCAACAGATCCTCCATCTGGGCAATCATCGACCCGCAGAGCACCAAGTTCAGCTTGCCCTCGGCGGCGACGACCGCGTCCCAGAATTTTTGGATGATCGATGGCAGGGCCTGATCGCCCTCGACAAGGTAGGGGAATTCGTCCAGGACGACGATCAGCCCAAGCGTTCCCTCGGCCTTACGCGCGAGGTATGTCAGCACGCTCAGCCAATCGCCGAGGCCGTCCAACAGGGGATCGGCGCCGAGCGAGCGGGCGATTTCCTCCTTGAAGCCCTCCAGATTCAGAGTGGGGGTGACACGCGTCGCTTGATAGAGAACGTGGGGACGGTCCTTGGCAGCTTCCTTAAGCAGCGCGGACTTCCCGATCCGGCGCCGTCCATATACCACGAGCAAAGAGGGCCTAGCGAGGGAGAATTCCTTGCGGAGGCGGGAGAGCTCTTGGGCGCGACCTACGAACATTAGCGTAATCCTGATTACGGTAATCAAGGCTACACTAATCCGAGTGGCCAAAGCAAGGGCGGTCAGGCAGCTTGGTAAGTAAAAAGCACCGAAGCCGGGACAGGCCACTGGACACCGCTTTCAAAGCGCCAAAATCCCGGCCGATGGGTCCGCTGGGCCTGGTTGGTCGAGGAGGACTATGGCCAGAAGGCAGATCGCCTTCTGGCCGATCCAGCCGGGACTCGACCGCTTCGCGGATCGGAATTGGCTCGTGACGCCTGCCAGACGATCGACTGCACCGTTGCCAGCGTGTTCTTCACGCGATGGTTCAGTTCGTCGATGAGCATTTTGGATTGCGCCTGCTCCTCCTTGTGTCTGGTGAGATCGACGAAGGAGGTAAAATACTGGACGATGGCGCAGGACGATGGCGCCGCTCTTGTCGTGCACAGGACTGGCAAAAAGGCCCGCCCAGAATTCGCTGCCATCCTTGCGCCTGTAGAGAATTTCCGTGCCCGCCTCCGCATTGGCTTCGAACTCGAGCTTGATGCGTTTCAGCGCCCTGGCGTCGGCGCCGTCCGCCATCAGGAAATTGAAGGGCTGACCCAGCACTTCTTCCCTGGCGTATCCGGTCAGGGCGAGGAAGGCGTCATTGGCAAAAATGACGGGATTGCCGGGTTCTTTTGCATCTGTGAAAACCATGGCCATTCGTGTTGTCTCGGCGGCAACGACGAACGGGCCAAGGTCGTCCTGAAAGCCCTCGACTTCGGCTTCGGCGTCCTTCTGCTCTTCGGACTTGGCGACTACGCTGGACATATTGACTAGATCCCGCGCCTTGGCGCGATCCAACCTGATGGCGGACCTGCGCCCAAGGCTCCCGCCACCGGATGGATCACGCTACGCCGCCCGCGGCACGCGCGAGGTGAAGGTGTTGCCCTTGTCACCGACACGCTGGTGCCGTTCTTATCGCTGATGACCTCGATGTTGGCCTCCAGCTGCTTGACCAGCGCCTCGACAATGGCGGTTCCCAGGCCCGCACTGGCGACGATGCTGGCGGGCTTGCCGACGCCATTGTCTTGCCGTGATGCACGTAACCCCTGGCTTCTGCCGCGGTCGCACGGGTGCCGTTCTGGTTGCGGCCTTGCGGCACGATACGTTGACGCTGAACCGGCCGTGAGGGCGAGGGGGCCACAAACGCAAGACGGTTCGCGGCGAGATACAACGGCAGTCGGCGCGTTGTGTTGATGTTGGGCTAGCAATTGCGAGCGAAGAATTCCGGCAGTCGGCAGCAACGGCCATCCGGCACCGTACCTGCTCTCTACCCCCAAAGTACCGAAAGCGGTGCCGCATGGAGGCGCTCTCCGAATGGGACAATCTTATCGTGGTCGTACAGCACCACTCCAGAGACAAAACGATCTCCGCATGCTTCTGCCAGCATTCGCAAGCCCTTGAAATCTGAGCTTGTGACTGTGGCTGCTGCCTTTATCTCAATCCCTGTCACTCGACCTCTCCTGTCCTCTATGACGATATCGACCTCGTGCTGCTGCTTGTCCCGAAATTGAGAGAACTCGAAACGGTCGTCAGCCCAACTTGCAAGCTTGAGAATTTCGGCGAATACGAAAGTTTCCAGCAATGCTCCGAACTTTCCGCGGTCACTCCTAATGTGATCAGGCGATAAATCCCGGAGCGCGGCGAGGAGGCCGGAATCCAGGAAGTGGATTTTCGGAGTTTTCGTAAGCCGCTTGAGTTTGTTGCTGAACCAAGGTTGCAAGGTTCGAACCAGAAAAAGGCTTTCGAAGATGTCCACGTATTTCCGTGTCGTGACGTGATTCATTGCGAGCGAGTTGCCGATGGCAGAATAGTTCACTAGCTGCCCAGAATGTTCGGCAAGCACGCGGAGGAGCCTGGGCATTTGGCTGATTTGATCAACCTGAGCTATGTCGCGAACGTCCCGCTGGACGATCGCCTCTATGTAGTCCGCATACCAGTCCTGCCGCCGTGACCATGATGGGCGCCGTAGCGCCTCTGGGTAGCCCCCTGCAAGAACAGCGCCGACGAGATCTCCGCCGAGGACTGAATTTTTAACTGCGGCTATTTTGTTTTGAAACAGGTTTTCGAGAAAGCTCGGTCTATTTTCATGAATTTCGCTCTGTGCCAGAGGCAGCAAACGAACGATCTCCATACGTCCAGCGAGTGAATCCGCGACACGGGGAAGCGTCATCAAATTGGCGGAACCCGTAAGAAGAAACCGTCCCGCACGCTGATCGGCATCCACGCTTTCCTTGATCGCGAGCAGAAGTTCTGGAGCACGCTGGATTTCGTCGATTACTGCTCGGTCAATGCCCCTTACGAATCCGACGGGATCCTGTTGCGCCGCCTCAAGCGTAGTCGCGTTGTCCAAAGTAAGATACGCAACGTCAGCGCCCGCCATCCTTCTCACAAGGGTCGTTTTCCCGGATTGGCGAGGGCCAGCAACCAAGACGACACGAGTGTCTGAAAGCGCATCCTTGATGCGTTGCTCAACGAAGCGGGGGTAATCAGCCATCGTTCCGATCTCCTGACCGGTTGAAATTTCAGTGGTGACCGATAGAAATTATCGGCGTGACTATTTGAAAGTCAAGGTGAGACCATTTGAAAGCCACTCAACCGCAAAGCGAGTGACAGGGGCACTGGTGGCGGTTGCTACCTGATGTGATGGCGAAGAATTCGACCATTCGCTGGAACGAGATGATTGCGGCATGGGCTGCGACATCAAACCCGAGAAGCTATCGGAGAGCGAGGATGAGGCAGAAAACGCCACCAAAAGATTCAACGGTTCAACTCATTGATTGGCAATGGCTTTCTCGATGTTTGATAAGGGTCGGTGCAGACATGGCCCTTCGCGCCTGCTGTGGACTTCCAATGCTTGGCCAAAGTTCCTCGAACTATCTCGCATCCAGGGCTCCTCGCAAAGGCGTGGGCCGAGGCGTATGCCCTAATTCATCTTGAGCTTTCGCCACTGGGGCTTAGGGCCGCCTTGGGTAACCCCTCAAGGGTGCAGCTATTGGCTTCCGTTTGAATCGTGACTACGCGAGCTGGCCTGCGACCCGGTAGCGGACCCTCCAACGTCCGCAGTGGAGTCGGAAACAGCATTATCCCGAACCGGGTGATTATCCCTCTGACCCCTACTAAATTGGTCCGCTTCTTGCAGCAAGCATTTCTGGCAGAGCCCGGCGTCTATCCGGGCGATGCGATGGGGGATGAATTTGCTGGAGGAGCAACATGCCGAAACCTTATATGACGTCATTCGTCGCCAAGGGATCACCCGGCGCAGTTTCACCAAGTTCTGCAGCCTGACGGCCGCGAGCCTCGGCTTCGGCCCGGGTGCCGCGACAGCGATGGCAGAAGCACTCGAAACCAAGGAACGCGTTCCCGTCATCTGGATGCATGGGCTCGAATGCACCTGCTGTTCGGAGAGCTTCATCCGCTCGGCCCATCCGCTCGTCAAAGACGTCGTGCTGTCGATGATCTCGCTCGACTACGACGATACGATCATGGCGGCCGCCGGCCATCAAGCGGAGGCGATTCTCAAAGAGACGAAGGAGAAGTACAAGGGCAAGTACATCCTCGCCGTCGAGGGCAATCCGCCGCTCAACGAGGACGGCATGTTCTGCATCGACGGCGGCAAACCCTTCGTTGAGAAGCTGAAGTGGATGGCCGAGGATGCCATGGCGATTATCGCCTGGGGCGCCTGCGCCTCTTGGGGCTGCGTCCAGGCGGCCAAGCCGAACCCGACCCGGGCGACAGCGATCGACAAGGTCATCTTCGACAAGCCGATCATTAAGGTACCAGGCTGTCCCCCGATCGCGGAGGTGATGACCGGGGTCGTCACCTTCATCACGACCTTCGGCAAGCTGCCGGAACTCGACCGGCAGGGACGGCCCAAGATGTTCTATTCGCAGCGCATCCACGACAAGTGCTACCGCCGACCGCATTTCGATGCCGGCCAGTTTGTCGAGGAGTGGGACGATGAGGGCGCACGCAAGGGCTACTGTCTCTACAAGATGGGCTGCAAGGGCCCGACCACCTACAATGCCTGCTCTACCGTGCGCTGGAACGGTGGCGTTTCCTTCCCGATCCAGTCAGGCCACGGCTGCATCGGCTGCTCGGAAGACGGCTTCTGGGACAACGGCAGCTTCTATGACCGGCTGACGAACCTCCACCAGTTCGGCGTCGAGGCCAACGCCGACAAGGTCGGCATGACCGCCGCCGGCATCGTGGGTGGTGCAATCGCCGCCCATGCCGCGGTGACCGCCTTCAAGCGCGTAACCACCAAGCGCGAAAAAGCCGACGCATCATAAATCACTCTCGGCGAGGAACAGCATCGTGACAATTCAAACACCCAAAGGCTTCACACTGGACAATTCGGGCAAGCGCATCGTCGTCGATCCCGTCACCCGCATCGAGGGACATATGCGGGTGGAGGTCAATGTTGACGAGAACAACATCATCCGGAATGCGGTCTCGACCGGCACCATGTGGCGCGGCATCGAAGTCATCCTAAAGAACCGCGACCCCCGCGACGCATGGGCCTTCACGGAGCGCATCTGCGGCGTCTGCACCGGCACGCATGCGCTGACCTCTGTACGCGCGGTCGAGAATGCGCTCGGCATCACCATCCCCGACAATGCCAATTCGATCCGCAACCTGATGCAGCTGGCGCTGCAGGTTCATGACCATGTCGTGCACTTCTACCATCTTCATGCGCTCGACTGGGTGGACGTGATCTCTGCGATCTCGGCCGATCCGAAGGCGACCTCGGCGCTCGCGCAGTCCGTGTCCGACTGGCCGCTTTCCTCTCCAGGCTATTTCAAAGACATCCAGACCCGGCTCAAGAAATTCGTCGAGTCAGGCCAGCTCGGACCCTTCAAGAACGGCTATTGGGGCAATGCATCCTACAAGCTGCCGCCGGAGGCCAATCTCATGGCGGTGGCGCATTATCTGGAGGCGCTCGACTTCCAGAAGGAGATCGTCAAGATCCACACGATCTTCGGCGGCAAGAACCCGCATCCAAACTGGCTGGTCGGCGGGGTACCCTGTCCGATCAATATCGACGGTACTGGTGCGGTCGGCGCGATCAACATGGAACGGCTTAACATGGTCACCTCGATCATCGACCAGATTATCGAGTTCAACGACAAGGTATACGTTCCCGACATCATGGCCATCGGCTCCTTCTACAAGGACTGGCTCTATGGAGGCGGTCTGTCGGGCAAGAACGTGCTAGCCTATGGCGACGTACCCGAGCACGTCAACGACTACTCCGAGGCAAGCCTGAAGCTGCCGCGCGGCGCGATCATCAATGGCAATCTCGCCGAAGTGCTGCCGGTCGACCATGAGGATCCCGAGCAGATCCAGGAATTCGTTACCCATTCCTGGTACAAATATCCCGACGAGACAAAGGGCCTGCATCCCTGGGACGGGGTTACCGAGCCACATTACGAACTCGGCCCCAACGCCAAGGGGACGAAGACCAATATCGAGCAGCTCGACGAGGCCGCTAAATATTCCTGGATCAAGGCGCCGCGCTGGCGCGGCCATGCCATGGAGGTCGGGCCGCTCGCCCGCTGGGTCGTCGGCTATGCCCAGAACAAGGCGGAGTTCAAGGACCCGGTCGAAAAGGTGCTCAAGGATCTCGGCCTTCCGGTTTCAGCCCCCTTCTCGACACTCGGCCGCACGGCAGCCCGTGCGCTCGAATCGAGCTGGGCCGGCCACCAGATGCGCTATTTCCGGAACAAGCTGATTGCCAATATTAGGGCCGGCGACTTTTCTACGGCCCATGTCGACAAGTGGAAGCCGGAAACCTGGCCCAAGGAGGTCAAGGGCGTCGGCTTTACCGAGGCCCCGCGCGGCGCGCTCGCGCACTGGATCAAAATCAAGGACGGCAAGATCGACAACTACCAGTGCGTCATGCCCACCACATGGAACGGCAGCCCCCGCGATCCGGCAGGAAATATTGGCGCCTTCGAGGCTTCGTTGATGGATACGCCGATGTCAGACCCCACCCAACCGCTCGAAATCCTCAGGACCATCCATTCCTTCGATCCGTGCCTAGCATGCTCGACGCATGTGATGAGCCCGGACGGTCAGGAAATGGCCAAGGTCCAGGTCCGGTGAGGAGGATAAGTCATGACTATCCATGAAACTCCCGCAGCCGCCGACCACGGTGAAAAGGCAGAGCGCCAGAGCATCTATGTTTACGAAGCCCCGGTGCGCATCTGGCACTGGGTCAACGCCGTCTCGATCCTGACGCTCGCGCTAACCGGCTATTTCATCGGCTCGCCGCTGCCTTCCGTGCCGGGCGAGGCCATCGCCAATTTCCTGATGGGGTATATCCGCTTCATCCACTTCGCGGCCGGGCAGGTCCTTGCCGTGTTCCTTATCCTCAGGGTCTACTGGGCCTTTGTCGGCAATATCCATGCCCGCCAGATCTTCTATGTGCCCTTCTGGAGCGGCCGCTTCTTGAAGGAATGGCTGCGTGAGTTGCGATGGTACATGTTCTTGGCCCGGCAGCCGAAGTATGTCGGCCACAATCCTCTTTCCCAGTCCACCATGTTCCTGATGTTCACCCTGCCGCTCTTCTTCATGGTGATCACCGGCTTTGCGCTCTATAGCGAGGGTGCCGGCCGCGACGGCTGGGAATATGCGCTCTTCGGCTGGGTGTTCTCGATCTGGCCCAACAGCCAGGACATCCACACATTCCACCATCTCGGCATGTGGGTAATCCTCGTCTTCGTCATGGTTCACATTTATGTGGCGATCCGCGAGGACATTATGAGCCGACAGAGCATAATCTCGTCGATGATTTCCGGCGAACGGCTCTTCAAGGACAGGCAGGACTAGATGGTCGCCCCAAATCCCTTGGCCTGTTCGCCTTCCCCGCGGATTCTCGTGCTTGGCATAGGCAATATCCTCTGGGCCGACGAAGGCTTCGGCGTGCGCGCGGTGGAAACCTTCCACAAGGCGTATCGGGTGCCTGACAACGTCACCGTCCTCGATGGCGGCACGCAGGGGGTCTATCTCGTGCAGTTCGTCAATGAACACGATCGTTTGATCGTGTTCGACGCCATCGACTACGGCCTCGAGCCGGGCACGATGAAGATCGTGGAAGACGACGAGGTGCCGAAATTTACTGGCACCAAGAAGATGAGCCTGCATCAGACCGGCTTCCAGGAGGTGCTGAGCGCCGCTGACCTCATGGGGCACTATCCCGATCGACTGGTTCTCATCGGGTGCCAGCCGCTGGATCTCGAGGACTGGGGCGGCCCGCTGACGACGCCGGTCAAGGCAGTCATACCGCGCGCAATCGAAACGGCAGTAGAAATATTGCGGGACTGGGGCGTCGTCGTCTCTGCGCGACCGGAAGGAGCAGCGGTTCCGCCACTACTTGAAAACGACATCGATTTCGAACGTTACGAGCGCCGAGCCGAATCGGCCGCATTGCGCTATTGAGGAGGATATCATGAATTTTCGTAGGGTTGCGGCGACGCTCGTCGCGATGGCGCGACCAGACATCGCCCACGCGCATGTCGGCCTTCACACCGACGCGCGCTTGCCGGCGGTAAAGCCCGATGGATCGTTCCCTTGGCCTTCGTGACTGTCATGGCGGCGGGGGGCGCCCTGGGCATTTACGGCCTCGCTTTTCCAATGGTGGAAACCGGGATCGCGCTGACCGTCGCGCTGCTCGGTCTGCTGGTTGCTTTCGAAGTGAAGGTTTCAACGTCGGTCGCGGCGACGGTGGTTGGAACATGCGCGCTCTTCCATGGCCACGCCCATGGCACCTAGCTTCCGGCGATGGCGCATGCGGGCGGCTATGTGGCGGGCTTCATGGCTGCCACGGTCATCCTGCATCTCACCGGTTTCGGGCTGGTTGAGGTTCGGCAACGCCCGACGAGTTGCCGCGCGGACCGCCGGCGTGGCCATTGCCCTTGCCGGTGCAGTCCTGCTGGCCGGCTGAACTTCTCCCAAGACTAAGGCCGGTCGGGAGTCGTGTGGGCACCCCGCGCACCGCGGCTCCCGATTTCATAAGATCTGGACGACGGAGGAGGAGCATCATGTGCATCGGCATTCCCATGCGGGCCGTCGCCGGCAATGAGTTCGTCGCCCACTGCGAGCGACATGGCCGGATATCCTCGATCTCCCTCATGCTGGTCGGCCCACAACCGCCGGGAACCTACCTACTCACCCATCTCGGCTCCGCCATCCGGGTGCTGGACGCCGACGAGGCCCGCGCCATCGACAACGCACTCGCGGGTCTTGCTGAAGCTGTCGAGGGGAGGGCTTTCGACGCCCTCTTTGCCGATCTCACCTCGCGCGAGCCGGAACTGCCGCCGCATCTGCGTACCGAGTGAAAAGAAAATTTCCAAAGTTGAAGGACTTTCCATCCAGATGCCCGCGATACTTTGTGAAGGCGGAAATTTGTCTTCCAGATCAACGGAATCTAACTTTTCCAAGTCTGGCACGCCGCTTGCTCCTCATTTCGTTGGAATGTTTCGCAGCGTGATTTGTGGAGGAGACTATGCCATCTGTCCTGGTCCGCGCCCTGAGCGAGCGGGCGCGCCTGCCCCTCATCGACGAGACGAATATCGATACCTTCCTCGCTCCGGCGGCGAGTGAACCCGACAATGCCGTGCTGTTCTTCACCGGCGATCCGTCGCAGCGGCCGGAAGCCGATGACGTCGCCGTAGTCCTCCCGCATATCCTCCAGGCCTTCCAAGGCCGCTTGCGCGGCGCCGTGGTCCTGCGCACGGCCGAAGACAAGCTAAAGGCCCGCTTTAACGTCGTTTTGATGCCGAGCCTCGCCGTGACTCGTCGAGACCAACCGGTCGGCGTGCTGGGCAAGATCCGCGACTGGTCCGAATATGTCGAGAAGATCAGCGCCTGGCTCGCGCCCGACGCGCCGGTCATGGTGCCCTTGGGCGGACCGAAGGTCGAGATCACCCATGCCGGCAAGGAGATCGTGCGATGAAGGCCGGATTCTGGGTCGTCCCGAGGGCGAGGATGCGGCGATGACGGTGATGCCGATCAACGCCGAGCCGCCGCTGCGTGCCCGCAAGCTCAATTTCCTCGCCACCAGCAGCGCCGAGGAAATGATCCGCCGATGTCGGCGGACGGCGTTGCTCCTGCCGGAACTCGCTGACGCGCTCGCCGTTCAGAAGGCGGACCGGCCTGGCCGGCTATTCGACATCACCGCTTACCCCGACGACGACAAGGAACTGATCGCCCAGACTCTCGGCGAGGGCGAGGTCGCCGGCGTTGCGGCATTGGCAAACGGCATCACGGCCCGGATGCAGGAGGCGGTGATGGCTGGCGTCTGGCGCGTCCGTTTCACCGACGGTGAGGGCCGGCTCATTGCCGACTATGTCGAGGTCGCGAGCATTCCCGCCGCTGTCAAACAGGCGTGCTCGGCGCTGCCGGGCTCGATCAGCCACGGGCCGGCGCCGACCGGCGCCATGAATGTCATGCCCGTGCTGACCGAGATCGGTGATCGCATCGCCCGTTACAGCGAGGGTGATCCGGGCCATATCATCACCTTCTCGCTCTTCCCGATGAGCCCGCAAGACATGGCCTTCCTGCAGGAAACGCTGCGGGCCGGGCCGGTGCAGCTCACCTCGCGCGGCTATGGCAGCTGCCGCATCGTGGTGACGGGCGCGCGCAATGTCTGGTCGGTTCAGTTCTACAACGCCATGGACGCGATCATCCTTGATACGTTGGAGATCTGCGACATTCCCTCGGTCGCGATCGCCGCCGAGGATGATTTCCGCGACTCCGAGGTAAGGCTGCGTGAGATCGAGGAGGCCTATTTCAAATGAGCGCCTTCGAGAATTTCGGCAAACGCGAGACCGTGTCGGACGACGACCAGATGGAATGCGGTATCTGCTGGCATGTCTATGATCCCGCTGAGGGTGACCCGGTCTGGCAGATTGCTCCGGGGACGTCGTTTGCAGACCTGCCGGAAGACTGGCGCTGTCCAAATTGCGACGCGCTGCAATCGAAGTTCATGAGGCTAGGCGATGGACGCTGACGTCGCAGAGAGGGCCGAGATCGATCCCGCGCAGGCGCTCGGCCGGCGGCTCGAGGCCTGCTACCGGCACATTTACGCGACCGCCATGGCCGATGTGCCGATCTGCAATCCCGCGCTTGGCATTGCCTCGACCGGTTTTCGGATTTACGGCGGTCGTGCGTTCGGCATCGTGACTACACCATGGTTCATGAATCTCGTGGCAGCGGATCTGCCGCAGGGCCCTTCCTCCGCCCCAGCTGCCACCGGTACGACCCTCCGTGTCGGCCTGCCGGCGGGTGAGGTCGGGTTCATTGCCGGTGAACTCGATGCGATTGACCGTGTCGATTCCTGCTCGCTGTTTTCGCCGGTCTTCGAGTTCGCAACGATGGAGGCTGCCCTCGAAACAGCGGACGAAGCAGCCCGGGCCTTCTTTGATCCTGCCACGCTCGAACCGCCGCCCGCCCCGCCCGCGGCGGTCAACCGGCGTGACCTGTTGGGCGGGCATTTCCGCAGGCGCGAGGAGGCGTCGCAATGACATTCCTTCTCGGGGCAGGCACGATAAGGATCGACGTAACCGTGTCGCGCGCGCTTGCCTGTTCCGTCGCGGTGAAGGCGAACCGCCTGCAGGGGCTGACGCGCATGTTCGTCGGCCGCAGGCCCGAAGAGGCGCCCCCTCTTGCCGGTCAAGTCTTTTCGCTCTGCGGTTTTGCGCAATCCGTAGCGGCGCGGCTCGCCGTCCTGAATGCAGCGGATATGGCGATGGAGGTGGACGAACGGATCGGCTCCGGTGCCGGATTGCTCGCCGAGCGGATTTTCGAAACCTTGCGGGCGCTCATCCTCCATTGGCCATGCCCCCTGCCGGCATCGCTCGGCGCAACCGCCGGTAGATATCTCCGCGAAGCGCTGGCCGCTTCGCAAGAGATCATCGCCGCGGTCAAGGCCGGGCAAATCGACAGGGCGCATTTCGCGGCCGCCCCTGCGCGGCTGTCTGCGGCGGCCAGCGCGCTCGGCATCCCGAGCCGGGGCGACACACCTTTGCCGGAATCAGCCTGCGCCGCGATGTTGCAGGATATAGGCAACGATGAGGTCTTCAATGGCCGGCGGCCCGATCCACTGACCATCAATGACGATCCGGAAGTCATCGCCCGGCTTTGCGCGGAGCCCGGCTATGCAAGCCTCCCGCATCTCCAAGGCCGCGTCGCGGAGACGGGCGCGTATGCCCGGCTCGCCGCCGCTGACGTGGAGGCCTCCCATCTGGTCCAACGACTGCTAGCCCGCATCAACGACGTGCGTCGCTGCCTCAAACAACTGGCGGCTCTCGCAGCAACCGGCAACTACGACGGAGCATCACTCGCCTGCGGCGGGGCCACGCCGGGCGCCGGTGGCTACGGTGCTGTGGAATGCGCACGTGGCCGGCTCTATCATCAGGCCGAGATCGGCGGCGACGGCAGGCTTTCGTCCTATCGCATCCTCGCCCCGACCGAATGGAATTTTCATCCCGCCGGCCCCTTCGTCGAGACACTGCTGTCGTCACCCGTCGGGACCGATGAGGCTGCCGTGAGATCGGTGTCGCGCCTCGCGGTCCTGTTCGATCCCTGCGTGGCCTTTGAGGTTTGTGTTCGCGAGGCCGCACATGCATGAAATGTCGCTGATGGAGAGTGTGATCGAGATCGTCTGCGACACGGCGCGGCAGAACGGCGCGACACGCGTCAAGTCGGTCCGGCTCGATGTCGGCGTGCTGAGCCACGTCGAGCCGGCCGCGCTGATGTTCTGTTATGAGGCCGTGCGACACGGCACGATTGCGGACGAGGCGACGCTCGAGATCAACCGCATTGCCGGCGAGGGCTGGTGTCTCGACTGCGGCAAGACGGTCGCCTTGGAGGAGCGGTTCGGCGCCTGCCCGGACTGCGGACGGCATCGGGTCCAGATGACGGCAGGCGACGAATTGAAGATCAGGGATATGGAGGTGAGCTGATGTGCACGGTATGCGGTTGCGAGACTTCTTCCATCGAGGGTCACAAGCACGAGGAGGGCGGGCACCGTCACAGCCATGACCATCATCACGGCCAAGACCACCATCACCATGGCGATGGCGGGCATGAGCATCACCATGCCGCGGACTGCAGCGTCCATTATGGCAAGGGGATCGCCGGCTTCAATGTGCCAGGCATGAGCCAGGAGCGGATCATCCAGGTGGAGAGAGACATCCTCTCCAAGAACGACGCTTATGCGGAAGAGAACCGGCGATATTTTGAGCGCCAGGGCATCTTTGCGCTCAACTTCGTCTCCAGCCCCGGCTCGGGCAAGACCAGCCTGCTGGTCCGCACGATCAATGACCTAAAGGACCGCCTCACGATCTCGGTTATCGAAGGTGACCAGCAGACCTCGAACGACGCGGCTCGGATCCGCGAGACCGGCGCCCGCGCCATCCAGATCAATACGGGCAAGGGCTGCCACCTCGACGCCCACATGGTGGGCCACGCGGCTGAAAATCTCGCACTAGAACCAGGCTCTGCGCTCTTCATCGAGAATGTCGGCAACCTCGTCTGTCCCGCCGCCTTCGATCTCGGCGAGGCCCACAAGGTTGTGGTGCTGTCAGTCACCGAAGGCGAGGACAAGCCGCTCAAATATCCCAACATGTTCGCCGCCGCCGACCTGATGATCCTCAACAAGGCCGACCTGCTGCCGCATCTCGATTTCAATGTCGGCCTCTGCATCGCCAACGCCCTGCGCGTCAATCCGCGCCTCCAGACGCTGACGGTCTCCGCCCGCACGGGAGAGGGCATGGAAGCCTTCTATGCCTGGCTCGAGGCATCCGCCCCCCACCGGGCCGCGTGACCGAAGGTGGCATGAACCATGGCGAGGGCGCTCGCACGACCGATCGAAAACCCGATCCGGCGGCTCAGGCTCCGGGTACGCGGCGCCGTGCAGGGCGTCGGGTTCCGGCCCTTCGCCTACAGGCTCGCGCGGACTATGCGGCTTTCTGGCTTCGTGCTGAACGACAGTGCCGGCGTGCTGATAGAGATCGAGGGTCCGGATGCGGGCCGCTTTCCCGACGCGATCCGGACCCAGGCGCCGCCGCTCGCCCGCATCGACTCGATCCACGTGCTCGAACTCTCGCCAGCCGGTGGCGAGCGGTTCGAGATCCTCGAGAGCCTTGGCGGCAAGAGCGCGACCCGGATTGGCGCGGATGCCGCGACCTGCGCCGAATGCCGGTGTGAGCTGACCGATCCCGCGAGCCGCTTCTTCGGTTACCCCTTCGTCAACTGCACCCATTGCGGCCCGCGCTTCACCATCACTCGCGCGCTGCCCTATGACCGGACGCAGACCTCGATGGCATCGTTTCCGATGTGCCGGGCCTGTGCCTCGGACTATATCGATCCGGAGAACCGGCGCTTCCATGCCGAGCCGGTCGCCTGCCCCGATTGCGGCCCGAGTCTCAGCCATTCGATCGCGGAGATTGCGGCGCGGCTCGAAGGCGGCGCCATCGTCGCGCTCAAGGGCATAGGCGGTTTCCACCTGCTCTGCGACGCCCGCAACGATGCAGCGATCGATCTCCTCCGGCTGCGCAAGGCTCGTAACCAGAAGCCGTTTGCCGTCATGGTCGCCGGCATCGAGGCGGCGCGGCAGTTCGCACGACTGAGCGAAGCCGAAGAAGCCTTGCTGGCCTCGCCCGCGAGCCCGATCGTGGTGGTCGAGGCACGTGCCGGTGCGCTCTCCAACCTCATCGCGCCCGGCCTCGCGCGGATTGGGCTGATGCTCGCCTATGCTCCACTGCATCATGTGCTGCTCGACGAACTCGCCTGCCATTCGCCGCACCGCCCTGCAGCGCTGGTCGCAACCAGCGCCAATCCCGGTGGTGAGCCGCTTGTGGCCGACAACGCCGACGCCGAGCGCCGCCTTGCCGCGATTGCGGATCTGATCGTCACCCATGATCGCGACATCACCGTCCGCGCCGACGACTCCGTCATGCAGGTCATCGATGGCGCTCCCGCGTTCATCCGTCGCGCCCGCGGCTTCGTGCCCGAGCCCGTCGATCTCGGCGAGGATGGACCTGCGGTGATCGCCACCGGCGCCGACCTCAAGAACACTATCTGCGTCACACGTGGGCACGAGGCCTTTCTCTCGCAGCATATAGGCGGCCTCAACAATGCCGAGGCGATCCGTTTCCAGCGCGAGGCGATCACCCATCTCTGTTCAATCCTTGACGTAAAGCCGGAATTCGCGGCCTCGGACCTGCATCCGGATTTCCGTTCGGTGCGGATGGCAGAGAGCCTGGGCCTGCCGGTCGTGGCGGTCCAGCATCATGTTGCCCATGTCGCGGCCGTGGTGGCGGAGTATCGGCTTTCCGGCCCGGTTCTCGGGCTTGCGCTCGATGGCCACGGTTTCGGCGCCGATGGCACGAGTTGGGGGGCGAAATGCTCATCGCCGATAGGGGTCATTGGCGCCGAGCGGGATCGCTTACATCGCTGCCGCTGCCCGGTGGCGACCGCGCGGCGCGTGAGCCTTGGCGCATGGGGGTGGCAGCCCTGCAGGAGGCCGGATGCATTGATTTCGCGTCGCAGCTCTGGCCAGGTCATCGGGGTGTTGTACAGCTCACTGCGATGTTCGAACGCGGTATGCAGCCGTCCCGGACAACCAGCCTCGGCAGGCTCTTCGATGCCGCCGCGGCGATAGCAGCCATTCGGCTCGTCCAGAGCTATGAAGGGCAGGCAGCGATGGAGCTCGAGGCCCTGCTGCTGCCGGCCAATGTGCGGATGATCCACGGACCGGGCTGTCCCGTCTGCGTGCTGCCGATCGGCCGTATCGATGCGGCGATCGCGCTCGCCATGCGGCCGGAGATCACGCTCTGCACCTATGGCGACCTGATGCGCGTGCCGGGCTCGAACGGATCGAGCCTCTTGAAGGCCAAGGCGGCCGGCGCCGATATCCGCATGGTCTATTCGACGCTCGATGCGCTCAGGATCGCCGAGGCCGAGCTCGAACGCGAAGTGGTGTTCTTTGCCATCGGCTTCGAGACCACGACGCCACCGACCGCGCTCGCGCTCAAGGCGGCGATAGCCAAGGGGCTCGGCAATTTCTCGATCTTCTGCAATCACGTGCTGACGCCACCGGCGATCCAGAACATCCTGGAAAGCCCTGACGTTCGCAAGCTCGGCACGATCAAGATCGACGGTTTCGTCGGCCCTGCCCATGTCTCGACCGTCATCGGCACCGAACCTTACGAATTCTTCGCCGGGGAATTCCAGAAGCCGGTGGTGGTGGCGGGCTTCGAGCCGCTCGACGTCATCCAGGCGATCCTGATGCTGGTGCGCCAGGTCAATGACGGCAGGCACGAGGTCGAGAACCAGTATATTCGCGCCGTGACTGCGCTCGGCAACGAAAAGGCCCAGGCGGAGGTGGCGAATTTCTTCGAGCTGCGCGAGAGCTTCGAATGGCGCGGTCTCGGCGAAGTGCCCTATGGCGCGCTGCGGCTCCGGCCGAAGTATGTGGCCTACGACGCCGAGAAGCGCTTTTCGATGGTGACGCCCGCCGCGAAAGACAACCCGGCCTGCGAATGCGGCGCGATCCTGCGCGGCGTCAAGAAGCCGGCCGACTGCAAGCTGTTCGGCACGGACTGCACGCCCGATACACCGATGGGCTCCTGCATGGTGTCGTCGGAGGGCGCCTGCGCCGCGCACTGGACCTATGGCCGCTTCCGCGAGAAGGCGCGGCAGGTGGATGGGGGGAGGGCGGTCGCATGAGCATGATGATCAAGGCCTACAGGCGCAAGCTCGATGTCGCGAACGGCCGTGTCGACCTTTCGCACGGGGCCGGCGGGCGCGCCATGGGCCAGTTGATCGAGGGCATTTTCCACAAGGCTTTCGACAATGACTGGCTGAGGGCCGGCAACGACCAGTCGGCCTTTTCGGTGCCTGGCGGGCGGATGGTGATGACCACGGACGGCTACGTCGTTTCGCCGCTTTTCTTCCCCGGCGGCAATATCGGTACCCTCGCTGTGCACGGCACGATCAACGACATCGCCATGGCGGGCGCGGTACCGCTCTATCTGTCGGCGAGCTTCATCATCGAGGAGGGTTTTGCGTTCGCCGATCTCGAGCGCATCGCCCAGAGCATGGGCGCCGCCTCGCGCGAGGCCGGCGTGCCGATCATCACCGGCGACACCAAGGTCGTCGAGCGCGGCAAGGCCGACGGCGTCTTCATCTCGACCGCCGGCGTCGGTATGGTTCCGGTCGGGCTCGATCTCCGGTCGGACGCCGCCCGGCCCGGCGATGCGGTGATCATTTCCGGCTTGATCGGAGACCATGGCGTCGCCGTGATGTCGAAACGCGAGAACCTGGAATTCGACACCGACATCGTCTCCGACAGCGCGGCCCTGCACGGACTGGTAGCAGACATGGTCGCGGCTGGCGGGGCGCATATCCGGCTAATGCGCGATCCGACGCGCGGCGGCATCGCCGCGACGCTGAACGAGATCGCCAGCCAATCGCGGGTCGGCTTCCGCATCGACGAAGACAAGATCCCGCTCAAACCGGAAGTGGCTGCAGCCTGCGAGTTCCTCGGCCTCGATCCGCTCAATGTCGCCAATGAAGGGAAACTGGTAGCAGTCGTGGCGCCGGAGGGCGCTGACGCCGTGCTCGCGGCGATGCGCGCCCATCCGCTTGGCGGTGAGGCGGCGCTGGTCGGCCACGTCGTGGCCGACGACAACTGCTTTGTCCAGATGACGACCTCGTTTGGCGGCGGCCGGATTGTCGACTGGCTGTCGGGCGAACAACTGCCCCGGATCTGCTAAGAGAGGGTGATGCGCATCATGCTTCTCTGCCACAATTTCAACTCGCTCTCCCAGCGCCTGCATATCGACCTGAGACGGGCTGGTCACGAAGTGACGGTCGAGCTCGACATCCATGACGACTTCACTCGCGAGGCGGTCGCTCTCTTCGCCGGACCTCGTGATCGCGCCCTTCCTCAAGCGGCCGATCCCGGCCGTTGTCTGGCGCGGAACGCTCTGCCTGATCGTCCATCCGGGCATCCGTGGCGATCGCGGCCCCGAGCGCCCTCGACTGGGCGATCCTCGACGGCGAGCGACCTGGGGTCGGAACAAGATGGGGTGGTTGCCGCCCTCCCCAGACGGCATCGCAGTGTGCCAGAGTTGTGATCCATAAAGGTCACACAGCGGAGAGGACGGCAAATGAAGAACAGCGCCGCCGGCGCTGCTGCGGCGGCTGGCACCGCATTACCCCGACGCCGTCATCGCCGGCATTCTCAACAAACAAGGCCGCCGAACGGCGTACGGCCACCGCTTCGACGCGCCACGCCGAGGCTCGCGGCGGCCTGACGGAAGGTGACGTAGGGCAGGTCAGCGGGCCGGCGCACATATCTACTTTGAACCCTCCGGCTTGGCCCGCAGTCTGGACAGGTTCCCGAAAGTTGGCGCGATCGAAGCTGGATTTGAACGGTGTTCGCTACAACCTTCACATCAACTACCGCGCCAATCCGTCAGGCGCGAGGCTCGCGCGGGGAAGTCGATGTTGCATAAGCTAATCCGCCGGGGAATCAGCAAAAGCGGCGGCCGCAACAGCAGCAAAAGTGAGCCAGAGCCACATCTCGGTGGAAACGCCGGGTCAGCTCTCAGTCCACATCAACAACAATGTCTCCAACCAGCTCTCTTTCGTATTCCCGGCACAATGATTGCCCTCCAGCACAAGCTCGGGAACGGTGTTAATTATCGCACTGAATTGCCGATCAACATTTGCGATCGCCCCATTCTTGTCTCGCTTATCAAGAAGCTCCAGAAGCTCGCTCATATCACCTCTGATACATGATAGACGCTCCGGCCGTTGCAAGTCCAAAAAACGAACGTATCTCGTCCGAATGTTGAACTCACGAACGAGGTCCAGCATTCTTTCGTTGTTCGAAGACTCTGCGATCCTATCGTAAAGTACCTCAAGAAAGTCCCTGATCGAGTAATAGTCGTTCCAGCTGGGATTCGTTGGAAGCACCGGCCACGGCTTAGAATGCTCATCTAGGTTTTCACTGAGAGCATGCTGGAGGATCATGTTGATAATAGCATATTTATCTGAGATTTGCTTTGTATCCAGTTTCTTGGTGTAGTAGCCGTTGCGTGTAGAGCCCATGATGTACTTTTCGGTTTCGAGCTTAATCAATGCCTCGCGTATCGGGGTCGCGCTCGTTTTCAGGACATCGCTGATTTCACGCATATCGAGTCGCGTATAAGGGGGCACCTTAAAATCGACAATAAGATTCTTCAATGCTTTATAGACTCGATTGCCCTTGAACCGAGCCCATCCCGGTGTATCTTCGTGCTGGTTATACATGTCTTCTCCTCGGAGCATGGTTTCTGCTATTCAAAGAAGCTTGGGCTGCAGCCCCACTCCTGGCGTGGGCGTGTAATTTCTCCTCTATAGCGCATCGCGGCATACATGCTCGCATTGTGGACGGGAATGATACTCGAGAAGTAACCGAACATTTCCGACAATGAGCCCTTCGGATCGAGATCTACAGCGAGAACGCGGAATCCTTGAAGTGCAAGGCCCTGAACCAGATAGAACGCTGTAGTGGTTCTTGCGGGGCCGGCGGCTACTGAGATGATCTGTAGTTTCTCACCCTCGCGCCTCCGCGGGCAAAACTTCAAAGCCTCTTTCGGACGGGCCGAAGCGAGATAAGCACGAAGTTCGTTGATCTGTCGAAGCGTATAGGAGCGTCGCCCTGCGGTCCCTAGCTCCGGTGTTGGCCCCAGACCATCAATTGACAACTGGCGCAGATAGCTGTCCGACACACTGAGAATCTCAGCGACCTCTCCCAACGAGAAAGAGCGCAAGGTCATATGGTCTGGAAAAGGATAATTGATACCTGCGCCGCGCGCGCATACGCTCTCCCAGAGTTCTTTGCCATGACGCCGAATGCGCTCCGACGTTATCTCCTTAGGATTCACAGGTTGTGGCATAACGGGCATCGCGACGGTTTTTCTCCTGAATGTCGAGTTTGTTCCGCCACGGCTTAAACTCGCTTCAGTCAACGGTCAACAAGATTGCCGCCGGCGGCGCTGTCACATTGTTTTGAAGCGTGGACGCGCGGAAGCCCACAGCTGTTTTCAGGCAATCTGCAACGCCGCGGCCTTCCGTTCGGCACCGTAACGTTAACCGGGCATCGATCAAAATGTGGGATCTGGCGGCATGACCAGATTTTCCCGTGATCCTCTTTATCGTCGCCACCGATTTCCGGCGCATGTGATTGCCCATGCCGTTTGGCTCTATTTCCGGTTTCCGCTCAGCCTGCGGATGGTCGAGGATATGCTGGCAGCTCGTGGCGTCATCGTCTCTCACCAGACCGTGCGACTTTGGGCTGAGAAATTTGGCAGACACTTTGCCAATGATATCCGGAAGCGATCGGCCGGCAAGCTCGGCGACAAATGGCATCTCGATGAGGTTGTCATCACCATCGGTGGAAAGAAACACTGGCTTTGGCGCGCCGTTGATCAGGACGGGTTTGTTCTCGACGTGTTGGTGCAAAGCCGTCGCAATGCCAAGGCGGCAAAGCGCTTGATGCGAAAGCTTCTGAAAGGGCAAGGCCGTTCGCCGCGTGTGATGATCACCGACAAGCTTCGATCCTACGGTGCGGCGAAGCGGGAGATCATGCCAGGCGTCGAGCATCGCTCGCACAAGGGCCTGAACAATCGGGCGGAGAACTCTCATCAAGGCGGGAGAGGATCATGAAGCGCTTCAAGTCAGCGCGACATCTTCAGCGTTTCGTTTCCGTCCACGACCCGATCGCCAACCTCTTTAACGTTCCCCGCCACGATATTCCATCCACCCACCATCGAGAACTCCGAGCAACTGCCATGCAAGCATGGCGCCAAATCGCGCGCCTTCACGCCGAATGAACCAAAGCCTCACTCCCAGATCTTGTTTTCACAGCGTTAAGTTTACGGTGCCGCTAAGCCTCCTCGATGGGGGTTTCGCCTTACCTGCAGTCGTCGAGCGCGAAGCCTGCGACACATAAATCGGGGGACGGCCCCAAACCTTGGATATGATGTCCATTACCTCCGCATTGGTAGAATTCAGCGATTCCATCGCTTGCTCGTATGCCGATCGGCCTACCGCTCCCGCTGACAGCTCATACAATGATCGGTTTTTGAGCCGCGCTTCCCGGATCGCGTTCGATTCCCAGACGGTCGCAGTCAAGAGATCATCCCCCAGTAAGTCCCGCAGTAGGGCGACAGCCTCCTGCTGTGAGACGTCGCGCGGGTCGTGCCGTGTCACCAAGAATTTGATAAAATCATAATTTACGGGCCGCTCAGCTTTTTCGATCAGGGAGACGGAATGCGAGAAAATGTTGAGGAACATGGCCATTGACGCAATATCAGCCAATTGCGGGCGAACCATCACCAGCACGCCGGTCGCTGCTTCAAACGCACCCACGGTCAAGAAGCTGTATTCAGGTGCACAGTGGATAACGACGACGTCGTAATCCGCCTCGACTTCCTTGATCGCAGACACCATTCTGACGCTAGCATCTGGGTACCTCAAGTTCTCGCTATGGTAGCGCCGCGAACTTTCCTCCTCGAACTCGCCGAGCTCGAAAGAGCCCGGCACGAGATCAAGACCATCAAAATGGGTCGATCGGATTGCAGTACGTATACTGGCCCGGAGGTCATCATAGCGTATCGCGGCATACATGCTCGCATTGTGGACGGGAATGATACTCGAGAAGTAACCGAACATTTCCGACAATGAGCCCCTCGGATCGAGATCTACAGCGAGAACGCGGAATCCTTGAAGTGCAAGGCCCTGAACCAGATAGAACGCTGTAGTGGTTCTTGCGGGGCCGGCGGCTACTGAGATGATCTGTAGTTTCTCACCCTCGCGCCTCCGCGGGCAAAACTTCAAAGCCTCTTTCGGACGGGCCGAAGCGAGATAAGCACGAAGTTCGTTGATCTGTCGAAGCGTATAGGAGCGTCGCCCTGCGGTCCCTAGCTCCGGTGTTGGCCCCAGACCATCAATTGACAACTGGCGCAGATAGCTGTCCGACACACTGAGAATCTCAGCGACCTCTCCCAACGAGAAAGAGCGCAAGGTCATATGGTCTGGAAAAGGATAATTGATACCTGCGCCGCGCGCGCATACGCTCTCCCAGAGTTCTTTGCCATGACGCCGAATGCGCTCCGACGTTATCTCCTTAGGATTCACAGGTTGTGGCATAACGGGCATCGCGACGGTTTTTCTCCTGAATGTCGAGTTTGTTCCGCCACGGCTTAAACTCACGTCAGTCAACGGTCAACAAGATTGCCGCCGGCTCCATCGGAGCAGGCCTTTCGTCAGCTCATCCCGTGCTTGTCGATGCCGTGAACCTCGAAGACATATTTTGCCGGCGTTGTCACGTTGTTTGAAATGTGGCCGCGTGAGGCCGATACCGCGCTTTTCAGGCAGGCCGTGCACTCACGGCTTCCCACGCGGCCATGGCTTGGCGTCGATGGATTCGAATTGGTGCTGCGGAGCGGTTGGTCTGGGATGGGACGAAGAGATTTCGGACGGCGGAGAAGATCGATACGAAATGCTGCAATGAGCCGACCGACCGGAAACCCTGTCGCGTTCGTTCCCGTTTTCGGAACGGCAGATGAGAATTCTCCGCCCGGTTGTTCAAGCCTTTGTGCGAGCGATGTTCGACGCTGGGCATGATGTCGCGTTTTGCGGCGCCATAGGACCGGAGCTTGTCGGTGATCATCACACGGGGCGAACGGCCTTGTCCTCTCAGGAGTTTTCTCATCAACCGCTTTGCAGCCCTGGCACTCCGGCGGTTCTGGACCAGGACGTCAAGGACGAAACCATCCTGATCGACGGCACGCCATAGCCAGTGTTTCTTGCCGGCGATCGTGATCACAACCTCATCGAAGTGCCATTTGTCACCGAGCTTGCCGGCCGTTCGCCTCCGGATATCATTGGCAAAGTGTCTGCCAAACTTCTCCGCCCAGAGCCTCACGGTCTGGTGAGAGACGATGATGCCACGCGCTGCCAGCATATCCTCGACCATGCGCAGACTGAGCGGAAAACGGAAATAGAGCCACACCGCATGGGCAAGCACTTCTGCAGGAAATCGATGGCGACGATAGAGAGGATCACGGGCAGGTTTGGTCATGCCGCTAAATCCCACATCTTTCTGGAAAACCAGTTAAGTTTACGATGGCTTCGGCCAGATCCGCTAGCGTGCTCGAACTCGACACCTCGATGTCCCGATAAAGCCGTGCCCGAAGAGAGGCTCGGAAGATCAAGGTCGCGGGCTCAGTCATAGCGGATTTCAGGCGCTGACGGTTTGAAGGATGATTTTGAAGGGGTTCGTGCCTGGCGCGAGACGAGCTGTGTCGACGACGGTTCGAATGTCGGCTTCGCCCTTTGCGGCCCACATGGCGCGATAGCCGTTGGGGATCTTCCGTTGAACGACGGCGGGTCTTAGAGCCCGTTCGCAGGCGTTGTTCGTCGCGTCGACCATTCCTGGCCATTGGGCAAAGGTCAAAAGTTGATCGCGAGCTCGCCTGAACTTGTTTTGGATGTCGCGGGCCAGATCGCACGACGTTGTGGTGGCGAAGATATCGTCCAGACTTCGCTCCAGGGCGCGACGCTTGCCGGTGATGGTCGAGGCGGCGAAGGTTTCGATACCGTCGGCTAGGGCGAAGGCCCTTTGCAGCCAACGCTTGAGCCGTGAGGGCAGCATGTCCTCACTTGCCTCGTCCGCATAGGCGACGTCGCGGGCGAGATGCGCCAGGCAGGTCTGATGCGCATTTGCGTGACCTTGTTGCGCGGCATAGCGATCGGAACACCAGACGTCGGGCCGATGGCCGTCCATCAGGGTCCGGACCACGACGGCGCCGCGCGTTGGCGCCGCTTGATGAACAACCGCTTCGGCGCAGCGAAACACCCAGTGGTAGGCGTTGCTTCCTTCGATCCGCACGCCGGTCTCATCGGAGGCAATGACCTTGGCCCGACGCAACGCCGCGACGGCCTTGTCGCACTCGGCCGCGAACGCGCCCTGCACACGGCGCAACATGTTCATCAGTCCGCCCTGGCTGATGGTGAGACCGAAAAGGTTCGCGAACGCGCCCTGCAGCCGCTCGTAGGACAGGGCCTGGAAAGGCTTGAGATAGGTCGCTACGGCGTGCACGCGTGGCCCGAACGGCGTCCCCTTCGCCGCATCTGGCACAGCCGCGACGACCAGCGTGCCGCAGGACGGGGAACGGACTGCCAGACGCCGATGGCGCTCAATCAAAGGCCTGATCGCGGGAAGCTCAATCTTGTCGTGCTCGCTGACGGTTTCGGCAGCAAGGTCGCTCGACAGGCTGGCGCGGCAGCAAAGGCATTGGTCGGGGTGATGATCGATGATGCTCGGCATCCTCACTCATGGCGCGGCTGTGACCTTCATGACCCGCCTTGGCGCCACCAGGCTTTGCCCTGTCCCGACGCGCCTTGCGATCGCTCGACGGTGGCTTGGATGACGTGCGTGATGTCTTCTCTGGCCGCTGCATCCGCAGCACCAGATCGATCAACTCTTCCTTCGTCAGACGCTGCAAATCAGTGCGATCCATATCCCCATAGATTCAGGGATTCTTGCCCCTGACAAGGGCGTGGGTAATTACGGTAAATCCATCGCAAGGCCCACGAACCAGCTCCGCGGGCCTTTAAAAAATCCCATTAGCCTCCCGTACCGGACTGATCCCCCTGCGAAGACCTCAAAAGGGAGGAGGAAGGCGAAATGGATCCTGGAGTTATCCTTTGCCCCCCGGCGCTGGGCCGACGAGCATTGGCGGTCCCTTCCTGGCCCGGCAGGCGCCATTCGGAGAAACATGGAGCCGAATTTCGTTCGGCAGGTATGACAGTCTCGCGTCCATGCAGCCATACCCTTGCGCGCCCTCGAATTTTCCGCTGATTCCGCCGGTCGAGGTCACGATCGTATAGGTCTGGCCTGTCAGGCTTTCCGGGTTCGCACCGTCTTCCGGGGTGACCACCACCATGCCTCCCGCAAGCGTGGTCGTGCCATTGATGACGAGCTGATCGCCCTTGTTTCCGTTAACCTCGATGTGGATTGCACTGCCCTTGTCGAAGATCACGTCTTCGTTCGACGTCAGCGTGCCGATGGAGTTGCCGGGCGACACGACACCACCGCCGGCCACTCCAATGCCCCCGACTGCGCCGTTGCCGCCCAACGTGCCGCGGTTATTGGCGACGACCTTCGACGTGATCGAGCCGTCCACCGCAAGGAGGCCGCCGTTGATCAATGTATCGCCCCTGTAAGTGCTGTGGCCGGGTAGCCGCAACGTACCGGCGCCGGATTTGGTTAGGCCTCCCAAATAGCTAGCGGGGTCTTTAAGTTTGGAGGTGAGTGCGGGCACGAGTGCCTCGTTGGCATTGAACTCGGAAATTGCCCCGGCCACCCGCTCCTCGGTTACAATTCCTCGTATGGTATCAAGGCTCGCTTCGGGAGTACCCGTGAAGTCGACGAACTGCGCCGTCTGCGGAATTGTGTTGTTGGGTACCATGGACTGGAATTGGTTCCATAGGGCGACGGCGATCGGATTTGCACGCATAGCGTTATCAGCCGCATCTGAGGCCTCTTCCGAGCCTTCGAATTTCACTGCGTCGGCCGCTTCGGTATGAACCCGCACCAGCTTGATCGCCTTGTTGAAGACGTCGGGCGTCACCTGTGCCGGGACATCATTCTTGATTTTCTGGATGGCCTCCTCGGTCATCCCGTTCTGCCAACCTTCGGCGATCTTCTTTGCTTCCCAATCGGCGACCTTCTGCTGGTCCTCGCCCTTGCGCTGATCCAGGGCGTCCTGCGAAATGTCGTTGCTCCAGATCTCCTCGCGGGAGCCGCGATAGAAGCCGGGCAGGTTTGCTTCGAAGTGCCCCTGGAACTGACCGGGGCCTTTCAGCGCGTTCTCCACATCGATGCGCCCCCAGCCGAAAATTTCGTCGACGCCGGCGTCGCCGAGGTCAGTTCCCGTCGTCTTGAGGATTTCGTTGACCTCGCCATTGGCGAGATAGGGATAGCGTTCTTTCACCAAGGCGAAAGCGCCGGTGGCGAACGGGCCGGCCATCGAGGTACCGTCCCACTTGTCGTAGGCCGGGTGCAGGCGGTTGTCGCGACGATGTCGCCCCACTCGAGGCCGGTGATGTCGCCATCTGGAATGCTGCTGTTGATCTGGGTTCCCGGCGCGGCGACGCAAAAATATTTCGTGTAGCCGCAAATGCTGGAAAAGGAGCTCCTCGAATAACCTTGCGGGTTTTCCGCGTCCGCGACGACGCTCATCGTCGTCAGCCAGTATTTTTCGATATCGTGCACGAAGCTGGCAAGCCCTGCAATTGCATCCGGCTGCTGTCCTACGTCGTTGCCAGCCGAGAACTCGACGACGGTGCCGCTGCGCGCCACCTTATGGCGCCGTCATAGGCGCCGCCTTCCGGCGTCCCGCGTATCGCCTCGATCTCCTGGAACTGCGAATAGGCCTGCGCGTAGGACCACGACAAACTCGAAAGGCCGATGCCCCAGCTGTCGGTGACGATGTCGACGCCGTCATCGATCATCGCCTGCCAAGCCGCGCCATAAACGGCGCCGTCTTTGCCCCTCACTCGACCATCCTCGGGTCCGGGGTCGTAGTTGCTCGCAGCGACAAGATCGGCGCCGAACGCAACGCCCATCATGCCGGCGCCGTCCCTGTTGGCGCCGGCAATGCCAGCCACGTGCGTGCCATGGCTGGAAATCTCGCCATCGCTGACGATGAACTCCCGGCCGTCGGCTAAGAAGGCATCACCGGCGGTCACCGGAAGGTGAGGATCCGCATAGACGCGGGTCCCTGAGGTGGGGATAAAGGTCAGCCGGCTGCCAGCGAACTCTGGATGCGGTGTCCAGACCGGCTGGTCGATGAAGCCGATCTTCACGCCGTTGCCGGTTAAGCCCAAAGCATAGGCGGCGTCCGCGTTGATGGCTGCGAGGCCGACGTTGCCGTTGAATTCGACGTCATTGCGCCAACTCGCCCGCGCCAATTTCCGGTTGGAGTTCATGCTTTCGTCAGCATTAACATACTGCTGCTCCCCTTTACTTTCGACAGACGCTCCAGCGAGCAGTGCCGCCGCTACCACTGTCGTCTTGAGATACTCGCGAAAGGTGGAGAAGCAGCAGCGATGCGCAGAGCTTTTGGTGCAAACGTCACGAAACATCACTCAGAGGTCCTCTTATGCATCTTCAATTGAAATCTCCTTCTCCAGCTCCGGCATGCGATCATGCAGACGAAATTCCGCACTGCGTTGGAGGCGAACCGGGCGGATACTGAGATGTGGCGGAACATCGCGTGGAAGCAGAGCGCCGAAACGCGCCCGCTTCCTCGGCTTCTCATACCGGCAAGGAAGGTGCCAGCATAACGCGTTGGACGCCTTGCAAGCGTCAGCAATCGCAATCGTCTTCATCGTCTTCCTCGACGATGTGTCTCCTTACCGTTTCCTCATCCCTCTTGAGGGGGTTGAGTACTGCTTCAGCGTCCGCGAAGACCACCTTCACATCCTCGCGTGAGACACTGAGGCTGCCGTCTCGCGCAACGCTTCGTTGCGTGAGACGGCGCACCATCTCCTTGACATAAGCCGCGCTGCCGCCCCTTGAACGGGCTACGGCTTCGGCCAAAGCTTCGCCCTGGAAGTTCAGCGCATGACCGTACTGCTCGATCAACCGCTCGCGGCAATCGTCATCAGGGAGAGGAATCTCGAGGGCCACATCTACGCGGCCCGAGCGCGAGGCGAGCGCCCCCTCGAGGGAGTTCAGCCGATTCGTGGTCATGATGATGAGGATGTCTGAATCTACGCCAAGTCCATCCAACTCGTTCAACAGACGGTTCAGGCGGGTTTCTGCCATTTGACCAGAAATATCTTCGCGCGAACGGCCAACCAGATCCACATCCTCAATCACCATGATGCATGGCTGCAGGACGCGAGCCAGCGCGAAGTATTCCTCCATATTCAGCATCTGCTCAGCCGTGACCAGAACTGTGGTGTGCTCGGGCAGGTTGGCAGCAATATAGTGGAGGACATGGGTCTTGCCGGTGCCAGGATGTCCGTGGAGAAGAATACCCTTGCGCCCCGATTGGCCGAGGCGCTTCAACTCCTCCCGGCATTTAACAAAATCGAAGATGTGCGTATCGAGCTGGGCCATAGTCGCCTTGGAAAGCACTACGTCGTTCCGGCTTACAGCAGGAAGCCTATGAACCCGCATTGTTTCCTGCGTGCCCCCAAACCCTCCACTGGACTCAAAAGATACAGCCTTGTTGCGATAATATCTGGAGCTCTTGCCCTGGGCCTCAATTGTGCGCAGAAAGTGCTTAGCGAAGGCATGACCCAGCTCATTAGGCATATGACCTATTTCGACCTGGACCATTGGCCCATGGCAGGTAAGCAACTTCGACAGCATGATTGCTGCAGGCGTGCCGTCGTCGATCGTTATCAGCCAAATACCGTTGTTAATCGAAGGATATGGCTCATCTTCGCCAATGTCGATGTCCTGACGCTGCACGGGCGCCAGCCGCACGACGTGTTCTCCCTCGGAAGTGGTCAAGTCTGACAGCTTCATCGGCAAAAACTCGTACATATGGTGGAAGCCCAAGAGCTCAGGGGACCGAGGTGCGATTAGGTCCTCAATAAGGGATTGAAGATCCGGCAGGAGATGTGCGTTAAACTTCCAGCGTGAGCTCACGAGAGCCGTCAAATCATCGGTGTTGAAATGGCGACGAAGTTTCTGCCACACAAAGCGTTCGGCTTCAGTGCGTTCGGCTTCAGTCATGACGATGTTCCTTTGAACGTGGAGTTGAGTGGAAGGCCTGGGTCTGTAGATACCTCCTATGGTGTCTAATACAAGAGGAGCAGGGTATATTTAATAATATATCTGCTTATTGTATGTCAAAGACGTTATGACATTGATATTTAGCTACCAAGAATTGGAAAGATATACAAAAATATATTTGAAAATATACTCTTGTTTATTTTTCAACTGGTGGATTTGACGTGATACATGCCGGGAACCGCGGCGACTTCACGCTAGTCTAGATGCGCATCGGTAAACGGCGACACCGCCCTTTTGGTGGCAGAGTTGGCTGCCTGGGATGCGTCTCCGTTACGTGAGCAAGCGAAGGTTGACCCCTGCGGAACGGCCATCATCCTGCTAGCGAAGCTTCGGAGCTCAGGTCACTTCGCCCTTTTCTAACCGGCTGAGCGCCGCTTCCTACCTTGCCGGCCAAGCAGCGGAGAAATCATGTCCGGTTGCAAGTGTGCCTGGCGTCCAACTCGTCAATTTCACCGGCTATCGAAAACGTTCTTGGCAGATGGCGCGGCGGCGATGAGGCAGCAGGCGCGCGAACGGCGGCCAGCAGCAGCCTCTCGGCAGTGAGACCCGGCTTCGTCCCCGTCCTCAAACCGCTCACGTTGAACGCGGGACGCGACGGGCTCCGGCGGGATCGATCCGAACCACCCTGGCATCACCTTCGGGCCAAGAAACCTGCCGTGACCCGAGACCCTGGCGCATCCTAATTTCAAAGGTTTACGGTCACCTGCAGGACTATGTGTTGCGGCCAATGCGCCGGACGGCTGTCCTCGGAGGAGATCATAGCCATAGACATGGCTCTGCTAGGCTTCAGATCCCGCGGTTGTTTTGGGCTATGTGAGCGGCGGAAACGCAGGACGATGATAGGGTCATGATGAAGCGCGCGAGTTGCTGCCGGCCGATCAAACCGGCCTTGCAAATTTTTCGTTTTTGCTGCGCCTAACTCCAGATTTTCGGTTATGAATCGGGACTGGCCTAACGGCCTGCCCACGTTGCCATTGTTACAAAGGAACACACATATGGCGACCGGAACCGTGAAGTGGTTCAACAGCACCAAGGGATTTGGATTTATCCAACCCGACAATGGCAGTCAGGATGTTTTCGTCCACATTTCCGCCGTTGAACGAGCCGGCTCACTGATGGCCAGAAGATCAACTATGAAGTCGAACAGGACCGCCGCACCGGCAAGTCCTCAGCTGGCAGCCTCAGCAAAGCTGGCTAATTTTCTCCTGCCTGCTGGCAATCGCCGGATGGACGCGGTACGTCGAGGAAGGACTGATGGCCGCCCAATAAGAAGCGGGCGAGAACAAGGCTCGACCGGAACGCTGGAGCAGGAGATTGCTGCAAGCCGGCGCGAATCCTGGGGAAACCAAGCTGTTTGAAAGGGAAGGCGGGGGTTGGTTCCCCGCCTTTTCATATTCCGCGCAGACTTTGTCTGTTGCGCCCGCCACAACAAACCTCGAGAGATAAAGTCAGGCTGCGGCTTTCTTGCGGGTCTTCGCCGGCTCCGTTTCCGGCTCTTTCGGTTTGCGGCCGAGCCCCATCGTCTTGGCCAACGCCGAGCGCGCTGCGGCGTAATTCGGTGCGACCATCGGATAATCTCCCGATAGACCCCATTGGCGCGATATTCGTCCGGCGTCAGCCCATAGTCGGTCGACAGATGGCGCTTTAGCGATTTGAATTTCTTTCCGTCCTCAAGGCAGATGATGTAGTCCGGGGTCACCGACTTCTTGATCGGGACTGCAGGGTCAAGGACCACCGGCTCTTTTGCGGAGACGCTGCCGGCCGTGCCTTTCAGTGCTGTATACACTTGGCCGATCAGGGCAGGGAGTTCACCGACCGGGACCGGATTGTTGGAGACATAGGCTGAGACGACATCGGCAGTGAGCTCGATGAGGACGTCGATGTTGTTGTCGGCTTCTTCTGTCATGGAACTCTCCGGGTGGCTTGAAAGACAGCTGGCGAAGTGTCGCTACATAGTGGCGGTTGCCGTTGAAAACAATAAAGCCCGGGCAAGACTTTTGCCATGCTCGTCCTGCACCATGGTCAATAGCGACGCATCCCGCCGTCTTGCTCGTGCTGATCCGACCGCGGTGGAACATCCATGCTCGATGTGATGAGGAGGCGATCCTGAAACGCTGCTAAGCCCGTTCTAGATCTCTTCTATGCTGACGATCGGAATAGATCATTCGGAGAATTCATGTCCGGCGCGCTCGACAATGGCTACCCCGAGAGCAGAGCTGGCCGCCTGTAAAGCAGCAGGATCGAACTCACAATGATCTGGGATCTGGTCGAGACGGCAACGATTGAACAAGCACCTCGGGCGCCAAGGCGCGTGCTTACGGGGAGGGGCCCGGTGCCCAGCATCAGGAAGAGCCGGCGGCTGGCGCGTTCAGCTTCATCCTCGACCAGCGCTTCGCCCCGAAGAGCTGCACTGCGACATTGACGGAAAGGGGAGGGGAAGACGCCTCTGGCCAATCGTCGCCAAAAAAGCCCGCCGGAATGAACCGGCGGGCGACGGGAGGAAACTCTTTTTGTTGAAATCAGGCGGCGAGCACCGCCTTCGGCTCGACCAGTTCGTAGCCGAGCGCTTCGGCCACGGCGCGGTTGGTGATCTTTCCCTTGTGGACGTTGAGGCCGTTGCGCAAATGGTGATCGTCGACCAGCGCCTTCAGGCCCTTGTCGGCGAGTTGCAAGCCATAGTGAAGCGTCGCGTTGTTGAGCGCGTGGGCTGAGGTGACCGGCACCGCGCCGGGCATGTTGGCGACGCAGTAGTGGATGACACCGTCGACTTCGTAAGTCGGATCGGCATGGGTGGTGGCATGCGAGGTTTCGAAGCAGCCGCCCTGGTCGATGGCGACGTCGACCAGCACGGAACCCTTCTTCATGCCTGACAGCATCTCGCGCGAAACCAGCTTTGGTGCCGCGGCGCCCGGAATGAGCACGGCGCCGACGACGATATCGGCCGAAAAGCACTCTTCTCGAGCGCTTCGACGGTCGAGTAACGGGTGTGGACGCGGCCGGCAAAGAGGTCGTCGAGCTGGCGCAGGCGCGGAATCGAGCGGTCGATAATGGTGACGTCGGCGCCAAGGCCGGCCGCCATGCGGGCGGCATGCAGGCCGACGACGCCGCCGCCAAGCACGGTGACCTTGCCGGGCAGCACGCCGGGCACGCCGCCGAGCAGCACGCCGCGGCCGCCATTGGCCTTCTGCAGCGCCGTCGCGCCGGCCTGGATCGACAGGCGACCGGCAACTTCCGACATCGGCGCCAGCAACGGCAGGCCGCCACGGTCGTCGGTCACGGTTTCGTAGGCGATCGCGGTAACACCGGAAGCGAGCAGGCCCTTGGTCTGCTCCGGATCCGGGGCAAGGTGAAGATAGGTGTACAGGATCTGGCCGTCGCGAAGCTGCGCCCATTCATTGGGCTGCGGCTCCTTGACCTTGACGATCATGTCCGACTTGGCGAACACGTCGGCAGCCGTCTTGGCGATCGCGGCACCTGCGGCGCGGTAGGCGTTGTCATCGGCGCCGATGCCGGCGCCGGCGCCGGTCTCGACCAGCACTTCATGGCCATGGGCGACGTATTCGCGGACAGAGCCGGGTGTGAGGCCGACGCGATATTCGTGGTTCTTGATTTCCTTGGGGCAGCCGACGCGCATTTTTGTTCTCCTATCCGGCCCTTTGGGGCTCGTTCCCTGTTTTGGTGGAGTGAACCACGAATCGCTGTGCAGGTGTTTGCGAATGCGCTTGCGCCAACGGGCGGGCTTCGATAATCGTTGCGTGAAACACTCGGATTTTCGCAGGATTCACGAAAACTGCCGCTCGACACGATTGATATCGCCATTCTTGAGAAGCAGGCGCCGGTCGAATTGACCCGCAAGCTGTGGGCTACAATACCGGTCAATTCGGTCAACACAAGGATCAATCCCCTCACAGACATCGAACAATGGGGTAAAGAAGAAGTCTGGTCCTATCCCGACACCGGGTTCGGCGACTGCGAAGATTATGCGCTGGAGAAGCGTCGGGAACTGATGAGCGCCGGTCTGCCGGCCGGTGACCTGCTGATCACTGTGGCGCGCAGGTCGAACGGCGATGGCCATGCGGTGCTCACCGTGCGCACCAGTCTCGGCGATTTCATCCTCGACAATCTGGAATCCAGGGTGCTGGTCTGGACCGATACTGATAATACCTACCTGAAGCGCCAATCGGACCAGAATTCAGGCGTTTGGGTGACGATCAACGAAGGACGCGAGGACGCGGTCGCCAGCGTTCACTAGGCGCAATGCAGCGAGAGCAAATCGGCACCGCACGGTGTCGGCCGCAGGAACAATCGGCCACTTTGTCCTGTATCGACTCGTTTGTTGCTCGATAAAGGACAACGACGATCGTTTCGCGGTCGACACTTTGCCGCCTCACTCATGCAACTCGCATACGCCACTTGCGGCTATGGTTCTTACCGCACCGATCAGCTCGATGATCCTGGCTTTCAGCCGGGTCATGCCGGCTGCGGCTGAGGCAACGGCTTGGCGGTGGCCATCGCCCAGATGCCGGCCAGCACCATCGGTGACGACAGGATCATGCCCATGGTCAGCCAGTTGGTGCCGAGGAGATAGCCGATCTGCTGGTCTGGCTCGCGGAAGAACTCGACGAAGATACGCGAGAGGCCATAGCCGCAGATGAAGGCGCCGCCGACGAAGGGCGGCGTCTTCAGCTTGAGGCGCGAGTGGGTGAGTATGGGCAGCACGACGAACAGCTTCAGACCTTCGAGCAGGGCCTCGTAGAGCTGGCTGGGATGGCGGGCAAACGGCCCGCCATTGGGGAATTCGATCGCCCATGGCACGTCGGTGGGGCGGCCCCAGAGCTCGGAATTGATGAAGTTGGCGACGCGCACCAGGCCGAGGCCGACTGGCACGCCGGCCGCCACGACGTCGAACAGCGACCAGGTGCGGATGCCGCGCTTGATGGAAAACAGGGTCATGGCCAGGATGACGCCGAGCAGGCCGCCATGGAACGACATGCCGCCCTGCCAGACGGCGAAGATATCGAGCGGGTGCGCGATGTAACGCGCCAGATCGTAGAACAGCACATAGCCCGTGCGTCCGCCGAGCACGACGCCGATGGCGGCCCAGACGATGAAATCGTCGAGGTCTTCCGGCTTCATCGGCAGGACGCCGTTCGGCCAAAGCTTCGCGTTATAGGCGAGTCGCTTGGCGTACCACCAGGCAAACAGGATGCCGACGATGTAGCCGACACCGTACCAGTGCACCGCCAGCGGTCCGATCTGGATGAGGATCGGGTTGATGTTGGGAAAGGGCAAGGAGGCCAGCGGCAGCAGGAAATAGTCGTTCAACGGGGAACTCTCGGTTGCGATCGTGTCTGCGCGCGGACCATGCGGCCGGGTTTTGGCGGGGTCAACGCAAGCGTGCGTCGCTTCTCTGATGATTGTCGATTACGCAGATGCGTCATGATTGCGGCTGGGTTTTATTCTAAACGCATGTCATAGGCGTCCGCTTATAACCTGAGAGCAGAAAGTTTGAGAAAAGAAAGCAAGCGAGATGCCGCGGGGCGGTTCCATCCAGCCGCGACTGCGGCGGCAATCGTCTCCGTCGCAGCGTTGATGCTCGACTTGGGGACAAGATGTGGGTACGCGCGTCACTTCCATCTCCCGACGGGCTCGACCCATTACCGTTTTTGGCGCTGCGCCCGCGGTACAGCGAGGGCACGACGTTCGGCCTGCTGTCAGGTGGCACCACATTAGGTCTGACGGTTTTGGTGACGGTAACCGTGCTGGCTATCCTTGGTCTTTGGTGGTGGGTCGCGCGTGCCCAAGGGCCACAGGTCATTGTTGGCGCTGGTCTCATGGCAGCCGGTGCGCTCGGTAATCTCGTCGATCAGCTGACCATAGGGATGGTGACGGATTTTATAGGTCTGCACGTAGGCGGCTGGTATTTCGTCATCTTCAATCTGGCCGACATTTGGCTGGTTCTTGGTTCGATTCTGGTGTTCTTTGGCTCACGGGAGAGACGCAACGAGGGTCCCGGGGAAGCATAGAATTTCGGTTCGATTTGCACTTGAAGTACCTTCAAGTTTTGATCGCTTCCCGAGTTGGACTATAGAGCGCCTGTTGCAGTCGTCGAGCGCGACGGTTACCCATCGCTGACGCCGCCTGGCGGTCTCTGTGCTTGCCGAATTGGGGAACGAATCTGCAATCAGACCGCGTGACAGGCGTGTGAAAGAATTGCGTCGAACTGCGGAAAATTACTCGGCTGCCTCGTTCTCACCTGCAACATTCGCCGAATCTTAAGCGTCGTCTGCGAGCACCTCTGGAAAGCGTCCTCAGTTGGAGCCGTTCCATTGTCTGATCGTCAAGGTCGAAAGCTAGGCTCGAACAGCCTCGAAGACCGTTCGTTTGGTCGTTTTGGCAGGGCCTGGTCCTATATCCGTGAGCGGGGTCTGTTCGAGCCGATCAGGCTCGTTCACCGGCATGGGATCGGCGCAAGCGCTGGCTTTGTCCTGCGAAATGTCCGTTATATCGTTGCCGACCGCCTCGCGCGAAAATGGGATCGCCAGCACGGTGTCGATACGGCCGGCTCGGTCCAGCTCGCTGCGTTGGATGTCATCGGCCCGCATCGCAGCAAGGGCAACGAAGCCGTATGCACATCGCCCAGAACCTTTCATTTCATCATGAAGTCGCTGCCCAGCGACCTCCAGGGCCATACATTCGTAGGGCACCGTAAACTTAACGCTGTGAAAACAAGATCTGGGAGTGAGGCTTTGGTTCATTCGGCGTGAAGGCGCGCGATTTGGCGCCATGCTTGCATGGCAGTTGCTCGGAGTTCTCGATGGTGGGTGGATGGAATATCGTGGCGGGGAACGTTAAAGAGGTTGGCGATCGGGTCGTGGACGGAAACGAAACGCTGAAGATGTCGCGCTGACTTGAAGCGCTTCATGATCCTCTCCCGCCTTGATGAGAGTTCTCCGCCCGATTGTTCAGGCCCTTGTGCGAGCGATGCTCGACGCCTGGCATGATCTCCCGCTTCGCCGCACCGTAGGATCGAAGCTTGTCGGTGATCATCACACGCGGCGAACGGCCTTGCCCTTTCAGAAGCTTTCGCATCAAGCGCTTTGCCGCCTTGGCATTGCGACGGCTTTGCACCAACACGTCGAGAACAAACCCGTCCTGATCAACGGCGCGCCAAAGCCAGTGTTTCTTTCCACCGATGGTGATGACAACCTCATCGAGATGCCATTTGTCGCCGAGCTTGCCGGCCGATCGCTTCCGGATATCATTGGCAAAGTGTCTGCCAAATTTCTCAGCCCAAAGTCGCACGGTCTGGTGAGAGACGATGACGCCACGAGCTGCCAGCATATCCTCGACCATCCGCAGGCTGAGCGGAAACCGGAAATAGAGCCAAACGGCATGGGCAATCACATGCGCCGGAAATCGGTGGCGACGATAAAGAGGATCACGGGAAAATCTGGTCATGCCGCCAGATCCCACATTTTGATCGATGCCCGGTTAACGTTACGGTGCCGGCTGCTCGCCTTGTGGCCGCAGCGAGGGAAAGAATCTGCCGCCGGACATGACTTCAGTGGTTTAGAGAAGGCGGCTCGGCAGCGACCTCTGCGTAAACTTTAGACGCCTTGAAAATGTGCCCGATAAGCGTGCGTCCGGATTTTTGGTGGTGATCTTCATAAAATGCCGATGAGCTGCAAATTTCTGGCGACGGCCGCGCTAAGGGCGGGCCTCCAGCACCATGTTGAACGGCGTCTCCGCGGCGCGACGGAATCGCTTGAAGCCGCCGCCGGTCACCACCTTGCGCAGCCTCGCCTCGCCGGCCTGGGCGCCAAGCCCGAGCCCGACTTCCTGTGACACGGACGCAGGGGTACACAGGAACGTGGAAGCGGCATAGTAGACGCGTCCGACGGGATTGAGGTTCGCCGCCAAATGATCATGCGCGAACGGCTCGACGATCATCCACGTGCCATCCGGCTTGAGCGATCCGTGGACATGGGAGGCCGCGCCCGTCGGGTCGCCCATGTCGTGAAGGCAATCGAAGAAAGCGACGAGGTCATAGGTGTCGGGATAGGTCTTGGCGGTTGCGACCTCGAAGCGCGTGTTGGCGCCGACGCCGGCTTCCTCGGCGGCCTTGCGGGCGCGCTCGATCGACGGGGCGTGATAGTCGAAGCCGACGAAGCGCGAATTGGGGAAAGCACGCGCCATGAGCACGGTCGATGCGCCATGACCGCAGCCAACATCCGCAACGTCCACGCCGCATTCGAGCTTCTCGACGACGCCCTCCAAGGCCGGCAGCCAGGAGTCGATCAGATTGGCATTGTAGCCTGGACGGAAGAATCGTTCCGTACCGCGAAACAGACACGCGCTATGATCGTGCCACGCGACGCCCTTGCCGGACTGGAATGCCTGCCTCACCTTTTCTTCATCGAGCCACAGCGCGGACAGGAACTCGAATGCACCAGCCATGAAGGCCGGGCTATCTTCATCGGCGAACACCAGCTCCTGCTCGGCGTTGAGATAGAACTCGTCGCTCGCTTCATCGTAGTCGACGTAGCGGAAAGCCATTCCCTTACAAGGCGTTCCTGGGTGCCGGTGCGTGTCGAAAGTTCGGCGGCCGTCATCTTGCCGCCTTCGCGCAATGCCTTGAACAGGCCGAGTCTGTCCCCCAGCACGACTCCCGCGCCAGTAGCGATCGCACCGAGATCGCCGACCATTTTCCCTAAGAATGCGTCCAACTTTTCCTTACTCGCTTCAGACATTGGAATCTCCCTTTGGGTTCAATCTTTCCAGGCGATGGAGCCCTGCTCGTCATGAGGCGTGATTGGCCGTCGCCTTGAGCATCAGATGCTCGAAGACATGCGCGATGCCGGATTTCCCCCGCGGCTCATCCGCGCTGCCGATCCTGAACCAGACCATATGAGTGGCGACCGGCGCGGTGGTCGGTAACGGGCGGAGCCGGAGCGTTCGTCACCGGGCAAGCGCGGTCGCAGTAGGTATCCTGGGCAGCCCGTCAGACATCGGTGGCTCCGGTTGTGGTGACGGGACGGGCGATAAGCAAGTTCGGGGCAAAGTGATTGTTCCGCGGCGGCTGTATGTTTTGGTGAGGTGATCATGCGACTTCTTGTTGGTCGGTCACGTGTTTGCGGATGACGAGCATGTACTGTGCCAAAGGAGAAACCATTCAAACGCAATCTAGTAGATCTGACTGTATCCGACATTGTCGGAAATTGGATATCGCCGAACGCGAAGCGTTCGGGGCTTGTGACGATGGCACCGTAAACTTAACGCTGTGAAAACAAGATCTGGGAGTGAGGCTTTGGTTCATTCGGCGTGAAGGCGCGCGATTTGGCGCCATGCTTGCATGGCAGTTGCTCGCAGTTCTCGATGGTGGGTGGATAGCGTTGGTGCATGGATCCTTTGTCAACGGTTTGGCGATAGGCAGGCAGGATCGAAATCAGCTTGATTTGAGTGCCATGCCGTACAAACACAACGCAGATCGTCGTCATCACGTCGGAAAGATGAAATTCAGGGTGACGAATTGGCGTGACTACGAAGCAGGTCTGCGCCGGCGTGGTAGCCTGACCTTATGGGTAACGCCGGAGGCACTGGCGGGATGGCGCGCTCCGCGACGCAAGACCCGCGGCGGCCAAGCCCGGTATTCCGATCTCGCCATTGAGACAGCGCTGACGCTGGGTTGCGTCTTGGCAATGCGGCTGCGCCAGACCGAGGGATTGCTCCACTCGCTGCTGGATCTCATGGGGCTGAAAGTCCCAGTTCCAGATCATACGACGCTGAGCCGTCGGGCACAGAAGTGGGAGCCATCAGCCCGACGAAACCCGCCGCTGCCGGACGGCCCGCTGCATGTGCTTGTCGATAGCACGGGATTGAAAGTCTACGGCGCCGGGCAATGGCTGGAGCAGAAACATGGCGCCAGATCACGTCGCAACTGGCGCAAGCTGCATCTGGCAGTGGATACCAAAAGTGGCGCGATCATTGCCCAAAGGCTGACAGATCAGGACACGGATGATCCTTCCCAGGTGGCACCGCTGCTCGATCAGATCGACGGCGAGATCGACCAGTTCACAGCCGACGGAGCCTATGACGGCAAGCCAACCTATCGGTCTATCCTGCAGCACAGCGCAACCGCGAACATCGTCATTCCACCGCGTTCCACGGCGGTGGAAAGCGGTGATGCCGGACCGCTTGGTCAAAGGGACAAGCACATTGCCGCAATCGCAAGCGACGGTCGGCTGAAATGGCAGGCAGCCTCCGGCTACGGCAAGCGGGCGCTGAGCGAAACAGCCATCGGACGATACAAGGGGCTGATCGGACGGCGCCTGCGAGCACGCTCTCTTCCGGCTCAACAGACCGAGGTTGCCATCGGTTGCATCGTTCTCAACCGCATGCTGGCATGGGCACGCCCGGAGTCTATCCGGCGTCAAGTCACGCAGGCATAACCAACTACATTAATGATCGAAATGCGTTCGATTTCATATCCGCGCACCAACGACCCCACGCAATACTTGGGACCGGCGCCCGATCAATGACGGCGTCGTAGACGCGATCGCTCACGCGGTAGGACGACGGTCGCCGAGATGCCGTCGCCATGAAGCGTTAGGCTGTCTTGCGCACATGTCCTCGCGCGGCCGGTGTGCAGGCTGATGCAGCGGGCAATGTAGCAAAAGCCCTTGCGGACTCAAGGTGTGGTCGGGCCTTCGGGTCGATTGTTGGCCGGAGGGTCGCCCTCCGGCCATGTCTCTATATCCAAGTCTGGGCGCCAACCTTGGCCGGCTCTGCCCGGCGCGGCTATTCGCGTTCGCCTGTGAAATTCAGCAACAGCTGGAAGATGTTGATGAAGTTCAGATAGAGCGAGAAGGCGCCGAAGACGGCGAGCTTCTGGCGCGATTCCGCATCGAAGTTCTCGGCATACTGTTCCTTGATTGTCTGCGTTTCCCAGGCGGTCAGGCCGATGAAGACGGCAATACCGATCACCGAGATGGCGAACTGCAGCGCGGTCGAGCCGAGGAAGATGTTGACGATGCTGGCGATCACCACGCCAATCAGGCCCATGATCAGGAACGACGAGAACTGGGTCAGGTCGCGTTTGGTCGTGTAGCCGTAGAGGCTGGTTGCGCCGAACATGGTGGCGGCGATGAAGAAGGTGCGCGCGATGCTGGTTCCGGTGAAGACGAGGAACACGGAAGCAAGCGACAGGCCCATGACCGCGCAGAACGCCCAGAACATCGCCTGGGCGCTGGCCGCCGACATGGTCTGCATCTTGAACGAAAACAGCATGACCGAGGCGAGCGGCGCCAGCATCACCACCCATTTCAGCGGGCTGGAGAAGATCGGCACGTGGAGCGCCGGAGTCGATGACACCATGAAGGCGACCAGGCCGGTGACCACGAGGCCAACGCCCATGTAGTTGTAGACGCGCAGCATGTGCTGGCGCAGACCTTCGTGGATCAGGTCGCCGGCGTGGCTGCGGGCGGTTTCACGGCGATCTACTGGATTGGGCTTCTTCATGTGAATGGTCCTGTTTTTGGGATCAGTAGTTGCGGGCCTGGAAGCCGTCCATGTCGGGCAGCATGACGTCGAGAACCACGGCATCGGGCAACAGCCGCACGATATCGGCAATGCCTGCACCAGCCGTCTCGGCCTCTCACGCGAAAGCCGTTGCCTGTCAGGTATTTCGCGAGCATGGCGGACAGGCGCCTGTCGTCGTCTACGATGAGAACCTGGTTCCGCCATGCTCGTTTGTCTGCTCCGATTCGAAACTGTGCCGGTACAAAGCTTACCAGCGGGTGCCGGCTAATCCCAGAATTCGACAAGCTTCTCCATCTGCTCGGGCGTCAGCACCGCGGCGCCGTCGAGCAGCGCCGTCGTCAGCTTGCGAGGCTCGAAGGCCGCGACGAGCACAGCCCGCAGCTTCTCCGCCGCCTCGCGGTCGATGGTTGGCAGCTTGTCGACATCGTTTAGGGTACAGACTAAGCCGAGCATGATCGGGCGGAGACCGTCGAGGAACTTGTCCCTGATCGCCTTCAGTTTCTCTTCCTGCTCGGGCGTGGCGTCGATCTCCTCTTCGAGCATGCGCTCAAAGCGATGCTGGCCGAACCCCATCCCGCGGCGGAAGTTGGCCTGCATGTGCATGTCGGGTCCGCCATGGCCCCCGCCCATGCCGAAGCGCTGTATGCGCTCGTAATCCTGGCTGAGCGCGCCGGCGACGCCGACGCCGGCAAGCGCCGCTATCGCAATGCCGCCTATGGCGATGCGCTTGCGCCAGCTCTTCTTCTGCGGGGTGCCGGAGAGGCTGGCCGGTTCTTGATGGTTCGGTTCCCTCATCCCATCCTTTCGATAAGCGGCATCTTTGCCGCGACTGGGGAAACTACCAGCGCAACGTTTCGGCCGTTGCGGGCGAAGACGTGGTCGACTTCCCGATGCCCCTTGCCGTACAATGCGATCTGACGCAGACCTGCCATATAGCTTTCCTTCCTTTGTTCTCTTGCGGCTGCCCGCGACATGAATACCGGCCGGCAGCTCTCGCCGCCTCGCCCTTATGGTTTCAAGGCTCGTGCCAGCTCGTCGAGTTGGGCCGAAGCAAAAAAATGGCGTTTTCTTTCAGTGGCTTACCCTTGGGCAAAACAATAGATCGGTTAGACCCAGACTGTGTCGCGGACCCGACAAAGGCGACACAACGTGTCGGCTTCCGTTACTTGCGACCCGTATACCTCGCAGGACGATGGCCGCTGTTACTCCCCGTGCCACGTTCGTTCGCTTTGTTGCCATGATATTGTCTCCTTGCATTTCAGAAATGACGGGCCGCACTGTGAATAGGTCTGCTGTATTGGTTGAGATCGACAGAGCTCTGGCGCGCATTTACGCAAACTCTGCACGCATTATTTGTACAGATGTCGCAGACATCGATCTGTACCCACTTGTTCCTAGTTTGCTCCTGTCGCGCCCCCGGTCGTCAATGAGCGCTATCGGCTTGCCAGCCGATCATGCTGCGTAGAAAGTTGGTGCCAAGACTGATGAATGCGGCCCGCTCGCGATTGTCCTTGCCGTAGCCGTGCCCGCCCGCGCTGAGCTCGTAGAAGTAAGCGGGATAGCCAAGAGCCTGCAGCTTTGCAGCCATCTTGCGCGCATGGCCCGGGTGGACGCGGTCGTCGCGCTTCGTCGTGGCGAGCAGGACAGGCGGATAAGGCTGTCCCGGCGTTGCGGCGTGATAGGCGGAGATTTCCTTCAGGAAAGCCCAATCGGCCGGCTTGTCAGGATCGCCATATTCGTCGATCCAGTTCGCGCCCGCCAGGAGCTTGGTGTAGCGGCGCATGTCGACAAGCGGAACTGTGCAGAACAGCGCGCCGAAGTGCTCAGGGTAGCGGGTAAGCATGTTGGCGATCAGGAGGCCGCCATTTGAGCCGCCCTCGGCGGCAATCCGGCTCGGCCGCGTAATGCCCCTTCGCACGAGGTCGGCCGCAACGGCGGCGAAATCGTCATGGGCGAGACGCTTGCCCTGTCTGCGCCCGGCGTCGTGCCAACGGGTGCCGAACTCGCCGCCCCCACGGATGTTCGCCACCACGCACGTGCCGCCGCGTTCGAGCCACAGCTTGCCCAGCGCGGAGTTGTAGGAGGGCAGGAGCGACATGCCGAACCCGCCATAGGCGGTGAGATGAACCGGGGCATCGCCGTTCCCGTCCGCCGGACCGACCTGCGTATAGGGGATCATCTCACCATCGATCGAGACTGCCTCGTGGCGCGTGACCACCAGTGCGGATGCGTCGAAATTCTCCGGGTTGCGCTTCAGGATTAGTGAAGCGCTGAGAGGCGGCGCGGCATTGAGATCGAATAGGGAAAGCTGCGGCGGCGTGATCGGATCCTGAGCCCAGACCAAGACCTCTCCATTGGTTTCGTGACCTTCTGCGTCGAGGGACCAGAGTTGGACATTGTTCGCGCCGGGCACAGTGTCCAGGGTTCGGCGCGTCCATTCCTGGGGACCGGGGGTGAACATCTCGAATCGCGGAACGAGGTTGCTGAAGTAGGAGCTGACGAGTTTCCCCTCATTCCAGAAGAATGACTGCAAGGAACGCCTTTCGGCTGGTTCAAACAGGGTACTAAATCCGCGCTCGCCGGCCATGAAAGAGGAAAGCGAGATGCCGATCAGCGCGTCGGCGGCATAGGTCGTCCCACCAACCGTCCAGGGTTTGCGCGGCTTTACCGCCAGCCAGTCATCGAAGCCATTCCACCAGGCGTCCCGAGGAAGGTCGATCTCAACCTTCGGCCCGCTTCTATCGCCAATGCGGGCTATCTTCTCGAAGTAGGCCGGCTTTTCGATAAACCATAGGCGCTCGCTTTCGGCGGTACGGTCCAGATGGCCAGACACGCCGAGGGATTCGGAACCGGTCTCGAAGATTACCGGCGCGGCGAGGGGATCCGCGCCACGCTTCCACAGCCGCACGGTGCGCGCGTAGCCGGAGCGGGTGGCCATGCCATCACCAATCGCACTGGAAAGCAGAAGCGTGTCAGGGTCGAGCCAATCAATGCCGCCCTTGGCATCCGGGAGATTGAAACCGTCGGTGACTAAGCTCAGAGTCCCTAGATCGAATTCGCGATGCACGACCGCATCGCTGCCGCCGCGCGACAGGCGCAGAACGGCTCTTTCCCGTTTCTCCGGCTCGATCGACGCGCCGCCCCAGATCCAGTCCTCTCCGTCTCTCGCGGCGAGGAAGTCCAGATCGAGCAGTAGCTCCCACTGCGGATCCGCCTTCACGTAGACGGAAAGGGTGGTCCGGCGCCACACCCCGCGGGGATTTCCGGCATCCTGCCAGAAATTGTAGAGATACTGACCGCGGCGCGTGATCAGGGGAATCTTGTCGGGACGGTCGAAAATCGCCGTCAGTGCCGCTCGGTCGCGCTCGAACTGCGTTCCACCGAAGTCCTTCAGGGTCTTTGCCGACTGGCTGGCGGTCCACGCAAGTGCCCGTTCACCTTCTACATCTTCAAGCCAAAGACGGGGGTCATCGTCGGGTGCATTCAGTGTTGGGCGGAAATCGAATTCAGTCATGTCCGCACAACCAGAGAAATGAAAGCGCAATGGCTTCCGTCTGCTCGGGAACACTCAGTTTTGGCGGCTGCACCCGCATGTTCCAAAAACGCGATCATCAGCTAGGCTCTCCTCAGTGGACGGCGTCGCAGTGCTTTTGCGCATAGGACTGCATCTGTCGTGCCAACCGGGAAATCGTTTGGAACGCTGGGATCGCTCTGGCAGCGTTGTGTCACATGTCCGACATCGTCGAGAATCCGACAACGAGCGCACCCCGCAATCACCGGGTCAGCCTCCGGCCCGATCGGTAACACCGTGCAGCACCAAGCAGTGAAGCTCACAATGTGTCGGCCGAATTGAGAAACTGACCGGGTCAAATCCTCACTTCGCTTGACACACAATGAACGTGGTTGGCCCCCAACATCTTCGCTCCGGAACGCGTCCCGCACACGGATTTCAATGGCAGACAGCACGAGGCCATGGAGGGCGTGAGCGACCAAGACCGGCCGCGCCTGTGGATTTAGCGCCGGCGGAAAGAATGGGGCATCCGAGGAAAAGCGATGCCACACGGCGTTGGTGCACGGATCGTTTATTGGTGTGGGTTTAGGCAAGCGGTCACCGCAATAGCCTTTGTAGCGTAGCCATGCCTTTCAAACACAATACCAGCCGCCGCCATCATATCGAGAAGATGAAGTTTCGGGGTGACGAACTGGCCAGAATATGAGGCAGGACTTCGTCATCGCGGCAGTTTGACCCTGTGGGTGACGCCGGAAGCCCTGTCCAGGTGGCAAGCGCCAAGACGCAAGACACGTGGCGGCCAGCACCGCTATTCTGATCTGGCGATCGAGACCACCTTGACGCTGGGCCTTGTGTTTGGCCTGCGGCTTCGCCAGGCAGAAGGCTGCTGGAATCGGTGCTGCAACTGATGGGGCTGGCGCTCGCTGTCCCCGATCATACCACCCTGAGCCGTCGGGCGCGGACATGGCAATCGCCCAACAAACGGCATGATCGCCGGGTTGCGCCGGAGGGACCAGTGCATGTTCTTGTCGACAGCACCGGCCTGCAGGTCTACGGCGCGGGTCAGTGGCTGGAGGAGAAGCACGGCGCCAGATCCCGTCGCAGTTGGCGCAAGCTGCATCTGGCACTGGATGCCGACAGCGGCGAGATCATTGCCCATACCCTGACTGATCAGGACACTGGCGATGTCTCTCAAGTTGAGCCACTACTCGACCAGATTGGCGGTCCGATCGGACAGTTTACTGTTGACGGCGCCTATGACGGAAAACCGACTTACGACGCAGTCATCGATCATAGCGCTGCCGCCGCAATCGTCATTCCGCCTCGCGTCAACGCGGTCGAACCATTCGACGATAGACTGCCGGCCAAAGGGACCAGCATATCGCCGCAATCGGCAGAGACGGCCGGATGAAATGGCAGGTCTCCAACGGTTATAACAAACGCTCGCTGGTCGAGACCGCCATAGGGCGATACAAGTCCACCATCGGGCGGCGTTTGCGGGCACGGTCGCTTCCCGTTCAGCAGACCGAAGTCGCCATCGGCTGCGCCGTCCTCAACCCATGCTTGCCTGCGCACGCCCGAAATCCGCCCCCCGCAAGGCGGCCACGGCATAGCCTGCCGCTTCAAAGATCGACATCCGCTCAAGTCCGGACCCATGCACCAACGCCCAAGCGATCGAGAACCTGCATCTCGAAGGAGCGCGGGAAAACCAAAAAAATCAGGCTGTGTGACGCCATTTCGAATTGCTGGACACGGATAGTCAGCATTTGGCGGCTCATGCAGATTTGGCTAAAGATGGAGAAAAGATGGGCGCGAATCAGAGGATCGAATCGATGAAGAATGCGAGTAAGGCTAGGAAGCCATCGAAAGCGAAAGCGCCCAACCAAAAGAGTAAGGGGCAGGGCAATCCCATTTTGGTCATGTTGAACAATATGGATGAAGACTTGGTCGCCGTGCTGCGGCAGACCGTGCAGAAAGAGATGGGTTTTGGTTCCGAAATGTTTGATCCGGAGGATCCTATCGATCTATTCGCTGAATATCTGGAAAGCTGCGCGCTGGGTAAGGCCGATGAAGATGTGCAAGCCGCTCTCTTGACTGATTTGGTTGTTGAGCTAGGCGGCCTTAAAGTAGACTCCAATGGAGGTGACCGGGAAGCTCGCGAAAAAATCCAAGCCATCTATGATCTATTGGACAATGCAATTGAAGGTCATTCGCTGCATCCAATTGATATGATGATGACCGGGAAGATTTTTACTGATGCCGGGTGGGCTGTTCCCGATAGTTTGAGACAGGCTATGGCTGAGGCGCTACGAACTGCCCCGCCGGATACGCAAGGTGTTGCCGGAAATGCTATCGTTTCATCGCTGTTGGAAGTAGCCGATCAGGTAGGACAAAATCCGTTCGATGTCTATGAAAGTGTGAATTCCCTTTTGGCCGGCTTTCCGCCGGAGGCTAGCGTCATGCTGCTGGTTGAACTCGTCGCTGGCAAGAAGGCGGTGATTGATCAGGCCGTCGCTGGATTCGTGTTGCATCCTGATGCTGTTCTCGCGCAGTCAGTGGCTGAAACTTTGGCCGTATCCGCTACGCAAACCCCCGTTGAGAGTTCGATGATCGAACGGCTTGTCCGCATGCGGCCTTGGCTGCCGCAGACCCGACAGGCCCATCTCGACGCAACCATACGGGCCATGCGGTTGAACGCCTTACCGCCGGCGAAAACGGAGTCGCCAAAGGTCATCAAGTGTTATGTCTCGGTCTGCGATGGTTCGGGCACGAGAGGTCTCTTCGTCACACAAAGGGTCGGCGCTCACTACCAACTTGCAAGCGTCATGATGAAGTATTCAGGGGTTGCCGAAGCTATGGTTATTCCGGAACTGTCAAAATCCGAGATGGACGATATGGTTCGTCAAATGAAATCCTCCATGCCGGTGTCGGAAACAGATTTAGCTGGCATTGCTCGGATGTTGGGACTGGCGATTGCCGACAATTTCGCCTCTGGAAATCTGCCGCCGTTCAAATTGGTCGAGGTGGTGGAGAGTCTCGGCCTTGGTCCGGTTCATCCCGATCATGCTTCGCCAATGGAAATCATTACGGGCCTCCTGGCTGATCTGCCACCTGAACAATCAAATCCGACAGCCGTGGCAAGAGCGCACGCCGAGCTACTGGAAAGTGAATTCAAGTATCAATGGTTTGAAGCTGGCGAGGCGTTAGAGGATTTGCTCTATCCTGTCAAAGGTTCCAAACAGCGCGTTGCCAAACTTATGAAGACTTATCTGCCTGAACGACGGCTTTTTTGGGCGCGGCAATGCGCGATTTCGGCGCTTGCGATGCGTGGTAATGAAAAAACGCGTCATTCGCCTTGGAAACAATTGGCTCTCGTCGGGCGCGACATTGCCTCGGACTTGCCGTTTGATCAGATACCCCTGATGAAACAAGTAGCAGAAATCTCCGTGCGAGCTTTTGAAAGGCGGCCGTGACCGGGTGTAATGCGGGACAGCCTTGAGGACCAAGGCAGGGCGTCGGGCGCCACTGGGGCGCGCGTTCGCATAAGAATGGTTTGTATGGAACGGGATCCGAACTATCGATCCCCCGAGGGGAACGTCCGCATCGGTCGAACCCTACCGTTGGGGTGTTGGTCGCAATCGACATTTCCGCGGAAATCAAATCACTTCACCTCTGAAGTGGGCAAGATGGCTCCAGCTCTCTTCCGAGGGAAGCATGAGGATTTGGTGCGCCGGTAGAGGCAGCGGAGCAGGTGGAGCCAAGGGCAGGAACCAAGGGAAATGCGGGACAGCAAAGCACGCGCCGGACACAGGACCGGGAAAGTGTGTCACCTGCGCTAGATCGCATACGGAAAGCTGCAAGGCTGAAGAAGAAGGAGAAGTTCATCGCGCTCTTCCACCATATCAGTCCGGAAGCCCTGAGAATGGCATTCTATGCTCTCAAGCGTGATGCCGCTCCCGGTGTGGATGGAATGACGTGGAGAGCCTATGAGGCAGAGCTTGAAGGTAATATCAATGATCTGCACAACAGGGTTCGAAGGGGAGCGTATCGCGCCCAGCCGTCCAGACGTGTGTATATTCCAAAATCGGACGGACGACAGCGCCCGCTTGCGGTTGCAGCACTTGAGGACAAGATCGTCCAGAGAACTGTAACGGCACTTCTGAATCTGGGGGGTTATGTGAGGTCGCATCCGTCGTCGCGGCCAGCTCGAGCGACCTCACATAAGCCGGATTGAAGTAAGGCGCCGCACGTTGTTTGACGGCGATAGCGAATTCCTCGCGTGCGGCGGTCGCACTACCGAATTTTGGCTTGATCTGGCGATCGTAGCGAGCAGATTGCCGGGCGATTGGCGGCGATTTTTGCGCTCTCAATGCACACTGTCGGTCTTTCGGTGTGACCAGGGCCAAGCGGTGTCGCGCGCAGGCGGGGCGCTTGGTTTTGCGGGCATATCGGAGGGGGTGCGGATTGTCGGAGTTCATGATGTATCGCACCAGAAAGATGACGGCCGGGGAGAGCATTGAGGATGGGGACGCTGTGTTTCTCGCGAAAGCGGCGAATGCAGTCGGCCTGCGTTTCACCGCTGTCCGGTTTTTCGTCCCGCGCCTGTCTCTCAACCCGATAGGGCGTTGTCACGTTGTTTGAAATGTGGCCGCGTGAGGCCGATACCGCGCTTTTCAGGCAGGCCGTGCACTCACGGCTTCCCACGCGGCCATTGCCTGGCGTCGATGGGTTCGAATTTGTGCTGCGGAGCGGTTGGTCTGGGATGGGACGAAGAGATTTCGGACGGCGGAGAAGATCGACACGAAATGCTGCAATGAGCCGACCGACCGGAAACCCTGTCGCGTTCGTTCCCGTTTTCGGAACGGCAGGTGAGAATTCTCCATCCGGTTGTTCAAGCCTTTATGCGAGCGGTGTTCCACGTTCGGCATGAGCTGGCGTTTGGCCGCCCCGTAGGAGCGCAGTTTGTCTGTGATCATACGCTTTGGCGGCAGACCCTGCTTCTTCAGAAGTCGCGTCAGCAGGCGCCTGGCGCTTGGTGTTGCGACGCGTCTGGACAATCTCGTCGAGCACATATCCGTCCTGATCAACCGCTCTCCACAACCAGCACTTCTGACCATTGATGCGCACCGCGACTTCATCCAGGTGCCAGACATCATCTTTCGTCGGCGACTTGGGCGTATGCGGCGCGCATAATCAGGGCCGTGCTTTCGGCACCATCGGCGGATGGTCTCGTAGGAAACGACGATCCCGCGATCGAGCAGCATTTCCTCGACATCGCGCAGGCTCAGATTGAAGCGGAAGTAGAGCCAGACAGCACGGGCCACGATTTCGATCGGATAGCGGTGGTTCTTGTAGGTCGGTGCACTCACGGTCATGGGCGCGCTGCTACCTCAATTTCCTTACCCCTCAATCAATGTGACACCACCTCATCGCGGCCGGTTTGCAGGCGCTGACCTTTGCTTCCGACGAGTCGCGTCCGCCTCTTTGCGGTCACTGCCACGTTATGAAAAGGCATCGCAGCTGGTGGCGATCAACTTTCATATCCATGTGGGGCTCAGGCTCGCCAACGATCACGTGGTGGATGGCGCAACGCTCAACCCGCGAGAGTTCGAATGCCTGAAATGGACGGCGCGCGGCAAGTCGCCTTGGGACGTCAGCCAGATCCTCGGCGTCTCAAAGCGCACCTGACCTTCCATCTGAAAACGCCAAAGCAAAGCTCGGCGTGGGAACGGTCAACCAGGCCGTCGCACGGCTGGCTGCCTCCGGTCAGGCGAGTTCTGATCCCTTCCACCGCGATAGCTGTAAACGTCTACAGGCTGCATCACCAGCGGCTTTGTCCTTCGATGGCGGAAACACACCCCGCACGGAGGCGACCAGATGGTGAATTGGGCTCACGAAGGGCAGCAAAGCGTGAACTTACGCCGAAGCGTCCCGCATCTGGCTGATCGCCAGCAGAAGCTCGCAGATTCTTGGCGGCGGCACTTAGTGCAAGGCCAAGGCTAAGCGTTGCCGCCTCCGATGCGCCACACCGGGATACCGACCTTGCGCGCCTTGTCGGCAAGATTGGCCCGATTCCAGCGGGGGAAGACCGCGACACCAGTCGGCAAGACCTGCGGCGTATCGTCGTTGCGCATGAAACCGTGCGGCGTTGCCGTGCTTTGTCCCGTCCCGCTTGAAGGCATTTGCGCATCTTGCGAAAATCGGCCCAGCGGGCGGCAATGCGCTCGGCGATTTTGGCGACCTTGGTTCTCGAACCAGTCCCGCCGTCGGAGGCGAAGGACGGTCTCCCGGATAGTGAACTTTATTGCGATCGCCGATCCGCTGTACCGCTATGCCTCCAGCTTGCGTTGGTTCCGTTGATATCCATCATGTAGATGGGTTTCCATCAAAACAATCGATTTTACGCAGAATGACCGGAATGAAAAGGGTCGCTCGGGTGGCTCTCTCTATGCGCAAGCATAGAGCCTGAAGGGCCCCGAGACGTCGTGTCGGCTGGTTAATCGCGACCGCCGATGCGGCGCAGTTGCCATGACGAAATAAAATGAGGGATATGTTTGTGCCGACTGTACGCAACAGCATTTTTGCCATTATTTTTTGCTCTGCTAGCATCCTACCGCCGTTAACGGCGTCGGCAGAGACTATCTTCGGAACCCTATCTAAGGCCTATCAGAACAATTCTTCGCTGAATTTGACCCGCGCCGGCACACGCGTCACGGACGAGGGCGTGGCCATCGCCAAGTCGGGCTGGCGTCCGACCATCACCGGCTCCGCGGACATCGAGTATTCCAGCAGCCACCTTAACGGCTCGAACCGGAGCGTGCGCCTAACCCAAGGCAACTTCGGCGTCGAAATCGATCAGACCCTGTTCGACGGTTTTCAGACCAGGAACAATGTCGCGGCTGCCGAAGCGCAGGTCGGCGCTTCGGTCGAGAGCTTACGCAACGCCGAACAAGACACCCTTTTCAACGCGGCTCAGGCCTATATGAACGTAATTCGCGACCGGCAAGTTGCCGTGCTGACGGAGCAGAACCTGCAGTTCCTGACCGAACAGGCGCGTGCTGCGCGTTCGAGCTTCGAGGTTGGGGAAGGCACGCGCACCGACGTCGCGCAGGCCGATGCCCAGCGCGCCAACGCAGTGGCGAAGTTGAGTGCCGTCCGCGCGCGGGCGCTGGCAAGTGCGGCAACCTATCGTCAGATCGTCGGGGACGAGCCGGGGAAGCTCAGGCCGGCGGCGCCGGTGGCAAAATTGCTGCCGTCGAGCCTCGATGAGGCAATCGCGATCACATCAGCCGAGCATCCGGCCATCCTCGCCACCCAGCTTCTGGTTGACGCGGCGGCGTTTTCAGTGAAATCGGCCGAAGGCGCACTGCTGCCCAAGCTTTCCGCAAGCGCCGGCGTCTCGAGCGCTTATCGCAACACCGTGCCCGGCGTGATCACCTCGGGAACGGAAGGCACAACCAATTCGGCCAGCATCGGGGCGACGCTGACCGTCCCCATTTATTCTGGTGGCCGCACTTCAGCACTGGTGCGCCAGTCCAAGGAATCGCTCAGCCAGGCTAGGATCAAGGTCGACGTCAGCCGCGACCAGGTGCGCCAAGCCGTGACCGCGGCATGGACCGCTTATACCGCCGCTCAGCAGAGCGTCGCGGCCAACCGGCAGGCGATCGCAGCCGCGCAGCTTGCCTTGAACGGCGTCGTCGAGGAGCGCAATGTCGGCCAGCGCACTACGCTCGACGTGTTGAACGCCCAGAACGACCTCATCACCGGCAAGATCGATCTTGCCAGCGCCGAGCACGACGTGGTGGTAGCGAGCTATGCCATCCTACAGGCGACCGGGCGTCTGTCGGTCGAGCGCCTTGGCCTGAACGTGACAAAATACAAGCCTGAAGACCATTACAACGCGGTCAAGGACAAGTGGATTGGCCTGCGCACGCCGGACCGCCGCTAGCCGATCAACGCACGCCCTGCGAAAGATCCCTCTTGGCCGGAGTCGAGAACCGCAAAGGCAGCTATCCAAGCCCACTTCGAGCATCATACGTTGTCCAACTTTCCCAGCACTGACAAACTGCGGTGAACGTTGTCAATGCCGGGGCGTGGAGAGATCAGATACGTCCAGATTCGCAGCCCCTAGTCTTAGTCTAGTAAGCACCACTTGCGCCAAACGCGGAAGTTCATTGGTCTCCAACAAAATCTGCTCCTTAAGCGAAGAAAGCACGAGATTCCTCAAATCTTTCTTGAAGGCCTGTGATCAGATCGCGCACGGCGCCGAAACTCGTTCGCTTGAACATCATCCTCAAGGAAGACACGGCGCACAGGCCGCGTCCTAGCGTTGAGATCGCTTCCTCCTTTTCGCGGACGCGTCACAATCGGACGCCACGTCGGCAAGGTTCTTTCGGGATCCGCGCGACTGCGCCCGTATTCTACGAGCGGCCGCGGAGCCGGTTGGGCTCGACCACGATTTTGAACCGCTTGATCTTTCTCCGCTCTCATGCGGCAAGGACATCCTGCTGACACCTGCCGGCGTGCAGCTCGTGCTGCTGAGGGAGGACTGTCGGAGTCTGCAGATCGCCGTTTCCGGTGCCTCCATTCTCCGCCCGTTGCGGCTATATGTCGACGCAATCGTGCCGCCGCGGCACCTGAAGTTCCATGTCGCTGCCCGTAGTTTCTGAATGACATCAATGGTTGCGGCCGCCTGGCAGCTGCTTGCCTTCCGCCGGAACCCCGCAGAGGGCGTCTGCGTATCCTGCTCCAGGCTTTGGATGGTTCGCTGCCGGAGCATCCTAGGAGATCGCCATTGCCCTGTTCGGGAGACGGCGAGTCGAAGAAGATTGGTCTCATCCGGGCAGCCATCTTCGCGATCAGGGTGCGTCGCGCCGTCCAACGTGGCCGCTACCTGATGGGCGGCGGCTACAGACAGTTCCTGGTGTAATTGTGGTGACAGCCTAGTATTTGGCCTATTCCAAAACACGCAGGTATCTGTCCGCATCCGCCCATGACGGGCTTATTGTGCATTGCACAAAACCTGACGCGCGGTTAGTCTTTCCACTGCGGGAATTGGGTTTGGGTAATACGGACGAAGCACTGAGAACCAAGGCTTCGTTGATAGTGCATTCATACCCCGAGGACCCTGATGACCGATACGCACCCCGACAAAGCCGGCGCTGCAAGCCTTGAGGCGATCGCGCGAAACGGCAGCATGCTCCATCGCATCGCTGTGCGTATCCCGACCTATCTCTCGGATTTTCGAGAGAATCCGGCGTGGCTGCCGATGTTCATGCTCGCCCGCACCATGCCGGCACGGAAAATGCACTGGCGTGGTGCAAAGCCTGTTCGAGTGTCGCAGAAAGCCCAGGACACCATGTTTGCTGGCGTCAATCGCCAGGATGTTGTCGACGCTCTGCGGTCGGATGGGCTTTTTTCCGGTCTCGTCTTGCCAACAATGGTCTCTGAAGATGTAGCCGCATTCGCCAGGTGCACACCTTGCTTCGGCAATTTCGACCGCCGCCTCGAATTCATGCCGACGGAGCATGCGGAGGCTGAGGTCCGGTTTGGCCGTCCGTTGCTCAGCGGCCACTATTTCGAGCGCATTCTGGGCTGCAAGGCGGCACTCGCCATCCAGAACGATCCGCTGCTCATGGATATCGCCGCGCACTATCTCGGCGGCCAGGCGAAGTTGATCACCACGCGTGTCTGGTGGAGTTTCCCGACCGGCCAAGCCTCCGACGCCGACAAGAACCTTTCTTCGCTTGGCAAATACCACTTCGACCTCGACGACTGGCGGATGCTGAAGTTCTTCTTCTACCTGATGCCCGTCGACGAGGGCACCGGCCCCCATGTCTATGTCCGAGGCAGTCATAACCGCCGCGCCCTCAAGCACCAGCTTACGCTTCTCGTCGGCCATCCCGCGCAAGAGGTTCTGGATGTCTACGGGGAGCAGAGCCCGGTCACGCTGACCGGGGAGGCCGGTCTCGGTTTCGTCGAGGATCCGTTCGGCTTCCATATGGGCACCGTGCCGGCCCGCAGGCCACGGCTGATGATGGAAGTCGGCTTCGGCGTCTCTCCTCCATCGCGCCGCCGCTTCCATGGCGAGCCTGTGATCCGCTGATTTCGAAAAGTCACGAAAAGAATAGGGCTATGGCGCCATTCCAGTCTGTTCGGCGCAAAAGCGGTTGTCTGCACACCCGTTGGATGTGGCTGGCGCTATGGGTCTCGCCATGGCGCCAGCCAGAGCATGTTCGAATCGAGGTGCGATGGCGCCGATTTCCGCGGACCGGCTCAGCTGCCAAACTTGAATGAATCGATCTCAAACCGGGCGTCGATGCGCGACGACGACCTTAAACCGAGCTCGGAAGGATGGTAACCGGGGCAGATTACCGGGCAGTCAGGCTTGAGCGGCTTGCCTAACGAGATCCGGGAGCGGCGGAATCGACTCTTGTGTTGGTATGCCGAGGCGGTCGCCGAGATAGCGGAAGAATGAGACGTCGAGCTTGATGCAGGTCTTCATCAGGCCGAGCAGGACGTCGCGGGCGTTCTTGCCTGCCTCGCTGACGGTTCCGCCGGAGATCTTGCGCTTGGTGACGAAGGTGCGGATGTCGTTTTCCGAACCATTGGTGTGGAGTGGGATCTCGGGACGATCGAGAACGCGCAGGAGTTCATGCTTGCGGCGATGCAGCCTGGCAAGAAGCCGGTCGAGCATGACGTAGCCGGTTCGTCGTTTGAACAGGCGCTCGAAGCGGGCGCGCAGGGCCGCCGCGTGGCGCGGACAAGGAGCACGCTGGTAGCTCTTGAGGTCGCGATAGAACCACCAGATCAACTGGCGCATGATGTCGACGGCCTGACGTTGATCCGGGGTCACGGGTATCAATTTGTGGACGAGCCGCTCGACGTGGACCCAGCACAGAGCATGGTCGCCGATGCGGAACTGGCCGGCATCATCGGATACGACGACGGTATCGGCGAGAAAGCCGTGGTGGCGGATCGCCCCCCACATCGCCCCTTCGGTGGCGATCCTGACTGGGTTGGGCTCAACCGCGAGCTGGTCAAGGCCGAGCGCTGCCAGATGCGCCTGCCATGCGGCGCTGTCGGCAAATGCCTTGTGCGGCGCAGCCGCCAGCCGCACGATCACCGGACCGGCGAGGTTGCGGTCGCGCATATAGGCCAGGGCCTCTTCATTGATGAAGTAATCGCTGTGCCCGGCACGCAGCGTCGCCAGGAACGCCTCCCGTGACTTCGATCGCCCGGTGCGGAACGCGGTGAAGCGGCGATCGCCGATCTGGGTGGTGTAGCCGTCCTGGTGGGCGTGGCGCGCCGACGTATCATCGACGGTGATCCAGGGCGCCGTAGCCAGCCCGGCGCGCAGCACGTCACGGTCCTCCGCCGCGAAGGCCTCCAGGCACTCCGAAATCAGCCGCACCACCTGGCGCTTCGAAATGTCGACCCCGATCCCGGTCAACAACGTCGTCAACCGCTCCGTCGTCACCTGGCCTTGAATGTGACAGGCCAGAATGAAGCGGCGCAGGTTCGCGCCCCAGCCGCCGATGATCCCCGCCGGCAAGGGCGCCACCATCGTTTCGCCGGTCGGTGTCACCCAGCGCTCGCGGCGATAGCGCACCACCTCGGCCGACAACGCCAGATCGCGCACCAGGATCGTCTCATACCCCTTGAAGCGAGAGCCCGCAGGAGCGCTCACCGCAACCGTCACCTCGCGGCTCACGCGACCGCCGTCGCGCTTGGCGCCGCGCCGGCGGCGCTTGCCCTTGCCAGATGTCGGCTGCGTCGCCTTCTCCATGCCCGATGGCTTGGTCGGCTTGACCGGGGGACGCGGCGGCACGTCCTTCAGCCGGGCGATCTCATCCTTCAGGGTCTGGTTCTCGGCGCGTAGCGCCTGGTTCTCGATCTCAAGGCTCTCGACCCGGCCTTGAAGACCGCGCACTTCGCCGATCAGCGCAGAAACCAGCCCGCGGAGTTCCGCGAGCGACAGGCCTTCAAGCGAATCAGTCGGTGGTAGCGTCACGCAAAGGGTGAATCACGAACGCACGCGCCTGCAAACCCCCACCGCCCGGTAATCTGCCCCGGTTACGGAAGGATGCATGCAACCGGCTCCTCTCGCGCCAAAATATCCGCATCAGGTCTTGCCAACGGCCGATCTCGCGCGCGGCGGCGCGGGGCTAACGCAGGCGTACGGGCGCCTGTAACGATAACCGGATCGGGCGCGGTGCGGGCGTCGGCCGCGTGCTTGCTGGCGCGACCGCTTCGCCGACTTCCGGCAGCGCGTCGTCTTCAAGTCCCACGTCGTCAAGCTGGATGGAAAGGGTCTTCAGAGCGCGCGTCACGCCTCAACGATCTGCCGACGCGAGTGGATTGGAAACCTCATGGAAAGGACTACGTCGGCGGTTGTGTGGGGAGGTGCGTAGCCGGGATGGCCGCGCATGGCCGGCCGACCGATGTGTTGCTTAGTGCCGCAGGTGTGAGCTTGCGTTCGGTCATGAGAGTGTCAGGCGCAACGAGGAGTTTAGATCAGGGCCCGCGTCTTAGTCTATGCCCGCGTCTTGGTCTATCCATAGAGTGGATGGTAGCTATCCTTACAATCAATTGTACCGATATTGCCAAATACTACTACAAGATCCTGAATGAAAGCGGGCCGGGTGGGTGTCGTCTCACGTGGGCTGAAGCTGCCGGGAAGAATGCGGAGACGAACATGTGCGGGATTGTTGGCATTGCTGGGCAACAGCCGGTGTCGGATCGGTTGGTCGACGCGTTGAAGCGTCTGGAATATCGCGGCTATGACTCGGCCGGCGTTGCGACGATCACCGAGGGCGCCTTGCACCGCCGGCGCGCCGAGGGCAAGCTCGTCAATCTCGAGACGAGACTGAAGGAAGAGCCGCTGAGCGGCAACATCGGCATCGGCCACACGCGCTGGGCAACCCATGGGGCACCGACTGAACGCAACGCGCATCCGCACTTTAGCGATGGTGTGGCCGTCGTCCATAACGGCATTATCGAGAATTTCGCCGAGTTGAAGGACGAATTGGCAGCGGCGGGAGCCGAGTTCCAGACCGACACCGACACTGAGGTCGTCGCGCATCTCTTGGCAAGACACCGCCGGGAGGGCATGGGGCGAGGTGAGGCGATGCATGCCATGTTGAAACGCGTCAGGGGCGCCTACGCGCTTGCCATTCTCTTCGAGGATGATCCATCGACCATCATGGCGGCGCGCAATGGACCGCCGCTGGCGATAGGTCACGGCGACGGCGAGATGTTCCTGGGCTCCGATGCGATCGCGCTTGCTCCCTTCACCAATGAAATTACCTATCTCATCGACGGCGACTGGGCCGTAATCGGCAAGACGGGCGCCGATATCTTCGATTTCGACGGCCATCCTGTCGAGCGTCCGCGACAGACCTCCACGGCCGCGGCCGATCTCGCCAACAAGGGCAACCATCGCCACTTCATGGAGAAGGAAATTTACGAGCAGCCCGAGGTCATCGCGCATGCGCTCGGTCACTATATCAACATCATAGAGAATCGCGCCGACATGGTTTCTGGCATCGATTTCGCCAGAATCCCGAGCTTGGCGATCTCTGCCTGCGGCACCGCCTATCTCGCCGGACTGATCGGAAAATACTGGTTCGAGCGCTATGCGCGCCTGCCGGTTGAAATCGACGTTGCGTCCGAATTCCGTTACCGCGAAATCCCGTTGTCGCCGCAGTCGGCGGCTCTTTTCATTTCGCAGTCTGGCGAAACCGCCGATACGCTGGCATCGCTGAGATACTGCAGGGAGCTTGGGCTGAAAATTGGCGCCATCGTCAATGCCCGCGAATCGACCATCGCTCGGGAGGCCGATGCGGTCTTCCCGATCCTTGCCGGACCGGAGATCGGCGTCGCCTCCACCAAGGCTTTCACCTGCCAGCTTGCCGTTCTTGCCGCACTCGCCATCGCCGCCGCCAGGGCCCGCGGAACCGTAACCGAAGACGAGGTGCAGGCGCTCGTCAGGAGCCTCGCCGAAGTGCCGCGCGTCATGGGCCAGGTACTCAACAGCATCCAGCCACAGATCGAGTTCCTCTCGCGTCAACTGTCAAAGTGTCGTGACGTCCTGTATCTTGGCCGCGGCACCAGTTTCCCGCTGGCGATGGAAGGTGCGCTGAAGCTCAAGGAGATTTCGTACATCCACGCCGAAGGCTACGCGGCGGGTGAGTTGAAGCACGGTCCGATCGCATTGATAGACGAGAACATGCCAGTTATCGTTATCGCGCCACATGATCGCTTTTTCGAAAAGACCGTCTCCAACATGCAGGAAGTGGCTGCCCGTGGCGGGCGGATTATCCTCATCACCGATGAGAAAGGGGCAGCCGCATCGAAACTCGACACCATGCATACGATCGTGCTGCCTGCCGTCGACGAGATTATCGCGCCGATAATTTTCTCGCTGCCGATACAGCTTCTTGCCTACCACACGGCGCTCTTCATGGGCACAGATGTCGACCAGCCGCGCAATCTCGCAAAATCGGTCACCGTCGAATGACTGTGACGTTTTTATAGGTGGCGATGCTCGTCCATCCGAAAGCAACAACACGTGTCTAGAACTGAAGCTCGGATGAAATCCAACAATCGCCATCCCTTTTTCGGCAGGTCGGGCAATTGCGCAGGGCAGCCGGATTGAGCTTGCTCAAGCCGACGTCAGCAGAGAAGCCCGCGGCCCTTTCGGCTGTATCCTCGGCCGCCCCATCCTATCAGTCTGCGAATAAGCATCGGCGGCTTAAAAAATTTGGTTAACAGCGCTAATCGATGTGTGATTCAAACATAGCGCGTTTTTCGCTGCATCGGCGGCGGACATTGGTCGAAGGTATCAGCGTCCGCTAGGCTGGGTGGACGGTGCTGGAGGCGGAGGCAGGGGGAGTTCGAGTTGCTGTTCAAGAATGCCATCGGCGAGGATGAGTCGCGTGGGATCGCAGGACGAATGCGGTACAGTTGATCGGGCCATCTCAGGGCAGGCAGGTTCTTGAAACTTGATCAGAAGCAGGTGAGTCGCCATATTCCGACCTGGCTGTCCATTTCACGTGGCCCATTTTATGGATGACGCCGGTCCGGCCGAATCGACGTCCATTTTTTTTGATTTGCTGGGTGCGCGCCAGGTTCGGGAGGAAATCTCCCGATTTATCAGGCGCTCCTTATCTTCTTGGAGGTGTCTATGAAGGATTCGCGCAGTCCCGAGCCAGTCTTGACGGCTATGTCGCAGGGGACCCACATCATCCGCGCTTATCGTGAGCACCTTGGATATTCGATCGAGGACCTCGCAGTGGCGTGCGGGCTTGCCGCTGAGGAAATCCAAAACATCGAGTCGGGTCTGAGGTACAACAAGGGCTATCGGGATCGGATAGCGAGATCGCTGTCCATACCTGTGGGAATTCTTGAGGCAGACTCGGACATATCGGACGCCGCGTGATGTCGGATAATCTGCAAATGAGTGGCGCAGTACCGCCAAGAGAATTCTCGTCCGACTGTCCGAGTCAGGAATTGCACAAGGGTTCGCCGAATATGAAGTTGGAACGCTTCTTCATACTGTCTTAGGCGATATCGCCGCCCGGAGTGCTGCGACATGTGCACGATAGCATCGGCTCGTGACGAAGGTTTGCCAACGGCGAACTCATGCTGGTCGGCAACGCGATACTGGCTGGAGCATCAGGTTGGCCGACGCCAGAAGGCATTCGCGTCTCCCCGTTCTTCGTTTCCAGGACCCGGGCGCTCTTGACGTTCGACTATCAGTCGCAAATTACACATCACAAGGAGCGATGCCCGCTGTGCTCTTGTCAGAGCGGCGAGATGTCGGCCGTGTCGGCCGATCCTGCCCAACTTGGTGGGCCGCTCTCGCACCCAGACACTGCCGGGTTGACTATGGGTGTCGGAACCGCGAAAAGGGGCCGCTCTTCATGAGTGGCGTGCGCCGGCAGTCTAACCCCAAGCCCCCCGCCCAGGCTGCCGGTGCGCTTCTAAGGAACGTCGACATAGGACACAACGTTTCCTTGTCCGACTTACGCCTCGATCAGATCCCGAGCTGCCAGCCAGTGTTCGACCGTCGCTTCCGCCTCTGCCTGGCGCCCGAGGCGCTTCCTCCAGCGAGGAGAGCCGATCACCATGGGGTGCCGCCAGTTCTGGCGCTCACCCACGTGCCATTTGCGATCTCGTGTCGGTGAGAGCACCGGAAGCACCTCCCTGCTTGAAAAGGGCAGGGCAGCTTGCGTCGCCCCTGTTGTTACTATTCTTCGCTGTGGTCGGTGTCGTCCTTGGCTTCGGAATCGGGACATTCGACTTTGCAAATAGGCCGCCGGAGCCGTTTTCGAGCACGACAATCATGCCAGAGTGCCGGCAACGATGCCGCATGCAAAAATCCACAGATGGTTCTAGCCAAATGCTAGCTGCCCAGCATATGTCCGGCATTTCGCAAGGCGCCTAGGAAGAGACTGGCATGGCCGTTGGCATCGATCTTGGCCTGCATCGACAAAGGCATGCTGTTCCAGTTTTCCAATGGCGCAATGAAATGTGAGAAAGTACCATTGACGATGCAATGGTGGGTAACAAGGCCCTGTCTGTCCAACGCCAGCACACCGGTGTGGTCGCCCTGATATCGGATGGCTGCGACCCGCTGGACCTCCGCGTCACCGTCGACGCGCACGTCGAAAAGCAGGATACCGCGGCTCCTGGTGGCTATCTCCGCGGCCTTTTCCGCGAAGCTTAAGGAGAGAGAGCGGACGCTTTCGACCGCCATCTGGAAAACCATCAAATCCAGTTCATCCACTGCCATAAGGTAACTGCACGTAACACAGGGGTCATTGCAATCGACGCACACGGCTTGTTCACAGATGTCGGCTCACGACCGATCATTTAGTTTGGGTTTGCCGGTCGGCCACTGACCGAGGGCGTGCTCCGGTTCGAACCGATCCTGAAGCGGAATGCGCGGGATCTACGGAACCCGAAGAGCCGGCCAGCCAAGTTGCCGCGACAATTGATGTCGATCATTCCAGACATCTGCATTTCGGCGCGGCTGCGAAAAAATGCCACCTGGTAAATCCGTTCTTTGCGGCAAGCCCATCCTCGGGCCGTCTTGTACATGAAACCCTCGCGCGGCGTCCCTCGGAGCTCGGCACCGCCGGGCGCTTGATCGAAGCGTCGAGAACCCTGTTTCCGAGAAGTCGTACCTCCTTCAGAGCATATTGTGGTACGCCTTTGAACATCCACTGAAGCGTCCGTTTCCGTGTTCCCTGCAGGCTCACCGCCTTGAGCGCGCCTTGCACACAGCGGCACGTCCGAGCATGAAACTTGTCCCCCGTTCACTTCACAAAATGGATTTCCTGAAGTACTGGGAGCGCAGAGAAATCTCCGGTCGCAGCCTACCCGGTTAAAACAAGGACCCAACGATGAAAACTCTCGTCGTCTGCTCCGGCGGATTGGACTCCGTTACTCTTGCTCACAAGGTGGCAGCGGAGTACGAGCTCGCCGGCCTCCTATCTTTCGATTACGGCCAACGGCACCAGAAGGAATTGGGATTCGCCGCCCTTTGCGCTGAACGACTGAACGTACCGCATCGCAGCATCGACATCCGCCAAATCGGCCGCGGCCTTTCCGGCTCCGCGCTGACCGACGGTGTGGATGTGCCGGATGGGCACTACGCCGAAGACACGATGAAGGTCACGGTGGTGCCGAACCGGAACGCCATCATGTTGGCCACCGCCTTCGGTCTCGCCGCCGCGCACAAGGTCGAAGCGGTGGCGACTGCCGTGCACGGTGGGGATCATTTCATTTATCCCGACTGCCGTCCGGCCTTCATCGACGCTTTCCAGATGATGCAAGACCGCGCGCTCGACGGCTACGCGAAGGTTCGCCTTTATGCGCCCTATGTGAATCTCACGAAGGCAGACATCGTTAGGGATGGAGCAACATACGGCACGCCATTTGCGCAGACCTGGTCCTGCTACAAGGGCGCCGAGCGTCACTGCGGGAGGTGCGGGACCTGCGTCGAGCGGCGCGAGGCGTTTCATCTCTCTGGGCACCTGGACCCCACCGACTACGAGGACTCCGACTTCTGGCTCGATGCGCTGCGAAGGAGGATCGCATAATGTTTCGCATCACCAAGGAATTCCACTTCTCGGCCTCGCATCAGCTCACCTCGTTGCCGCCCGATCACCAATGCGCGCGCCTGCACGGGCATAACTACATCGTCGAAGTGGAGCTTTCAGCGAATGGACTGAACGACAACGGTTTCGTGCGCGACTATCACGATTTGGCGCCATTCAAACGCTATATCGACGAGAGCTTCGATCATCGACATCTCAACGACGTGCTCGGACATGAGCGAGTCACCGCGGAATCCCTGGCCAGACATTTTTATCTATGGTGCAAGGCACTCCTGCCCGAAACCTCGGCCGTGCGGGTGAGCGAAACGCCGAAAACCTGGGCGGAATACCGGCCATGACCGATCCGCATCCCGCAATCCGCGTGAGCGAGATTTTCGGGCCGACGATCCAAGGCGAGGGCGTGCTCATCGGTTTGCCGACGGTCTTCATCAGAACCGGCGGGTGTGACTATCGCTGTTCCTGGTGCGACAGTCTCCATGCGGTGGACAATCAATACCGCCATGAATGGGAGATGATGCCAATCGACGCGGTATGGCAAACCGTCGTTACGCTTTCCGGCGGCCGGCCAGTAATGGTGTCGCTATCAGGCGGAAATCCGGCCATTCAGCCGTTTCGTGCGCTCATCGAGCGAGGCCATGGTGAAGGTTACCGTTTTGCGCTCGAGACCCAAGGTTCGGTGGTCAGGGACTGGTTTGCCGACCTCGACGTGCTGGTCCTCAGCCCTAAGCCGCCTTCAAGCGAAATGAGGACCGATTGGGCCACTCTCGAGGCGTGCGTCGATGCGGCGCAGGAGAAGCCGCAGATCGTGCTCAAGCTCGTTGTTTTCGACGAGAGCGACTACGCCTACGCGAAAGGCGCCGCGGAGCGATTTCCGCGCCTTCCGGTTTACCTGCAACCCGGCAATCACACGCCGCCCCGTGCTGGCAACGAAGACGCGTCTGTCGATCTGGACGGAATAATGAAACGCATGGAGTGGCTGGTTGAAAAGGTAACCGGCGACAGGTGGTTCGACGCCCGCGTGCTGCCGCAGCTGCACGTTCTGCTGTGGGGCAACAAGAGGGCCGTCTAGCCTGCGTCTTTCGCACTGGAACTGCGTCTGCGGATCTTCGGTTAGCAGGGTCGGCCCCCATTGACGGCGTTGTCGGGTACTTGCGGACTTATGGTACCGGCACCAAGAGCGTGGCCAGCCGCGTTTGATACGACTTTGATGGGGCATCCTTGTGGTCCGAATTCAGGGATGCGCGATGGGCCAGATTGTGCATGGGAGCACGACGACAGGGGCGATCCATCGAGCAATACATCATGGTCAAGACGGCCTGAGGACGCGGGCCAACGCTACGGCACAAATCACAAGACCGTTGGCAACCTGGCGCGAGAACTCCATGTCCATCACCGCCTGCAGCTCCACGACCGACAACCCCTGCGCGCCCACTCAAAGGTTAGCGCGACGCTACCATTAAACAGTATCTCGTATCGCGATCCCGGCGCCTCCTGCAGTTGGCACAGTTCTTGCGGCGTCCTGCGCGAATGGGCGAGATTTAGCCGATCGACCGAAGCACCCGTTCCCGACCCCAGGGAAAGCTCCGCAAAGCAACCGTTTTGTCCTCGTTGATTATCGAACTCAGGGATCTGACGATCCATTTTTCAGGGGAGGGCGGTGCCGCGCGTCTTTGGTCGATAAGATGGATTGGGAGAGGACCATGAGTGTTCAAAGCAAGCGATTGACCCGATTTGGCATTGCGCTGGAAAACAGGCATAACCTTCGCATTGAGGAGGTTATGCGCCTCGGCGTACTTCGCGATGGGGTCCAGCTTCTCACGACAGAAATCCGGTTACCGATCTTGGGGCAAGTGATCCCCCGCATCGAGATTGAATTGTCCAACGGAGTATTCCGAAAGAAAATCACCGCGAGAGTGAACTCCGATTCGCCCTTCATGTTCGACGGCGAGGCTTTGATCGCGACAATCAATGGTGTGACCGAGCACGTACCCTGCCGTCAATTTATTGATCCAGACAGAGCGCCGACCGGTATGTACAATTTCGGCATAACACGCAAAAATGGCGCTCGCAGCTTCGTTTTTGATCATCATGTTTATTGCTGCTATTCTTGTGATTATTGCTTTAAGGAGAACGAATGGGAGGTAATGGCCATACGCGGCGGGGGTCGCACAGACTACCAATCCAACTTCCAAGAGTGCCTCTCCTATATTGAGCGTAACGGTCATAACTTCAACAGTCTGTATGACATTGTCTGGCTCTGCACAGGGAGCATCAAGGACGAAGCACAAGAACTCGAACGCCACGCGGCACTCGCACGACGACTGCGTGACGCAGGCTACGCACACGACATTTATTTATCCCAGGTGGTTCCTCCGAGCGTCAGGAACGACCGAGTACGACGGATAGAATATCTTACTCAACTTCGGGAAGCAGGCGTCACACGGTTTAATACTGGTGTCGAGATAGTCGGCGCCGAGGTGCGACGAAAATACATCCGCGGCTTTAAAGGCACGTATGTCTTCAGCGACTATTTGCCTATTTTCGCTGATGCGGTCGACGTTTTCGGTCCCTTCCGTGCCGGCAGTTGCCTCCTGACCGGAATAGAACCATCCGACAGTACGATCGCTGGACTAAAAGCTCTTGCCGAGCTTTCCGTCGTGCCCGCGCCAACTGTTTTCACTCCGTTCGTGACAAAGCAACTGGCTATCTCCTTCTGTTTCGATCTGGACGAACTGCTTGACGCTCACGCTCGTTTCCACGCCCTGATCAAGCGTCATAAGCTGCCGGTATTTTCGGGCGTGTTCAGCCTTGCCTGACCGATTTCCCATCCGACCCGGAACTTATGACCTTCGTGAGCTGACCCACTCCAATCAGCCAAGGGCGAGGAAAGATGAAACACATAATGCCGGCCTGTTCAGGCTTGAGCGCGGCACTGGGGCAGCGTGGTTAGACGCAACCGCTTTCGAACGATCCGCCGCGAACTCCATCCACGATATTGGACGCCCGCTTGGCTGACGCGGTCAAGCAATTGACCTTCGAGATCGCGGTCTAACGTGGCACCGCGCTTGGACTCAAGTCAGCCGACGGTCGCTTGAGGGATCGACCCGTTGTTTCTTTTCGAAATCCGCAGAGCTGGCGTCGACGGCTCGCATCCGGCGCAGCTGATCCGAGCGGTGCGGCGGCAGCCCAGCGTTCGCGCGCCAGGAGCGCAACTATTGTCGCAACGCGGTCGGTCGACTTCCGTCATTTGTGGCGCGCCGGACTATACGGGGTCGCAGCGGCAATCGTTTGGCCGCTGCCAGACTGCGGTGTAACGCTCAGAGTGACCTCCAATCCCCGACACTCAGCCCTTCTCTCGATAAGGTCACCCGCCAGCGGCGCGTGCTGAAATCCGCACAAGCACGGAGTGAGGTCCGGCGCGTTTCTCGCGCCGCCGCTATTTCGCCTTCTTTCCTGCCGCGAGACCAACGGCGGATCCGGCCTCCAGCGTCTCGCCGGCGTTAAGCACTTTCGGCAAAACCTCATAGAGTTGCATCGGATGACCGATAAAGGCGATGTAGCCGTCTCGGTCGACCACGAACGAGGCCGGAATCCCGACAGAAAAGCTGGGTCCCCTCTAAAGCGCGACCGCTCGACTGCAACGTTGGCCAGCCTTGTCGCTCTTTTAGTCCTAGCCCTGCTTCTTTCTGGGCTGGCGGCGCGATATCATCCAGTTGCCACAGACTACCTGCGCCAGCTCGAAGACCATCGTCGGCTTGCCGCGGATTGGCGGAAGCTCATTCCGGAGCAGCGCGACGCACTCCTCAACGACCCCGCTGCGCCAACTGCTGGCAACCCGAATGGCGACGTCCCTCTGGTGGTGTTTTTGGACTACAACTGCCCGCACTGCCGGACGGCAGACCTTATCATCCAGCAAGCCCTCAAGGACGATCCCAATCTGAAGGTTGTCTACAAAGAGTATCCGGGCAAGGGACCGGGCTCAAAATTCGCCGCAGTGGCGGCGCTCGCCTCCCGCAAACAGGGAAAATATGAGCCGTTCCATCACGCCCTTATGGCTGCTCGCGGCCGGCTCAGCGAATTCTCCATCCTGACTATCGCACGACAGGTGGGCCTCGATGTTGAGCAGCTCAAGCGGGACATGGATGATCCGGCCATCCCAAACGCCCTCGAGCGCAATCGCGCGCTCGCCACCAAGCTGTACATCACCGGCACGCCGGCGTTGGTGCTCGGCGACGAAGTTATTGCAAAGGTGCCCGAGATTCCCACGCTGAAACGCTTAATCGCCAAAGAGCGGGAAAAGCTAAGCGTTGATACCCCTGCCGGATCACCAACTTCGGCATTTTGACAGTGGTGGCGGCCGGTGCAATGCGCGTTCTCTGGCCATGCGTGCTGCCTCTCGCGCCGGGCCAAATCTCTTACGTGGCCGGCAACGCGGTAGTCGGCGGACCACGCCGTTCTATCGGTAGCGTGGCAGTCCCGCATTCAGCGCGCTTTCTTCAACCTGGCCGAACGCGATCGCACAGCTCGGGATCTATTCAGCCGGCCTTGGTCTTCCCGTCCCGCCATCGGCGTCTTTCACCGAAAGCCTCGCCAAAGGGATAGGCACGAAGCGCGCCGGACGCGTGCTTCAGATCGCGGCCGGCGCGACGATGATCGTCATGGGCTTTCGCCCCCTGGGTGATCGTACAAGTCCCCATTGTCAGAAGGATCGGTTGACGTGGACGCCGTCGGCGCCAAGCTCGCGCCGCCTGTCGACAGCGTGGCCCTTGGCGTGTTGATAAAGCCGCAGCGGTCGCAAGAAAGCCCGTTCGGATTGACGAAAATGACGTTGCCGCCATCCCATACACCTCCATCATGCCATTCAAGGCCGAGGCTCTGGTCGAGGTCACCTCATTGGGATGACGGCGGCCGGAATTGCCTGGACCAAGCTGCCAAGCTGTGAGCCCGACACCTCATCTATGGAGTTGTTGAGGATGGCGCCGGTGTTCGGGCATTGAAGTCCTGTATCGATTGTGCGACAGGCCTTCCCCGTTGGACCGCCGGCGAAGGCATGCGTGGGCGCGGCACCACATCGCCAAAGGAATGCCGCCAGCCAAGCCATCCCTTGTGCGTTGATGGCCATGCCGCCAAGATCGCATTCGCTACCGGCATGAAGCCTCAGTGTGGTGGAGGTGTCGAGAGGCACCTGCTCCAGACTGGCGATCGGTTCGAAGCGGACAAACACGTAGCTCAGCTCATAGCCTGCCTAGCCGAAGGCGCGTATCGTAGCAGGCCGCCGTCCCTCTGACATAGGCCCAAAAGATCGGGCCAGGCGATTTCGCAAGCCGGGCGCGGGTTTGCACCGTTCGCATCAAAAAGCTGTCCGCCCGGCCAATTCTGTCCCTCACATAAACCTGACGGTCAGCCGCAAACGGTATACCACCTGTCGACCCGGCCATTGTTTGGAGCCGCACATAGAGCGCCGTAACAAACCTTCTCACCCTTGAAGTTGGCCAGGAACTGCAGCAAATGCGATATTTCGCGCTGTTTATCTCCGTCCCGGATAAGTTCCGGACTGCCCAGCGAATTCAGTGCCAGCTCGATCAGCTCGATCGCCCGATCTTTGTTGCCGCTCTCGTGATAGTACAGAGCTGCCACCGGATAAGGCAGGAGCTTACATTGGTCGCTTTCTGGGGATTCAGTGCCAGAATGTGTTCGGACAGCTGTTTTCCCATCGCCAAGCGTTCAGCAGACGGAAAGTGCGAATAGTCAAAGTTCGGAAAGAAGAGTTCGTCTAGCGCCGCAATCATCCAATTCTCGGAGTTTCTGTTAATCGCGTCGCGAACGAATTGGCGCATGACGGGCAAGCCGGCCTGCATGTCGCGCATTTTGTGAAGCAACAGATTCACATGAGACCGGCGGAAACCGAGCTTGTCCGGCAACAAGGCGATGCCCTCTTCGATCGCCGAGAGCGCCGTCTTCCACTCCTGTTTCTCCACCGCCGCCCAAAATCTATCATTGATCGGCTTCTTCAGCGCTTGTTCGCGCGCTATGGTTTCGCCTTCCGCGATCCGGTCCGTATCGGCCGATTTTGCTTGATCGCTGGCGCGCCAGCTGCCGTTAAGCACCTTCGGCAAGACCGCATCGAGTTCCATCGGATGACCGATAAAGGCGATGTGGCCGTCTCGGTCGACCACGAACATGGTCGGAATGGCGACAGAAAAGCTGGGCTCCATCCAAAGCTTGTCCATTTCGCCCGTGGAGTCGAACGCGATCCGATAGTTCAGATTCGAGAACTTTTCAGTCAACCAAGCGTCCAACTTGCTTCGGGCCTCATCGGCCGTTGGAGCGTCTTCAGAAGCCGCGACTCCGACGATCTCAACTCCGCTCTCCCTGTATTTCTCCTGCAGCTGCATCAGATGGGGCATCCCGTCCACACATGGTCCGCACCACGTTGCCCAAAATTCGACGATGTACACTTTGCCGGGCTGAAAGCTCGTGAGGGGCTCGCCACGCAGCCAGTTCTCGACTTTAATCGAAGGAGCCGGGGACTCGATCTGTAATGCCACCAATGTTGCTCTCCAAAGCTTGCTTTCTGCGCGAGCTTGTTCCCGCTCAGAGAGACGGCACACGGGTTCAGGGAGAGAGCATCGCTCGTCTTGCCCCATTGCGTGCAGTCACCATCAAGAGTGCAAAAGCCGTGCCAGCGCGCTCAGCGCACAGTAAGCGCCTGATTGCTTGGAAAAACCTCCACGTGCCCAGATGGCCGGTCGTGATGAACCTGACATTTTTGCTTGCGGACGACGCGGCTGAGGTGGTCGTCGACTGGACAGTTCGAAATACCTCGCCTTTGGAACCGGATTTTGATTCACTCGACGCGTTGATTTGCACGGAGGCAGTGGATGCGGGGACAGGCTGGTTTCTGGGACATTGACGAGCGATATGTCCGGCTGAGCGAGGCCGGCGATCCGCTGGAGAAGCTGAATGCGGTGGTGCCGTGGGAGGTTTTCCGCAAGCCGCTGGGCAAGGCGCTGAAGCGCTCCGATGGCGCGAAGGGTGGCCGGCCGCCTTACGATCCGGTGATGATGTTCAAGATCATGGTTCTGCAGGCGCTCTACGGCCTGTCTGACGACCAGGCCGAGTTTCAGATCCAGGACCGGCTATCCTTCATGCGCTTCCTCGGGCTGGGTCTCGGAGACAGGGTGCCGGACGCCAAGACGATCTGGCTGTTCCGGGAGCATCTCACACAGGCCGGCGCGGTGGACAACCTGTTCGCCCGTTTCGACAAGCACCTCGGCAAGGCCGGCTACCTGGCGATGGGCGGGCAGATCGTCGATGCCACCATCGTGGCGGCGCCCAAGCAGCGCAATACCGACGCCGAGAAGACTGACATCAAGGCGGGCAAGGTTCCGGACGAGTGGAAGAAGAAGCCCGCGAAGCTGCGCCAGAAGGACCGCGATGCACGCTGGACGGTGAAGTTCTCGAAAGCCAAGGTCGCCGAAGAGGGAAAGGCGCAGCAACGCGACATCGCCATTCCCGCCTTCGGCTATAAGAACCATGCCTCGATTGATCGCCGGCACGGCTTCATCCGGGGATGGAACGTCACGAGCGCGTCAGCCTATGACGGCGCGCAGCTTCGCAATGTGCTCAACCGCGGCAACACCGGCTCGACGGTGTGGGCCGACACGGCCTATCGCTCGAAAAAGAACGAGGAGTGGCTGGAGAAGAACGGCTACGTCTCTGACATCCACCAGAAGAAGCCGAAGGGTCGGCCGATGAGCGAGGCGACGTCGCGGGCCAATGGGCGGAGATCGAAAACCCGCGCATTCGTCGAACACGTCTTCGCGCAGCAGAAATCCAGGATGGGCCTGTTCGTGCGCACCATCGGCATCGCCCGCGCCAGGACGAAGATCGGCATGGCCAACCTTGCCTACAATCTCACCCGCTTCGTCTGGCACGAGGGGCAAACTGCGTCCGCATAACGGCGAGTGCGGCGAAAACCGCCGACGCAACGCCGAAATCGATCAGCCATCCCCACCCAGGCAAGGGGCGAAAACCTTGTCATAGTGTCAGATTCGGCCAACCGCACCCGTTTGTCCGCCTTGCCGTTCAAAAACCGCGGTAAATCGATCTGTCCGACTGGATAAGCGACATCGACCCGACCGGGGCGGATATGCGCCTCCATGCCGGCCAGCCCGAGGACTATACCTGCGCGCCACCGGCGCGACGCGTGGCGCGGTGTCTACGTGACCCCGGGAACCGTTCGGTGGGCCGCGCCGCCGTGAGACGCATGCGGAACTTGCCTGGTAATCGGCCGCATTCCGGCATCTCTGACTCGATCCCGGCAACACGGCGAAGGTAACACGGCCGGCTCACTGGCTGCATGTCCAATTCGCAATGATGGGACAAGCCGGAAAGCGCCGTCACCGCTGTTGTCGATCGGTCCGCGCGTTGGCGGGGCAGGCGCGGTTTTGTCCCGAGGATGAACCCAACCCCGTGTTCCCTACTGTGCCATTTTTCGTTGTCGGACCAATGCGTGGGCGGCGAACCGGGATCGAGGTACCGACCGATGGAACGCAGGTAGGCAACGCTCTCTCGTATCAAAGAATCGCGGTCTTCAAACTCTTCGCCTATGCACTCCAGCTCATCGTACGCCGCCAGCGTTTCTTCGACGTCGCCAAGCACATAGCGAGTATCGCCGACAGCACAGATATCGCAGCCAGCCTTGATCAGCGTCACAACGAAGGCGGGGATATCGCTCGCCTTCATCAGTCGCTTGTTATCTATCATCATAAGCCTGCCCTCAATTGACGGCGAAGAGGCTGGAGCTGAGCCTTAAGTTGGCACATCAGCTTGAGCGTGCGTCTGTCGATCCGCCAAGTTGATCTGCGTGGGGTACCCCCAGCAGCTTTGACTCCGGCAGGTGTTCACCGGGAGCTTGGCCGATGACGACAATCTCATCTGCCCCGAACCTGTCGGTGCTAAGCCCTTTCGTTTGGACTGCTTTGCCGTGCTCGATCTTTTGCCAGTGACCGTTTCGCGGCCGTGCAATGTTGTAGACATCGCAAGCCCGCGCGATATGCTGATCGCGAACTCCGAGTTCACGGGCGATCTGTGTCATCGGCTTGGCCCAGACCAAATCATAGAGCTGAGCCCGGCTTAGGCTGACCATTGACGCCTCCCATATCTTATGTCTCGGGCCACCCGACCCTGGGGTTCTCTAAGCTTAGCGATTCTCGCTGTCTACGCTCGAATGCCTGCGCCCTTCCCATCATACAAGGTCAACTCTACGCAGCCGGTTGCCGCCGCTAGATTCCAACGACGAGTGCACCGCCGCTCAGACCCGCGCCTGCTGCCGCCAGAAGAATTTTCTCGCCCTGCCGAAACGGCTCCGTCTGGTGGGCCAGCGACAGCGAGAGAGGGATCGTCGCGGCGGAAGAGTTGCCGTATTCGGCGATCGTCTTGACGATCGCGTGATCGGCAATGCCGAGGTTCCTCCCGACGGCATCGAAAATTCGGGCGTTAGCCTGGTGCGGAACGAACCGATCGATATCCCGCGACCGCATCCCGGCCGCAGCGAGCGCGTCCTGCGAGCAGGCAGTCATCATCTCCACGGCCTTGGCGAACACTTCGCGGCCGTCGGCGATCGTCATGCGGGTTTGGTAGAGGTCAAGATTGCCGTGGAATGGTGTGTTGCTTCCTCCGGCGGGAATCTGGATCAGCCCATAGCGCGAGCCGTCGGAATCCACCGAAGCGCCGAGAATGCCCCGATCCGGCTCCTCGCACGGGCCGTGGGGTGGACGGCGCCGGAAGGCACGACCGGACGCCTATGGCCCAAGACCTTCGTATCTGGTCCGCAATGCGACGGTAGCCGATGAATGGTCAAAACGTAGCGTATCGGTTCACGATCGACTGAAAACCGTGACCGGTCCTCTGCGGTGCTCAGACTGCCACCGAGTGCCTGGCCGTTCCACTTTCAAAATATTTGTCGAACTTCGCCGCAATGCTCCTCACGAAGGGACGACTTTCCGCCAGCACGACGAAACTGTCGCCTTGGAGTTCAAGCAGTCGAGCAGGATCCTGAAGAGCGATTGAGCCTGCCTGAAAAGGAGCTTTTGGCCGGCTTTCCCGAAGCTCTCCACCAGGTGGATCGCCGAGAAGGCGAAATCGCACATCAGCCGCTCGATGATCCAGCCACGGACGCGATCGTCGTCGGAAAAGGCGATGCCGCGGACGGCGGCCAGCCCGCCATTGGCGACCATACGTCCGTACTGAGCGGTCGAAGGATTGTTCTGCAGGTAGCCCTGGCGAAACCGGCTGATGGACGAGGGACCGACACCGATCAGCGTCTCGCAGCGATCCTCTGTGTAGCCTTGGAAGTTGCGATGCAGGGCCCCTGTGCAGGCCGCCACCGCCAGCGCATCGCCCGGCTTGGCGAAATGGTCGAGGCCTATTGCTTCATATCCCTTGTCCAAAATCGCCCGCGCGGCGAGTTGCGATTGCGCGAACCGCTCCGTGGGACCGGGGAGCCATGCCTCGTCGATCATCGTCTGCTGTTTCTTGAACCAGGGCACGTGAGCGTAGCCGAACAGCGCCATCCTGTCCGGCTCCAGGGTGAGCGCTTGCGCGACGGTGGAACACAGGCTCTCGCTGGTTTGATGCGGCAGGCCGTAGAGCAGATCCAGATTGACGGACTCGACGCCGCGGGAACGAACTCCGTCGACGACTGCCTTGGTCTGCAAAAAGCTTTGTTCGCGGTTGATCGCCTTTTGCACTTTCGGATCGAAATCCTGCACGCCGAGGCTCGCCCGCGTCATGCCGATTTCGGCAAGTGCATCAAGGCGTGCCTCGTCCATATCGTTCGGATCGATCTCGATGCTGATTTTCGTATTCGGAACAAAATCAAAGCTGTCCCGCATGAACGCGCCTAGAGCCACCATATCCTCAGGCTTCAGCATTGTCGGCGAGCCGCCGCCGAAGTGGATTGCGCGGACGAAGACCTTGCCGCTGATAAGGGCGGCAACCGTCGCGATCTCCGCGCGTAGCGAGCGCAGATAAGCGGTCACCGGCTCATAGTGGCGCGTCTGCTTGGTATGGCACGCACAGAACCAGCAGAGCCTGTCACAATAGGGAATATGCAGGTAAAGCGATATCTCGTCACCGCCTTCGAGGGCCTCCAACCAGCCTTTCTGGACCGCCGCATCGACGCCCGGATGGAAATGCGGCGCGGTCGGGTAACTGGTGTAGCGGGGGACGTTCTCGCCAAGTCTGGCAGTTAATTCCGGTCGCATGTCTTGGTCCACCGTGTTTGAGTCGCCGGAACTCTGGACGCGTCGAACAGCCAAAGCCCTGATTTCGGTCAACGTCCAGCACGGACAAACTGCCGCAACGATTTTTCTACCGTCGATTGCTATCCTGCTGGCACTTGGGATCGGTAGAGCGATGGAATGACAGTACGGCAAGATATTCATAGTTCCGGCATTCCCGTTCTTTGCCTACCCTGCGAGGTACGGCACCGCGGCGTCTGCGGTGCGCTCGATCCAGACGATTTGGCGCGGCTCGCCAAGACTTCGTCGCGGCACAAGATCGAGCCGGGGGTCGAACTGATCGGCGACGCCGAGGCCGTCGACAGCTATTCAAACGTGCTTTCAGGCGTGGTGAAGCTGACGAAGAGCCTTTCGGACGGCCGCCAGCAAATAGTCGGCCTCCAGTTCGCACCGGATTTTCTGGGACGGCCCTTCAAGGTGAAAAGCGCGATCAATGCGGAAGCGGCAACCGCTGTCTCGCTGTGCTCGTTTCCGAGGGCGGCCATCGAACGGATGATGAAGGAATCACCGGAACTTGAGCATCGCCTGCTCAAGCAGACGCTGAACGAACTCGACGAGGCACGCGAATGGATGGTGACTCTGGGCGCAAGACCGCACCGGAGAAGGTGGCGAGCTTTCTCCTCATGATCGCCCGGAATATCGATTCCAGTGTTGGCCCGGCGGCCAGGTCCGCGTGCTTCGATCTGCCGCTGACGCGTGCCGAGATCTCTGATTTCCTTGGACTTACAAACGAGACTGTGAGCCGCCAGCTGACCAGACTGAGAATGGACGGCGTGATCCGGATCGAGAACAATCGCCATGTCACGGTGGACAGCGTCAGCCGGCTGGAGCAGCGCTGCGGCGGCCGAGGCGCAACCGCCCTTTAGATGAGACCTAAGCGCGCGGGGCCGTCGCCTACTCCGACCCGCGGCAGGACATGTTCGCGTTCGAAGGCGATGTGTGTCGCCGCAAGCCTTCGAAGAAAGCCGCGCAGAATGAAACCGACGGCTTCCGCATTCTCCACCGTCTCGCCATGGCCGATCGCTAGCAGAATTCAGTCACCTCACCAGCAAAGCACTCGTCTTCGACGTGTTCGGCGCGCAACCGCCGGGTAGAAGCGAGGCTGGCATCGCCGCCAACGACAGCGGCCTCGTAGGCGGGAAAGACGATCGTTTCTTCATATTGATGAACGCTTGCGCAAAAATGGGAGGATTGCGTGGGCAGTGCCGAGGCACTTCAGGCGATCGACGCTGGGCAGCGCATCAGCGATATTTTCCTAAGCATTGCAGAGCTGCAGTTTTCCCTGTGCGCGCGCTTCATCACATCACACGGAATCGCCTCCACGCCGGCCGGCCCGCAGACGCCGGACTTGTCCATAAGCGGGGCGGCCCGTGCTGCGTTTCCTCGTTCAATCGCCACCTCTGATCGCACCGAACTCGATGCTGCCCGAAGCAAAATCCTGCGATCTGACATGGATCAGGGCGAGCAGGCGGCGGCTGCGCAATCAATGCACTGCGGAGTTGGGTCCGCCGGAATTGGAGATCGGTACTTGCGATGAAATTCGGCACTGAGATCGTCCTTCTAAGCCTGTTTGCTTTTGCGGCCCTGGTGGCTGCCGGCTTCGGCGTAGACGAACCTTTTCGCCAGCATATGTGGGTTTTGTTCTTCGCCGTGGCTGGCTTCACTGCGATCCTGTTGCGCAACACGGAGTTCAAGCCAGCAGTTCCGATCCACCCCGCCGATTACATGGATGGGCCGATACGCTACGGGGCCGTCGCAACGGTGATCTGGGGGGTCGTTGGCATGCTGGTCGGTGTGGTCATCGCGCTGCAGCTCGCCTATCCGGATCTCAACATCGAACCCTGGTTCAATTTCGGTCGCTTGCGGCCGCTGCATACGTCGGGCGTCGTTTTTGCTTTCGGGGGCAATGCACTGCTTTGCACATCCCTGTATGTCGTGCAGCGCACCTGCCGCGCCCGGCTGTTTGGCGGCGATCTCGCCTGGTTCGTGTTCTGGGGTTACCAGCTTTTCATCGTCATGGCTGCGACAGGCTACCTGCTCGGAATCACCGAGAGCCGCGAGTATGCCGAACCCGAATGGTATGTGGACCTGTGGCTGACCATCGTCTGGGTCGCCTATCTCATCCTGTTCCTCGGCACGATCCTGAAGCGCAAGGAACCGCATATCTACGTCGCCAACTGGTTCTATCTGTCGTTCATCGTGACCATCGCGATGCTGCATGTGATCAACAATCTGTCGATGCCCGTCTCGTTCGTTGGCTCAAAAAGCTATTCCGCCTTCTCCGGCGTACAGGACGCCCTGACGCAGTGGTGGTACGGCCACAATGCCGTCGGCTTCTTCTGACCGCCGGCTTTCTCGGCATGATGTATTATTTCGTGCCCAAGCAGGCGAACCGCCCAGTTTATTCCTACCGCCTGTCGATCATCCACTTCTGGGCGCTGATCTTCCTCTATATCTGGGCTGGTCCGCATCACCTGCACTACACCGCTCTGCCCGACTGGGCGCAGACGCTTGGCATGGTGTTTTCGATCATGCTCTGGATGCCCTCCTGGGGCGGCATGATCAACGGCCTGATGACGCTGTCCGGCGCCTGGGACAAGCTGCGCACGGATCCGATCATCCGCATGATGGTGATGGCCATCGCCTTCTATGGCATGTCGACCTTCGAAGGCCCGATGATGGCGATCAAGACGGTCAACTCGCTGTCGCATTACACCGACTGGACGATCGGGCACGTCCACTCCGGCGCGCTTGGCTGGGTTGGCATGATCTCGTTCGGCGCGATCTATTTCATGGTGCCGAAGCTGTGGAACCGCGAGCGGCTCTATTCACTGCGGCTGGTCAACTGGCACTTCTGGCTGGCGACGCTCGGAATCGTCCTTTACGCGGCGGTGATGTGGGTCTCCGGCGTCATGCAAGGCCTGATGTGGCGCGAATACGACGAGCAGGGCTTCCTGATCTACTCCTTCGCCGAAACCGTCGCCGCCATGCATCCCTACTACATCATGCGTGCCATCGGCGGCGCGATGTATCTGTCCGGCGCCCTTATCATGGCCTGGAACATCGCCATGACCATCTTTGGCTACCAACGCGAGGAGGATCCGATGCCGGGCTCCATCCCCGCCCTCCAGCGTGCGCGATCAGGAGCCAGAAAATGGGCTTGATGGACAAACACGCCATCATCGAGAAGAACGCCACGCTTCTTCTCGTTGGTTCCCTTCTGGTGGTGACGGTCGGCGGCATCGTCGAGATCGCGCCGCTCTTCTATCTCGACAATACGATCGAGAAGGTCGAAGGCATGCGGCCCTATTCGCCGCTCGAACTTGCTGGACGAAATATCTATGTGCGCGAGGGCTGCTACCTCTGCCACAGCCAGATGATCAGACCGTTCCGCGACGAGGTCGAGCGCTATGGGCACTACAGCCTGGCGGCCGAGTCGATCTACGATCACCCTTTCCAGTGGGGATCGAAGCGCACCGGACCGGACCTCGCCCGGGTTGGCGACCGCTACTCCAACGAATGGCACGTACAGCATCTTGCCGATCCGCGCTCGGTGGTGCCGGAATCGATCATGCCGAGCTACGAGTTCCTGAAGAATACGCCGATCGAGGTGAAAGACTTCTCGACGCATCTTATCGCAAACAGGCGTGTCGGCGTCCCTTACTCCGATGACATGATCGCAAACGCCAATGTCGATCTGATGGCGCAGGCGGATCCCAACATCGATACGTCCGGCGTTGAAGGGCGCTACCCCAGGGCCAAGCTCGGCGACTTCGACGGCAATCCGCAGCAGGTCACCGAAATGGATGCCTTGGTCGCTTACCTCCAGATGCTTGGCACATTGGTCGATTTCAAGACCTACGACGAAGCCGCCGGCTACCGCTGAGGAGTGTGCTCGTGGACTACAATTTGATGCGGGAATTCGCCGACAGCTGGGGCCTCCTTGCCATGGCGCTCTTCTTCGTCGGATGCGTTGCCTTCGCGCTTCGCCCTGGCGGCCGCAGGCAAGCTGACGAAGCCGCTCGAATTCCTCTCAAGGACGATTGATCATGAGCAGCGAGCACATCGACGAGGTCTCGGGCATCTCAACGACCGGCCATGAGTGGGATGGGATCCGGGAGCTCAACAACCCACTTCCGCGCTGGTGGGTCACGACATTTTACATCACCATTGTCTGGGCGATCGGCTACACCATCGCCTATCCCGCATGGCCAATGCTTACTTCCGCGACCAGAGGTGTGCTCGGCTATTCGAGCCGCAACCACGTCAAGAATGAACTGGCGGCCGCCGAAGCTGCCAAGGCCAAATATGTCGCAGCGGTGGAATCGAAAACCGCCTCGGAGATTGCTGCCGACGACGCCTTGCGCGAGTTCGCCGTGGCTGCCGGCGGTGCGGCATTCAGGGTCAATTGCGTGCAGTGCCATGGCTCCGGCGCGCAAGGCTCCAAAGGTTTTCCAAACCTCAACGACGACGATTGGCTGTGGGGCGGCAGCGCTGAGCAGATCCAGCAGACGATCACCCACGGCATCCGCTTCGCGTCAGACCCGGATACGCGCCTGTCGGAAATGCCGGCTTTTGGCGACATCATCACGGCGGACCAGATCGCACAGGTCAGCGCCTACGTTGCCAGCCTGTCCGACTTGGTCCGGGACGCAAGTCTGATCGAGCCCGGCGCCAAGGTTTTCGCGGAAAATTGCGTCGCCTGTCATGGCGACACAGCAAAGGGCAACAGGGAACTCGGCGCGCCCGACCTGACCGACGCCATCTGGCTCTATGGACCGGGCGAGACGGCTATTGCTGCGCAGGTCCGCGCGCCGAAGCACGGCGTCATGCCGGCCTGGATCGGGCGTCTCGGCGAGACCAAGGTCAAAGAACTCGCAGTCTATGTCCATTCGCTTGGCGGCGGAGAATAGGAACGGAAGCCTATTCTCCGCCCTCCCCGCCAAGCGACGGGGCCCGGCTTGCGCCGGGCCTCGACACCATTCCGGCATCCGGCGAATGACTTGCATCAACGCGGTGCAATTCGCCATGCGGCAAAGCGTGCTCAACGTGGCCATCAGCCAGAACCGATCGGTCGGGCTTCCGCCGCTAAATCGTCGCCGGGACTGGAGCTTCTCGTGCTTGAAAACACGCAAATTGAACGGCTCGAAGCCGAATCGGTCAACTCCGCCAAGGCCCGTCAGCCGCTTTATGCCCCGCACAAGAAGGTATTCCCGCAGCGCGCTTCAGGCAGCTTTCGCCGCTTCAAGTGGTTGGTGATGGCAATCACGCTGGGCATTTACTACTTGACGCCCTGGCTGCGGTGGGATCGAGGGCCGTTCGCGCCTGATCAGGCCGTGCTGGTCGATCTTGCCAACCGCCGCTTCTACTTTTTCTTCATCGAAATCTGGCCGCAGGAATTCTACTACGTGGCTGGCCTGCTGGTCATGGCCGGCATCGGCCTTTTCCTGGTCACCTCCACAGTTGGTCGGGCCTGGTGCGGCTATACCTGCCCGCAGACCGTATGGGTCGACCTGTTTCTGGTCGTCGAGCGCGCGATCGAAGGAGATCGCAACGCGCGCATGAAGCTCGATGCCGGGCCCTGGACTGCCCGCAAGCTTATGCTGCGCGTATCGAAACACGCCATATGGCTGGTCATAGGGACGGCGACCGGGGGGGCCTGGATCTTCTATTTCGCCGACGCGCCAAAGCTGATCGGCGAAGTCTTCACCGGGACCGCCGCACCCGTCGGCTACATCACCATCGCCGTGCTGACGGCGACTACCTACACATTCGGTGGACTGATGCGCGAGCAGGTCTGCACCTATATGTGCCCGTGGCCGCGCATTCAGGCGGCCATGCTCGACGAGAATTCTCTCACGGTGACCTACAATGATTGGCGCGGCGAACCTCGTTCGCGTCACGCCAAGAAGGTTCAGGCCGCTGGGCAGCTGGTCGGAGACTGCGTCGATTGCAACACCTGTGTCGCGGTCTGCCCGATGGGGATCGACATTCGCGACGGCCAGCAGCTCGAATGCATCACTTGCGCGCTCTGTATCGACGCCTGCGACAGCGTCATGGCCAAGCTCGGCAAGGAGCGCGGGCTGATCTCCTATGCGACGCTGTCCGACTACAACGCCAACATGGCGGTGGCGACCGGGGGCGGCTCCAGCACGGTGAAGCCTTCGCTGGTGCGCACTGCCGACGGCGCTTTCGCCGACAGGTTGGCCCATTTCCACATTCGCAAGATCTTCAGGCCGCGCACGTCCGTCTACATGGGTGCGTGGTCGGCGGTCGGTCTCACCCTGTTCTATTCGCTTCTGACGCGCGACCGGCTCGAGGTCAACGTTCTGCACGACCGCAATCCGCAGTTCGTCGTGTTGTCCGACGGTTCGATCCGCAATGGCTACACCGTCAAGCTGCTCAACATGATCCCCGAGCCCAGGACGATCGTCGTCACCATGCAGGGCCTGCCGGAGGCCGAGATGAGCGTCGTCGGGATCGACGACCTGCCTGCGGATCGCTCCTTTGCCATTCCGGTCGAACCCGACCGGCTGAAGATGCTGAAGGTTTTCGTTCGCCAGCCGGCGGAACAGATCAAGGGCCAAGCGCAAACATTCAAATTCCGGGTCGAAGACAAGGCGAGCTTCGAGTCGGACGAATACACGGCCACTTTCAACGCACCGGAGATCGTCAGATGAGCGCCAATCCGCAGAAATCCCGCGAATTCACCGGCGGGCATATGTTGGTCACCATTCTCGCCTTTTTCGCTGTGGTCATCGGCGTCAATCTGACCATGGCGACACTCGCCAACACGAGTTGGACCGGCCTCGTCGTCGAAAACACCTATGTGGCCAGCCAGCAATTCAACAGGAGGGCCGAGGAAGGGCGCGCGCAGGCCGCGCTCGGCTGGACTGGCAAACTGACAATCGCGGCGGGCGAAGTCCGTTACAGCCTCAGCGACGCCGCCGGGAAGCTGGTCCCATTGGACGGCGTCAGCGTCCTGTTCCGTCATCCTGCCTATGAGGCCGAGGACAAGTCCATCATTTTAACTCTCGCAACGGATCAGGAATTTGCTGCGCACCACACGCCCAGGGACGGCGTCTGGATTGTCGAAGTCGATGCCGACGCCGCTCTCGCGGAGCCCTATCGGGAAGTTCACCGTATCATCATTTCCCAAGGTGCGTTGCAATGAGCTGCTGTGCACCGGGCGCCAAAATGGCGCTGGATGTCGCTGGCGCCGCATCCGTTTTGCCGTCGAGCCAAGAAGTCAAACTGGCGAGCCGTTCGCTGGGCGGCGACCTGTATCAGACCGATCTTTCAGTACCGGCGGTTCATTGTGCAGCCTGCATCCGGGCGATCGAAACGGCGCTTGGAAAGCTGGACCGGGTCGAGGGCGCCCGCGTCAACCTGTCGACGAAACGGGTTTCGGTCCGGTGGCGCGGCGACGAGGTTCCGCCATTCGTCGCCACACTTGGACGGCTGGGCTATGACGCACACCTGTTCGAACCCGAGGCTTACGGCAAGGACAAGACGCTGTTGGAGCTGATCCGCGCCGTCGCGGTTGCCGGCTTTGCGGCCGGCAACATCATGCTGCTTTCGGTGTCGGTCTGGTCGGGCGCCGAAGGCGCGACCCGCGATCTGTTCCACTGGGTCTCGGCACTAATCGCCATTCCCGCACTTGCCTTCGCCGGCGGCATCTTCTTCCGTTCGGGGTGGAATGCGCTACGCCACGGCCGCATGAACATGGATGTGCCCATCGCGGTCGGGGTGTCGCTCGCCTATGCCATGAGCCTTTACGAGACCATCAACCATGGCGACCACGCCTATTTCGACGCGTCGGTATCCTTGCTGTTCTTCCTGTTGATCGGCCGCACGCTGGATCATGTGATGCGCGAACGAGCCCGAAGCGCCGTGAAGGGCCTGTCGCAGCTGGCGGCGCGTGGCGCCATGGTGCTGCGCGGCGATGGCGCGCGCGACTATCTGCCGGTTGGCGAGATCGAACCTGGCATGCAGCTGCTGATCGCTGCCGGCGAAAGGATTCCCGTCGACGGCAAGATCTTTCGGGGATCTTCGGATCTCGACTGTTCGCTGGTTTCCGGTGAGAGCACTCCCAGAACCGTGGCGTCAGGGGAGGCGGTACAGGCCGGCATTCTCAATCTCACCGGCCCGCTGACCGTCCAGGCGACAGCCGCCGCAAAAGATTCCTTCCTGGAAGAAATGGTTCGGCTGATGGAAGCCGCCGAGGGCGGTCGCGCGCATTATCGCCGGATTGCCGACCGCGTTTCAGCGCTTTATGCGCCAGTGGTTCACCTTGCCGCCTTCGTAACGTTCGCGGGCTGGATGGCGGCGACTGGCGACTGGCACAGGGCGATGACGATCGCCATCGCCGTCCTCATCATCACATGCCCGTGTGCGCTCGGCCTCGCCGTGCCGATCGTGCAGGTGGTCGCCGCGCGGCGCCTGTTCGAGAACGGCATCATGGTCAAGGACGGCTCGGCCATGGAGCGCCTGGCAACGATCGACACGGCTGTGTTCGACAAGACCGGAACACTTACGCTCGGTCAGCCCCGTCTCGTCAATGCGGCCTCGATCGATCCGGCCATGCTGGCAATGGCGGCAGACATGGCCGCGCACTCGCGTCACCCATTTTCAAAGGCCATAGCCGGCTTTGCCGCTTCCGGCGGGCAGGACAAATTCGATGCTGTCAGCGAGCATCCAGGATTCGGGATCGAAGCCACTGTCGATGGGAGCATCTGGCGGCTGGGCCGACGCGGATGGGCTGGATGGAAGGCCCGGACCGGTGGCGAAGGAAAGCATGGCTATGGCGGAACGGTCCTGACGAAAGACGGGATCATTGTCGCGTCCTTCGTTTTCGAGGACGCACTGCGTGCCGACGCAAGGGCAGCCATTGTGCAGTTGAACGATGCCCGGGTGTCCATGGAGATGCTGTCGGGCGATACCGCAGGCGCCTGCGGTGAAGTTGCAAAAATGCTGGGTGTCGGCGACTTCGTTCCGTGCCTGCTGCCATCCGGCAAGGTCGAACGCATCGAGACCCTGGCGAGAGCTGGCCACAAGGTTCTAATGGTTGGCGACGGCCTGAACGACACGCCTGCGCTGGGGGCAGCACATGTCTCGATCGCGCCGGCCACCGCTGCAGATATTGGCCGCAACGCCGCGGACTTCGTGTTCCTGCGCGAAAGCCTTTTGGCCGTACCCCTTGCCCTGGACGTCTCACGGAAGGCCGGCCGGCTGATCCGTCAGAACATCGCCATCGCGATCGTCTACAACACCATTGCTGTGCCGATCGCCATTCTGGGGCACGTCACGCCGCTGATCGCGGCAATCGCGATGTCTGCTTCGTCGCTGCTTGTCATCGGAAATGCATTGCGCCTGCAGGGTTTTGTGCTCGCCGAGGTGACGGGGGCTCCCTCGGCAACGCGTTCGGGCATTCGCGCATCGGTGCAGCCGTCATGACGACGCTCGTCTACCTCATACCAGCAGCTCTGTTCCTTGGCGCGCTGGGGCTGTCCGGCTTTCTGTGGGCCTTGAGGAGTGGTCAATATGAGGATCTTCACGGGGCCGCCGAGCGCATCCTCATCGACCGGGACGACAAGCCGGAACGCTGACCCAGATCGCTGTGCCGACGACTGTGCGGATGCCGGTCGTCAGCCGAGACGGCTTGTTCGGGAACAAAATGCTGAGGCTCCACAGCTAGCTTAGCTAAGCCGCGCTTGACGTAGATTTGTGAAAAGCCCTGTCGCTCGAAGGACTGCGTCGCCCGGATTTGTCGTGTCTGGCTGATCCAGATCAAGGTTATCTCCTCATCGGCGTGGTTTCGTCGGCTAGCCTTTCAAGGGAGAACGCATGTCTAACGGACAGTTTAGTCGTCACCATCAGCGTTTTGGCGGTTTTTGGGTCTTTTCATGATAGTGGTCGACTCCTTCAATGGATCGCGTCGCCCAACACCTCGGCGACCGGTCTGGATCAAGACCGACACGAAGAACGGCCAAAGCCAAAAGTCAGCCGAGGCGTTGGGGCGCGACACGGCGGCCAGATTGTTCTCGGGACCGCAAACGCCGAACGCGATCTTCTGCGGCAACGATCAGATCGCCGGCGGCGCGTGCGACACGCTGCGCGAGATTGGCCTGGCAGCACCTGTCGACGTGGCCATCGTCGGATTTAACAACTGGGACGTGATGGTGCTTGCGACGCGGCCGCGGCTGGCCAGCCTCGATGAGAACCTGAACGCGGTCGGACGCGACGCTGGTGACAGCGTGCTGGAGATGATCGCCGAGCGCGTGCGTCAGGCGTCGGCCGTGTTCACTGGCCGTGCGGGCATCGTCGAAGCCGTGAGCACGCCAATGCACTTCATTGCAGGAACGGATGCGTTCCAATGAACGAGTTCGAGCCGGTTCAGTTCGTCGATGTCGCGCTGGAGGGGCAATTCTGGCGCGAGCGGCTTGAGACTGTGCTGACGCGGACCATCCCCACCCAGCACGTCCAGCTTGGCAAGCACGGTATCCTGCAGTCCCTGACACTGCCGAACCCGCCGCCGCTGAGCTCCGCGCCCAACCAGCACAATTTCGTGCAGGTGTTCTGGGATTCCGACGCCGGCAAGTGGATCGAGGCGGCATCCTATGCGCTGTCACACAGGCCCGACGCCGACATCGAGGCCAGGATCGAAAAGATCGTCGACGATCTCGAAAATGCACAGGCTGGCGACGGTTATCTGAACTGCTGGCACCTGCAGCGCGAGCCGGACAAGCGCTGGACCAACCTGCGCGACTATCACGAACTCTACAATCTGGGACATCTGCTCGAGGGCGGCATCGCCTACTTCCTCGCGACGGGCCGGTGCCGGCTCCTTGACATCCTTGAGCGCTATGTCGACCATGTGCGCAAGACGTTCGGCCCGAACCCCGGCCAGAAGCACGGCTATTGCGGCCATCAGGAGATCGAGCTTGCCCTCGTTAAGCTCTATCGCTTGACGGGAGCGAGAAAGCATCTCGAACTCGCGGCCTATTTCATCAACGAGCGCGGCCGCCAGCCGCACTACTTCGATCAGGAAGCGGTCGCGCGCGGGGAGAACCCTAGTGAGTTCTGGGCGAAGAGGTATGAGTACAACCAATCGCACAGGCCAGTGCGCGAGCAGACCAAGGTGGTCGGCCATGCCGTTCGGGCGATGTACATGTATTCCGCAATGGCCGACCTCGCGGCGGAACTGAACGACGACGGCCTCAAGAAAACATGCGAGGAGCTCTGGGCCGACGTCATGACCTCGAAGATCTACATCACCTCCGGCTTGGGTTCGGCTGCCGCGAATGAAGGCTTTACTGAAGACCACGACCTGCCGAACGATACGGCCTATGCGGAGACCTGCGCCTCGGTAGCGCTGATCTTCTGGGCGCATCGGATGCTGCATCTCGATCTCGACGGCCGCTATGCCGACGTAATGGAACAGGCGTTGTTCAACGGCGCGCTGACCGGCCTGTCGCGCGATGGCGAGCACTATTTTTATTCCAATCCGCTGGACAGCGATGGGCGACACAGCCGATGGGCCTGGCACACATGCCCATGCTGCGCGATGAATTCGTCGCGTCTCATCGCTTCGGTCGGAGGCTATTTCGTGTCGGCCAGCGAAGACGCAATCGCCTTCCATCTCTATGGCGGCATTTCGACGAACATCCGGCTTGCTACGGGAAACGTGTTCCTGCGGGAAACCAGCGCCTATCCATGGTTCGGCTCGATCAGGATCGAGGTCAGCCCTGACGCCCCGGCCGAGTTCGCCGTGAAGCTTCGCATTCCCGGATGGGCGCACGAAGCCGAAGCCTCGGTCGAGGGACATCCCATCGACGTGGAGGCATGCACCAGCAACGGCTATCTTTCGATCTCGCGGCTATGGAATGCCGGAGACACGATCACCCTCGAGCTGCCGATGCCTCCCGAGCGCATCTATGCTCATCCCAAGGTCAGTCAGGACATCGGCCGGGTGGCGCTCAAGTGCGGACCGTTGGTCTATTGCGTCGAACACGTAGACAACCCCGGGGGGCGAGTGCAGCAGCTCAAATTGCCGCGAGACGCCTGGATCGAAACGGAGGAGCGGGGCGACCTCTTCGATGGCGTGGTCACGCTCACCGCCCCCGCGAAGCGCGTCGTAGACCAAGGCTGGGAGACAGCCTGTACAGGAATGCGCCGCCCGTCGTTTCCGACTGCAGGCTAATCGCCCTGCCATACTTTCTTTGGAACAATCGGGCGAAAGGCTCGATGCAAGTGTGGCTGCTGGAAAGCTGAATTCGGCGCTGTCGCCGCATGGATAGCCCTCTTATCAACTCAAGAATGCCGACAAGATGCAGCCAAGAAACGTCTCGGATAGCATTTTCCCTCATCTCGGGCGCGGCCCAGCGATCCGTGCCCTGGTTTTCGAGTGCCACGACCGGATTGAGACCGGCCCTGCCAACAGGGGGGCATGGCGCTGGCTGGGCGGACCCAAAGACTGGTGCGATCAGCTGCGTCCGTGTTTGATAAGACTGCATCCTTCGTTGCCGATTTATGCGGACGTTCATGCACAGTGGCTTGAGGCGACGCGGCGGGCACTGGAACCCCGCGCAATCGGTCCACAGTTTGCGGCTCAACTCCACCAGCATCTCACGCAGATAGCCCACGCGATGGCGGCACGCTGATGGCCGGCTCCGACGAGAGTTTCGACATCGTTATCGTCGGAGGCGGGCCGGTCGGTCTTTCCTTCGCCGCGTCGCTGGGGCAGAGCGATCTGAAGGTGGCAGTTGTTGAACAGCAGTCCTTGGAACGGCTGGCGAATCCAGCTTTCGACGGTCGCGAGATCGCGCTGACCCACGCCTCGATTAGAATCCTTCGCGAGCTCGGCGCCTGGGATGCCATCCCCGCTTCGCACAAATCACCATTGCAAGGCGCGCGCGTGCTCAACGGATCGAGCCCTTTCGCTCTGTGTTTCGATCCTCCCAGGGGATCTGGGGAACCACTCGGGTTTCTGGTCCCAAATTGTCGGATCCGCGATGCCCTGTTCAAGATCATCCGCTTGCAGGATCATGCCCAGCTGATATGCGGCCACTCGGTCGTCGGTGCAACAAACAGCCACAAAGGAGCAGTCATAACGCTCTCCGATGGCAGGCAATTGACCGCTCGGCTTCTCGTTGCAGCGGACTCGCGTTTTTCCGCCACGCGCGACCTGCTCGGCATCGGCGCCGATATCAATCGGCTCGGCAAGGGCATGCTGATTTGCCGGGTAAGGCACGAGCGCGTCCATCAGCAGATCGCAGTCGAATGGTTCGATCACCATCAGACGATAGCGATGTTGCCGCTCATGGAAGGCGTGTCGTCGCTGCTACTCACTTTGCCGTTAAACGAGGCCGATAGACTGCTTGCTCTAGACGACGATTTGTTCCTGATGGAATTGACGAACCGGTGTCGAGGGCGCCTCGGAGAAATGACCTTGGCAAGCAGCCGCCATAGCTATCCGCTGGTCACGACGTGGGCGCACAAGTTCTGGGCACCGAGCGCCGCACTCATCGGCGACGCCGCCATTGGCATGCACCCGGTGACCGCGCATGGCTTTAACATCGCCCTCAGTGGCCAGAAGCAACTCGCCTATAGAATCCTGACAGTATGTCGCGACCGGCGCGACATTGCCGATCCCGACATGCTCCACAGATACGAAAGCTGCCTGCGCCGGTCGGCGGCACCGCTCTATCATGCTACGAACATCCTCGTCGGACTCTACTCAGGCGAGCACCCGGCGGCACGGCTTGCAAGACATGCGGGCCTTCGCTTTGCCCAATATCTTCCCTTTGTCCGCCATGGCATTTCGGCCATGCTTAGGCGATGAAATCACAGACAGTCTCGACTCCTGCCAATAGCGATGCTGCGTCCATGTGTCGTTGCGAATGCTCGGAATGACGCGGATCACGCGCGGCGCGGGCAAGACCTCAATGATCAGCCGCCAATGTTAAGAGGAGGCATACGAGCCGCCGCACCAGTTACCACGCCCATTAGTTAACCCGTCCTTCAGTGGGCTTGCATAGGCTTGCGCTGCGAAGAAGCCTGGGAAGCAAGCTAGCCGTCCATGGACCTGAAGAAAGAAGACACGCTGGAGGCCAAAATCCGTCAGGATCAGCTTGCTGACCTGAGGGCCGGTCTCTTCGTGTCAATGCCGATCAGCACCGTCCTCTCGGGCCTTATTTTGACGGTGCAAGCCCTTTCTGGCGGCGGCTTTGGCGCCGCGATTTGGTTCCTGGTCATCAATGCGATAAATGTCGGCCGCCTTGCACTCGCCCGTTATCAGCTAAAGCAAACGGGGCGCCAGGACGATCTGACAGGTATTTCGCCGCGACTTCGCTGGTTCGGCATCCTTGCTCTTCTGGCAGGGTTTGCCTGGTCGTTCCTTGCCGTCCTTACGGTTGGATACACGACACCTCACGCACCGCTGCATCTGATTATTCTGGCAGGCATCTCAGCTGGTGCTGTTACATACGGCAGTTCATATGCCGCGGCAGCGACCAACTTCATCACACCCCCGCTCCTCATCACAGCGGGGTGCTTGCTGGCGAAAGGCAACTTTGAAGGGTACGTTCTTTCTTTCGCCGTTCTGCTCTTCCTGGGCGGCCTGGTTCGAGCCGCGTTTGTTGGACAAGCGCGCTTCCGCGAAGCAAGCCGCCTGAGGCATGAGGCCGAGCGGCTTGCGGCCGAAATGGAGGCCAGTTCCAGGCAGGACCACCTGACTGCCCTTCTCAACAGGCGTGGCCTCGAACACGCTATCGGTCGGTTCGAGACTGCAGACGGCCCCTTCGTTGCAATGCTGATTGATCTAGACGGGTTCAAATCCGTCAACGATACGTACGGCCACAGGACCGGTGATGATCTGCTTGTCAGGATCGCCCGCCGGATAGAGCAGGAAGCACCGGAAGGCTCAACGCTCGCCCGAATCGGCGGCGATGAATTCGTGCTGTTTTTTCGCTCACTGGGGGATTCGCTTTCTGCCAGTGATCTCGCCTCCAATATCATAGCCAAAATTGCCCGCCCCTATCCTGAGGTCGCGTCCGTCCGGGTCGGGGCATCGATAGGAATATACTTGGCAGAGAGCCCGGGACTGACAGAAATGTTGTTGCGGGCGGATATCGCCCTTTACACAGCTAAGCGTCGTGGTAGGAACGAGTTTTGCCTGTTCGATGCCGACCTCGACAGGGAACTGCAACGCCGCCAGTCCATCGAACGCGACCTTCATTCAGCGATAAAGACGAGAAGCTTGGCACCCTGGTTCCAGCCCATCGTGAAACTCGACACCGAGGCCGTGGTCGGTTTTGAAGCCTTGCTAAGGTGGTCCCATCCGATTCATGGTTCTATCTCTCCACCCGAAATCGTCATAGCCGCACGCCAAACCGGAATGCTTCAGCTGCTGACCCAAACGGTCTTCGCTGACTGTTGTGCACTTATCGACGGCATGGTGAAAGCTGACTGTCGTGATCTTCGTGTGGCGATGAATGTATCACCGCGCGAACTGGAAGCCGGCGATATCGACGACATGGTTCTGGATGGTCTGGCGACAAAAGATCTCCCTGCAACGATGTTCGAAATCGAGATTACTGAAGAATCCCCGGTGGACCCGGACAGAGTGGATGAAAAGCTCGGACGGCTTTCACATGCCGGCATTTCCATCGCGCTCGATGACTTCGGCACCGGCTTTTCCACCTTGGCATCGCTCAAGGACAGCCGGATACGCAAGGTGAAAATAGACCAAGGCTTCATTCGCGGCTTGGCCAAGTCCCGAGAGGACCGGCTCCTTGTCAAAACGGTCATCGATCTTGGCAAGACGCTCGGGATCGACGTCATGGCCGAGGGCGTCGAAACAGAGGCAGATCGGCAAACTCTGCTCAAGCTTGGCTGCAGAACTGCTCAGGGCTTCCTGTTCTCCAAGGCGGTGCCTCTGAACCAGGCGATCGATTTGGCAGTAAAAGAGCACGCAAAGGAGTTGTGACCGGCACGCGTCGCGCAACACCAGGATCTGGCGGGTGAGGCTTTTGATCTCAGCAAGGCTCATTCGCGAGAGCTCGATCAGCGTGTCGCCAAGCCGAGTTGCACTGGGCCAAGCAGCGCCCGGCCGGCGACGGAAAGGTGAACTGCACCTGGCGTTCGTCGCGGAGCCGAGCTGGCGGATGACCAGGCCAGCCTGTTCCATCCGACCAGAGGTATCACCGCGCTCGATTCCAGCGCCAGCATGCACGCGATGATGCCGACCGACATGCCGTCCGCCGCCCCGAGCGCATTGAGCACGAGATATCGGGGAGAAGTGATCCCGTCTCGTCGAGGATGGGCTTGTAGTTGTGGCTGATCGCCATGCTCGCAGATCAGGCGTGATAGCGTGGTGGCGGAACGCCGAACGAAAGCAGCACCGTCGACGAGACCGCGCCGTAGGCCATGCCGAGCGCGCCGTCCACCGCTTGGGCAAGAAAGCCGCCTATGGCGAACAGAATGGATTCAGTCATTGGTGTCCGCCATGAAAGTACCGCCGTATGATGCCCGTGATCGGGCCTGCCCCTCCGCATTCTAGAGGACGCCGGCCCCCTGTGGGCAAAAAGGTTCGCCCAAAGAAAAAGGGCGGCACTGCTGCCGCCCTTTCCGTGAATGCGAGGCAATGGCTGGATTAGAAATCCATACCGCCCATGCCGCCCATGCCACCGCCGGGCATACCACCCGGCATGCCGCCGCCAGCCGACTCCTTCTTGGGAGCCTCCGCAATCATGGCTTCGGTGGTGACCAGCAGGCCGGCGACCGAGGCCGCGTCCTGGAGAGCGGTGCGCACAACCTTCATTGGGTCGACGATGCCCATGGCGATCATGTCGCCATATTCGCCGGTCTGGGCGTTGTAGCCGAAGGTTGCATCCTTGTTGTCGAGGATCTTGCCGGCGACGATCGAAGCTTCTGCGCCTGCATTCGCGGCGATCTGGCGGGCCGGAGCCTGCAGGGCGCGACGGACGATGGCGATGCCGGCCGTCTGATCGGCATTGGCGCCGGTGACGGTGATGGCCAGCGAAGCGCGTAGGAGAGCGACGCCGCCGCCGGGAACGATGCCTTCTTCGACGGCCGCGCGGGTCGCGTTGAGGGCGTCATCGACGCGGTCCTTCTTTTCCTTGACTTCGACTTCCGTCGCACCGCCGACGCGGATCACGGCAACGCCGCCCGCGAGCTTCGCGAGACGTTCCTGCAGCTTCTCCTTGTCGTAGTCCGAGGTGGTCTCCTCGATCTGCTGCTTGATCTGGGCAACGCGGCCCTGGATCTCGGCCTTCTTGCCGGCGCCGTCGACGATGGTGGTGTTCTCCCTGGAGATCGACACCTTCTTGGCGCGGCCGAGCATGTTGAGGCCGACGTTTTCGAGCTTGATGCCGAGGTCTTCCGAGATGACCTGGCCACCGGTGAGGATGGCGATGTCTTCCAGCATGGCCTTGCGGCGATCACCGAAGCCCGGCGCCTTGACGGCGGCGATCTTCAGGCCGCCACGCAGCTTGTTGACGACCAGCGTGGCCAAGGCCTCGCCTTCGACGTCTTCCGAGATGATCAGCAGCGGCTTCGAGGTCTGCACGACGGCTTCGAGAACCGGCAGCATGGCCTGCAGGTTGGAGAGCTTCTTCTCGTGCAGGAGGATGTAGACGTCCTCGAGCTCGGCAACCATCTTGTCGGCGTTGGTGACGAAGTAGGGCGACTGGTACCCGCGGTCGAACTGCATGCCTTCGACGACTTCGAGTTCGGTCTCGGCGGTCTTGGCTTCCTCAACCGTGATGACGCCTTCGTTGCCGACCTTCTGCATCGCTTCCGCGATCATCTTGCCGACCGAAGCATCGCCATTGCCGGCGATCGTGCCGACCTGGGCGACTTCTTCCGAGGTCTTGATCTTCTTGGCGTTCTTGACGAGGTGAGCGACGACTTCGGTCACGGCCAGATCGATGCCGCGCTTCAGGTCCATCGGGTTCATGCCGGCGGCAACCGCCTTGTGGCCTTCCTGGACGATCGACTGCGCCAGAACGGTCGCGGTCGTGGTGCCGTCGCCGGCGATGTCGTTGGTCTTGGACGCGACTTCGCGGATCATCTGCGCGCCCATGTTCTCGAACTTGTCGGAAAGTTCGATTTCCTTGGCGACGGTGACGCCGTCCTTGGTGATGCGCGGCGCGCCGAACGACTTGTCGATAACGACGTTACGGCCCTTGGGACCGAGCGTGACCTTCACCGCGTCGGCCAGGATGTTGATGCCGTGAAGCATGCGCTCGCGGGCGTCGCGGGAGAATTTTACGTCTTTGGCCATTTTTACTCCTGGGCATTTCGCCCGAATTCAGATTGGATGGTGCGGATGAAAGGCGGCGGCGTGTCAGCCGATGATGCCCATGATGTCGGCTTCCTTCATGATCAGAAGGTCTTCGCCATTGAGCTTGACTTCGGTGCCCGACCACTTCCCGAACAGGATGCGGTCGCCCGCCTTGACGTCCAGCGGGACGAGCTTGCCGGCTTCGTCGCGGGCGCCGGAGCCGACAGCAATGATCTCGCCTTCCTGCGGCTTTTCCTTAGCCGTATCCGGGATGATGATCCCGCCGGCGGTCTTCGCTTCGGACTCGACGCGACGAACGACCACGCGGTCATGCAGCGGCCGGAAATTCGACTTTGCCATTTTTGGATGTCCCTAGTTCGGATGTTGAACGGTTCTCCGTAGCCGGAGAGTTGTTAGCACTCACCAGAAGCGAGTGCTAACATGGCGGTGAGATAGGCCGTCGACTGGCACTAGTCAAGACGGAAGAGGGGACGGGCGAAGAGCAAAAGATTTTGGAATCGGCGCGGATGCGCCGGCCCCCTTTACGTGAGGAGAAAGCTCTTTCTGCATCTTTCTTGCCAGTCGCTCTTCCCCACCGGCTCAAACATCTCCGCCTGCGGCGCCTGCCTTGGTGTGGCCGGCGGGGAAGGGCTAGAACGGCAGTTCGCCCAGTGTGCTTTTTCGGCGAAGAGCGCCGCGCGGATACGGCACCGGCAAGTTCCTCGGATGGCTCGTCGATCAGAACATCGCGCCGCACATTCCGGTGTGGGACAAAAGCCAGCGTGAAACCTTCAGCCGCGCGGACTTCATCTTCGATGCGGTCCGCAAGTTCATCTTTCCCGCCGGCAGGGCAGTATCGTCGCAACTTCGCGGTCCCGCGCACAGGCAATGTCAGCGGTGGAAACCGGAAATATCGGGCCAGCAAACGAGACTGCCAGAGTTGTGAACTCAAGCGCCGCTGCTATCCAAAGACGCCGGTGCGCGACGTGTTGCGCGTCCACGAAGAGGCACGCGAGACGCCCGTCAAAGCGGATCCGCCCGAGTTCGGACGGTCGCGCAACGAACGCAAGCAGGTCGAGATGCTCTTCGCACGCCTGAAGACCGCGCTCCGCTTCGAACGCAGGAGATTACCCGGCTGAGCGGAGCCTGTGAGAGTTCCTCATGGCCGCCATCACGCCTGCGACAACTGGTGCGGCTGACCACGCCAACGGTGCCGGCACCAACATGATGGAGGCCAATCCGTGGAATTCTCGTCAATGAGCCAAGCGCCATTCAACCGACCGCCGTTACGCCTCCAGACAGGCAGACAGGGATCGCAATAGCGTTTTTTCACGGCATCGGTCAATCTCTCGGTTCGGGGAACATGACGTTGCGCCAGGATGGACATTCTGCCGAATTTCACCTGCCGGCGCTGTTTCCGTGGACGCGCGCCTGGGACCATTTCTATTGCCCGTCTCGGCTCACGCCGGGGCGGGCTTCTTTGCGTTCTGGGAGGATTATCTAGCTGACCATGGTTCATAGTGGCGGCCATGGAGATCGCCTCAGAAGCGGCGCCCAATCGGAAACGTTAGCACCTGCGCGTTTTGGCGTGGCTGCTTGAACTCTTCGGCGGCAACCGCCTCAATTAACAGGTCCAAGGCTTCGCGTCCCCTCCGGCTCATCGGGTCATCGCCACGAAGGTAGTGATACGCTCGATCTAAATGCACTCGGGCGGCGGAAAAATCGCTTGTCATTTGTCCCTCTCAGTAGCCGCCCGCATTAGCCGTCTAAGAGGTGAGGGTCGCGCAATCGTCAATATCCACAGACGGATTTGATTTAAATCCGGCATAATCGGGGGAGTAGCCAGGACGCCTGGCTGACGCTGTCACGTTGTCTGCGTATGAACCCGCTAAAGCGGTGTGCGTTGCTGTCAGCAGAGCGCAGTCACGGCCTTCCACTCCGCCATTGCGTTCAGACGGTGCCGATGGATCTGAAACGAAGTGTCTTGAGCGAGACGAAGCGCTGAAGGGTTACCTGACTGATCACAGCGAATTTAGAAGAAGCCACGACATTGTCGGACATCGGACAGCGCGGATAGCAGTCAGATGACGCGTGAATTCCGCTTCCTGCGGGGGAATTCTGTCCGCCATTCCTGGCAAGACGGTGGGCAACCGACACTACTGCCGGGTTTGTCCAGCGATAGCGACACGGATGTTCGGCTTGTCCTGCTCGCACCATCATTCAAGTCATTGATAAATATCGAGAACACTTTTCTGAGGCTTTTCCTGCGCAGTTGGCATGACTTTTGAGGCTTCCTCCTAGTAAGGCGGCAGGCGCTGCTGACCGATTTCATGTCGTGGTTGATATCGGGATTATGGAACGAAGGAAGGAAAGCAGCATGTCAGATCCGCGCCGGGGGCGTAAACTATCGGAAAAAGGGCGTCACCTGCGGAATCCAGGCGGCAATGCGAGCGAAGGTATATCTACGCTTCGTGACCTCATTTGCATCCGTGACCGACCGTCATTCCTTATGGAGGCCCATGACGCGCTCTCCGCGGCGATTGCGCAGCGGGCCGGTTTCAAGGCGCTTTGGGCGTCCGGGCTCTCGATCTCATCCAGCCTCGGCTACCGCGATGCGAACGAGGCCTCTTGGACCCAGCTGGTCGACGTCGTGGAACGGATGGCGGACGCAGCGGAAATTCCAATCCTCGTCGATGGAGACAGCGGATTCGGCAATTTCAACAATGCCCGTCTGGTCGCTCGCAAGCTGCGGCAGCACGGCGCGAGCGGCATTTGCCTCGAAGACACCGCGTTCCCGAAGATGAACTCCTTCGTCGGCGACCGCCATCCGCTGGTGGAGGTCGGCGAGTTCTGCGGTCGCCTGAAGGCCGTCAAGGACCAGGTTCCGGATCCGGAATTCGTTCTCGTCGCTCGAATCGAGGCGCTGATCGCCGGATACGGTCAGCACGAGGCGCTTGCACGAGCGCACGCCTATGCGGAAGCCGGCGCCGATGCGATTCTCATCCATTCGCGCAAGTCCGATCCCAGCGAGATCTTGGCATTTGCTCGACTCTGGCGGAACCGCCTCCCCGTCGTGATCGTGCCAACGAAATACTACTGCACACCGGTCGCCGAATATCGCGCCGCAGGCATTTCGACCGTGATCTGGGCCAACCACAACATGCGCGCCGCAATCTCGGCAATGCGTCACGTGTGCGACCGCATCATTCAGGAAGAAAGCATTGCCGGTATCGAAGATGAGGTGGCGACGCTCGACGAGCTGTTCGAATTGATGAACTACGGCGAGCTCTCAGCGGCAGAAGAGAAATACCTTCCGCGGGCAGCGGACGGCCAGGGACAGCCGCGGTAAGCGGCTTTGCCGAAAAAGATGGAAACGCGCATGTTGGCGTCACGGACAAACTTGTTCAAATCGTCGGGGACCGCGGCCGCCCGCGCCGCGGCGAAGGCTGCCACCGATGCCGGGATGGTGATTGTTGATCTCACGGCCGGCGAGATCTGGAGCGATCTGGCACCAACGATCCGGGACGGAGCGATCGAGGCGATTCGACAAGGCCTGAACCGTTACACCGACACGATCGGCTTGACGGAGTTGCGCGAGGCGCTGGCACGGAAGGTATCGGTCGAGACGGGGCAGCTCTGGCGGGCCGACGAGATCGCCGTGACGAACGGCGCCAAGCAGGCTCTTTTCAACGTGGCGATGACACTGATCAATCCCGGCGACCAAGTCATCATTCCCGCACCCTACTGGACGACATTCCCAGCGCAGGTCCAGATCGCCGGCGGCACCCCAGTCCATATCGACACGCGAGGAAACGGCTGCGTTCCACGGATCGACGACATCCAACGCGTCATCACGCCGCTGACCCGGGCCATCGTCGTCAACACGCCCGCCAACCCCAGCGGCGCTGTGTACGACGCGAAGACCCTTGCGGGCATCGCCCAACTCGCGATGGATCGGGACCTCTGGATCATCTTCGATGAATGTTACTGCCCCTTCACCCATGATGGCCATCGGCATCATCCGATCGTGTCGCTCGTCCCGGAGGTCCGGGCCCGGACGGTGATCGTCAATGCCTTCTCCAAAAGCCTGGCCCTCACTGGCTGGCGCATCGGGTATCTCGCTGCGCCGAAGGAACTGATCTCGGCTGTCAAGGCGCTTCAGTCGCACACGACATCGAACCCGAATGTCGTTGCCCAGCACGCCGTGCTGCACCACCTCCGTGAGGGAGATGGCGCCTTTGAAGCCCGGCTCAAGGGTCAATTGACGGCGGCGCGGCAGGCTGGGCTTACCGCCCTCTCCGAACTGCAGAGCGTGCCGATGCCTGAAGCACAGGGCGGGTTCTATTTCTATCTCGATCTGTCCGGCCTGTTGCGGTCGACGATCGCCAATGGTCACGCCAGGACGGCTGACGACATCGTGGCCGCGCTGCTCGCGCAGGCCGGCGTGGCCGGCGTGTCAGGCACTGCCTTCGGCGATCCCATGGGGCTCAGGCTCTCCTATGGCATTCCGCCGGGGCAACTCGAGGCGGGCCTAGAGCGTGTGGTCGGCGTCCTTAACGCCTGGAACCGAAGGGATAGTCGCAACAACCAAAACAAGAGGGGCTTAGACCCATGACTGCAATTGCTCCGAGAAAGGCGGTGATTCTTGCCGCCGGGGTTGGCTCGCGCCTGCATCCGCTCACCGATCTGCGGCCGAAGCCGCTGGTCGAGATCAATGGCACGCCGATCCTTCACAACGCCTTACAGAACCTCGAGGTCGTCGGGGTGCGGGAGGTGACGATCGTCGTCGGCTATCGCAAAGACGCGATCCAATATTCCTGCGGCCGACGCTTCGGCGATCTCGGCATCGACTATATCGAGTCTGACGTCTTCGACCGGACGGGCAGTGCCTACTCGCTATGGCTGGCGCGCGATACGCTCTTGGCCGGGGACACCTATCTGCTCGAAGGCGACGTGTTTTTCGAGCCGGATGCGCTTCGCTACCTGACGCTGGGCGATGCGGACAATGTCGCTGCCGTTGCGCCGTTCAGCCCGGCGATGGAAGGTTCTGCCGTGGTCCTGACGAACAGCGGCTACATCGCCGAGGTGCGGATGAAGCAGACGGCAGCGAACCTTGATGATGGTTCGCCGCCTCTCTTCAAAATGATGAACCTGATCCGCTTTTCCGGAGAAGATCTGCGTCGGACGATCGTTCCGCATCTCAATCACATCATCAACGCCGGAGCCGTCAAATCCTACACCGAAGAGCTTCTGTCGAACCTGGTGCGCGAGAAAGGGTTGCAGATCGCGGCTGCCCGATGCGACGGCCTCAAATGGTACGAGATCGACAATGAGGCGGACTTGCGTTTCGCCGAAGCCATGTTCATGACGGCACGGGATATCGCCTGGTGACGACCAAGTCTGGGAGAGTGTAAGATGCTTCGCTACCTCGTTGATCCTGCTAATGCCATCACCACGGTCGGGCTACTGTGCTCCTCGATTGCTCTCTATTTTGCATTGGCGGGGCAGATCGATCTGGCGGTCGGCGCAGCTTTGTGGGCCGTTCTCGCGGATCACCTGGATGGGGTAGTCGCTAGGAGAACCCGAAACCGCTCGCCGGACATGGCGAAAATGGGCAAGAGCCTCGACGGGTTCGGCGACATCATCTATGGCGCCATCCTTCCCGCGATCATCCTCGTGCAGCTAAATGGCGCCTCGCTCGTCTCCTTCTTCGTCGCCACGGCGCTGCTGCTCGCCGGCGCCATTCGCCTGAGCTATTTCGCGAACTTCGGAAAGTCAGATGACGGCCGGTTTTTCGGTGTGCCGCTGTCCTACGACATTCCCTTGATGGCCGCCTTGGTCCTCGTCCAGCCCTTCATGCCCGCGGCGAGGTTCCTGCCGGCCGTGAACACCGTCTTCGCTCTTTTGAGCGTTGCCCATGTGGCGTCGGTTCGCGTGCCATCGCCGAACCGGGCCATGTATCTGGCAATCACGCTCTTAGCAGTGACCGCGTCGATGATCCTCGTTTGGCGAGGGACGGTGTGATGTCGTCATTGTCTCTCTCGTCGGCATGGTCGGCCCAGGCGCCGAGCGAGCCGGAATCGCCCGGCTGGATATACCGGTGGTTCGGCGTCGAGCCGTTGATCAACTGTGCTGGCGTGCGCACGAACTACGGCGCGAGCAACCCGGCCGACGACGTCGTCAATGCGATGAACGCCGCTGCGCAAGCCTTTGTAGATCTCGACGAGCTGGCCGAAGGGATTGGCAGAAAGCTGGCTGGACTGACCGGCGCGGAATGGGGACTTGTTACGGCGGGGACAGCTGCCAGCTTGGCCCTTGCGACAGCGGCATGCATCGCAGGCAATAACCCCGAGTTGATGTTGCGACTGCCGGACACGTCCGGGTTGCGGAACAAGGTGATCATTCCGGCCGAACAGCGCTTCGCCTATGAGCAGGCAATCCGGATCGCCGGCGCCGACATCGTCAGTGTCGCGACGCTCGATGAGCTGTCGAGAGTTCTCGGCGCGGGCGGTGTGGCGATGGTCTGCCTGCTTGGCCGCATGGACGGCTCGTCCTCACTTCCGCTGAACGATGTTCTTGACCCCGCGTGCACGAGCGGGGTGCCGGTTCTCGTCAATGCGGCCGGGCTCTCGCCGGCGAACCCTGATCCCTGGACCAGCCGCGGTGCAGATCTCGTCATCTATGCAGGCGGCAAATATATCCGCGGGCCGCAGTCGACCGCCATCGTGCTCGGCCGGAAACGACTCTGCGAAGCCATGTGGTGGAACGGCGCGCCGCACCAGGCCTTCGGCCGCTGCATGAAGGTGGGCAAGGAAGAAGCGGTTGGCGCCGTCGTCGCTCTGGACCGGTGGATCACTTCACCCAAGGCAAGAGCAGAGCGCGACCAGTGGCTCCCGCGCCTGCAGCGGATCGCCACCCACCTCGCCGGTGTCGCCGGCGTCGAGACGGAGGTTCTGACCTGGGCCGGATCCGTCACGGCGACGCGACTGAAGGTGAACTGGGACCAGACCGTGGTCCCCCTCGACGCTGAGGCTCTCAGGCTCGCGCTGCTCGAGCGGCGTCCACGGATTCTGATCCACGATTTCTGGTCCACTCCGACGTCGATAGTCCTAGATCCTATCAACCTGTCCGACGAAGAGGCGGACACCGTTGGACGTGGGCTGGCCGCCGCTTTCGATCGACCTCAGTCGTTCGTCCGGTCCGGTTTGATACCGCGCCCGCAGGCTGACGTTACGGGCAATTGGCGGGTTGAGATACAGTTCCTCCATGGGTCGAAGGTGTATCAGGCCGGACTCCGGCAAAACGGTCCGGATCTCTCAGGCGCCCTTCAGACCGCAGCCGGTTGTGGACGCATTCGTGGCAAAGTGAGCGGCCATGGCGTCGAATTTGAGGCCGAGCACGGAACGACGCCCATTCACCTGTTTTGCCAGTTCAAAGGAAAAGTTGGAGAAAACGGCGTGATGACGGGAACCGCAAGGTTTGGTGGTGCGGCGCCGGAGCATCTGGGGCCCGTTTTCAAGACCCAGTATGGGCCCGGGACGTGGCGGGCGACGCGTGTTTCCGCGACTGCCGATGACGATAACCTACCTCGTTCATCGTCCCGGTCCGGGAGGTCGCAATGACGGTTGCGGACCGTGAAATGCCTCTCCAGAACCCGACGTGCTTGTTCGGCAAGGTCGCGCTCGTTGTCGGTGGATACGGGGCGATAGGAACAACAATCTCCGAGATGCTGGCGGCAGCGGGTGCGAAGTGCCTTATCGCCGGTCGAAACGGGGACCACGCTCGAAATCTTGCCGAAGAATTCAACGCAAGACTATGGGATGCCGAAGGGCTCGAGGTGGACGCCTGCAACATCCAAGCCCTCCGCGACTTAACAGGTTCTCTCGCGGCGAAACATGGGTCGATTGATATTCTCGTCAACTGTGTAGGGTTCCATAAGGAGCAGAAGCTGCTCGAAGTGACCGAGGAGGCCTTCGACGAGGTCTACGCGAACACCTTGCGCGCTGGGATGTTTCTCTCGCAGGCGGTTGCCAAACACCAGATTTCCACGGCGAAGGGAGGCAGCCAGGTTCATCTGCTTTCGGTACGGTCGTCACTTGGCTTCCGTGGCCGCGGATACAGCGCAATGTGTGCGGCGAAGGGTGGCTTAGCTATCCTCATGAAACAGCAAGCGACAGAGCTCGCCCCTCACAGCATCACGGTCAATGGCGTGGCTCCCGGCGCTGTTCGGACGCGAAAGAACGACCAGGCGCTTGAGGATCCGGACGCATTTCAACATGCGGTATCGAACATTCCGTTTGGCCGCCTAGCAGCGCCAGTCGATGTTGCTGGAGCGGTCCTTTTCTTTGCATCACCCTTAGCCCGTTTCGTTACGGGCCAGATCCTCTTTGTGGACGGAGGGCTGACCGCGAGCGCGTAACCATGACACGGGTGAAACAGTTTTGTATCTCGGAGAGAGGAATGCGAAATGCTGCCATTTGTCATCAACGAAGTCGCACCCGACGTCGCAATTGCAGTGCGGATGCGTGAGTTGGAGCCCCCGCGGACATGGGAGGATGCAGTATCGCCCGGAGCGGGAAGATAGCAAGGCCAACGTCGTGTCGGTTCCTTTCTTGATTTCTCGTTTCCAAAGCTATGCCTTAATCACCGTCCATGCGTAGGTGCGGTACCTCAGGCGGAAGGTATCCGTGGTGGGCAGAATGCGGCCGATCTCTGCGATCAGTGTCTCCCACCGCTCGATACCAATTTGGCTCGGAATATCGTGGGCTGCCCTCAGCGACGCGATGAAACGCTCAGCGGAAACCATTTCGTCCTGACTGGCTTCCATGTAGAGAGAATCTCTGAAGCCGCCGCTAGAGGTCAGCAAAGAGGGCAAAGTAGCCAGAAATTTCCTCACCTCCTGTGGCGCGCGCCGCACGTTCGGCACACGCTTCGAGATTAGGTCTTCAATTTCGTCGTGGATGGGATCGTTACCCAGGTCTGCTAACCGTGACATCACGGTAAGAAACCCATTCTCGCGAAGGATTCGCCTAGTCTCACTTAAGGCCCGCGACGCGTCAATACACTGCAATACGCCAGCCATGCAAACCCAGTCGGCTGATCCAGTCGGCTGACCTGTGACCTCTGCCGTGCCAGGTAGCCAGGCGAACGAAGAATCGCCGGCGGACATCTTAATCCCCTCGGCGCGCATCTGCTCGTTCGGTTCGATCGCGATGCCTCGGGCTCCGCGGTCTGCCAACATGCGAGTTAGCTTACCTGTTCCGGCGCCGACATCGACGACGGCGCCTAGCACATTATGGGCACCGACGTACCGGACCAAACTGTCAACCACGATGGCCGAGTAATCGGGCTTGTACTCATAGTTTGCGGCCGAGTAACTAAAGTCGTTGAAAACAATCGCGGCTTCCATTTGAACTCACCTCGTGATGATCCCTTTATTCTCACAGTCGAGATCGATCGTCGGCGCTCATCCGGACGCCGGTCGGGCGGTACGCAGTAAGCCGGCCAGTATCTCTAACGCGCGACTAAGGGTCCCATGCTCCAAGGGTCGACCCAGTGATACACGAATCGACGCTGGTGGCTGATTGCCCGGCAACGTGAACAGTCTGGAAGTCTGGACATGCACCCCCAAGGCCTCCGAATGCTCGCCAAAGGCCTCCGACGACCATCCAGCTGGCAACGGCATCCACAGGTGTAGTGCGCACGGTTTCGTCTCGAATTCAAAATCCCGCAGGATCTCAGATGCAAGCCTTTGTCGCACTCGGCTCTCGTTCTTAACTTCCGTCAGGATCTTGTGGGCCGAGCCGTCTTGCATCCATGTCTGCACCAATGCGGCTGACAGCGGCGAAACGAACCAACTGGAAACGCTCCTCAAATTGGACCGCAGGCTGCTGACGGAGCCAGCATCAGGCCCAACGAGATATGCTACGCGTAGGCCGATCGAGATCGATTTGGCCAAGCTCATCACATACCAACTGATTTCTGGGGCATAAGTTGAAATCGGAGGCGGCGGATCATCGACTAAAAGCGCCTGAACATCGTCCTCGACGATCAGTACGTTATGTTTTCTCGTGATCGCGGCAATTTCTGCCCGGCGCGCGGCTGGCATTATCGAGGTTGTGGGATTTTGGACCGTGGGACTGGTGAACAGCAGGGCCGGTGCCAGGCGACGGCAGCAGTCCTCCAGCGCATCGGGGAGGATTCCATCAGAGTCGATTTCTACCCCGTCCAGCTTGAGGCCAAGGAGGTTGGTGAGCGGCCTAACCGCGGGGTAGGTGAGCAGTTCGGTCAGAACTAAATCACCTGGCTTCAATAATGTGCCAAGCAAAACGAGGAGGGCGCTTTGTGTGCCGCCCGTCACCAAAAGCCGATCGAGGGGAACCGAATCTCCCAATCGCGGCGCCAGCCATCTCGCCCCAAGGAGCTTATCGGTATCGGTGCCGAGGAACCGATGGTGACGGACCAGAGTGCTGAGGTCGTTTTCCAATACCAGGTTGCTGATCCCGTTTCGAAGGAACTGCGAGAACGCTAGCGGGGTCGGTGCCATGGTGCGACCAAGATCGATAGTCTCGGCGCTCGCCGCTGAACGCGCATCGAAAGCATTGAGTGAGTCTAGCATTGGTGTCTCCAGTTAAGTCGCCGCTTGAAGGGCCCGCAACCGGCCCCGGATGATGTGGGATGACGCAGGACCTACAGATTGCACATTCGATTTGGAATGGCGTATCGGGAAACCATCTGCCGAGAGCGGCAATGATTGATCCAGCCTCAACGGGGGATTCTGCGACCGCAGATGCATCCTTGTGATCCGGAAACCGTATCAAATATTGATTCCCACCTTGCGGCCGAACGTGAAATTCCTCGCTGTAGAAGATATGATGCAAGACGCGTTCTGGCGAAGTAACCGTGATCAGGGTGCCCGTTGAGACGGAGGTGGGAAGGGAATATCCGTTCTGGCTAAGAAACGCAGTTGTTGCCGGCCCGACAGCGACGACCGCATTGTCTACCGTGCTGATCTCTGTGCCGAGGCGTACAGATACGCCGTCGCGCGTCTGCACAATGGAGTCCACCTGCGCACGTCTCATGTCGAGCCGGCCTGTTGCGAAGGCTCGGAAATTCATCATCGTCACGAGTGCTTTACCGTTAAGCCACCACCCGGCAAAATCAACGCTGGCTCTACGATCGCGCCATCATTCAGCAAAGGCTCCAACTCACGGACCTCTGATCGCGAGCAAAGCCCGGTCCCGAAGCCAACTGCCTCCAGTGCTTCGGCCCGAGGTACCAACCGAGCGGCCGTCGCATCGCTCGTGGCGCACCGCAACGACCCAGTTCGGAACAGGAACCGGGTGGACGATGCTCTTTCACTGCGATATCAAGGCCCATATAATGTCTCACGCTGCGCTTCCTTTCAGATGCTTGTGGCTGTTGCAGAACATGATCACGTTTATCATCGTTCGAAGACGTCGTCCTGCGGTCCACAAAGCACCGCCGCCGCTTGTCCGGGTTAACGTCGAGGGACTTGCCAATTGCCGCTTAGCCCCGTGACGCACTGCTGACCTTCCTTTGATGGAATCATCGAAGCAAGTTGCGTGCCGAATTAGCGCTCCGTTTGCGTTACAGCGCTTGCCTGGTAACCGGTGGCTCGGCCTTGGCGACCAGGCTTGCGACATTCTTGTCCAGTTTCGGACACAAGAAGGTTTTCCTATAGACACGCATGGGAAAACAAGTGAAAGGACTCTCAAGCATGCAAATGCCGCAATCCGAACCAAACTCTGCCGCTTGACAATCATCAGGTGGCCAGATCGCGATAGAACGTGGGGCAGGCGCATGAAATCCGCGCAATGCTGCTGTTGGTCGCCGGCTTTCTCGGCGCGACCAGCCTCCTCATCACCGTCGATTGCGGTGGCGGCAATGGCGCATGCGTGCGCTTGTGGAAGCGCGAGCTTCAGACCTTCGCCAACGAAACCGGATTGGCCATTACTGTCGCCCACCACCCACCCGGTACGAGCAAGTGGAACCGTATCGAGTATCGCCTCTTTACTTCATCACGCAGAACTGCCGCGGCAAGCCGCTGATCAGCCACGAGGTCATCGTCCAACTGATCGGAGCGACGACGACGGACAAAGGCATCGATGTGCAATGCTACCTCGACGCAAACGCGTATCCCAAAGCGATCAAGGTCTCCGACGCCGAAATGGCCGCCAACAACCTTGCCCACGACGACTTTCACGGCGAGTGGAACTATACGATCTCACCACTGCCATGCACATCGATTGACCATGGACCTTTGGCTCCCAGCGCAAACCGCGCGATCTAGGGTTCTCCTCAGCCCATCCACCTCAAAGACAGCAACCGCCCATCTTACAATCAAGAGCACAAAGATGATCGATGTTCCTGAGAAAACCGATCTCCTCATCTCCAAGCTGAAGGATTTGTTACCGATCGACGCAGCCATCACCAAAGATCTACAGCGTAGCCTCGAAGCAAAATCGCCCGAGATCCCAATTCCCGCAAGGTGTCAGGTGGTTGACGTGCAGAATCTCGGCGACGAGGGCGGCGTTGCCTGTTGCCTCGACATCGGCGGTGACGACACGGCGGCTGTCCATATCGTCTCCATCACCCACCTCCTCTTCGATCGTCGCTTTCCGCTGTTCCGCGACATCGATGCCTACCAACGCCGGCGTATCAAAAAACTCAAGCGGCAGCGCGGCCGCGGCTTCTGACGCCATCAATCGCCGCGCGTCGATCCGAATTCCTCCCGCTTACGGGTCATCACATGAAGCGTTTGTTCCGCGCCGAGCCCTTAGCAACCGAATCCTACGTCATTTCAAAGGCTTGAACCACATCCGCCAACCCGCCCTGAATTTTTCAGGCTAACAGCCCCATCTTATGGCTTTCGAGCCAATAGTCCAGGAAATCGGCGCGGCGGGAGGCGAAGTTGCCATATGCAATGCGCGCGAGATGCCCGCCGCCGGGCAGAAAGACCAAAAGTGGGCGCTCGGGGTCCCTCGTCTGAGATCTGCAGACTTGCAATTCCAGCGTGCTCGATGCGCTTCTCTCCATCAAACAGGATGGATTGCGTTTCGTCTTCGAATCATGTGCGGAACCTCGATTTGGAAAGTGGATATTTGCCGGCTGCGCCGCCAGTAGCGAATGCCGCCCCCTGCATGCCCGCCTAGAAGGTTATTCAGTGAGCAGGAGAATCGCCAATGAGCTCTCTAATCTCGGCCGTCACTTCGGCGAGCGCTTGGTCAGGCGACTTGCGCAATGTCACGACTTCGCGCATGGCCTTGGTCAAGGTATCGTTCGCTTTCACGCCGTTCTCGCCGGGGAATAGATACCAGCCCGTCAGATCCTTGATCTGCGTCAGCGCGACCGCGTAGTTTGGATGGGCATTGTAGAAAGCCCGCATAGCACCATCGTCAAGCGTGCGGCTATTAACTGGAACATATCCGCTCTTCTTCGCCATGATCGCCTGGCCTTTCGGGCTCGAAGCGAACTTGATGTATTTCCAGGCTGCTTCGCGGCGTGCATCGTCGGCGCTGAACATAACCATGCCGTTGCCGGCGGCCGGAAGATGACCATTCTTGTGTAGGGGAATGGAGGTCATGACGTAACGGAAGCGATCGCCAATGTTCTTGTCGAAATTGCCGAGCTGGCTGCTTGTATTCCAATAGATGCCTAGCGTTCCCGCGATGAAGGTCTGGAGGGCATCGTTGCGCGACATGTCGACCTGGCCAGCTTCGCCAAAGCGCCGCAACATGTCCATTGTCCATTTCCCTTCCGGGCCGTCGATCAGCAGCGTCTTTTCGTCCGGGCTCATCATTGCGCCGCCGCGACTGAACAACAGCGTCTCGAATGCGAACGCGCTGCTGGCAGCATAATCGTAATAGATCCCGGAAATGTTGTTGTCCAACGCATCGATCGCCTTGGCGAGCGCAAAGATTTCGGGCCAGTCCGTCGGCAGCTTGTCGGGATTGCCGCCAGCGCGCTTCACGAGGTCCAGATTAAAAAACAATGTCGGCGTAGAAACCGCAAAGGGGATGGCGTAGACCTTGCCGTCGACCGCACCGATCTTCTGGACTATCTCAGGATAGCCCGCGGCGCTCCAGTCGCTGTCGCGAGCGATGTAGCCGTCGAGCGCCATCGCGAGCTTTTTGTCGGCATAGATGCGGATGAGGTTCAGGCCTTCATGTGACACGTCGGGCAGGTTGCCGGTAATCTGCGCCCTTAGATTGTCCTGCATAAGATCGCCGTAAGTGGCGAAGCTACGTGCAGTGACCGCGATATCGGGATTCTCCTTCATAAAGGCCTTTAACAGGTCATCATACATGGCAGAGAAATTGGCAGGCGCATAGGCAACCTGAAGCGTAATCTTCGAGGCAGCAGCGCGGGTATGGGATACTGCCAGTAGGCCAAGGCCAGCCAGACCTGTTGCCAGTACTTTTCGTCTTGTGGTCATCTCGATCCTCCTCATGATCGTAGGATGGCGGGTACCGTATTCGCCGAGCGGTGTAAATTTGTATGATTAACATAGACAACTATGTTAATAGTGATACCATGTGACAACCAGATGACGGGAAAGGGCAACGTTAGGCGTCTTGCCGACGCGAGCGGCGTCAGCGAGATGTAAAGCACGGGGATTGGAAATGGCGATCTGGCAGAACATCAGCGACACGCTTGTCAAGGAAATCGAAGGTGGCGTTTTGGAGTCTGGTGGGCGGTTGCCGGGCGATGTCGAACTTGCAACGCGTTTCGGGGTCAACCGCCATACAGTGCGGCGCGCGCTTTCACATCTCCAGGCCCGAGGACTTGTGCGCTCAGAGCGTGGACGCGGTACCTTCGTGGTCGAAGATGCCATCGCTTACCATATCGGGACCCAGACCCGTTTCGAGCAAAACCTGCTCGAAAACATGCGCGTGCCGACAAGGCAACTCCTGTCGTCGATTACCTATCCGGCACCGGCGGCAATCGCAGATCATCTGCAGATAAAGGCAGGCTCCCCGATCATGACGGTCACGCTGCTCGGCGAGGCAAACGGAATGCCGGTCCATTACGCTTTAATCCATCTTCCGATGGAACGGTTTCCAGACGTCGAGGAGGTTATTTCCCGGATACCTGCTGGCCAGAGCTTGCGGATATCGCTATCGGAAATTATGGCTGAGTTAGGCGTGAAAAACTTCCGACGCAAGACGGTCCGCATCAGATGCCGCCTGCCCGAAGCAGAGGAAGCCCGCCACCTGAAAATGTCGGCGCAGGACCCTGTTTTTCAGTTGGAAATTCTTAACATCGACGAAGCTGATGTGCCGGTGTTTCTCGGTGTGACGGCTTACTGCGGTAGCCGCGTCGACTTCATCCTCGACTACTGAGTTCCGTCGATCCAGACCACAAGCGTCATCGTGTCGTATTGCCGGAATTGACAAATCTAGTTGTCTATGTTTGATTTGCATCAACGACGCGATTGATGCGACTGAATCTGAAACGGAGATTGATATTGCTGACCGCAGAACCCCTTTCCCCCATGCTGGGGGCCGACATAACGGACATGGACTTGCGCAACCTCGTCAATGGCACCAACGGGCAGATTGAGGAGGTCCAAAGCCTTGTCGCGCGCTACAAGGTGCTGCGCTTCCGTGGTCAACAGCTCGATGCGGGGAAACTGGTTAAGCTTGCCGGCCTCTTTGGTCCGGTCCGCGCGTTGCGGCGTCCCAATTCGGGAGCTGCCGTGCATATTCCCGAACATCCGCAAATCAAGGTCGTCTCGAATGTGTCGCGTGACGGAGCTGTACTGGGGGATGGTGATTCCTCCGAACTTTCCTGGCATACCGATGGCAGCTATCTCGACACGCCGACTGCCCTCACCTTCCTTTACGGCCGCAAGGCCCCGAGCCGCCGGCCGCCCAAGACCTCTTTCATGGACCTTCAGGCGGTCTACGAGAGCCTTCCCAAGGCGCTTGCGGATTTCATCCTTCCTTTGAAGGCCATTCACTACTCGGTATTTGCCTATGCTCCGGAATATGCGGAAGAAATCCGGTCTCTTCCAGAGGGTGCCGACCGCCGCCACATCGGCCCAGCGCATCCGCTGGTGCGCCGCGAGCTCGCGACGGGCCGGCCTTCGCTTTTCCCGCCGCGTCAGCGAGAATGCCTGATCGAAGGGCTGTCCGCCGAAGAAAGTGAAAAGCTTTCGAACGTTCTGTGGAGCGTCATCGAACGATACCCGGGCTACTGGGGCGACAGCATCGAGCCGGGAGACCTCATGCTCTTCGATAACCGCTTTTCCTTGCACCGCCGCGAGTCATTCGACGCGCTCGAGGAGCGAATTCTCTGGCACGTGACGACAGACGGAGAGCGACCGCAATGACCAAGCTTGGAGCAGCCGGCCTTCGCTCGGCGACGGCCGATCTGTTCGGGAGAAGGGGCGCGAACCTCCCAATGGAGTTTGGTGGCAGCGCAAATTGCGCCACGATCGCGGCTCTGCCGGATGCATCCCGAGGGTCGCATGAAGGCTTACCGTGACAGCTACGTCGTGATCGTGACATTCGAGGTGAAGATGGCGTACCGAGGCGTGTTCCGTGAAGCCATTCTGGAGAACGCATCCGCCTCTCGCAGATTGGAGCCGGGATGCAGTGTGTTTGATGTCTGCGAAAACCAGGATGGGTCAGAGATTTTCCTCTATGAGGTTTACAATAGTGAGGCCGCATTCAAGGAGCATCTTTCCACGGAGCACTTTCGCCGGTTCGATGCTGTGGTCGCCCCTTGGGTCGTCGATAGGCGTGTCACGACCTACCACCGATTGGTGCAAGACGAGGGAGGGCGGGAGCCAGCGGCGTTCCGCTCGAGATCGGCGGTGTGAACATGAAGCCAGGAGATTGTGTGGCGGTGGCGTTGTCAGGTTAACAGAAGCTCGGCGTGACATTGCGTTCAGCTCCGATTTCAGGCGAGCGTCCCAGTTATTGCTGTCCGTCCCTCCGAGTTCTTCGAACTGCAGACCGCTTTCCTGCGCAAATAGATCGAAAGAGTCCGCCGAGCAGGCGAAGGGCTTCCACGCCGTGATGATGAAAGCTACCGAGGACGTATTCCAAGCCGATCAAGGATGCCTCCGAGAAGGCTTTGAAGGAACGCAAAGCCGCCTGATTGCTTAAGGCAACCCGAGACCGAAGGTCAGTACCTCGTCCACTGGGCACCTGGTGCCGTAGCGGATAGTGTTGGAAATCGGCGGAGCAGCCTCCGGTAGGTTGAGCTTATCGGTTCAAGCGGCGAGGTCAATCTGCTGATCGAGCGGCTTGATTGGAAGTGTCTCCCAGCCGTCGATTTTTCGCATCGAGATTTGACCGGATGCCATCAGCGCCCAGAACAGCATGGCTGCGGTTTCGGCCGAAGGCAGCACGGTCTGGGTCTTGATGCGTCGCTTGAACTCCTCATGCAGACGCTCAATCGCGTTTGTTGTTCTGGCGCTTTTCCATTGGCTCGGCGGCAGTCGGGTGAAAGCGAAGAGACGCTCGCCGGTCTCCTCCAGGCTGTCGGCCACCGCCCGGCACTTGAGCCGCCATTTGCGCAGGAACGCCTTGCGGCGGCTCTCGACCTCCTCCGGCGTGGCCGCGTAGATCATGTCGGTGTAATCGGCGCTGATCTCCTCGTGCAGGCGCTCGGGAGCGTGGGCGAGCAAATTCCTATGCTTGTGAACCGTGCATCTTTGAACCGGCACGCCGTCCCAAAGGGCCGCGATCGCCCTGTCCAGTCCGGGCGCGCCGTCGACGATGAGAAACTCAGGTCGGCGCAGGCCGCGCCCGACGAGATCGTCGAGAATGGCCCGCCAGGCCTCCGTCGTCTCGCCACCCATATTCTTGACCGCGAGCAGGATCTTCTGGCCGTCCGCGCGCACACCGATGACCACGAGCAGCGAGATCGAGGTCGCCTTGCGGTCGAGCCTGACACGAACCACCGTCCCGTCGAGGATCAGGCGCACGATCGGCTCGTCGGCCAGAGAGCGGGCATTCCAGGCGTCCCAGTCCGTCTTCACCTTGCGCCAGGTGCGGCTGACGACGTCCTTGCCGATCGCGCCGCCGAACAGCGCGGCGAGCGCACGCCGCACGCGCCTGGTGTTCGTGCCCGCCAGGTAGCTCGACGCGATCAGCGCGTCGGCGGCCATCGTGCGCCGCTGATAGGCGCGCAAGGCCTTGCTCTTCCACCGTCTTGTCCTCGCCGGCATCGAGGCGTGCCCGCGGAACCGTGATCTCGGTGGTGCCGAAGGTCCCCGTCAGCGTGCGCGTCCGGCTGCCGTGGCGGTGGCCGGCGACACCGGTGGTCTCATCACTGCGCGCCGCCGGCTGCCGGCCATAACGGGGACGGGCAAGCACCGCGTCCAGCTCGGTCTCGAGCATCGTCTCGATGAAGCTGCGCACCCGCGCGCGCAGGCCAGCTTCGATCGGATCAAACCAGTTGTCGAAAAGATAGCTCGTCGCCTCATCCCCAGGATGAACGGCTTCCGCATTCATGGTAGTCCTTGTCATGGCGTAGTCTCCTGTCCGGCGCTCTAACGCCGGATGATTCGAGGTTTGACACCCCGGAGACTACGCCAACTCACAATTCCAACCACTCCTGCGACGGCACCGGGCACCTCGCGCCGGTCTTCTCCTATTTGGTCGGACGGCTTGTCTGCCCGACCGCATCGGAGTGTCATCGTCTTCACGGTTTTCTGGCCTGAAGCGCGGCCCCTCTAGCCCCCACCAAACCCTGTCCACCACAAGTACCCACCGCCGCCGCGCATGCGGGCATGGCGTAAGAGCGGCAAACTCCTGGCGCGGCCGGCGGTTCGTCAAGAGATTGCTAATATTCCGTCCGAAACGTAATCATGCAGGCATTTGCGAGCGATTTTGACAGTGCTATGCCAGATGACGGCTGCGTCGCTTTCTCCATGCCCGACGGCCTGACCGGGGGACGCGGCGGCAGGTTCTTCAGCCGGGCGCGCTCGTCCTTCAGCGCCTAGGCTTCATGGACAAAGGGCAGCCATAGTTTGATTGAGGCGAGCGCCACGAAGCCAAGATAGGATTCCTTGGTCTTGTCGTAGCGTGTGGCAATACGGCACCAGTTCTTCAGCTTGTTAAACAGGCGCTCGACGAGGTTGCGCCAACGGTATTTCTCGCGATCATGCGGGATGGGGGCGCGGCGGTTGCTTTTGCGGGGATGACCGCTTGGACGCCGGCTTTGGCGATCTCTTCGCGGATAGCGTCGGAGTCATAACCCTTGTCCGCCAGGAGCGCCTCGATACGGTCGGCGATCATTCGAAACAGCGGGCCGAAGCCTTGAATATCATGCGCCTGGCCAGGTGTCAGGACGAAGCCGAGAGGTCGGCCTTTTCCGTCGCACCGCGCATGGAGTTTGGTGGTGAAGCCGCCGCGCGATCGGCCAAGCGCCTCAGTTTCCTGAGTCCCCTTTTATGCCGACTGCACAATGATGTGCCCGGACAACGGTGCTATCGATCATGTCGGCGGTGGCATCGCGTTCCACCATCTCGGCGAGCGTTTCGAGCAGCGCATCGAACACCCCCGTCGCGACCCATCGCCGGTATCGGCGGAAGACGCTGTTCCACTTGCCATATTCATCAGGCAGATGACGCCATTGCGCTCCGGTTCGGGCCATCCACATCATGCCTTCGATATAGCGCCGATTATCCTGCGCCGGACGGCACCCTCGACCCCGCTCTGCTGGCAGCAGCGGCCCGATCAGTGCCCATTCCTCGTCCGATACCCCAATCCGCTCGCCCAACGCTGCCTCCAAAAGACAGCCTTGAATCAGCGACCGAGTCTAGCGTCAAGCTTTGTCCACGAAGCCTAGCATTACAGTTGCATTTTTGTTTTCAGATGAGCTCGTCGAGCGGCCGCCTGATGGGCGCGCCTCCAGCATGACCATGCGATGACGTAGGCGGGGTCTATGCGACGCTGGGCGAGTCTGATGGCGATGCGCCGGACTTCCTGGATAGACCAGCGGATCAAATCCTGATGGTCGGTATCCGTGGTCTTTTTTGGGGCGTCACGTCGTTGGCGCGGTACCGGATCACCGCCGTCATGGCGAAGGCGAGCATGACGAGGGAAACGTGGCGATGCCAGCCATGCCATGACCGGGTTTCGTTGTGGTCGAGTCCGAGCTCGTTCTTTGCGGTCTCGAAGCTGTCTTCGATTGCCCAGCGATGGCCTTCAACGGAAACGAGCGTCTGGATGCCCGTCCCGGCTGGGCACCATGTGGTGAAGAATGCGAGATCACCATCGCTGATATTGCGCCGGATCAGGAGGCCACGGGTCCAAAGCCCCGATTTTGTCTCGTTATATTCGTCGGCATCGAGATCGGCGAGTTCGCAGTAGGCCCAGTCATGAAGCCGCGCGCCTTTGGTGCCATCACCGGCGGAAAGACGCTGCCATGCACTTGGATCGAGGTCACGGGCGATCTCCTGAGCTGTGCCGGCGACCGAAGGCTTGCCCGACCAGGAGCCGAAATGGTGATCCGATTTAACCCCAAGAACGTAGCCTTTGCAGGCTCGGCGCAGGGTTCCTTCGACGTTCCCGACGCCATACACCGCATCTGCGGCCACCCATGAAAACGGCACATCGGCTGCCAGCGCACGCCGTATCATATCGACAGCCAAGCCTGGCTTGGTGGCGAAGGCTATAGCCTCAGGAACATGGGTTGCTGCAAGCCTTGCCCGATCGCCGGTCCAGCTTTTGGGCAAGTACAGGGCCCGATCGATAAAGGCATGACCGCGAGCGGACACATAGGCGGCGAACACACCGATCTGGCAGTTCGTTATCTTGCCTGCCGAACCTGTATATTGACGCGCAACACCGCACGATGTCTTGCCCTGCTTGAGGAAGCCCGTCTCGTCGATGACCAGGACCGCATCATCTGTGCCGAGGCTTTCTACAACATACTCTCGTACGATGTCGCGAAGTCCATCCGCGTCCCAACGTCCGCGACCCAGAATGGCTTGTTGCCGCCACGGGCCGGGATCACCGGCCGCCTCAGCGCGCATCCAACCTGTCTTCCGCCGCTTGTCACCCAGCAGGCCGTCCAGGAAGAGGTTCGCAGAGGCTGGAACTCGCTCCTGCGTAAACAGTCCGCGCATACGAGCCTTCACGTCACGCAGCGATGATGCCCAAAGCTCAAGCGTCGTCTCGATTGATGCACCCGTCATCCATGACCTCCGAATCATGGAGACCCATAGATTCAGAATATAGATAAATATGCAACTGTAATGCTAGTTCTCGGCGCGCAGAACATGGTTCTCGACCTCAAGGCTCTCAACCTGCCCCTGAAGCCCCCGCACTGAGCCGATCAGCGTCTCAACCAGCCCGCGGAGTTCCGTCAGCGACAAGCCTTCAAGCGAATCATTCGTCAGAGCCACGCAAAGCGTGAATCATAAACGCGCCTGCCTGCAAACCCCCGTCGCCCGGAAATCTGCCCCGGTTACTTATTCAGGGCCGACTTATATTAGTATTATTTGGACACCAGCCCAGAGCGACCGTCGCCTCGGTTGGCAAACCGCCGGCGATCAGCCGCTTCGGAGACGGCGCCTGCACCACCGTCTCGCAGGTCCGGCAGATCCCATGGGGAGTGGATCGTGGCCCGCACTCTGGCAGAGTGGGCCATCGCAACTCGCTCTTTGGAGGCCTCATGCATCTTTCGACCGCCGATCAATCCGAGCTACAAGCCGCTGTCCGCGTGGATCTTGCCGCAATCTTCGTCTCGCTGGAGCTGTCCAGATCGACCTGGCTAGTCACCTCGATTGTACCGGGCAGCGAGAAGATGTCGCGCCACATGGTCGCCGGCGGTGACAGTGCCGGGCTGCTCGTCTGCCTCGCCGGGCTGCGCAGCAAGGCCGAGGCGCGCACGGACCGGCTTTATCCGTTGGTGGTGCAGCGAACATGAGAGTGGTAGTGCTTCGTCGAGGCGAGTTGCCCGAGTGTCAAAGGACGAAGCGGCGGTCGCACCGTCGCGGGTTCAAGACTGCCGAATTCGACACCCGATTGCCCGCTCAAGATCGCGGATGTCGCCATCGAGCACATCTGGCCACGGCAGGGGCCCATGCCCGAGCGTGTATGCGCCTTGAGCCGCCGCATGCCCGAAGCACCGCTTGCGATCGCGGCTTCGATGTCGCGTCCCATGACCTCCTCGCAACGGCAGACCATCACGTCGGTGCTCGGTCGCAGGAAACCCTCGGGTGGCCGGTACACTACGTCCAAGAATGCCCTCGCGCGGGCAAGCCTACTGTGTTTCATCCTGAGATCATGAGCGAGCCTATCTCTTATGGCTTCCGGTATCGCCCGCCGCTGAGATGCGATCTTCAAAACACTCAGCCGGCCGGACAGTTCGGCCGCGTCTGCGCCAAAAATGCCACCTCCATCGCCGACCACCATCAAGTTCGGGATCGATGTTTCCTGCCAGGCATTGGTCATCGCCTGCCAGCATAGTTGGCGGCCATTCCACATGTGGTCGGCCCTGACCAATCGCGTGATCTGGGTATTGGGGATGGCGCCGAAATGCATGAGGACGACATCGCACTCCAGGGTCGTTGTACGTCGACCGATCGTATGTTCAATGCCGGTCACGCGGTCTCCTCCGAGAATTCTTGCGCCTTGCAGCGAGGCGGCAGCGTTGATTCCGATCGTGCGACCGAGCAGCTTCAATCCCTCCAACAGAACCTTCGGTGCCAGAAATGCGCTCGGAAGATTAGGCGTCGCTCGAAGGAAATCGACGAAGGTCGTCGTCTGGAGCAGCGCGACGATGTCGGCTCCCGCGTCCAAAAGCTGCTTTGCCGCAAGAAGGAGGAGCGGCCCGCATCCCAACAGCGCTACGCGCCCCTTGGGAATGCGTCCAGAATCCTTCAGCATTAGCTGGGCGGCTCCCGCAGTCATCACGCCAGGCAGCGTCCAACCGGGTATCGGCACGGGTCTCTCAAGGGCGCCGGTCGCAACGACGATGGCTTCAGGCCGTACGGAAACGCTGCTGCCTTGGTGCAAATAGCTAACCTCGAATGGATCGGCTGCCACGTCCCAGACCGACGCCTGTGCCAAATAAGTGACGCCACTTTCCTGAAAACGTCTCGCGATCAATGCTCCGTGGGCTTCGTCCTTATCCAGGGCGCCTCCGCTTCCCGTTGCCCGTCGCTCCGCCATTTCGATCGCGCGAAACCTCTGCCCCCCGGGAGCAGGTTGTTCGTCGAGGACCAGCACGGACAGCCCGAACTCGGCCGCTTTGATTGCCGCGGCCATGCCGGCGGGACCGGCACCGATGACGACGATATCCGGGCTCATTTCTTCACCCCCCTCGGGTCGAGCGGCCGAAGTCCGTTCTGTCTGCGGACAATCATGTTTTCCCGCACCGGCACCAAGCAAGCGCGTTGATTTGGAACGCCGTCGATTTCGACGAGACACTCGAAACAGACGCCCATCAGGCAGTACGGACCACGACGGCGTCCACTCACCGGGCTGGTGCCCGTGTAGCCCGGATTGGCGGCGAGAAGGGCTGTGGCTACGGTCTCTCCTTCCCGGGCGGGAATGGTATTGCCTTCGAAGTCCAAACTTATGGAGGAGATCTGATTGGTGGCATCATGCCGGTCGTTCATCACGCAACCTTTCCATTCCGAACGGCTCGAGAAGGCGGTCCCTTGCACCCTCCATGATCCACTGCGGCAGGAGACGCGCATGCAGAGCCGATAGAGTAATACCGCTGTGGCACGAGACAACGAAGGCCCCCGGCTGCTCGCCTGATTCCTGATAGATCGGATAGCCGTCCTGCGTACGCGGCCTGAGAGCCGCCCAACACCGGTTAATTTGCACGGATCGCAGCAAGGGCAGTCTCTCGACCGCGCCTTTCGCGAGCTCCTTCAGGATTTCGACCGTGGTGCGATCGTCGCAACCGGCATATTCGCTCGAGCTGCCGATCATAACCGTGCCTTCGACGTTCTGTCGCAAGAAGCCGCTAATCGGGTAATTGAAGACCTGGCCGATCCTTTCGGTCACGATGATCTGGCCGCGTTCCGGACGGACTTTCACCCGAAGCCCGACCTGTTCGGCGAGAGGCGGGATGCCTAGGCCAGCTGCGATTACCACTTTCGGAGCCGAGAACTGGCCCGCTGATGTTGTCACGAGAAAGGAGGTGGTGTCGCGAACAACGCGCTCAACGATGTGACCGGAGAGATAGTGCCCACCGCTAACACGGTAGGCCTGGAGGAGGCTGGAATAGAATTTCAAGGGCTCGACGGATCCGTCCAGCGGACTGAAGGATCCCCCACTTACGGTCTCGCCCAGACCGACATGGCCCAACAACTCGTCAACGTCGTCCCTGTCGAGAATCTCGTTCCGGTACTCTACCCCCGCGCGTCGCGAAAACTCTTCAACATGTCTTCTCTGGTCGTCGAGTTCCCGTTTTCCCAAGCACAAATAGACCTTGCCGCGAGCGTCGAAATGGGGATCGATGCCGGAACATTTGCGGATCTCCTCCGCAAACAAGGGCCATAGTTTCCGAGACGTCAGCGAAAGGCGAAAATAGGGGATATTGTTGAACCCTTTGTTCGAGATGGAGATCATTCCGAAATTTCCGCGCGAGGCGCTGAAATCTGCATCGTCCCCGTCAAGTATTGCGACACTCAGCTGGCTCTTGGAGAGGCCATATCCAATGCACAGACCAACAATACCACCCCCTACGATAACGATATCGTAAGTTCGGGAGTTTTTTGGTCGAATCGTGTCCATTCGGCGGCTCCACAATTGCCGAGGATATTTGTGCCGCGGTTGTAAGTGTCACTAGAATCTGCGTGGAGTTGTCCGCAGTCAACCCGTTAAATTTCAAATATCATTTGTTCACAATGTCTTTTCTGGCATGATTTTTGAAGAAAAGAAGGTGCAGACCTGCCGGTCTAGCGTAGCCGTGGAGCGGTGGGTGGCAGGGTGATCAGCCGCTAGGTTGGTATTCAAGCACAGTTGTTGAGAAAGTTCCTTATTTTTGAGTTTTCATCTGTCGAAACGTCGAAAGAGAGGGCGGGGTGAATAGTTCGTTTCCGATAGAGCGTGCGCCGGGGGTCGCTCCCGGACGCAGCTCGGGATCCGCATTCGGCAACCTCGTCTGGGCTGTTGCGACGTCCGACGACAAGACCCTCGACCTGCAAAGGCAGATCGAGGCGAGCTTCAGCAAGATCGAGGGCGTCCTCGCGCATTTTCGGACGGACAAACGCTACCTGATCTCCGTAAATGTCTTGCTGTCGGACCTCGAGCAGAAGAAAGAGTTCGATGCCGAGTGGGGGGCGTGGGTTGGCGATGACCCGAACCATTGGCCCCAACGCTGCTGCGTCCAGGCAGTCCTGTCGGCTGGGACGCTGGTCGAAATCACAGTGATCGCCGCCCGCCCGTCGTGACCGGCTATCTCAGGAAGCGCTCTTCAGTGATTTTTGCGGCTTCCATGTCCTGGAGACGCAAAATCTGGTGTGCCCACCCGGCACGATCCATGATGAGTACGCATCGGCGCCCTTTTCGACATGGCGGCTGATCTCGTTGATATGGAGTTGCATGGCCTCGGTATCGGCAAACAGCAGTGCGAGAGCCGCCCCGGTACCACGTGCCGGGCAGATTGCGCCTAATAGGTCGGCGCTCTTGTAGCGCTGGTCGGCCGGCTGTCGCGGCCGCGTGCCGCGTCTGGCCCACTGCCGTGCAATCCCGTTCTTCTGGCCGATCCTTGCTTCGTCCTTACATGAGGGTTCGACTGTCAACGCGATTATTGAATGTGTCTTCTCCGGTTGAGGATGATCCTGCTTCGGCACGATAGGGTCCGGGGCGTCTGTGTCTCGCAGCTACAACTGCGTCACCTTACATACGGTCGGGCCACAACAATGGGCGCGCACCAGAATGCCTCTTGCACGAGGCGTAGCCCCGGCGAGACGCGACCCACCTGAAACGCGGCAGTATGAACTGCTAAAGAAGAAGACGGTCGCACTCCCCGTATCGCAGCCGACCAGAGTATGGTCAGCGGCAATCCTGTTTGTCTATGCTGCGATTGCGGCCTCCGCACGGATATCGACGCCTGCCGGCACCACCCCGTCTTCGGCGTAGCGCCAGAGTGCAGTCAACAACTTTCGCGCCATCGCCACGATCGCAATCCGTCGCGTAAGTCCGGTCAGCGTACCGACGCGATCGCGAAACCATTTGGCCAGGTCGCTGCCAGGCTGGTAGCGAAGCCAGAGCCAGGCAAGCTGGATCATCGTCGTTCTCGCGCGTGGGTTCCCAGCCCGACCGATCCGCCGATCCCGCCGCCGCTTTGGTAAGGCATCGGAGTGATGGCGACGTAGCTGGCGACTTGCCGCCGGTTGTCGAACGAACGGTAGAATACCTCGCGCGTGAGAACGGCCGCGAAGTTCGCGCCGACGCCGCGGATAAGGCACAGGCTTGCAATCTTTCCGGAAGCCTGGTCTTTCGGATTCGCGTTGGCCGCCTCGTCTCGTTCAGCTTCGGCCTCCCGAATCAACTCCAAGGTCATGACGAGCCGGCGACGCAGACGGTCCAACTCAGCCCGAAGATGGTGCACCAATTCCCGACCGTCGCCGATCCGGACGGCTGCAAGATCACGATCCCATGAGCGCAGAGAAGGCCAATTGTGTATCCCCTGCGTGAACAACAATGCTTGGATGCGGGTTCTCGATGCGCAGCCTCTCCTGCACCAAGTGCTCGCGCTCGCGGTGAATGCGTTTGGCGTCCTCCTCATCTGGTGTGAGCACCCGCACAATGCTGCAGGCCTGACGGTCCCCTGAGGTAGGCCGCAAGCACGCGCAGCATGCCTTCCGCATCGAGCCATGTCGATCGGCTGAGTTCGATCGCGATGATGATGACGTTCTCGTGGTCAACTGTATTCGAGGACATGATGGCTTCCTTCGCATGAGGTCGGACATCTGCCACTCTCGACGATCTCCGCCCTCATAGCATCTGGAACCAGATCTCCACCTTCGTGCGCGGCGGCAAGTCGCAAAGATGCGCCTTCAGCGTGCGAGGCCAGTTTTTTTGAATTCCTCGATGATATGGGCATCCTGCGCCGGATGACGCGGCCGCACACTTATGTGGGAGAAGCCGAGCTTGTGCAGCAGCTTCCCGACATAGCGCGCGTCATAATCAATGCCGAAGCGATCCTTGGTGGCTTTCTTCAGGTCGATCCGCCACCAGCGAACGGCGCCATCGACGGCACGATCCGGGCCCTTCTCCACAAGCGCGGCCAGTTCGGTCGCGCAGCGTCTGGCGATCCATCCCGCCGATCCGGGCCGCATCGGCCCGGCTCATGCCGTCCAGAACCGCCGCAATCGACAACAGCCGGCTGCTCTGGCGCACATCCTTTTGAGTTCCGTGCAAGACGGCGAAGCTCCCCCGCCGAAAAGTCCGTCCGCAACTTCACCGCTGATCCCATCGCCGAATCTCCTTCGGCAGTAGGGAATCACGGGGCGCAAATCGGCCAAAAATGACAAAAGAGTCAGCAGCCAAGACCGTCGGTATTACTAGCGTCATAACGAGCCTGAAAACAGCATCCGGCAATACTTCCCGGGCGGTGATAATGGCCGCCCGATGTTCAGCGGACAGCCGCGTCACAGCGACTACCACATGGCCAGCCAACTCTCCGCCGAGCAGCCGATCAGCAAAAACCCTGAGGCGACGCCGTCTTGGCAAGGATATGCGGCATCAGCCATGGTGCCGCATATGACTAAAGACATGGCGTGTTCCCGAATTTGGTTGAATCGACTTACTTGACGGCGCCTCCGGTCAGTCCATCGACGAACCATCTTTGTGCGGAGAGGAATGCGATTATGAGTGGTGCGACGACGATGGTGGACGCGGCCATTAGGGGACCGTAATCGTTGCCGGCCTCCTCGTTTTTGAAGGCCATGATGCCGAGCGGCGGCGGCATGAGATTTTGGTCGCGCACGGCGATCAACGGCCAAACAGGCTGTTCCAATGGCCGACAACGGAGAAGATGCCGAAGGCGATTATGGCCGGCAGCGCCATCGGCACCATGATCTTCCAGACAATGGAAAGTTCCGACAGCCCGTCGAGACGGGCGGCGTGGATGACGTCGTCGGGAATGCTCTTGAAGAACTGCCGGAACAGGAAGATGCCGAAGGGCGAGACGACGTACGGCAAGATCAGCACCGCATAGGTGTTTAGGATGCCGATTTGGTAGCCGAGGATGAACAGCGGCAACGACAGCACCTCATGCGGCAGGATCAGCGCGACCAGCACCATCGCGAACAGGAGGTTCTTGCCGGGGAAGTCGAGCTTGGCCAGCGCATAGGCCGCCGGCGCGCAGACGAGGACCTGGAGAACCACGATCATGGTACAGACGAAGACGCCGTTCAGCATGTATTGCGGCAACGGTGCTTCGGTCAGCGCCCGGGTATAGTTCTCGATGCCGTAAAACTGCGCAGGCCAGAAGCTGAAGGTCGCACGGAAGATTTCGCCCGGTGGCTTGATCGAAAGGCTGACCATCCAGACGAAGGGAACGAGGATCAGCGCACCGGTGATCAGCAGTGCGGCATGGCGAAGAATGGCCGATGGCGGCGCAAGGTGACGGATGCTCATTGGTAGTGAACCCTTTTGTCCAGCACGCGGGCCTGGATGAGCGTTAGCGCGACGACGATAAAGAGAAAGATGACGGCGACAGAGGCGCCATAACCGGCGCGCAGATATTCGAAGCTCTCGCGGTAGAGGGTGTAGAGCAGCATCTCGGAGGCATGCCCCGGCCCGCCCTGGGTGAGGATCTGCACGGTGTCGAAAGTCTCGAAGGCCCGGAGCGCCACGACGATGAAGACGAACATGGAAACCGGCCCGAGCATCGGCAGGGTGACGGTGCGCAACCGGTCGAGCCAAAGGTCAGCGCCGTCAATGTCAGCGGCGTCATAGAGGTCCTGTGGTATCGACTTGAGCCCGGCGAGGAACAACACCATGGCGTAGCCGAGGTTCTGCCAGATGCCGATGACCGCAAGAACCGGCAGCACCGTGTTCTCGTCGCGCAGCCAGTTTGCAGTCGGCAATCCGAGTCCGGCCAGCGTCTGGTTGACGAGGCCGATGGTGGGATGCAGGAGCGCCTCCCAGGCGATCGCCATGGCGGTCAGCGTTGCCATGAAGGGCAGGAAGTGAATGGCCCGGTAGAAGGCACGAAAGGACTTGCCGCTTTCGATCAGCAACGCGATCACAAGGCCGAGGATGATCGTGCCGGGCACGACGATGGCGACATAGAAAATGGTGTTGACCAGCGAAGCGCGGAAACTTTCGTCGGCGAAAACTTCCTTGAAGTTACCGAGCCCGACGAAGGAGAGATTGCTGGCGCCGAACTGCCAGTCGGTGAGCGCGATCCCGAAGACGGCAAAGACCGGCAGGAAGAACAGGGCGACAAGCAGGACGAGCGCCGGTCCGGCCAATGACCAGGCCGCGAATGTCTCGGCCAGCCTGTGATTGCGCAGCGCCTTACGGTTGCCGTGCCGGCCTGCCGAAGAGCCGGCAGGCTTGATTTCGGTGGAAACGACGCTGCTCATTGCACGTGCTCCTTCATCCGCAGCACGGTCGCGCCCGCATGGTCATGGGCGCGCAGGCGGCGTCCGTCGGCGGAAAAGAGCAACAGGCGCTCCGGCTTGACGCCGAGATGCAGGGTCTGGCCCGAGACGATCTGCGGTGCGCGTTCGGCGAGGAGCCGGGCAATGACCGGATGATCGGTTCCCGGGACGTTAAGATGGACGAAGAGATCGGAGCCCATGTGCTCGACCAGCCGGACCGCGCCGGTCAGGACATTCGGGCCACCGGCATCGACGAGATGGAACGCTTCGGGGCGGATACCCAGGGTCAGGGCTGTACCCGGTCCGATATTGCCGGGAATAGAAAAGCTCGTGCCGGCCGTATCGGCCAGTCCGTGTTCGCGCAGCCTCGCATCCAGCATGTTGATCTTGGGTGAGCCGATAAACTCGGCGACGCGCCGGTCGTCGGGATCGTCATAGATTTCCTGCGGCGGGGCGACCTGCAGCAACTCGCCGTCGAGCATGACCGCCACGCGGTCCGACATGGTCATGGCCTCGGACTGGTCGTGGGTGACATAGACGAAGGTGACGCCGAGCCGGTTATGCAATTCCTTGATCTCGGCGCGCATCTGCACTCTGAGCTTGGCGTCGAGATTGGAGAGCGGCTCATCCATCAGGAAGACCGCCGGCTCGCGCACCATGGCACGGCCGACGGCGACACGCTGGCGCTGGCCGCCCGACAACTGGCCAGGCTTGCGGGCAAGCAGATGGCCGATGCCAAGCGCTTTCGCGGTCCGCATCACATCCAGCTCAATCTCTGCAGATACCGCCTTGGTGCCCGGCAGCAACCCGCCGACCATCGACAACCTCTGCCAGGCCGACAGCCGCCGCATACGCAAGGGCAGGGCCATGTTCTGAGCGACTGTCATATGCGGATAGAGCGCATAGGACTGGAACACCATCGCCACGTCGCGCCGCTTCGGACGTACGCCGTCGACAACACGATCGCCAATCGAAATCGAACCGCCGGTTTGCACCTCGAGGCCTGCGAGGATGCGCAGCAGCGTCGACTTCCCGCAGCCCGACGGGCCGAGCAGCGTCAGGAACTCACCATCGGCTATCTTCAGCGAGACATCGCGCAGCACGGGGGTGGCGCCGAATGTCTTTTCTATTTTTTCGATGGTTATCGCCGACATCGGTTACCTCGGTCCGTCGGCAATGTGCAAAAACATCGCCTTGATAGGTTCAAATTGAGGCTGACCATTGAACGGTTTTGTTACATGGTTGTGACATTTATCGAATATTGCGATGTCAGTTAAGGGATTCTGGATGAGTATCCATCCGGTTCATAGGAGACGAATTTGACCGAGAAAAAGGATCTCTCACTCAATGCGGTGCGGGCCTTCGTGCAGGTCGCGCGAGACAACAGCGTCACGCGGGCATCGAAGACACTCGGCATTACCCAGAGCTCCGTCAGCCGCCACCTTGCAGTGCTGGAGGAGTATTTCGGGGCAAAGCTGCTCGAACGGTTCGGCCGACAGAGCCAGTTGACGGACTTCGGGCGACTGTTCGCCGATGCCGTCGCCGAGCCGCTCGATACGATCCTTTTCACCGCAAAGCGGATGCGTCGCAGCGACAGGAAGGACGTCAATCGTCTCGTCGTGCGGACGTCGCTTTCCACCTTCGCCTATACGGTCCTCATCCCCAATCTACGCGAATTCTCGAAAGAAATGGGCGGCGTCACGGTCGACGTCATCAGCACCTTGTCTGCACCCGCTTCGACCGACAGCTTCGACGTACTGTTGACTCGAGATTTGATGTTGACCGAGCCGGCTGACCGCTGGGACGTCTATGACGAGCAACTCGTCTGTGTCGGGGCGCCGGATTGTGTCGCTGGCCGCGGCCTCAAGGCCTTGCGGAGCACCCCGATTATTGCGGTGACGTCCCGGCCCGACATTCTGCCCACCTGGCTGCGCGGAATGAACCTGAAGACATCCGATATCACCTCAGGCGCCCGTTACGATCACCACTACCTCGCACTGCCGGCGGTAACGACCGGGCAGAGCCTGCTGGTGACGCCGCATATCGTGGTTGCGGAGCTGATCAGGCAGGGCCTTCTGGAAGTGCTTGCCGGGTCACGCGCGCCAAGCGGCATGCAGTACCGTGCCTATGCAATCGATCGCAGCGACAACCCGGATGTCGCCCGCGCCTTTTGCCGTTGGCTGACCCGACTTTGCCGGAAGATGACGGAGGAAGACGTCCCAGCCAAATAGGTCGCGCGCTTCTGATGCCATCTGTAAATGCGATCATTATCCTCGTTTTACGCGATGCCGTAATTGGCGAGTTGCAGTTACTTTGGCTAGTTCTGGGATAAACCCGGAATTTCGAGGAGAGTGGTATGTCACTCATCGCCAAAAGACTACAAGCCGTCCGTCCCTCTCAAACCAAGGCTATGACTGCCGCTGCCGCCGCTTTGCGCGAGAAGGGCATTGATGTCATTGCGCTCAGCCAGGGCGAACCGGATTTTGATACGCCCGACGTGGTGCAAAGAGCTGGAATAGCTGCCATTCGTGAGGGCAAGACACGCTACACGCCTGTCGCCGGCGTAAAGCCGCTACGTGAGGTAATCCGTCAGAAGCTGCTGCACGACAACAGCCTCGACTACGACATCGACGCGATCACCGTCGGCTGCGGCGCCAAACAGGTGGTCTTCAATGCGCTCTTCGCCAGTCTCGATCCGGGCGATGAGGTCATCATCCCGACACCCTGCTGGGTGTCCTATCCTGACATGGTGCGGCTAGCCGGCGGCGAGTTGGTTCTCGTCGCCTGCCACGAACGTTTCGGCTTCAAGCTGAAGCCGCAAGATCTGGAGGCGGCGATGACGCCGCGCACCAAGTGGCTGATGCTGAATTCACCCAACAATCCGACCGGTGCGGTCTATTCCAAGGCCGAGCTTGCGGCGCTCGCCGTCGTTCTGCGCCGCCATCCTCAAGTTCATGTGCTCGCAGACGATATCTACGAAAAACTCGTTTATGGCGTGCGTTTCGCGACGATGGCCGAAGCCGCGCCAGACCTCATCGGCCGGACGCTGACCGTCAACGGCGTTTCCAAGTCTAGCGCCATGACCGGATGGCGCCTCGGCTACGGCGCCGGGCCGAAGGATCTGATCAAGGCGATGAATACGATCCAGGGGCAGACCTCGTCCCATACCAGCTCGATCTCGCAATATGCAGCGATCGAAGCGATCGGTGGCAACCAGGACTACATCGACGATTTTGTCCTTAGCTTCCGCAATCGCCGCGATCTCGTGGTCGAGAAGATCAACGAAGCACAAGGACTTAAATGCCGGCCCCCCGACGGCGCCTTCTATGTCTTTGTCAATTGCGCCGGTGTGATCGGCAAGACCAGTCCTCAGGGCAAGGTGATCGACACCGACATGGCTTTCGCCATGTATCTTGTCGAGCATTTCGGCGTCGCCGTTGTGCCGGGCAGCGGCTTCATGGCCTCGCCCTATATCCGCATTTCCTACGCCGCGTCGATCGAGGATCTCCAGCATGCCTGCGACCGCATTCTTGCAGCCTGCGAAGCCCTGTCAGAAAGTGAGAGTATCTATGAGCAAAGCAAAGCAACTGCGTGACCGCATGGCCGAACGCGGCCTTGTTCACATTATGGCCGCCCACAGTCCTCTGTCGGCCATCTTGGCCGAAGAGGCCGGCTTCGATGGCCTCTGGGCTTCCGGCTTCGAGCTTTCGGCGCTTTACGGTCTTGGCGATATGAGCCTGATCACGATGACCCAGCATCTCGATATGCTGCGGGCGATCGCCGGTCAGTCCTCGCTGCCGATCGTCGCCGATATCGATACGGGCTACGGCAACGCCGTGAACGTCATCCATGCCATCCGGGAATACGAAATGGCGGGCACGGCCGCCGTAGTGATCGAGGACAAGACCTTCCCCAAAGTCACCAGCCTTGCCGCCGATGGGCGCCAAGAACTTCTACGTATTGAGGAATTCCAGGGCAAGATCGAAGCTGCGGTCTCCACCCGCAGCGACCCGGATTTCCTCGTCATTGCCCGCACGGAAGCCCTGATTGCCGGGTTGGGCGAAGCGGAGGCCCTAAAGCGCGGCATGGCCTATGTCGAGGCCGGCGCCGATATGATCCTGATCCATTCTAAGAAAAAGGACCCGGCAGAGATCGAATGCTTTTCCCGCGCCTGGAAGGGCATCGTCCCGCTTGTGATCGTGCCCAACGCCTATCCGGAACTCGACGGGACTCGGATCCGCGCGCTCGCCAACATCCAAATGACGATCTATGGCAACTACGGGATCCGCGCCGCAACCACCGCAATGCAGGCTGCCTTCCGACGGATCATTGCCGATGGCGGGGTGCAGAACGTCCATAAGGACATCGTGCCCGTCGAGGAAATCTTCCGGCTACAGAAAATGGACAAGGTCAAGGGGGACGAAAAGCGCTTCCTGCGCTGACCGTCGCACAACAATATACAGAAATTGCCGAGATGTTTGTTTCAAGGCGCCTTTCCCAGTCTCGGCCTCCCGAAACTGATACCCTGACAGCCCGCGCCGTTTCGCTACGGAAAGCCGGACGGGATGTCGTCGCTCTTAGCTTGGGCGAGCCTGTTTTGACACCCGGAGAATGTAGGAGAGGCGGGCATCCGTGCGATCCATGAGAACTGCTTCGAGTGAACGACCTCGGCCAGGGTGCACCGCTGCCGGCGGCAGCGTAACCCAAGAATAGTGCAAGAGGAGAACTGGCTTTGATCCGAATTGCCGATACGAAAACCCTCGCCAGCGAACTGAGATCCCGTTACGATTCCCCGCGGGCGGTGACGATCATGGGCCGCCTTCTGTTAAAGGCCCTGTTTGCCGGACTTTCTGACGAAGTCGTCTTCTGGGCTCTGGTCCATGCCCACTATCGCGGCGGCGACCTCTGCGCACCGGTGGAAGAGCAGCTTGCAGCGTTCTCGGAATTCATCCTGCGCGATGAATCCGAGTCGAACTGACGAAAATCACCTCAACTCGTTGGTCAGACATCGTGCGGCGCGACGACGATCGACGCGCTGGCGGGGGTCGGCGCATTGGCCGCGATACCCGTCGAGGTCGGGAAGTCGCCAGGACCGATCTGCGGTTGAGCGCACAATTGTTGACCGGTAAAACAGGACACATCGTAACCCGAGCCTCGGACCAGATAGGAACAGACGCTGACGCCATTACCGTCTTTGACATTGCGGGCATTACAGTCGCCGCCCGCCGCATAGTTGGCAAGCTTGCCCTTGGCGCCGCAGCCGAATTGGCAGGCCATCAGGATCGCCGATTGGTCAATCGTTGCGCATTGGCCGCCCGCACAAACCTGCTGGCCGACGAGGGAGACGAAGCCATTCTTCTGCGCCTGAGCCCAGGAATCCTGTTCGTATTTCGTCCACGCCGCTGTCTGCGCCGATGGATCGTCCAGAAAGCTCTGTGCGCTACCGCTGTAGTAGCGTTCGAACGTACCGGGGCAGAACTGGAAGGCGCCGAGGCAGCCGTATTGGTTTGTCGTTCCGAAATTGCCCTCGCTGCCGGAGACCCGGGCGGCGAACTTCGCGCAATTCGCTGGCATCCCCGCGTCGATGAGGCTCGCGGCCGATTGCCCGGCGAAGGCGGCGGCCGCCGACAGAGAGAGAATGAAACCGGCGTCAAACAGGGTTTGCCGGAGAGCGGTTCGCGTCCTCACGGCTTTTCTCCGCCTATCTCGAACCTCAAATCGCCGTTCAAAAGCTCCTTGCCGTCGGCGCTCAGAAGAAAGGGAGCCCTTGCGAAGGCCGCCTGCGCCTCCGATTTCGGCAAAGCCGCAAAACGTGGATCATCCGGCGGGATCACCTGATGCATCATGTCGTCGACCACGACGGTCTTCTTCCCGTCGGCTGATGTCCGAACCAGTCGTGTCGGACAGGTCGCCGAACCACAATCAGCGTTCCAGATTTGGGATATCAGCCAGTCGCCTTGTGCTGACTTCAACGTGTATTCATGGATGGTGACGGTCCCGGTCGATGACGGCGTCAAAGCGGGCCCGGCCCAAACGCCGTCAGGATCCTTGGCGATGTTTCGGTAGGAGAGCTTGTAGGCGAACGTGGCATCGGCGGCCTTGGCCGGTGCGGTGGGCATGAGTGCGACCGCGCATGCCAGGGCAAGTCCGATGATGGGGGGGAGGGTCATGCGATACTCCTCAAGCTAGGGGTGGAGAGAGATGAACCATGGCCAATTCACAGGGGGGGGAGCGGGAGGGTGAGCGAGCAGCCCTCGACAGCTTGATGGGCGACGATCGTGCCGGTCTTCAGCGTCTTGGTCTTGGTGTCATAGGAGACGTAAGAGCCCGAACCGACGGGATTGCCGCCTACCACCTTTGGCTCGATCTCAAGGAAGCAGGCGCGCCCGCCGTCCAGCGTGCGGACCAGCAGACCATCGTAGATCGCGATGCGCAGCGGGCAGAGCTTTACGGCCACGCCGGCGGCAGGCACGCCCTTGGGTGTGCAACCCGTCACGGTATCGAGGACACTAAAGACCACGGACCGTTTGGTGCTCCAGATGACAAAATGCGCCTCGACCGCCGGCGCATTGGCGCTCGCAAATCTCGTATCGCCGCGAGCGACATAGGCGCGGTTGTTTGCTTCGATCGCATCCTTCCAGATATCAGCATAGGTTGCGGTATCGACGGATGGCCGTTGCATGTCCGCATAGGAAACGTTGCGCCAGGCGGAGGGGTCGGGCGTTCGCTCCTGGGCGCTTATAGATGATGTCGCGGCAAGCCAGACCAGCGCAGCGGCGACGATCGTCACGTCAAATCGGTCGAAGGTCCTCGGACGAGTTTCATATGTTTTCATTTTGACATCTAATATAATATATTCTCGGTTGCCTGCCATCATGCAGCATCCGGCTTGATCGCGTCGTTGCTATTCGTAGCGGGTTCGGCCGGGCACCCACCACCACCTGTCCTTGGGCGAGTGCTCTCCAGTTTGCCAGGGAACAGCGGTGACCGGCGGGTAGACCGGCTGCATGTTCCAGGCCGAGCGGTAATAGTAGAAGTTCACTGTCTGGCGACTGACACGTCGCCCCGATGGGTCGAGAAAATCCGTGGCACAGTGGACGACTGGACCGCGATAGCGTGTCACGCGCGCTGTCTGTGCGTCGAGAGCGCCAGGCTTGCAGCCGAAAAGCCATATCGAGGCGGGGTAGGGGCGCGAAGCGCCTGGAGCCAGGACGACGAGCCGACGATAGGCGTCATTGGCTTGAGGCTGGGTCGGGTAGGCAAAGCGCTCCGTCAGAACCGGCGCGAAGGTCGAACGATCCGGGGCGTATTCGAGCCGCCCGGGCTGGACCCTTTCAGGTCGATACAAAGGATCCGTCGCCGGCAGCAGCGTCGCGTCGACGACGGGTGTCGCGACGGGTTGGGCGCACCCCGCCAGGACGAGCGCGATCCAGAAAGGGAGGAAAGCCAACGGGGACATCACGGCGCGCCCCGTCGGCTGACTGCCGCGTGGCGCTCGGGACTGGCGCGAAACTCCCATGGCATCTGGAAGGTGCTCGACCACAATCCGCGGTAGGCTTTTCGCGCTTCCTGCTCTGCTGAAGCGTAGGCGCGGATTGCTGGATCGCGGTTCGTCGGCGGCGACGTGACGGCGACCCCGTCGCGCACCATATCGGCGCCGATATCGGCGTGATCGGCAGCAGCGCAGCGGGCCAGATGCTCCCCGTTCTCCTCGCGCAGGATGTTGCAGGCAACCCATTTGTTCAAAGTAGCCCTTACCAGCCAAGCCGCTGCCATGGTTCCGCAGGGCCACGGCTGGCGGCCGAGCAGTGCGGTCTGATCGGGAGCACAGGTGTCGATGCCAATGAGGCGATAGATCGCCGTCGTCTCGATATCGCGGAACCGCGTGCCGTCGAGCACCTCGACCCGCAACGGTGGCGATTGGAGAGCCTGGTTGGGACGATATAGGCCCGGCGAACCGATCGAGGGCGACTGGGCGCTCGCCTGTGGGGACACCGCGATCGCCATCGCGAGCAACGTCATGCGTGCGCCAACATCAAATCTCTGCGTCATCGCGATGGCCTAGATCGAGCTTGTGGAAGGCGTTGGCGATGATGTCCGTCGTGTAGACGGTCTCGCCATCCTTTTTGTAGGAGCCGTCGGCAATACGGCATTCGGCATAGACCGCGTCGCCTTTGCCGACAGTGGCCATCGCCCACTCCGCGACCTTTTCGTTGAGCAGCGTCACCGTGACCCAATCGGTCTCTTCCTGGCGCTTGCCCTTGCTGTCGGTCCACGCCCGATCGGTTGCAACATTGATTTTCGCGGCTTTGCCGAAGGCCTTCGGCGCCTGGCCGACGCGGCCGCGCAGGATGAACAGGTTGGTCGTTCTCAAAGCAGGTCTCCTTGGTGGGCTCGAGGTCGATGTTAGCGCGGGGGCGGGCTGGTTGTTGCCGCAGGGGATTTTGATGTTGAAGTCGAGGTCGGGGATTTGAGGGCGTGCAGAATAATCACGTTTGGATCCGGCAGATCGGCAAAGGCCCAGAGGCCTACCTTGGCTCGCTCGGCAACGAGTTGCGCCACGAAGTAGGGCGCGTGCACCGGCTGTCCCTGCGGATTGAATGCGGCGAAGGCATAGCCGGTCGAGATCAGCGCGGTGCCGAGATCGATGCGTGATCCAGCGCCCGCGCCGGTTGCGCGCGTCGCGACACAGAAGACGAACATCGTCTTCATCTGCGGCGCCTCCGCCGCGTCGTAGCACTGCGGCCGCAGATCCCGGGAGAGAGCGATGAGCATGGCGAGCGAGGCTTCACCGCAATCGCGATTCAGACCGTGGGCATTGGTGAAGCTCGTGCCACGTAGGCAGGATTGCACGCCGTACAGGCGAAAGGTGGTCTCGCCATCTGTCCAGCTGTCGCCGGTCTGGTAGACGGCCGTCGGCGGCACCGGAAACCAACCCTTCGCCGCCGGCTGAGCGATCGCCGATGTAGCCGTGACTGCGCCAATGAGAAGCGCTGCCGCCGCGCCGCGCATCAGTACCCCCTCAGCGAAAAATAGAATCGCTGCACGCCGTTGCCGGTAGATATGTCGACGTAGTCGGGATCGCTGCGCGGCTGGCGGGGAATTGTCGGATAAGTCGCCTGGCAGGAGCTGTCACGTCCCCATGAGCAGACGTTGCTCGGTTTCTTCGTGTCGGCGCAGAGGTTGCCGTTCGGCGAGGCAATCAAGCCGGCATTGCCATCCAATCCCGATCGCATCGCCGTCATGCCGGCCGGGCAGGGATAGTAGGGCTCGTGGCCAAGGCCCCCGGCGTTGCCTTCCGGGCAGGTTGGCCAGGAGCCGCCATGGGCAAGACTGCGGAAGAGTTCATGCATGACAGGGACGCAGTAGGGAATTTCCGACCAACTCGGCGCACTGGCGGCGGCACACAGCAGGACCTTGCAGCCAAAGAGGCGTTTTGGGCTCGTGCCTGAGGTGGGACGAGGCAAACGAGCCCCGCCGCGATGGTCGCAAAGTGAACCCCGATTCCCTGCATGAAGGCTCTCATAACAAGTTTGCTCAATCTTCGTTTCGCTGTTGCCAACATAGCAATATCTATTATATTGTCCACAGTGAATCGATGCCGGAGGCGAAATGCGGCGCAGAAGCATGTGTGTTGGGGGTGCGCTAGTGGCCAGCGCTGTTTCTGCCCTGGCGCAGACCGTTACCGTCACTTCACCCACGGTGCCGATGACCGTGATCGTGGTCGCCGACGGTCGCGTCAAACCCATCGCACCCCTGGATCGTCCGGTCGAGGTCGTTGGGCAGTCTTCCACGGGTGCGCCGCAGTCCCCATGTCAAAACACGGTGGCGATGCCGATCGATGCGGCGAAGGCGCTTGTGCTGCGGGTCGCCAACGAGGAAGCCTTCTCTCCAGAATTTGTCCAATCGGTCGCCAAGGTCGAAAGCCGTGACGTTTCGACGGCGCTCTCGCAAAAGGGCGCCTACGGCCTGATGCAGTTGACGTCGGACACGGCGCGCCGGTTCAAGGTCGATCTTTGCGATCCTGAAGCCAATGTGCGCGGCGGCGTCCGCTTTCTGCGTGCGCTGCATGAGCGCTACCGGAATCCATTGTTCATTTTGGCCGCCTACAACGCAGGCGAGGACGCGGTTGAGAAAAGCCGTGGCGTACCGCCCTATCCGGAGACGGTGCGCTTCGTCGCCGACGTCATGAACGATTTCTATGCCTGGCCCGATCCGGCAGGCAGCACCCGCCCGCCCGCGCGCAAAAGCCCCGCAACCACACCCGACATGATCGAACCAGCCAGAAATTTCGCGCCTCCGGTTGCGGCGGAGGCCGAGCAACCCGCCGCCTCCGAATGGAGCGACGGTTTCGTGATGCACGTCCAATGAAGGAGCAACAAATGCGACTACGACACACGCTGCGCCAGCGAGCCATTCCAGCCGGCGCACTTCTCCTGGTCCTGGCCAATCAGGCGGTCGCCCAGTCGGGCGGCACATTGCAGCCGGTTCAATCGACGCTGACGCAGCTCGTCTCCGCGCTGACCGGACCGATCGCCACTGCGCTGGCGACCCTGGCCGTGATTGCTTGCGGCTTCTTCGCCTGGTCGGGCCGCCTCACCTGGGGCATCGCCGGCAGCGTGATCTTCGGTATCGTGCTCGTCTTCGGCTCGGCCCAGATCGTCGACTTCTTCCAGTCCGCCGTCGGGCAGTGAGGAAAATCCAATGGACGAACGCCAGCTCGAGGAACCGCTGATCACGCCGCTCGTCAAGGCCTTGACGCGCGCGCCGACGCTTATGGGCGTGCCTTACATGTATTTCATGTTCAACGGCGTCGCCTCGTCCGTCTGCTTTCTCCTCTCGCACGATCTCATGATGCTGCTGGTTGCGATCCCGCTGCATCTCTTCGGCTATGTGATGACGCTGAGGGATGATCGCATCTTCGAAATCCTCTTCGTCAAGTCAACCAGATGTCCCCCACGTTCGCGCGCCTTCTGGGGCGCCGATAGCTATTCGGCATGAGGAGGTAGCATGGTCGCGCGGGCGCTGCTTGATGAATTGACCTTTGGCGCGGTATCGCGGCGCGAGCGTCCGGTCGCGTCGCACATCCCGTTTACCCGCCACGTTGACGATCACGTTCTCAAGACACGCGATGGCCTGGTCCTGACGGTGCTCAAGCTCGAAGGCTATTCCTTCGAGACCGCTGACATGTCGGAGATTAACGCTCGCCTTCTGGCCCGTAACGACTTTGTCCGGACGCTCGCGAATTCCCGCTTCGCCCTCGTCGGCCACATCATCCGGCGCGAGGTCAAACCGCGGATCGCGTCCACCTTCGACAATGCGCTCTGCCGAGAGATCGACGAACGCTACGACGCGGCGTTGTCGCTGCGGCGGATGTTCGTCAACGACATTTATCTGACGATCGTCCGCAGGCCGCTTCAGGGCCAGGCCGGCACCTTCGACGCCTTGTTGACGAAACTCCTCGGCCGAACGGATGCGACCGGCCAAACTGTCGCCGCGCAGACGGCTTTGACCGAACTGCGCGATGCTGCGACCGCCGTGCGGGAGAACCTCGCCGCCTACGGCGCCCGTCAGCTTGGCGTGGTCTCGCGCGATGGCGTCTGGCATTCGGAACCATTGGAATTCCTCGTGCAAATCGTCAACGGCGGCCTGCCCCGCCCGATGCTGTTGCCGCGCATGGCGCTGAGCGACGCGCTGTCGATGAAACGGGTCTTCTTCGGCAAGAACGCTTTCGAGATCCGCGGCGCCGGCGCGCACGACACGCGGTTTGGCGCCATGATCTCAATTCGTGAATATCCCGCGCAGACCGGGCCCGGATCCTTCGACAATCTCTTGCGCGTCCCGCACGAATTCATCGCCAGCCAAAGTTTTGCTATCATCGATCGCCCCGAGGCGGCCAAACAGGTGGACCGCGTCGCCCGCCAGGTCGACATGTCGGACGAGGCGGGTTCAATCGTCGCCGAGCACCTGGACGACGCCCGCGACGAGCTCCTGGCCTCCGAGGCGATCTATGGCGAACATCATATGACGGTGATGTGCCTTGGACGCAGCATGTCCGAGGTCGACGCGACTGTCACGGCCGTTGGCGCAGCGCTCACCGACCGCTCCGTGATCTGGACGCGCGAGGATCTCAACTGCGAACCCGCGTTCTGGTCGCAGCTGCCCGGTAACTTTGCCTACATCGCCCGCAAGGCGGTGATTTCCTCAAAGAATTTTGCCGGTTTTGTTTCTCTGCATAACTATCCGAGCGGCCGTCCGGACAACAATCACTGGGGCCCGGCGATCTCCGTGTTCGAGACGACGTCGCAGACCGCCTACTACTACAATCATCACGTCCGCGACCTCGGCAACTTCACGGTTGTCGGCCCTTCGGGCAGCGGCAAGACCGTGTTCCTGTCTTTCATCTCGGCGCAGTCGCAGCGCGTCATGCCGCGTCCCAAACTTCTCTTTGTCGACAAGGATCGCGGAGCGGAGATCTTCATCCGTGCCATGGGTGGGCAATACGAGGTCCTGGTGCCTGGAGAACCGACCGGGTTCAATCCGCTCTCCATGCCCGACACAGCGCCGAACCGGGCGTTCCTGTTCCAGCTCTTCGGTTTCATGCTGCGGCCGGCGAATGGCGGCGACCTCACGGCCTCCGAGGAGCAAGTCATCCGCAACGCGATTGCGGCAGCACTCAGTGCCGGTCCGGACGGTCGGACATTGCAAGCATTCTCAACATTGCTCCGCGGCCGCATCCGGGCGGGCGAGGGAGATCTGCTCGCCCGTCTCGAAAGCTGGATGCGGCCGGACCAGCGCGGCTGGCTCTTCAACAACGAGACGGATCAGTTCTCGCTCTCCAGCATTTTCGGTTTCGACATGACGCGGGTGCTCGACGACCCGGTCATACGCACCGCCGCGCTGATGTACATCTTCCATCGCACGCAAGAGCTTCTTACCGGGGACCCGGTGATGATCTTTCTCGACGAGGGATGGCGCCTGCTCGACGACCCCGTCTTCGCCTTCTTCATCAAAGACAAGCTCAAGACGATCCGCAAGCAGAACGGCATCATTGGCTTCGGTACGCAGTCGGCCGCCGACATCGTGCGCTCGAGCTCGGCGAGCACGTTGATCGAGCAGACCGCCACCAACGTGTTCTTTCCCAATCCAAAGGCCGATGATGAGAGCTACGCGCGCGCATTCCGCCTATCGGAGCGGGAGGTGGCCTGGATTCGCGGCACGGTTCCGGAAAGCCGATCCTTCCTGATCAAGCACGGACGCGACAGCGTCATCGCCAAGCTCAATCTCGCCGGCATGCCGGACCTGATCAAGGTTCTATCGGGACGCACGGAGACCGTTGCCGAGCTCGAGGCGCTGCGGGCGCGCGTCGGCGATGATCCAGCCGTCTGGCTGCCGATCTTCCTGGGAAGGACCACGCGATGAAAGCAGTTTTCGCCGCCTTCGCTCTTATAACCACCTGCAGTTTCACCGCGCCGGCTTGCGCGGATATTCCGACCATCGATGCCGCGCAGCTTACCGAACACTCGCAGACCGCGAGCGCGACGGTAAATCTTGTGCCGATCACGACGCAGCGCCAGGACGCCAACAGCGGCGTCAAATGCGCCATGACCACCGGCAAGAAGGCCAATGTCAGCGACCCGACCCTGCAGCCGCAGACGGGCGCCGGTGCCAAGGCGATCCAGGGCTATGCGCCGGATATGCCAGCAACGCCCGACGCGACGGCGCGAGGGGCGGCCTTGAACAGCCAGTCGCTGTTCAAATCGAGCGGCGATGTGGTCGCCGGTCTTGATGCCAGCGGTCAGTCGCTCAGCGCCGCGCGAACCATGTTCCAGGCGGCAGGTCAACAGGTCGGCACGGCGCCAACAGTGATGGGCGCGTTTGACATGAACAGCGCCGCGCGCCTGCAAACAACCTCGCCTGGAACAGCGCCATCGGCTCGGCCAATCTCTGGGTGACGGCGCTGAATGCGCCCAATCTCGCGCAAACCAGCGACATGAGCCGGGCAGCTATGGGCATGCGCTCGAGCCCAGGGACATCGATGCCGGTCAGCGGGCTCCTGTGCCCAGCCGGAATGGCCGGATCGGGTACCGCAGCCGACCCCTGCCGTCAGCCGGCATCCTGCTCGACCACACCGCCCGGGACCCCGCCCGACCCGGCCTGCGTCTCTGCACGCGCCACCGATAGCACCGGCAACGTTGCCTTCTTCCTGGCACGCAACCAGGACGCGGCCCAATCGGCCACTCCCGCCCCGAGCGCTCTCTCCGCCACCGACGTCAATGCCGCTCTCGCGGCCATGCAAGCAAACGCACGCTAGGACCCCGCCATGTCGATATCCCGCTCGTTCGCCTTTGTTCTCACCGCGCTCTTCGGTCTCATTTGTGCCGAGGCCCGTGCGCAAGTTCCCGTCATCGACAATACCAATCTTGCTAAGGCGCAGGAGATCGCGACCAGCACGCAGAAGATCCTCACCGCAGATCAGCAGATCCTCCAATTCACCCAGAAGACACTGCAGGCCGTCACCGGTGATCGCGCTTCCGTCGCCCAGGGCAGCCTCGCTCAAATGGCGCTCGGTGGCGGGTTCTCGATGGCGCAGGCGCCCTCGCTCGGCTCCGTCATCTCCGGCGGTGCTCTATCGTTTGCAGGGATGAGCCCGGGGTCCCAGAACATCGTCTCGACGATGATCAATGGGCTGCAGCTGGTTAAGACCATCACTGGTCTCACCGCAGGCCAGACCCATCCGGTCGACACGGCTTACCAGAATTCGGTCAATGTTGCCGCGACGCTCTCCGGGCTGATCACGTCGACGCAGACCGCAGTGCAAACGAGGTCGGCGGCCTTCACACAAGGTGGCCAGCAAATCGGCCAAGCCCCCGATCTCAAGGGCAGCGTTGACCAGAACACGCAGGTCCAGGTTCAGACGGGCCAGACGATCAATGAACTGAATGGCGTCGTGAACAACGCCGCCGCGGCAGCCAACCAAGCCAACCTCGACCGTATCGCCGCCGAATCCGCCGCGGCGCGGGCGATGAAGTTCACGCAGTAAAGCCCGACCCTGAATTCCCCGACCCTGAATTCCAAGAGAACGACCGGAGGACATGTGTCAAAACAAGCCATTGGCTTCCTCGTTGCCGGAATCCTTATCGCCGAAACACTTTATCTGGCGGTGTGGAGGCCGCGCGAGCAGCTGAACCCATCGTCGACGGGGGCCGGGCCGGTCTCGCAGGATGATGCGGCGAAAGCCGCCTCGCGCGCCATGACGTTCAGCCAGCCGAAAGGGCCAAAAAAGTGAAGGCTGCGATCGGTTTGGCCCTCACACTCACGCTGGCGGCAGCTCTCTTAGGCTGCGCCTATAAGCCTCTGAAGGCGCCGTGCTCCTCGGATGAAAGTGGCGCGCCGCTCGCATATGGCGCCCCGGTCGCCGCGCCGGCGCTCCCGCCACCGCTGCGGTTGCCCGACAGCTGCGGCCCGATGAAACCGATCTGAGCGCGCGGATGGGGTCGTTCAGCATCACCACGTTGCTCCAATCGGTCGATCAGCTCGGGCAAAACTACGTCTCGACGGCTTATCGGGCGCTCGCGAACGCGGCGACATCGGGCGGTGGCACGGGCGTCGCCGGGCTGCTTCTCACCCTCTACGTCATCTTCTGGGGTGTCGGCATCTGGCAGGGAACGGCGAGCGGCGGGCCGGCCGATCATGCCTTTCGGTTGTTGCGGGCCTTCACCATCTATGCCCTTGCGACGAGTTGGAACGATTTCCAGACGCTTGTCTATAACCTGATGAACGACGGGCCTTCCGCAATTGGCAATGCGCTCTTGAGCGCTGTCACCACAGCCAACAACACCGGCACCGCAGTGAACCTTACCTCGGTAAACGGTGTTCAGAACGCGCTTCAGAACATGTGGGACACGACGAACAATGCGACAGAGGCCTTCCTGCAGAACGCCGGCATCACCAATTGGGGACCTTATATCTTTGCCGCCGTCTTTTACGTCGTGATGGCTGTGCTGATCGGCTTTGCGCTGTTCCTCATCATGCTGTCGAAGATGTTCATGTGGCTACTGCTCGCGCTGGCGCCAGTCTTTATCATCCTCCTGCTCTTCGGCGTCACCACACGGTTCTTCTCAGGCTGGCTCAGTGCATTGGTTCAGTATTTTCTGGTGCAGGTCCTCGTCTATGCGTTTCTCGCCTTCTATGTCTCGCTCATCCAGCAGACGATAGACACGCTAAACGGCGTCGCCAACACCAAGAGCCCGACCTGGGCAACGATTGGCCCTGTCGTGCTGCTTGCCATCATCGGCATTCTTCTGCTCTCCCAGATCAACAATGTGGCGGCAGCGATCGCAGGCGGCGTGCCGATCGGCGCACCGCGGATAGGTCGGTTCTACGCCAGCGTCAGCGGCGCCCGGGCCGCGCTTGCTGCGAACCGCGGCCGGCTGGCATTCCGCAATCCTTTCAACCCGGCCTCGGTCTCACGGCGCGAGGAGCTCGCCGCGAGACAGCGGGCACGCGTTGGCCTCAGGGCCGCCGCTTGGGCCGAGACACCGGAGTTCCGGCGCCTTGCAGCCCAGATCAGCAATCCCGCCGTGACGCCAACGGCCCGTGACAACAGGACATCTTCATCATCATGACGCAGGCAAGTGCAGCCATAGCGGAGCGAAGCGTCGACCCGCGCTATTATTCGGAAGGGATGACCTGGGAACAGGACATCGCGCGGCGCAATCGCAATTCACGAGCGCTCGCCTGGATCGTCGCGGCGGTGATGACCGTGGTCGCGGTCGGTTCGCTCGCAACGTTGGCCCTGCTCGTGCCGCTCAAGACCTATGAGCCCTACATGGTCGTCGTCGACAAGGCGACGGGCTTCGTCGAGGTCAAGCGGCCGATGGCGGAAGGGCCGCTGACGCAGGACGAGGCTGTCACTACCTTCAATGTGGTCCGCTACGTCAAGGCGCGCGAGACCTACGACCCCAAGGCGCTCAAGGACAATTTCGACCTTGCGCAACTGCTGGCCGCGGGCGACGCCGCCCGCGAGCTGACAGAGATCTATTCCCCCGCCAACCCGCAGAACCCGATCAAGATCAATGGCACGAACACGGTGGTGTCCGTATCAATCAAATCGGTAACCTTCCCGAACAACCGGACGGCATTGGTGCGCTTCTCGACCGACACCAAGTCCGCCACCAACATCGTCACGGCGAACTGGGTCTCGCTTGTGCGATTCCGCTACACCTCGGCGCCGATGCGCAATGAATGGCGCTTCGACAATCCTCTCGGCTTTCAAGCGTTGGAGTACCGACGCGACCAGGAAACAGCGCCGTCCCCGGGAACCATGGGGGCGCAGCAATGAATCGTTTTGTCCCTCACAGCATCGTCGTCGGCTTGATCCTTTGGCTCGCGGTCGGACCAGCCGTCTCGGAGGCTATCCCGAAGCCCGGGCGCGTCGACAGTCGCGTCCGCGATGTCGTCTACAACAAGGACAATGTCACCGCGATCGACGCCACTTTCGGCACTTCGACCATGATCGAGTTGCAGGGCGATGAGAAGATCGAGACGCTGGCGCTGGGCGACTCGACCGCCTGGAAGGTCGAACCCAACCACAAGGGCGACATCATTTTCGTCAAACCGATCGAGAAGGAAGCGCTGTCGAACCTCAATGTCGTGACCGACAAGCGCATCTACTCCTTCCTGCTGCGATCAAATACCCGCCCGCCGGCGACACAGATCTTTGTCGTGCGCTTTCGCTACCCCGAGGACGAGGCGAGTGCGCAGTTGATGGCGGCCGCTAAGGAACGAGCGGCGAACCCCAACCTCAAGGCCCTCAACGTCGCCAATGCCAACAGCGACTATGGCTACAAGGGCTCGTCCATAAACAAGCCGATCGCCGTCTTCGACGACGGCACCAAGACGTGGTTCCGCTTCGAGGGCGAGACGCCGGCGATCTATATCGTCGACAGCGGTCGTAACGAGAGCCTGGTGAATTTCCGCACCGAGGGTCCCTATGTCGTCGTCGACAAGGTCAGCCCGCAATGGACCCTACGCAACGGGAGCGAGTCGACCTGCATCTTCAACCGGCGGCTCACCAATGTGCATGAGCCGAACGGATTGGAGCCCTACGCTCCCCAGCGCGTCGGGATGCCGTCGCCCGCGACGGGAGGCTGAGAGCGCCATGCCGAGCCCGCAGGACTATCGCTCGCTTGAGCTCGATGCCGCAGCCGCCACGACGGTCGCGCGCGGTTCGACTGGCTTTGGCCGGATCTTGAAATTCGGCGTGCCGGTCGGCGCGCTCGTGATCGCCGGCTGGCTGATCTACGGGTCGCTCCAGGGAACGCCGAAGAACATGACGTCGCCGGACAAGGAGGAGTTCACCACGACACAATTTCCCGCGCCGTCGCTCGCAGCGCCGCAGACACGAACCAACCAGGGCACAATCGTTATTCCGGCGGCCCCGGCCGCCCCGGAACCGACGGTGCCCCCGCCGCCGGTCGCGCCACCAAACGCCCTACCGGCACCGCCACCTCCCGAGCCGCCGCTGGTCGTGGCGCCACCAAACGATGACGAAGCCAATCGCCTGGCCGAACTCGAGCGTCAGCGCCAGGAGGCGGAGCGGCGCAAATGGGAACGGCTGCGGGCGCCGCAGGTAATCGCCGACAATGATGCGAGCGACGGGACGGCCAATCCGGGCGACAGCGCGGGCGATGGCACGGGGCAGCAGGAGGACGACCCGAACCGGCGGTTCCTGGCGTCCGTCGCGAACGCGGGTGTCGAAGTGGCGAAGGCAATCAAGAACGACCGCATCGACGCACTCGTGGCGCAGGGGACCCTCATCCGCGGCGTCCTCGAGACCGCCGTGCAAAGCGATCTTCCCGGCATGGTGCGCGCGGTGACCACCGAGAATGTCTGGTCCTTCGACGGCCGGCGCATCCTTATTCCAGCCGGCAGTCATCTCGTCGGCGAATACAAATCCGGCATCACCCAGGGCCAGACCCGCGTCTTCATCGTCTGGACGCGGATGCTGCGGTCGGATGGGGTGTCCGTGCAGCTCGGATCGACCGGCACCGACGATCTCGGCCGCGCCGGCAAGGCCGGATTTCTCGACAATCACTATGTCGAGCGGTTTGGTTCGGCGATCATGCTGTCGGTCGTCGGGGGTTTTTCCCAGTTCCTGAGCGGTCATGGCCAAAACACCGCCAACACCGGCGGCACGACGATCACCACCACCGATCCGGTGACCGGTGTGGTCACCACGACGCAGACCGGCGCCAATCAGAACCAACAAGCGCTCCAGGCCCGCCAAATCGCCGCGCAGAACGTCTCGCAGACCCTCACCAACATCGCGCAGGAGGCGCTGAAAAACTCGATCAACATCCCCCCGACAATCTACCTCGACCAGGGCACGCGGATCATCGTCTTCGTCAGGCGCGACCTCGATTTCTCCGCACTCTATCCCGATCCGGTGAAGGAAGCGCTTCAGGAGCTCAAACGTGAACGTTCCGGCTCGAAACCAGACGATCTTTCTCGATAGGGCGCTCGGCCCCATCCGGCCCTGGCTCGACGACGATCAGGTGGTCGAGATTTGTGTCAATGGACCGGGCGCGGTCTGGGTGGAGCGCTTCGGCCAATCCGCCATGGAGCATCATGACGTTCCGGACATGACCGAAACGGCAATCCGGCATCTGGCCGAGCGGGTCGCGGGGTTCTCCGGCCAGAGCATCAACGAAGACCACCCGCTTCTGTCGGCAGCACTTCCGACAGGCGAGCGGTTCCAAGGTGTGATGCCGCCGGCGACGGCCGGGGGAGGGGCCTTCGCCATTCGCAAGCAGGTCATCAAAGAAATGCGCCTCGTCGACTACCGCAAGCTCGGCTCTTTCGAAAAGGTTGTGACCACGACTGACGGAGCGTTGTCCGAGGTCGACCAAGCCCTATGCGCGCATCTCGACGCAGGCCGCATCGAGGATTTCATCCGCCTCGCTGTCGTCAACCGCTATTCGATCCTGCTTTCTGGCGGCACGAGCTCGGGCAAGACCACGTTTCTCAACGCGATCCTGAAGGAGGTGCCTGTCGACGAGCGCATCATCACAATCGAGGACACGCGCGAGGTTAAACCGATGCAGAAGAACTTTCTGCCGCTCGTTGCCTCGAAGGGCGACCAGGGCGAGGCCCGCGTCACCGTGGAGACACTGTTGCAGGCCTCAATGCGCTTGAGACCGGACCGCATCTTCCTCGGCGAGATCCGCGGCGCCGAGGCTTATTCGTTCCTGCGTGCCATTAACACCGGCCATCCCGGCAGCATCACCACCGTCCATGCCGACAACCCGGCCGGCGCGTTTGAACAGCTTGCCCTGATGGTCATGCAGGCCGGCCTCGGCCTCAGGCGCGAGGAAATAGTCGGCTATATCAAATCGGTGCTGCCGATCGTCATTCAGCAGCAAAAGATAGGCGGATGGCGCGGCACCTCGGCCATCTACTTCGCGCGCATGGCGGAGTGGCGCGAAGGCAGGGGTGAGAGGAAGGCCGTCTATGGCACGCGTCGTCGCCTTTAGGATCGGCGTTGCCCTTCTGGCGCTCATCGGGTTCTGGCTCCTGTGGAGCCTGGCTTATGAAATCGTTGTAGCGTCGCGCTGGGCGCCAGCCCGCTTCCCGAGCGAGGGCGCAACCCGCTGGGCACTCTTACGCATGCAGAACAATGAGCGCACCGCAGGCGTTTTCCTGATCGCCTGGAAGCATTTTTACGCGCGCGTCTTCTTTCCGCAGACGCAGGTCGAGGCGTTGATCCGCGCCGGCATCGCCGCCGGCAGCGTCGTGGTGCTGGGGCTCGCCGGCTGGCTTTTCGCGACTGTCAATCGCCGGCAGATGCCCTTTGGCGAAGCGCGTTTCGGCACCGTGCTGGAAGCGGCGAAGCAGGGCCTGACAGCAAAGCAAGGGATCATCCTCGGCAAGCTCGCCGGGGCCACGATCCGCTCCGACGAGCCCGCTCACATTCTCGTCGTCGGTCCGTCGCGCTCGGGCAAGGGCACGGGCTTCGTTCTACCGAATGGCTATCTCTGGCAAGGCTCGGCCGTGTTCTTCGACCCGAAGCGGGAGAATTTTGAGGCGCTCGCGAACCACCGTCGCGCAATGGGCAACAAGGTCTTTATGTTTTCGCCTGGCTCGAACGACACGCATCGCTACAATCCACTCGACTTCGTGCGGCGCGACGAGCGGATGGCGACCGACTGTCTGGTCGTGGCCTCCTTCGTCATCCCGGAGAAGGCGGACGATACCTGGGCGGGTGCCGGACGGCTGCTGCTCTCAGCGCTGATCGGCTACGTGCTCTCCTCGCCGCTTGTCGCTGGCGCGCAACATATGCGCAGCGTTGCGCGCATGACGACGACGGGTAAGGATATCTCCTCCGTGCTGCGCGCCATCGTGAACACCGAGCGCCTGTACCTGCCGACATGGGTCGTCGATAGCTTCAACCAATATATCGCCCTGGAGCCGGAAACCAGGAATTCGGCCGTCTTCAACGTCAACATGGCAATGTCGCTTTGGAACAACGGTCTGATCTCGGCCGCTACTGAGACATCTGATTTCGACATCCGCGAGCTCAGGCGCCATCCGATGACGATCTTCATCGGATGCACCATCGCCGAGTTGTCGATCTTCCGACCGCTGATCCGCATCCTGTTCCAGCAGATCCACGACCTGATGATGGTGAAAATCCCTGGCGAGGACGAGCCGCATCAGGTTCTGCTCATGCTTGACGAATTCTACCACGTCGGCCGCATGGATTCTCTCATCTCGAAGATCACGATCAGCGCTGGCTATGGTTTTCGCATGGCGATCGTCATGCAGGACATTGCCCAGCTCGACGAGCTCTATGGCAAGAACAAGCGCATCACCACCGTCTCCGGTTCGCAGATCAAGCTCTTCATCCAGATCAACGATCTGGAGACCTCGGAATTCGTATCTGAGATGCTGGGCGAGACGACGCAGGTCTACAAGACGCCGGTGATGCGACCGGGGCAGGGGATCTTCGCGCCGCGCCTATGGGCCCCACACTACACCCCGCGGCCGCTGCGCAGTCCACTCGAGCTGCGCGAGATGTCCGCGCGGACCTCGATCCTGATGGTCAAGAACTCGCGTTCTTTTCAGCTTACCAAGATCCGGCACTATCAGGATCAGCCATATCGGCGGCTGTTCGAGGTAGGTAAGGGAAGACCGCCCACCTTACCCGCGCTGCGCAAATGGCAGGATGAGGTTCTCGGCGGCGCCATCAGCCCGGCGCCGAGCCTGGAGGCGGCCGAAGACGAGGCTCAGCCTCCGCAGCTCCAACGCAACGGCAGAAAGACGGCACCACGGCCTGAACCTGCACCGGAGAAGGAATACGCTCGCGGCAGCGTTAAGTCTCCGGCCGAGCCTGCTTTCCGTCCGGCGCCACCGATCGTCGCGAAAAAGATCCCTGTTAAGCAATCCCGAAAGGTTTTGGCGCTCGGCGATGAGCCCAACGCCCCGCAAGACGAGACCTGCAATATTCGTGACCTGCTGGCCGCTACCGAGCGTACCCAACGAGACGACTTCGATGTAATGGCGGCATCAGCTCGCACCGCGTCCATATCGCCGAAGCTCGAAGAAGCTTTATCGGCGCTCGCCACCTTGCAGGAGCAGTTTGGGGATGACTAAATTTCCTTATCGTCGACGCGAGGCCCGCCGGTGTCAACGGCCGTCGCCACTGCGCAGCTCACCCACATTGGTGCCAACACTGCCATGGGCTTCTTGACCGAAGCGAGCGCTGTGACATGCATGGCAGACGATTTACTGCTGCGTTCATATCGCGGCTATCGCCTTGGCGATCGCGGCAAAAGGCAGGACCAGGGATAGCGGCGCGTATCGCGAGCGGCGGCCAACGCCCCACCTTTTGACCGCTGTGGATTAGAGCATGATTGGCCGTGTGCAGGCATTTACGACCCTGCTCACAAGCGGATTCGGGCTTGCGATATATCTCCTGCCGACAATCGCGCCGGGAGCCTCAGAGGCAAGCCTCTACATGGCATGTGGTGTGGCTATTGTGGTCTGCGTCGGCGGGTTAGCTTTTTGGGCCAAAAGCCAAAAGCTGTCGCGACAAAATCACCGGCCCTGATTTTTCAGGGGAACTTCTGTCACAAAAGTCGGTCGCAAATTCAAACTTCCGCGACTGATTTTTGCGACAATTTCGACTTTCCTAAGCGCTTGGGTTTTGGTATAGATCACCCATGCCGACCGTTTTACGCCTCGATGGCTTGCGCGTGGTCATCTACCCGAACGATCATCGACCCGCGCACGTCCACGTCAAGGGAGCGGCCGGCGAAGCGGTGTTCATCCTGCATTGCCCCGATGGACCGCCGGCGCTGCGGGAGAGCTTCGGATTCAACCAGGCCGCGCTAAGCCGGATCGCGGATGACCTGGCCGGCGCACTGGCAACCTTATGTGCGGAATGGAGAACAATTCATGGCCGTTACTGAGCAAGAGTTTCACCAAGCCGAAAAGCGGATGGCCGCGCTGCGGGAGAACGGCTTTGCCGTGTCCGCGCGCTACGATCGCCGCTCGGCCCGCATCGTCGTCAACCTGAATACCGGCGTGCAGATCGCTTTCCCGCCGCGCCTAGCAGAAGGTTTGGCTGATGCCTCGCCGGCCGACCTTGCCGAGGTCGAGATCAGCCCGGCCGGCCTTGGCCTGCACTGGCCGAAGCTCGATGCTGATGTGTATGTGCCGGCGCTGCTGCAAGGTGTGTTTGGCTCAAAGCGCTGGATGGCCGCGCAGCTCGGTACGGCCGGCGGCCAAGCCCGTTCGCGCGCCAAGGCGGCGGCGGCTCGGGAGAACGGCCGCAAGGGAGGCCGGCCGCGCAAGGTTGCCGGTGGTGGCCTATAGGCCGGCCGCTGAAATCAACTCTGGCAATCTGCTGAAGCCAACTGGGCGGTCTGACCAGGGCCGTGTCACTGAATTGTCCGCGGGATACATCACCCGCAGTGCGCGCCCAGTCCGATCTTGGCGCATAAATATAGGTTGAGCGCGACGGCTGGTCGCCGAGGCACAGCCATCCCGCTTACGGCGTGACCTTTCGATATGCGGCACGATCGTCAAATTATCTTCTGGCCCTTGGTTGCCTGCACTTCGGCTTTTTCAGCATCGATTTCTCGAAGCACCTTTTCCTGTTCCAATCGGAGCGTCACAATCGCATCGGTCTGAAGCAGCGACTGCGGCAACGGCTGTGCGGGATGATCGGCGAGCACACGCGAGGCCTCAATGGCGGCCGCAGCCTCGTGTGCCTCACGGGCGGCGGACTGCTGTGAGCTTGCGACGATGGCCCGATCTGCACCAAGCTCGCGATGCGATGACGGGTCGATCCCGCCACGGGCCTCTTGTCGGCGCTCCGCCTCGACGGCGCGATCGACAATCCGTTCCGCAGAGACGGCCTCCCGCTGTTCCTTCAGGCTAACCTGTTGAGCGCGCGCGATCAGGCGATCGGCATTGACCCCTGCAATGGCCTCGACTTCGGAACGGGAGAGCTCCTGCGCGCCGCGCTCCTGTGCGCGCTGGAGATCGATTCGGCTTGCGAGTGTTTCAAGGTACCGTGACGATGCCTCTCGAAACTGTTGCTTGGTCTCCCCATCGAGGAGATCGCTTGTGCGCGAAACCGCCTCGTTCATGAGGCGAAGATCCTTCGTCATCTGCGCCGATGTGATCGCCATGCCGTTAGTCTCCTTCGTAAGATGGTCAACTCGTTTCCCGATCATGTCGAGGACATTGCCCAACGTCTGGGCCGTCGCCAGTCGTTCAAACATTTGCTTCGCCAGCGCATTGTCCGGATGTTCCCGCGCTACAGTTCGCCAGGCGGCGACGCTTTCGTTGACCGCGCGACGATCGGGCTTCGAGGCGGGAAGCTTGATGGGGTTCGCCCGAGCGACACGGATTCGGTTCCTGGCATTGTGGATAAGTCGCTGGTTGGCAGGATCCGCCGCATAAGCGCGGTCGCGTGCTTCCCGCGTCGGCCGTGGCCGCTCGGCCACGTTGACGATCGCCTTGTCCTTCGGGCCGTAACTCTGCGACGATGCCCGTTCCTTCGCTGAAGTGGCGACGATTTTCAGCCCATGCGCCTGGGCGTGCTGAGCATACACCTCGCGCCATTCTCGGAACGTCTCACGGCCCGGATGGATTTTCTGTCCGGATTCATTTCTCACCGTGATGATGGCGTGGGCATGGATATGCCCGTCGGCTTGCTTGTCGGTGTGAACGCCAAACATGAACTTGTGGTCGGCGAACCGGTCATGCAAGAACGCGCGGACGGCGTCGGTTAGAGCCGCGACATCCGCCCCAGTCTTCGCCGAGATGATCAGGTGCATTGTGTCGCGCGCGGACTGCGACCGCAGCGACGGTCCCCATTCTCGCGCGGCGACGCGCGCATCGGCGACATTCGACAAAACCTTGCCACGATCGTCGACCACGGCGCCCTTCTCGATCAGCTTGTTTAGTCGATAGGTCACACCGTCTCGACCGTGGGTGGTGGGGCCTGGATCAACGCTCACGGCATGCCTCGGATGGCCGGTCGCCGCCTCTATCCGCGCCTTCACAGCCGCCTCCGATCGGATATCGAGCCGGCGCCGAGTGAAGCCAACCTCCGCATTGCCAACCCGTTCCTCCCGGACTCGCAACCGCTCCTTGGGGGATCCAGCCATCGCCACAACGAGCCGCGCCTCCAGCTCGCCCGACGGTGTCGCATCGAGACGATAGGCATAGCGATGGCCCTCGAATCCGGCAACCATCGCTTTCTCATAAATCTGCCGCCCGGCCGGTGTGTCGCGCACCCCGTAAAGCTTCAAGCGCATGGCAGCGACGTCCTGGCTCTCTGCACGCTTCGCGAAACTCGTGGACCAGACCTTGATTTCGTCGGCCACAGCTTCACGATCGCCAAGCATGCGCCCATCGTGGGTCTCAAGCGCGACCTCCTCGCGCTGCACATACTGGCCCGTTGCCGTGACGCGCGCGACGCCCCGGGCGTAGGACACCACTTTGATGACCGCCGGCTGATAGCCCGCCGCCAGTTGCCGGGCGCGGCCGATAGCCCCACCACCCTGCGCTCCACCACTGCTCGAAAGATTTCCAGCGATCGGCGCCGTCGGAGACCCAGATCCGGTGTTCCCCGCCAGCCCGCCAGCGCCTCCCCTGGCCGCCGCCGGCAGCGCCCGACGCCGCTCCTCGTCCTGTCCGCCCGAGATCGTCGCGCCACGAATGTCTGCCTGAGACGACGTACTTGGTAGCGACGAAACCCGCTTGGCCTTCGGTTGGCGCTCCTCGTCAATCGGCCTCGATACCCGTGGCCGCCCGCGTTCCTCGCGTGCCGTTTCGACGGCCCGCCGCGCAGCATTGACCTGCTCAAGCCACCATCCGATTTGAGCGGCCCGGCTCAAGAGCGGACTTCCTCCGACAGTGTAAGCTTCGCAACACGTCGAAGCTTGGAGCCATAGGCGACGGTCATCTCGGTGAGCTCTTCATTGATCGTCGCGATCACCTCGTACAAGCCGCGCCACACGGCCTCCGTGTCCTCGATGCGCACGGCCTGGCCACGGTGGATCGCTTTCAAGACCTGGGAGAGATTGCGCCCAACCATCCGGACTTGGTAGGCGAGATCCACGATGACCACAGTGTTCTCGGCAGAAAGTGCGGGGCCGGCCTGCACCGACGCCCGGATCAACCGTCGTACGACCTCGGCCTTCGGCAAGCCGAACAGTGCCACTGCCTCCTGAAGGCGCCGCTCATCCAGCTCCGACAGCTCCGTGCGGAGCCTTGGTTTGCGTCTCGGCATTGCAGCGGAACTGGCCACAGCCGTCCTCCATTCTCTTTTCGGCCGACGGGCTCAAGCTTCGCCGGCAGGCAACGCGCGTCAGCGCCCTGGCTGCGTCCAGCAGCCTCCCCGGTTTGGCCCACAAACCGGTATCTTGTCAACCAATATCTATTATACTAACCTCCAATAACCCAGGGAAAGCAGCCGCCCCATGCCCTGCCGTGCCCCCCCTGCGCTGTGCCGCGATCCGCCCCATAGCGCTATCCCCACCCGTTGTTACCGCAATAGTGATTTGACGCCTTTTGATGTGAATACACCTGACAGGACCCCCGCTATGCCTCAGGGGTCGGGATTGATCTCCTCCAAGATTGCCGTATGTCCCGAAACGCGAGTTACAGCATTACCCGGAAGTGTCATTGCCGCCTTGGAGCAAACGTGTCTTGCGGTATTGCCGCTTTGCCGAAACACAGCACTGCCGCATTCTCTCATTGGAGGACCGCGCGAACAACGACTTGCACGATTTCCGACCTCGTAATATCTAATATATTGTTTTGGTCATTTCGCTGTCGCGATCGCGGCGCCACGAGGAGCCTTTCATGCCGAGCATCTTCGCCATCGCAAACCCAAAAGGAGGCTCCGGGAAAACCACCGTCGCCATTATCCTTGCCGGCGAGTTCGCCAATCACGACTATTCCGTCGCCATCGTCGACGCGGATCCTCAGGGCTCCGCCTACCAATGGCATGCATCTTCGGTCGCGCGGGATCTCAGTCCGAAAGGGATCGATCTCGTGCGCGCGCCGGATGAACAGAGCCTCGCACAAGCGCTCGAGCGCCTTGACAGCCATGACGTCGTCGTCATCGACACGCCGGGCTATTACGGACCGGTGCTGACCCATTCGGCGCTGCGCGCCGACCTCGTCGTCCTGCCCTGTAGGGTTCACACCTTCGATGCATCGCAGGTCGTGCGCTCCATCCGCAACCTCGAGCAGCATGCCCACGCAGCCAATCTCCCCATGAGCCAGCACCGCGTTCTCTTCAACGAATATGACAGTCTCGACCGCAACACCAGGCCTCTGCGCGAAGTCCTCGCCTATCTCAACGCCGAGCAGGTGCCCATCTGCGCCAACGCGCTCTATCGGCGCGTCACCTATCGAACGATGACCAGCGGCCACGGTACACTCTACCAGATGAGCGACACGGATGAGTCGATCCGCAAGGCCCGCTACAATGCCGACCAGGTCGTCCGCGAATTGCTCGCGGCGAGCCAGGGCGTCAATAACGGCGACAATGCCGCATGAACGAAACCGCCAAACCGCCCCGTCCTGCCCTGCCACGCGACGCCTTTCGCGCCAAGCGGATCTCGTCTGATCCGCCGCCCGGGGCCAAGCCCGTCGTCATCACACCGCATTACGACGATCAACCGACAACGCAGGCGTCAACCTCCGCTGCCCCGCAAACTCATCACGCAACCCTGCCCAACAAGATCGAGGCGCCTAAGTCGGCACCGCCGGCCAAACCGAAGAGGGAAAATCCGCGCAAACCGTTCGATGCCTATGGCGAACGCAGTTCGTCGCGCCCTTATGCACTTCGCTTGCCCGACGCCATCGATCTGGTCCTCAGGCAGATCGCCGCGGAGGAGCGCACGCATCCTCTACGCATCATCGATCGTGTTCTCCACGACTACCTGAAACGCATTGGACGTCTCCCGCCCTCGCACGACGCCTGACCACCAGCCCTCCGCCGTACCTGCAGCGCTATTTGGGAGCGCGGTCCGGCTGCGGGCTGGCTCCGCTACGCTTCGGCCGCTCGCGCGGCTGGACAGCCGGTTAAACAGCGGCGAGACAGGGCAACAGGCATCACGCGAGTACGAATTCGAACGGCAAGCCGCTAAAAGGCATCCGAGAAAAGGGCGTCCGGACCCGCTTGACGTCCAGATGCCGCCCGCCATGCAGAGAAACTCTTTGCACGAGGAAATAGCCTTGGAGCCATCGCCCAGGGGACGATGTGCCGCTCCAACTCAACACGCCCAGAAAGCGCTCGCCGTGCGCAGCCAGAACCGGAGAGGAGCAGGAAGGTCCATTCTATCGCCAGCAGGCTTATCGGTTTTAGTGGCGAACGGCAACGTTGGCTCATGCATAGGCTTGCGGTTGCTCCTACTTAGTATCGGGCGGGCCTTCCATTTTGCGGCGGGCGGAGTCGCGCGGGGCCTAACGGCATCAGCATCAGCCAGACAGAAAATGGGAGCGCTTGGGCCGAAACTCAGTCCGTACATTATCTCGTATGTGGTCACTGGCAACGTAAGGCCCGAGTCCACGGTCGTTCATCAAGTGGGAAGCCAAAGTCCCTCGCAGCCAGGCCGGCTCGAGCCGGCCGTATTAGTGGCTGCGCGCGACGAAGCTTTAGGAGGTTTGATCCGACACGCCGTGCCTCATTCAGAGAATATTCAATATATAAGAACATTCATATACAAGATAACCTCATTGCGGTATTGATGGTCTCCGCAGGCGCAGGTGCCTCATCTGGAGTTCATCGATTTCATGTCGCCCGTCCGCAAGCCCCAGCCGGTCGATCATTCCATCCTCAATGAAATGCTGGCGCTGCGCCTCCAGCAGCTTGAGATCGAGAATGGCGGAATGGAAGCCTTCCTCCCCAAGACGGGTTTGGCGCGAGGGACCTACTACACGATGCTGCGCGGCATCGGAAATCCCACCCTTAAGACAATGGAGCGTATCGCTTCCAAGCTCAATATGACCGTATTCGAGTTGTTGGGCTTCGAGATCGACGATGCGCGCAGGGCGCTGAAGAAGCGCGGCGTCGACTATGACGAGTTGACCTCAGCCATCCGGAAAAAAGATGAAGCTACCCGGCGTGTAGCGCGGCAGACCCGGTCGCAGAAGCTGTCGGGCTGAGAGAAACAGCAGGGTGCGCGAACCCAGGACACCGTCATCCACGCCGGCGAGTGCCTGGACCAGTTCGCAAAGTTCGGCGCCGACAACGCCAAAGAAGAGAACGCCGAATTTGCTGCAGCTAACGCGATGCTGAGTTCTGACCGCTCGTGTTGCAGGCAGCGGGGGAACGCCTGGAAAACTGCGGACCTACAAGCCCTCACGCCCACTGGCCCATCCGTCCTGGATATCTGATGGCAGGAACGACAGGCAAAGCCAAGCAGGCGCTTCAGCTGCTCGGCTACTTCATCCCCAACAGAAATTTGAGACCACAAGTGAAACCGCGCCCATACCGCCGGCCAAAGCGCCTCCCGCCGCGGCGCCGGCACCACGTCCTGCTTGCAACCCGGGCGAGGACCGCGATGCAGAGGGGACATGTCGCCCACAGCCGTATGAGGCGAAAAGCAGCCCTCAAAGCACCAAAGGAATTATCTTGTTCAAGATGGTCGATGATGGTCGGACAAACCTCATATCTGACCAGGAATGCCAGCCGTTGAGCGGCATCGAAGGGCTCAAGGAACAATTCAGTTATGCTTCAATCGGTAACACCGCCGTGGCGTATGTTCGTGGCGATTTTCCAAGCCGAAAGCTGGGCTCAACTGACGCCTGTCACAGAGTAAGCCGAACCCCGGCTGGAACCGGGGTTCGGTGGCAGTCAGGTGGCGTGAACAGTTTGACGACGGGCACGAAATCGATCTCGTCGCTGGTACCGCGGAGAGGCTGCTGCTGGCGACCATTAGCCAGCAGCTTGTCCCGCAGATCTTGAGTCAAGAGCTGCATGTCCGCCTCCTACTTGTCTTCTTCGACTTTGGGGGCGCGCAGCACGACGCGTCCGTCCAGGGGCAGGGCCTCGAGGAGGAGCGTGCCGCCTTCGCCATCTTCGTGGGCGAAGAATGCACCGATGCGTGTCCAGAAGCCCTTCTGGCCTTCTTCCTTGGCATCCCGCACCGTATAGGCGAGGTACATTGGGGATTTCGACTCGGTCTTTCCGGTCTTGGTGTTAGTGTCTTTCATGGTCTTTTCCTTTGGTTGATGGTTTGTGTCCCGGAGGACGGTTCCAAAGGGGCCGGCGCCTGAGATGGCTTGTCCCCAACTCGGGAGCGCAGCGAAGGAGCGGGCAGGAACGGGACAAGACAGCAGCGTTGGCCAGAACAACCGTCGCTAATTCCGGACAGATCCATCAACGGGAATGCCTGCAAAGACCGAACACCAGGCCATGACCAGAAATCCGCATGCCACTCGCGCCTGGGGCTTGCGGCTAGGGCTTTGATCAGCCTCCGGTTCCGTTGGTCGGTCGCGCGGTGCTTGGCGAGAGAAGCGGGCAAGACAACAGTTTTCCTAGGTCAAAATATCAGCTTGACCCTATATCGGTTCCAGCCTATATCGGCTTCATGAAGTGGACGGTCCTTGAGCATCCGGATTTCATCAAGGAGCGCGAAGGCTTGGATGATGCTGTGTCTGACAAACTGGACGAGTTAATCCTCGTTCTGGAGCAGACAGGCCCCCAGCTCGGTCGCCCCATCGTGGATACCCTCAAGGGATCCAAACACAAGAACATGAAGGAAATCCGGATAGCCGTAAAAGGCGCTTGGCGTTTCGCCTTTGCATTCGATCAGGAACGGCAAGCCATATATTCGGGGGGCAACAAAGAAGGCCAGTCACAGGACAAGTTTTACAAAAGCCCTCATTGCAACCGCCGACGTTCGGTTTGATGAGTGGCTTGAAGCAGAGGAAGAGGAATAGATCATGGCGAAGAGATCAGATTTTCGACCAGCTCGTGAGCGCATTGACGCTTTACCGGCCGCGCGCCTAGCTAAGATCGAAAAGGGAGCGGCCGAGATTCTTAAAGCCGTTCATCTGTCCGAAATCCGCAAGGCGCTGTCGGTCACTCAAACCACTGTAGCGGCCAAGACGGGCTTGAAGCAGGCGGAAGTTTCGCGGATCGAAAAATCCCCGGAAACTGTGCAGCTCAAGACCATGGAGCGGTATGTAAAAGGCTTGGGTGGCGAGATGAAAATCGTGGCTGAGTTTCCTGATGGCACATACGCGGAAATTCCCTTGAATAACGGCAAGCCGGTGCGGTCCAAGGCAACAGCCGAGACGAAAAAGGCGCACGATAACTATGCGGAAGCACGCTTCAGCGCTTGAATGTCTGGGCGAAGAGGGCGTGCTATTCTCCCGCTGTTTTCAGCACAAAAGCGACAGCGCGGATAGGTCAAGATCGAACGTTTGCTAAATAAGAGGCAGGTGGTCACAAGTCTGAAATCCGGGCGGATTTCCTGGATCGACGAACGGATTTTTTGCCGTCGAGCTCCGTTTTTTGGGAGGTGGCGGATCAGCGTGATGTCGTATCGCGCCGGCATTGCGAAGGCGAGCATCGCCAAGTCGAGCTACTGTGTAGCTTGGAGCATACCCGCAGTGTCGGTCGATCAGGCTGGCTCACACTTCGCCGGGGGCTTTGTTCATCCTCCTCTTCAAAACTGTTAGCGGCGAGCCAACCCCACCAATGTCACTGAGGCGAATTGCCTCGGGACGGGCAGAGGCTGCGTGCCGCGCGTCCTTATGGCCTTGGCGCTTCGGGACCGTGCGGACGGGCCATTTTTTCGCTCGGTGCGAGGCGTGTCCAAACTTGGCAGCGGCCGACAATATGACAGGTTCAGAACAACATTGGCAAAAATGTCAGGTTCATTACAACCGGCCATCCTGGGCCATGCGGAGGTTTTTCAAAGCATATTTATGCACTTATGCGCGCTGAGCCAGCTGGCATGACCCTTGCGTGAATAATGGAGCAAGAGAGGCTCTCTCCCCAACCCGTGTGCCTCTCTAAGAAGGAAACCCGAGTGCCGATGACCTCACCCTTTGGAAACAGCTTTGGACAGCACCGGGTCTTGCAGATCGAGTCCCCGGCTCCGCCGATTCAAGTGGAAAACTGGCTGCGTGGCGAGCCCCTCACGAGCTTTCAGCCCGGAAAAGTGTACATCGTCGAATTTTGGAGAACTTCGTGCGGCCCATGTGTGGACGCGATGCCCCATCTGATGCAGCTGCAGGAGAAATACAGGGAGAGTGGAGTTGATGTCGTCGCAGTCGCGGCATATGAACGCGCTCCAACGGCCGATGAGGCCAGAAGCAATCTGGACGCTTGGTTGACCGAAAAGTTCTCGAATCTGAACTTTCGGATGGCGTTCGACTCCACAGGCGAAATGGACAAGCTTTGGATGGAGCCCAGCTTTTCTTTCTGGATTCCGACCAGTTTCGTGGTCGACCGAGACGGCCACATCGCCTTTATTGGTGAACCGACGGAACTCGATGAGGTTTTGCCGAAGGTGCTCAACGGCAGCTGGCGCGCCAGCGATCAAGCGAAAGCCGCCGACAGGGAGCGGATCGCGAAAGGCGAAACCGAAGCGCGCGAAAAAGCGCTGACGAAGCCGATCAATGCTAGATATTGGGCGGCGGTGGAGAAAGAGGATTGGAAGACGGCGCGCTCGGCGATCGAAGAAGGCATCGCCTTGATGCCGGACAACCTCAGTTTCCGCTCGTCTCATGCGCATCTGTTGCTCCATCAAATGCGCGACATGCAAGCCGGCTTGCCCGTCATGCGCCAATTCGTTAGCGACGCGATCAACAGAAACTCCGAGGATTGGATGATTGTGGCGCTAGAGCAACTCTTCCAGCCGAACTATGACTATTCGCACTTTCCGTCTGCTGAGCGCCTGGCGATGGGAAAAGAGCTATCCGAACACATCCTGGCACTCGATCCCCCGCAAGGCGAAGGGCGTAGGTTCTGGTCTTATCCGGCGATCGCTCGTTACTATCATGAGAGCGGCAACAAAGATCGGGCGATCGAGTTGATCGAGCTGGCACTGAAGTCGCTGGACGGTCCGGAGCCGATCGCCCACGACCTGAACCAGTACCTTCTACCGGAGTTGCTGCAGGCTCTGGCCAACTGCAAGGGTGAGAAGGTTTGTTACGGCGATCTGTGTGCGGCTCCGCGAAAGGATTCCTCCCAAAAGGTCCAAGCGGCAACCAAGGAGGAACCTAAAGAGGGGCGATAGTCGGAAAGGCTTACTGGCCAATTCGTCCATTTCCCTGGCGTGGTTGTGCAAATAGGCCGACCCATGCGTCCAGCCCAGCCTCGCCGCCATCCGCAAACACGTGAACGACCAAGGAGAAGACGTCCCCTGATCACCTCACCAAAACATATTGCCGCTGCGGGTCTCCCGGACCCCGTCAAAGATGGCACTGGAGTAAGGCTTGTCAACATGAAGAAGGTTACTCAGCCGGCTCAGGCGCTGCCCACCGATCCACCTGTTCCCACAGGCGGGGAAGACGGGGGACGCAGCCGACCGCCTGTCTCAGCGCCACGATAGCACTCGCACGCTCCGGCGACGGAGCACCGTTCAACATCCGCACCAGGGACATCCAAAAATGGCAAAGTCGAAGTTCCGGCCGCTGCATGACCGCGTGGTCGTTCGCCGGGTCGAGTCCGAAGCGAAGACCGCCGGCGGGATCATCATCCCGGACACGGCAAAGGAAAAGCCGCAGGAAGGCGAGATCATCGCCGTCGGCTCCGGCGCCCGCGACGAAGCCGGCAAACTCGTCCCGCTGGACGTCAAGGCGGGCGACCGCATCCTGTTCGGCAAGTGGTCGGGCACCGAAGTCAAGCTCAATGGCGAAGACCTTCTGATCATGAAGGAAGCCGACATCATGGGCATCATCGGCTGACACGCCGCCGCCTTTCATCCGCACCATCCAATCTGAATTCGGGCGAAATGCCCAGGAGTAAAAATGGCCAAAGACGTAAAATTCTCCCGTGATGCCCGCGAGCGCATGCTTCACGGCATCAACATCCTGGCCGACGCGGTGAAGGTCACGCTCGGTCCCAAGGGCCGTAACGTCGTTATCGACAAGTCGTTCGGCGCGCCGCGCATCACCAAGGACGGCGTCACCGTCGCCAAGGAAATCGAACTTTCCGACAAGTTCGAGAACATGGGCGCGCAGATGATCCGCGAAGTCGCGTCCAAGACCAACGACATCGCCGGCGACGGCACCACGACCGCGACCGTTCTGGCGCAGTCGATCGTCCAGGAAGGCCACAAGGCGGTTGCCGCCGGCATGAACCCGATGGACCTGAAGCGCGGCATCGATCTGGCCGTGACCGAAGTCGTCGCTCACCTCGTCAAGAACGCCAAGAAGATCAAGACCTCGGAAGAAGTCGCCCAGGTCGGCACGATCGCCGGCAATGGCGATGCTTCGGTCGGCTCGATGATCGCGGAAGCGATGCAGAAGGTCGGCAACGAAGGCGTCATCACCGTCGAGGAAGCCAAGACCGCCGAGACCGAACTCGAAGTCGTCGAAGGCATGCAGTTCGACCGCGGGTACCAGTCGCCCTACTTCGTCACCAACGCCGACAAGATGGTTGCCGAGCTCGAGGACGTCTACATCCTCCTGCACGAGAAGAAGCTCTCCAACCTGCAGGCCATGCTGCCGGTTCTCGAAGCCGTCGTGCAGACCTCGAAGCCGCTGCTTATCATCTCGGAAGACGTCGAAGGCGAGGCCTTGGCCACGCTGGTCGTCAACAAGCTGCGTGGCGGCCTGAAGATCGCCGCCGTCAAGGCGCCGGGCTTCGGTGATCGCCGCAAGGCCATGCTGGAAGACATCGCCATCCTCACCGGTGGCCAGGTCATTTCCGAAGACCTCGGCATCAAGCTCGAGAATGTCGGCCTCAACATGCTCGGCCGCGCCAAGAAGGTGTCGATCTCCAAGGAGAACACCACCATCGTCGACGGCGCCGGCAAGAAGGCCGAGATCCAGGGCCGCGTTGCCCAGATCAAGCAGCAGATCGAGGAGACCACCTCGGACTACGACAAGGAGAAGCTGCAGGAACGTCTCGCGAAGCTCGCGGGCGGCGTTGCCGTGATCCGCGTCGGCGGTGCGACGGAAGTCGAAGTCAAGGAAAAGAAGGACCGCGTCGATGACGCCCTCAACGCGACCCGTGCGGCCGTGGAAGAAGGCATCGTTGCTGGCGGCGGCGTCGCCCTGCTGCGCGCTTCGCTGGCCATCACCGTCACCGGCGCCAATGCCGATCAGACGGCCGGCATCGCCATCGTCCGTCGCGCCCTGCAGGCTCCGGCCCGCCAGATCGCTGCCAACGCCGGTGCCGAAGCTTCGATCGTCGCCGGCAAGATCCTCGACAACAAGGATGCAACCTTCGGCTACAACGCCCAGACCGGCGAATATGGCGACATGATCGCCATGGGCATCGTCGACCCAATGAAGGTTGTGCGCACCGCTCTCCAGGACGCGGCCTCGGTCGCCGGCCTGCTGGTCACCACCGAAGCCATGATTGCGGAGGCTCCCAAGAAGGAGTCGGCTGGCGGCGGCATGCCGGGTGGTATGCCCGGCGGTGGCATGGGCGGCATGGGCGGTATGGATTTCTAATCCAGCCATTGCCTCGCATTCACGGAAAGGGCGGCAGCAGTGCCGCCCTTTTCTCTGGCGCGGATTCCAAGCCGGCCGCCCGACCCACAGGCCAAGCGTTTCAAATTGAAAATCAGGTTTTGTTGCAACGACTGAATAGGGGCACAGAGAGGCCCTGATGCGAGGTCAATCAGGCGGCGAGGATTCGAACTGCTCGGCCAAGGACGGATTCGGATTGAAGGCATACCTCGCCTGTCGCTTACGCATCATGTGGATCATTTCGATGCCGGTCAGTATGGTGGCTGCGGTGGCCGTTAATTTGAAGCCGGGCATCGGCCGGATGCGGCGCTTGATGCGCCGATGGTCCTGTTCGATCCGGTTATTCAGCGCCTTTCTGAAGAAGCGTTTGGCCGACGGTAGGTCGCGCTGCTCGCTGAAATAGAATTCGACGGTGTCGCCGACACTGTCGATGGCGCGATAGAGATACATCCACTGGCCACGGACCTTGATGTAGGTCTCGTCGACATGCCATTTGCCGGTCACGCTACGCTTGCGCCGGTTGAAGCGCTCCAGCAACAAGGGCGCGAAACGAACGGTCCAGCGGTGGATGGTCGTGTGATCGACCGTAATGCCGCGCTCGGCCATCATCTCCTCAAGATCACGCAGGCTCAGATTGTAGATTCCATGGGCGGTGGAAAGCGATCGGCTTTCTGACAGAGTGAGGTTGCTGAACCAACCCTGTGGAGAAGACCATGCATATTTCAACTGACCGATCCGAAGCACCGACCGCCATACGCACCACTCTCTGCGCGATTTTCGTCTCATTGGAACTCTTATGTCAAATGCAAGCGGCATGGCCACGACTGTTCATCCCGCCAATAATGGCTGGTCCGGTATAGTGTAGCTAATGCGCAATATAGGAGACAGGACCTCAAGACGACGGTTTGCAAACTCTTATACGCGCGGGTTGGATACCGCATTTCCGTGTGTACGCCTGGGGCTGCTTCTATCTTAGCACGGGCATCGACGTAGTCGGCCACTCAGTTCCATCGAAGATTCCCCGACCGGGCCCCTGCCTCCAATATTGAGCATCAGCAGATGAAGATCGATCTTGTCTCCTCTTTCTAATGCGCGCGATATGCGGTGCTTGGCTAAGCGTGGTGAGCTGGTTGCACTTCCTGACCGATAGCCCACAGGAAGGCCCCCATTTCTCTAGCGATCGCGGTGATCGCGATGGCCTTGTGCTTCCCCGCGAGGATCCTTTTTCGATAGCGAGAGCAGAGGCGGAGCTGACCTTTCCACGCTATTTCGCGAACGGTTCTCGGTAGGCCTTCCAACTGCGCTTGCTTGGTTCGACTTACCCGCGCAGGGAAGCGGTAAGCCCATGCGCCTTCGATCAGCATGCGACGGGCCCGAGAGTTCCCGGCCTTAGTGATCCCACCACGTTTGACATGTTCACCTGTCGAGCTCTCTGACGGAACGAGGCCAAGAAAGGCCATCAGCTGGCGGGGGTTTTCGAAGCGGCGGATGTCGCCAATTTCGGCAACAAAGACAACGGCGGCAATCAACGACACGCCTCGTAACGCCTGATAGGCTTCGACAACAGGAGCCATCGTCCAGGATTTGACAGTCTCCGAGATCAGATCGGTCAGACGCTTCAAGCGCACCTCGGCATCCTCGATCGCCTGGCAGTATTCCTTGAGCACGATGAAGTGCGCCGGATGCTCGAACTTCAGAGTCGATATCCACCGCATATGCGCCAGCGACAGGATGAGCGGCCCGAATAGATGCGGCCATGTCGAAGTAGGAACGACTGAAGCTGCTGACGCGCCCGCTTTTGAGCCTCCTGGGCTGCTTCACGGGCTCGCACGAGATCGCGCATAGCCTCATGCCCGCGGTCCGGCACCCAAACCGCTGTAAGCTCACCCGCAGGATGTAACCGTGCCAAGCTGACCGCATCGCGCCGGTTGGTCTTCACTCGATCTCCGGGACGCTTGGGAATTAGTGCCGGTGCCACCACCACACAATCATGGCCCATCTCGGTGAGCTGACGGTAGAGTTCGTACCTGTACCCCCAATGCTCCCGGACGAGTAGTAGGGCGGGGGAGAGTAAGACGGTGAAGAGTAGGACGGGCGCGAGTACCCGTAGCTGCTGTAGCCGCGGCCATAGCGGCTACCACATGCTGGGCAGTCCGCGGCAGCAGCCGCTGAGCGATGGCCTCTTACTGGTGCTGTGCATCTAGCCATGAGGCGATCTTACCCGAGTCGCGTGGGTGCTTTCTAGCGTCATCGCAAAGCGACCCGGCTTCGTGCCGCGCTTCACATAGCCGTTGCTCTGGCTGCCATCAGGGATGCCGAACATATGGTTCGTCTGGCCAGTTCGCCGCGGCCCATGCTGGCTGCGCTGCATGTCCCGCCCGACCTGCATCTCGGCCACCATCAAAAGCGCCTCATCCAAGCGTTTGTTCTCGACGATCTCCGATCTGTGAACCGAGCGTAGCTTGTCGAAGGTTCTGTAGGGCAGAGAGGTGCTGCCTTCCATGATATCGAGCCGGCCGTCCGGGTAATCGCAAACCACGACTTTCTTGCCGGCCAAACCCTTCGCAAACGGGCTCGGATCGAGGATGAACACCACCTTGTCGTAGCGCAGCGTCAACGCTCGCGACAGGGTCCGGAATTCCTTGCGGCACATGGCGCCGTCCAGATTCTCGTGAGCGGCGAGGGGGCGGTGCATGTCCTTCGGGTTGCGTGGCTCCTTGCCGAAGCGGGCATTGAAGTCGGCAGCGAACTCGGCCGCATAGGCATTCGCCGCCTCGATCGTGCTGATACCGCGCAGGCGCAGCTCCTTTACAAGCCGGTCCTGCAGCGTCTGGTTTGCGCGCTCGACACGCCCCTTGGCCTGCGGAGAATTGGCGCAGATGATGTCTATGTTGAGCTCGTAAAGCGCGCGGCCGAACTGTGTCAGGCCGGTCGTTCGATCCTTCTCGGACCCATGCGTCGTGCGAAACACGCCATGGTTGTGGATGTAGAAGGAGATCGGCTTGCCCCATTCCTGCAAATACGCCTTGGTGGCGATCAGATAGTCGAACGTGTTCTCGGAACCGGCGAAACGCAGATGCAGCAGCTTGCCGGTGGCGTCATCGATGTAGACGAGCAGGGCACACTTTGGCCCCCGGCTCTCGAACCACCAATGGTGCGATCCGTCGATCTGAACCAACTCGCCGAAGCAATCTCGCCTGCCACGCGGTTGATGAATCTGGCGCTTCCGCTCACGTCGCGATGTCCAAATGCCGGCTTCGGTCATCCATTTGCGCAGCGTCTCTTTGCTGACCGCTATCTGGTGTCGATCGAGCAGCTTCTCGCGGACAAGCGTCGGACCAAAGTCGACATAGTGTTCGCAAATGAGCTCCAGGACAAAGTCGCGAACGTTATCGATGATGCGATTGTTCGAACATCTGCCGCGCGCCTTGTGCCGGAGAGCCGCGGCACCGTCGTCTTGGAATGTCCTCAATAATCGTTGGGTCTGGCGGACCGTGAGCCCCAGGATCCTCGCGCCCGACACAGTGGAGATGCGTCGTTCAATGACCTTCGACAAAACCTCGATACGCTTCAGTTCGCGTTCGCTCATCAGAACAAGTCCCAAGTTGCAATCTCCCGCACCGTCGAAGGCGGAGAGATTGGCAGCGCACAAGCAGGAGCGACATTCCTACTTTGCCAAACCCGGACATTTTAACTTAGCTCCTACAGTACATGTTGCAACCAAGTTCGAATGTCGCCGGGCCAGCAAAGTAGAAATGTCGCATCACGGTTCTGCTGGCCGCGACGAGAGCACCCGATCGGGCGTCAGCTGGTCAGGATCGCGCAGCCCGATCGGGTGCGATCCAGCAAGGCTCCCCGGGTTTAGCTTTGAGAGCTGACTTCACTCGGCAGCATCCAGCCTTGCCAGCGCTTGTTGTCGACGCGCGATGACAGCAGGATCATTCATGAAATCCTTCCTACGCCCCGGCTTCCTGTCGCGCTTCTGATAGCCAGTCTGTTCGCTGTTCGTCTTAATCTTCGGCGCGGGCCGAGCCTCATCTTGCTGGCTCTTGATCCAGGACAGAACCTCGCCAAGCCGCTTGTTCTCGGTGACCGCGGCGTGGGTGACGCGCTGCTCTTTGTCGAAGACAGTGTAGGGCAGGGAGCATGCCTTCCACCGAACATCCAGGCGACCGTCGGCGAACTCGTAAATATCGACATATCTGCCGACCAGGCCGCATGAGATATCGTTCTTCTCCAGCATGATCTGCTTGCGTTCGTAGGAGAAAGACAATTGCTGGCCGACATAGCGCTGCTCGCGTTTGCAGAGCAGGTCGCGGAGTCGATCGGCCGGCATGTTCAAGACACGATGAAGATTGTCCGGCCGGGTAGGGATCTTCGCAAACTTGTCGTTGAAGCTGGTCGTGAATGCCGGCAGAAAAGCGTTGGCTACTTCGATATCTGAGATGCCAGCAAGACGCAGTTCCTTCACAAGCCGGTCCTGCAGCGTGCGATTGACACGTTCGACCCGGCCCTTGGCCTGGCTCGAATTGGCGCACAGGATCTCGATGTTGAGCTCGGACAAGGCTCGGCCGAATTGGGTCATGCCGCGGCCGGCACGAGCCTCGGCCTTCGCCACCCGAAACACCGTGTGCTTGTCGGAATAGAATGCCACTGGGCAGCCGTGCGCCTTCAGATAAAGATCCAAGGCCTCGAAGTAACTGAACGTGCTCTCCGACTTCACGAAGCGCAGCTGCTGAAGCTTGCCGGTCGCGTCATCGATGAAGACGAGCAGGGTGCATGGACCGCCCCGCTCCTCGAACCATCGATGCTCGCTGCCGTCGATCTGCACCAACTCGCCATAGGCTTCGCGGCGCAAGCGCGGCTGATGGAATGTCCGGCGCTGCTTGCGCGACAGCCAGATTCCGGCCTCAGCCATCCATTTGCGAAGCGTCTCACGCGATACGGTGACACCATGATCCTCAGCCAGCTTCTCAGCCGCAAGAGTCGGGCCGAAGTCCAGATAGTGTTCGCGGATGAGCGATAGAGTGAAGTCCCGAACGCCGTCGACAATCTGACGGTTCGAGCGTCGGCCGCGCGCCTTGTGGCGCAGTCCGGAAGCACCATCGGCCTGAAACGACTTCAAAAGCCTCTGCACCTGGCGCCTGGTTAATCCAAGCACATGTGCTGCCGCGACAGTCGTCATCCTTCGCTCGATGGCCTTCGATAGAACCTCTATGCGTTGGAGCTCGCGTTCGCTCATCAAAACAAATCCCACTTGCTGTCTCCCTCACAAACGGCGCCGGGGAGAATGGCATTCAGCAAAGGGGAAGCGACATTCCTACTTTGCAGAAGTGGGACATTTTAACTTTGCTCGTACAAAGTCGCATAAGTTTCATTATGGAACTTGACGAATCCCATCAGTAATCAATGGCTTGTCGCTGTACCGATAATATGCATTATGTTAAATTGAGTTACCTAAGCCTGCGATAACATTTCTCTGCGCGCGCGTTACGATTGCGCCGGCAATAGGTCGGCCACCGGCAAAACGGTCTCGTCCTTCACCGTCTTGGTGACCACGTAGGTGAAGTAACGGTCGATGCCGATCTCGCGATCGAGCAAGGCGTCGACCAGCCGCTGATAGGCGTCGATGTCGCGCGCCATCACCTTCAGAACATAGTCGACGCCGCCGCCCACCGACCAGCAGGCGACCACCTCGGGGATGTCGCGGATGACGCGTTCGAAGCGGTCGAAATCGGCCTGGCGGTGGCTGGCCAGCGTCACCTGCATCAGCACGGTGGCTACCGGCGCGATCAGACGCATGGCGATGCTGGCGTGATAGCCCGAGACGATGCCAGCCTTTTCCAGCTTGCGAAGCCGCATCCAGCACGGCGTCGGCGACAGTCCGACCTTGTCGGCGAGCGCGAGCTTAGTGATGCGCCCGTCGCGTTGGATCGCGTCAAGGATCTTCAGGTCAATGAGATCGAGTCTTTGAAACGCCACGCTCACTATCCATTGCGATCCCGCTCGCGGTTGCTTTCGCCCCGATTAAAGCAGAAGCCGTGCAATCGTCGCCATCAAAAAGAATGGGCACACCAAATGCCCATCCAGATCCGATGTATCAAGCGCAACCGTGCTCTACGACAGGACGAGCGCAGAATCTTCAGTAACCAAGATCTAGGCTGACCTCCCGCTTCATCGGTTTTCCAGAAAAGAACTCAACCAGGTTCTCTGTGCCCCATTCGATGTTGCGTCGGAGCACGTCCTCCGCGTTCGCAGCCTGATCGTCTGAAGTGAGCACGTTTGGAAGCTTGTGTACTCCCAAGCGGGAGCCCCAAGGTGTCATTGGGAAGGTACGCCCGTAGTCGTAGTGCCACCAAACGTCAGCTGCAAAGCCGGCAATTTGACCGGAGGTCAAGGCGTCATAAAGGGGTTTCTCCTTGATCAGCATTCCACGAGCAATGTTGATCAGATAGGCGGAAGGCTTCATTGCAGCGAGCTCAGCTGCTCCGAAGAATCCATGCGTTTCCTTTGTGTCGGGCGTCGCGAGAACGACGTAGTCACATTTCGGCAAGACACTGTGCAACTCATCGATGCCGTGCATGACGTCCACGTGCTCCACCGATGGGCCAGTCTTAGAACGGCGCACGCCAAGTACATGCATATCAAACGCTTTGGCATACTTAGCGATCCGCCCGCCGATATTACCTACGCCAATGATGCCAATCGTCCGACCATGCAACATCGACGACTGGGTGTCCGGCGCAAAGATAGGAAATATCATCCTGCCTTCATCCATGGCACGATGCTTAAACAGTGTCCTTTTCGCGAGAGCCAGAAGGAACATCATTGCATGTTCAGCAACCGCAACTCCGTTAGAGCCGCTGATATTAGCGAGTTTTATATCACGCTTTCTAAATTGGTCGACGGCCCCCGACGTCACAAGGTCGTCAACACCTGAATGCATCCAAGAGAAGACCTTTAGCTTCTCAGTGAGCTTGAGTAGGCCGTCAGGCAGACTGAGGCCAAGGATGGCATCTGCTTCAGGCGCTAGATGCTTCACGTCATCGAGAGCACAATCGAAACGAGATAGGAATTCGCCCTCTGGCGCAATAACTTCGGCTCCATCAGGAAACATTGATTTGATGGCCTGTTTTTCGTCTTCGGATGCGTACCATAAACAAAGTACTTTCATTGCCCATCTCTCCCATAGTGAGGTTGTTGTAAAATGCGACCTGACGATTTTGCGTCGGGCTGGCTATCGACTGCTGTTCTGCCGGCAACGTCTCAAGCGACGAGAACGGGTAGAAGCTTGCGTCCGCGAAAGATGCCAGTTTGTGGTTTGCCGAACCCGCATCTCCAAAAGACGCCACCCTTTCCTCGGCGACTCCCGAGCCCTGCGCCCGTGGGAATTGAACGCGGCCTAATGCATCGAGTGATCATGACTGCGACAACGACGCATGCGCTGCAGAAATGATGTCAAAGGTGGGCCGCTGAAGCATGCTTTGGATCTGAGGAACAAACGGCGAAAACGCACAGCATTCGACAATGATCGCCCCGAGGTTTTCGTTTCCCAGCGAGCGTTCGCAAACTCGGTTCAGTGTAGCGCCGATAAGATCCCAGTCGTAAGCCGCGTCGGGTCGGTTGATCTGCCGCCAAGCCTCCGTTCCCTCGATCCCGGCCTTGATGATTCGGTCGACCTGGAGCTGTGGCCATGCAGCTAGCAAATGGGCGTCAGATAGCGCCGTGGAATCAAAGCATATGACTGCGATCTTCTGGCTCTCGGGCGTTATGGCTGCGAGAACCGGAAGAAGAAGTAGGCTAGATGTCAGGGTAGGCAGGCCGACGGTTTCTTTGATGTCGTTGTGATAAAGTACTGAGTACCCGCAATTCGAGATGATCGCTGCACATCCTCGATCCTTAAGCCGGCGAGCGGCTTGGAGATAAGAATCCCGTACATGAGGGAGATCGTGAAGTATGTCAGGCACCGAAACGCCTTCAACAACTTCTTCAATCGTGCCTTGTGAGAAATTTTCCGTCCCACCTAAGCACCTCGACGGACTGCGGTCCGGCTTAGGCTCATCGAGCAAAAGTAAACCTATCGGATTTGGTTCCCGGGTCGACGTCAACAGAACGATCCTTTAAGGTACAACGAACAATTCACGCGGCATTCGGGACAAGGATTCACAACCCTTATGCATCACGCGGATCGTCTCACTCAGGACAAAGCTGAGTTCGCCCTGCCACATCCCAAGAATTACGTGAAAAACCATGTTGGGCTGAAGTTCGGTCTCATCTCCGGGCCTCAGGCTTGCCGTGTGCTCACCCCAATCGGGCGGATAGCCCAAGCCGATGGAGTAGCCAATCCGTGATGGTTTGTTCAGACCATGCCGAGAAATCACACTCCGCCAGACTTGTTCAATTTCCGAGCATATACGCCCCGGAGCGATGGCAGAGATCACGCCCTCCATCCCTTCCCGCACGACAGCAGCAAGTTGGCGTAATTGCTCAGGCGGGGTACCCAAATAGACACTTCTCGCAAGGCCAGCATGATAGCGAGCTCGACAGCCGCCAAGTTCGATGTTGACCACCACGTCGCTGCCTACAGGATCATCGGTCCACGAAAGGTGGGGTGCATCTGCTCGGGGGCCAATCCCCATAACCAACCCGCCAGGGACAGCCCCTCCGAATGTTTCAGTCCCGGCAATCTGGGCCTGCGCGATCCGCGCAGCCAAGTCGCATTGCCTGATGGCCGGGGTGATGGCATCGATTCCAACCATCATAGCGCGATCCGCTATGACGTTCGCCTGTCTAATGAGGTCGACTTCCGCATCTGACTTGATGATGCGAACCCAGTTGACCAGATTCGAACCGTCCTTGAAGGTGCATTTCGGCAGCGAAGATTGCAGCCTCTCGAAGCATCGCGCGGTAAAGTAATAGTTGTCCATTTCGACGCCAACGACGCGATTGCCGAGGCCTCTTCGATCCAGCTCTTGAGCGACAAACTCCATAGGATGTCGTTCCGTCGACTGAACATAGTGGTCGGGGTATCCAACGATATCGCCAGTTGGCAGATATGCCGTGCTGGTCGCACAGGGGACATCGATGCCACGGCCCACCCAAACCGGCTGGTGATCGAGTGCGACGATAACGACCTGGTGCGTGTAGAATGACCAAGCGTCGTATCCAGTTAGATAGTTCATGTTCTCCGGCGAAGTAATCAGCAGCACCTCAATGCGGCGCCGCATCATCTCTTCCTTGGTTCGCGCAAGGCGTCGCGCGTACTCGTCTAATTCGAATTGGGGCATCGTGGCTCTCTTTGCATCTCGCATCATAGCTGATACGACGCTCAGGGACCATGTCAATTGCTGTATTGGATCATCTCAATATTTGGCGAAATGGGAGCGAACATGCGTTGGACTTGGAAGCCGGTGCTGTCCTCATCAGAAGGCGTGCGATACCAGGCGATAGCGGACGCCATCGCCGCCGCAATTGATTCCGGCGAACTTCGTCCGGGGGAAGACTGCCTCCCCAACGCGACTTGTCATTTCGCATGGGGGTCAGTGTTCAGACTGTCTTTCGAGCCTATGCCGAACTCGAGCGCCGCGGTCTCGTGTCCGGGGAAGTCGGGCGCGGTACCTACGTGCGGTACGCCAACCTCGATAAGGTGCCTGGCTCGATCGTCGACAAGAGGGAAGAAGACCTTTTGGATTTCTCGACTATGGCGCCAATCGTCGGAGAGAAGCATGTCCAGGCACTCCGAGATATGCTCGCATCTCTATCGAGATCGCGAGAGCTGGAATCCCTGCTTGCACACAGGCCTATCGTGGGATTGCATCACCATCGAAGCTTGGGAGCGGATTGGCTGAAGACCTTAGGCTTAAACGCTTCACCAGAGACGATATTGATCACGAATGGCTGCCAGCACGGCCTTTGGGTCGCCCTTGCATCTCTAACGGAACCGGGCGATGTCGTCGCGGCCGATCATCTCGTCGACAGCAGCGTGATCACAGAGTCCGCGATCCTCAAACTGCAGCTTCGCGGGTTAGCTAGCGACGAAAGGGGCGTTCTTCCGGACGCCTTTGCCGCGCTGTGTGGCCGTGAACGGGTGAGAGTCCTCTGCCTTACCCCAACACTTAACAATCCAACCGCGAGTTTTATGGACGAGGAACGACGCGGCGCTATCGCTGAAATCGCTAGAAAGTTCAACGTCTGGATCATAGAGGACGACGTCTTCGGTCCGCTGGTCGACAAGCGTCCGCCACCAATAGCCGCGTTCGCTCCGGAGCGGACATGCTATGCGACAAGCTTTTCCAAGAGCGTAATGCATTCCCTTAGAACCGGTTATCTGCTGGTCCCCGAGGACTTGGTCTCGAGAGCAGTTTCACGGTTAAGGACGACAGGCTGGATGTCGAATTCATTTGTCGCCGAGATCAGTTGCAGATGGCTTTCCGATGGAACGACGACAGAATTGATTGCCTGGCAGAGGCAGAAGCTGGCGCAGCGCCATAAGATTCTCGACCGGGCTCTAAATCTAAAAGGTGATCAAAAGAATCCGCGTCCGACATCGCTACACGTTTGGCTGCCGCTCCCCGGGCTGTGGCGCACGGGACCTTTCGTCGAAGAGGCGAGACGGAGGGGGCTTTTGGTCACAGGACCGGATCCTTTTATCGTCGGTCGGGAGGCGGACCCCCACGCTGTGAGGCTAACGATCGGCGATTCCGTTCGCAACGATGACGACTTCAAGCGTGGGGTCGAAACGTTGGCGCAACTGTTAGCCAGCGACCCTGAGCCGGGTTTGCCGCCTGTCTGACCGACAGTTCATCTAGCATTTGCCCAGTTTTCGCGATCAGATTTCCACTGTCGCCGGTAGCGGCAACGGGCTGAAATCGAGCCAAAAGCAGCGATTCAGCGCCACGATCAATTGGATCATACCAATTTGACAATTGACATGCATGACCCCTGCTGAAAATGTGAGATCAGTCGGCAAAGCAAAGGTCATGCGCACAACCGGCGTTGCATAAGCACACCAGTCGTACCGATAAGAGCCTTACGAGGTTCGCCGATTTCGATGCGGCGCGTAGCCACTTCAAAAAATGAAAACAAAGGGGAACGAACATGAAAAACTTCCTTAGTTCTATTCCTGTCGGGCGTACATTCTGCGCGGTAGTAGCGACTGCCGCTCTTGCGCTCTCGTCGATAGGCATTCGGGCAGCCGGGGCCGAGGATGTAATAAGCGCGCTCAAGCAGAAGGGCACAATCACGTCAGGCGTTGCGAACGAGGCGCCTTGGATGATCGTGGGATCGGACGGCGCGGTCTCAGGCATCGGACCCGACGTTGATCGTGAGGCGCTCGCGGCAACCGGCATCGCCAATTATGCAGCGCAGGTGATGGACTACGGTGCAATGATCCCGGCGCTCCAGGCTCGCCGGGTCGATGTAATCTCGTCAGGTGCTCTAATGATCAAGCCTGCGCGTTGCGAGCAGGTTGTCTACTCGGAACCGGTTGTCTGCAATTCCGAGGGCTTCATGATGAAGAAGTCCCTCCAGAGTAAAATTCAAAGCTACAAGGACGTCGCGGATGCGAACCTTCGCATAGGCGTCTGTGGCGGCTGCTCTGAGCAGAAACTAGCAACTGACGCGGGCATTTCGCCTCAGAACATGATGATCTTCCCTGACGGTGTTAGCGCGGTGAAGATGCTTCAAGACGACCGAATTGACCTGTTCGCACTGCCAGATGCCTCTTTGGAGGCCCTCCAAAAACAGTCTCCGGATGCCAACCTGGCAGTTGTCTTTCCTGTTAAGGGAACGGCCATCGGCTGTGGCGCTGCCGCATTTAATAAGGAAGACGTGGCCCTCCGCGACCTCTACAACCAAGGGTTGGCAAAGATCGTCGCCAACGGCCGCTATGCAGAGATGATGGCGAAGTATGGTCTGTCAGCGCACGTAGCCTTGCGTGAAGGCCAAACGACCGCGGCTTTGTGCTCCGGTTCGAAATGAAGTCTTGCTGACTGGCGGCGTCCAGCCACTCTCGGTTGGACGCCGCCGTAGTAGCGGGTTTTTAGCGCTGATCCCTCTAGCTGAACGCAACATGCAAGGATCCGATATGACGAACCCTGCGGTGGAGTTTCGGGGAGTCCGCAAGCACTATGGCGGGAAATCCGTCCTCAATGACCTGTCGTTCTCCGTGCAGAACGGGGAACGGCTGGCATTGATCGGGCCTTCGGGCTCGGGCAAGACAACCGTGCTGCGCATCCTTATGACGCTGGAGAACATTGACGGCGGAGACGTCCTTGTTGGAGGGCAATCGGTATTTTCAGAAGTACGAAACGGTTTGCGGCAAGCAGCTTCTAATCGGCATTTGACCCGCATGCGAAGCCAGCTTGGAATGGTGTTTCAGCACTTCAACCTCTTTCCCCATAAGACGGTTCTGGAAAACGTCACCCTGGCGCCAATCCTGACGAAACAGAGCAGCCCGAAAGAGGCACGACGGGCCGGCCTCGATCTGCTTCAGATGGTCGGACTCGAGGACAAGGCCAACGAACGTCCTGCAGCATTGTCTGGAGGACAAAAGCAGCGGGTCGGTATCGCCAGGGCGCTGGCGCTAAAGCCACGGATACTTCTGTTTGACGAAATTACGTCCGCCCTCGACCCGGAACTTGTCGAAGAGGTGCTTGCCGTGATCACAAAACTGGGAAAAGAGACGGATGTGACTATGTTGCTCGTCACGCATGAGATGAGCTTTGCCCATGATTTTGCTGACCGTGTGCTCTTTATGGACGCAGGCTCAATCGTCGAAGAGGGAACACCCGACAAGATTTTCCGCGCGCCGTCCTGCGAACGGACAAAAGCGTTTTTGAAGAAGATCATAGCTGCCGGCCAACGTCTTTGACGCGACTGTTGACGGCTGGTTGACCGATTCAGAACCGGCGAAGGTATTTTCTCGATGTGGCTTTTCGACCAAGCGTTCGGCTATTTTCTGCTCATCCTGCAAGGTGCGTGGGTGACAGTTGAAATCACGATTGCCGGCAGCCTTGTCGCGCTGCCTGCAGCCCTGCTCGCTGGCCTCGGCAGGTTATCGCGAATCGCGCCAATTCGCTGGATAAGCACCACCTACATTGAATTCTTTCGCGGTACGTCCGTGATCGTTCAGCTTTTTTGGGTCTATTTCGCACTGCCACTCTTCGACATTCGCCTTTCTCCCTTCCAAGCGGGTACCCTGGCGATCGGACTGAACGTAGGAGCCTATGCAGCCGAAGTCGTCCGGGCAGCGGTGCGCGCTGTGCCGAAAGACCAGTTGGAAGCGGCGGTCGCCTTGAATCTCAGCCGCAGTCAGTCGTTGTGGCACATCGTCTTGCCGCAGGCCTTCGTGATCATGCTGCCGGCTCTCGGCAATGCAGGAATTGACCTCCTGAAGGCAACTTCAGTTGTTTCGCTCATCTCGCTCGGGGACATGACCTTCAATGCGCAAATCGTACGAATGCAGACCGGCCAGACTGCAGGACCATACCTCTCAATTCTCGTCATGTATTTCATTTTGGCCTCTTTGATCGCGTGGGGCACGCGAAGCCTGGAGAGGCGCGTCAACCTTGGCCTCGACCGAAGCTGGAAGGCCTGACCTCATGACTTGGGACTGGCAATTTGTAGGAAAAATTCTGCCAGACATGCTGGCCGGCTTGCTAGTGACTATCGAAGCCACGCTGCTTGGCTCGGTTCTCGCGATGACACTTGGATTGCTCTTTGCCTTCGGTCAACGTGTCCAAAGCGCAGCCTTGCGGCGCGCGACCAGGTTTTTCGTCGAGTTCATCCGACGGACGCCATTGCTCGTACAGTTGTACTTCCTTTTCTATATCCTTCCCGATTGGGGTATCATCCTATCCCCACTCACTTGCGGCGTTTTCGGGCTGGGCTTGCATTATGCTGCATACACGTCCGAGGTTTATCGCGGCGGTATCGACAATGTACCGCGCGGTCAGTGGGATGCTGCGAAAGCTTGCAACCTGTCTTCTTGGCACACTTGGTGGCAGATCATTTTGCCTCAGGCTATCCCGCCAATGATACCGGTTCTGGCCAACTACTTCATCGCCATGTTCAAAGAAACTCCTATCTTGTCAGTCATTTCGGTGATGGAGGTTATGGGTGTAGCGCGGCAAGAAGCGAACATGTCTTACCGCTATCTCGAACCTATATCGATGGTTGGACTGCTGTTTCTGGTGATCAGTATCCCCGGGATAATCCTGACCAGGCACTTGGATCGGTTCTTTAACTCGGCCCCGCGCTAGGCGACTGGCGCGAACTGTGGGCGGACAAAATAGGCCAACGACCTTATCCCATCGAATTGTTGCTTAACTCAGCCGGCCGTCGGTCATGGAGTGGAATGATGTCAGGTTTGGAGAATGGTTTCTCGGTCGACTATCAGCAAGCAAGACTCAAGTTTCGCGATGCCGCTACGAAAGCCGACGCGGTGTTAGCCGAGTTTCGCCATCCCGGTCGCGGGCCCAGTGACGAAGTCTTGTCTACGGATGTTGCTGTTTTTGGGGACTCGACGCTTCCGAACCTTGCGATCGTGATGACAGGACTACACGGCGTTGAAGGCCTCTGTGGGGCGGGGTGTCTAGTTGGACTTCTAGAAGAGAGGATCGTCAACGAACGAAGCGGCGATACTGCTGTGCTGCTGGTCCACGCTCTTAACCCGTATGCTTTCGCACACCTCAGGCGAGTGAACGAGGACAACGTTGACCTCAACCGAAATTTCATCGACTATAAGAAGCCGTTCCCGAGAAACGATGAGTACCGCAAATTACACGGAAGCCTACTCCCAGAATGCTGGGTAGGCCCCTCTCGAGACGCTGCAGAAAGCGCGCTCCGCCTTTACGAACAGGCCAACGGGCATGAGAATTTCATCTCGGCAGTGACGCAGGGTCAATACGAGTTCCCCGGCGGTCTCTTCTATGGTGGTCGAGCACCTGCCTTTTCCAACTTACTCTGGCGACGAATGCTTGCTGAGTATGGCTCCCAACGAAAGCGTGTATGCGTCATTGACATTCATAGTGGGCTTGGACCTCGCGGATATGGCGAAATTCAGTTCGAACGTGGTCCGATGGAACCAGAATACCAGCGAGCTCAAACCTGGTATCGGGGCGCGGTGACAACTGCAGAAAACGGCTCATCATCATCGGCAGCCATTACGGGCTACAGTGCGATCGCTGTTGCAGAAACCTTGTGCACGGCCGAACGCACTTGCGTGACGCTCGAATATGGCACCGTTGAATTGGAGCAGGTTTTGAGTGCGCTTCGAGGAGACCATTGGTTGCATGCGAGCGCATCGAACGACACGCGCATAACGCGGGAAATTAAGCAGAACATGCGTGACGCATATTTTATCGACGAACGTGCGTGGAAACGCGACGTCGCGGAGCGCGCAGTCGAGGTGTTCCGTTGGAGTTTGGAGGGATTGTCCGAGTGCTGATGACCTGCTCCCCTGGAAAGTCTTCGCTTTGAGGTTAGCCTATTCTCTGGAAGAGGAGACGGGCAATGAAACCATTCAGGTTCACGGACGAACAGATCATTGGCATCCTGAAGGAGCAAGGAATATCGCGGCTGCCATTTCTTCTCTTTAGAACGCCCATGAAAATGGCGTGACTTATGGCAACTATTCAACATCTTACAAGAATGGAAATATTCCGGCCTCTGTTACGCTCGGCGCGATCTGCTTTTGTTGGCCAAAACGTCAAAGCATACGAATCATTACCAGCGTGACGTCCTCCGGTGTCGAGAACTCAGCGCTTGCATCAATGTGCTTATACAACATTCACGTCGTTAACACGTCGCGTTACACCCGTGGCCTATCAAAAATATAGGAGGAATATTATATGGTATCGGCAACTGAAGTGACTAGAGTATCCATATCTGTGCCTGTTGCGCCGCTTGACGCAGAAGCGTTCCGGCCCTTCGGCTCGGTGATCAAGGGTGGGCTTCCAGAGGCCGCATTCTCTGGTCCGTTCGCTGGCCACCCTTTCCGAATGATCGAGTTTCCTTTCGTTATGGATGGCACGGCCTGGCTGGGGATCGTCCGCTTCCCGTCCGCAGAGATGGTCCTCACCGGCTTTGAAAGTCACGTGACGGAGTGCGAAACTCGACTTGCACTTGGAACGCCTGCAGTTTTCATTGTGGCTGAGCAGGCTCCGGGAGAAAGCGGCCCAGACCCGGATTCTGTTCGCGCCTTCCTTATTCCTTCATCCTGCGGTGTTATCTTACACAAAGGTACCTGGCACGGAGTTTGGACCTTTCCTGTCTGCGCACCTTTTGCTGACTTTCTCTTCTTTGGAGCGAAGGAAGTAGAAGCAGAACTGCAGGCATACAGTGAGGGACAAACGCTCGAACAAACCCGGACCTTCGATTTTAGTAATCAAGGGATCCGCTTTCTTGTCAGCGACCCACACCGGCTTCTAACCTAATGTCCTTGAACCTCATTTAGAACCGCAGCGGAGCTGTTCGTAGCGGTGTGTGAGATCAACCTTGGCCCAACTTGAACAGTTGGATGTGAATGGACAGCGAACACTGTCCGTTAAGCTATTGAATTCATTTGCATTGAATTTCCGGCGCGAAAATGTGTGGTAACAACATTTGTGCTGTCATCCCTGTTCTGTATGGATTTGATGGCATTTATTCGCTAACAACGCTGGCATGTTTGTCGTTGAGAGAGTCGCGCGCGGCCATCGCTATCTCTACCTCGTGGAAAGTGTCCGCGACGGCTCGCCGTTCGCAAGCGTGGCGGCCGCAAGCGGGCTTTGGGAACGCGAGCGCCGATGGCGATTCCCCAGCACCCGAACCAGCGTTGGAGCCTCGACTTTGTCGCCGACACGCTGGCCGATGGCCGCCGCTTCCGCATCCTGTGCGTCATCGACGACTTCAGCCGGGAATGCCTGGCCGCAGTGGTTGACAACTCGCTGTCAGGCGAACGCGTGGTGCGGGAGTTGGATGCGATCGCCGAATGGCGCGGCTATCCACTGATGGTGGTCAGCGACAACGGAACCGAACTCACCTCGAACGCCATGCTGTAAGCGATGCGCCCAGGCACCTTGCAAGAGGCCGATGAACATGGAGGTTTCGGGCCATGACATTGGAACATGCAAGGGGCGATATGGTCGCCGAGTTAAGGGGTGCCGCTGCGGCGGCCGAAGATCTTGCAACCGTGCCCGGGCGCGTACGGCAACGAAGGCTGTGGAGTTGCACTGAGAAGCGCGCGTTGGTCGACCTGGCGAGCGCGGCGGGGTCGTCGGTGACCGAGGTCGCGGACGCGTTCGGCGTAGCTCCGTCACAGCTCTACGCCTGGCGCAAGCAGATGGCCGGCGGCGAGCTCGATGCCGATCAGGCGATGGCGACCTTCGCGCGGATCGACGTGAGTGACCTGCCCGGTGTCGAACGCCCCGTCGCCGATTGCCCGGACGCGGCCGGCAGGATCGTCGTGGCTTTTCCGAGCGGCGCGCGATTGCGGATCGACGGGATCGTCGATCCGACAGCACTGCGCATCGTCCTGGCGGAGTTGACCAGGTGATCACGGTGGTGCCGACCGACCGGATTTACTTGTGCTGCGGCGCGACCGACATGCGTCGCGGGATCAACAGCCTGGCGCGGATGGTGCAGCAGGTGCTCGCGCTCGACCCGCACACCGGCGCAATCTTCTGCTTCCGTGGACACAAGGGTCATATCATCAAGATTCTGGCGCATGACGACCAGGGGTTCTGTCTGTTCACCAAGCGGCTGACCGATGGTTGTTTCGCCTGGCCAACCACCAAGGATCAGGTCGCCGTGTCGCTCACCAAGGCGCAGCTTTCGCTGCTTTTGGACGGGATCGATTGGCGCCGGCCGAGCAAGATTTATCGACCGCGTTTGGCTGGCTGATTTTGATGTTTCTTATTGATTTTGTGTTGATTCTTCTTCCGTGACGAGGGTCTTTCGGGTATAGGTTTTGGGTGTCGGAACAAGCTCCCTCAACCGCTGATTTCTTCGCTCGGATCGCCCTTCTGGAGGCGGCCGTTTCTGCCCGTGACATCACCATCGCCGAACGCGATGAACAGCTGCGAAGAGAGCGCGTCGAGGCCGCACTTCGCATCCAGCGCCTGCAGCTGCGGATCGATCGCTTCAACCGCAAGGCCTTCGGCCGCTCCTCCGAGAAGCTCGGCCAGATGCAGCTCGAACTCGAAGATCTCGAGACCGATTTCGCCGCCAGCGTGCCCGATATCGAGCTGCCCATCGTTGCTGACAGCGACAAGGTGCGGGTGTTGCCGGTTCGCAAGCTCAACCCCAACCTGCCGCGCAGGCGGGTCGTTCGCGAGCCGTCTTGCGCATGTTGCCCGGGCTGCGGCGGCGATCTGCGCGCCATGGGCGAAGATAGCGACGAGATGCTCGATCTGGTCGCCCAGGCCTGGCAGGTGATTGAGACCGTTCGACCCAAGTATAGCTGCCGGACCTGCGATAAAATCATCCAGGCGCCCGCACCAGCCAAGGCCATTGCGCGCGGCAAGCTCAGCTATGCCGCGCTCGCCCATATCATGATGGCCAAGTGGGGTTATCATCTGCCCTTCTACCGTCAGGTACAGATGATGGCCGCCAAGGGCGTCGATATCGAGCGATCCACGCTTGCGCGCAGCGCCGGCTACGCCGCCGCCTTGCTCGATCCCATCTACAACCGCATCCGTGAGATCGGCCGTACCCGCACCAAGATTCACACCGACGACACGCGGCATCCGATCCTGGCGCCCGGCACCGGCAAGACACACAAGGGCGCGCTCTGGGTTTATGTCGCCGACGATCGCAACTCGGGTTCGAAGGAGCCGCCGATCGCCTGGTATCGCGCCACCATGGGCCGCGCCGGCGAGAGCGTGATGAGCGAGCTCGCCGGATTTACCGGCACGCTCCAGGCCGACGGATTCAGCGGCTATAACCAGCTCTACAAGGGCGGCGCCATTCGAGAAGCTGCCTGCCTGGCCCATCTACGTCGCAAGATATTCGACGTTCACGACAGCCAGCCGACCGAGCTCAGCACGACGGCGATGGCCGGTATCCAGGCGATCTACCGGATCGAGGAAGAGATACGGGGGCTCCCGCCCGCCGAGCGATTGGCCGCACGACGAATGCGGACCCGACCACTGGTCCGCGCGCTGCGACGACAGCTCATGCGCCAGGGCAAGGGTTTGTCGCGCCATGCCGATATCGCCAAGGCCTTCGCCTATGGCACCAACCGATGGCGCGCGTTCAATCGCTTCCTCTACGATGGCCAGCTCGAGCCCGACAACCTGATCGCGGAGCGGGCCATTCGTGGATTTACGGTCGGAAGGCGTAATTGGCTCACATGGGGATTTGCGGGTCAAGATGTTCGATCAGGATTCGATGGTAAATCTCCGCTCGTTACTGCGTATCCAAGGTCTGAGCCCGTTTGCGTGACCCGGCCCGTTTCCGATGCCGCTTCAAACTCACATCCGGTCGCCGCTCTCATCGGCCGCACCAATATCCCGCTTGCGTCGGGCAAAGGCTCAGGAGGGCGGGACCATTCTTTTCTTCGGCTTTTTAAGCCAAGCCAAATTGCCGGTCCGCTCACCTGGATCCGCCGGAGCTGATCAAGCTCCGGAAGATTGAAAGGGGGAAGCGTTTGTTTTCAGGCCGTTGTCTCGGCTCCTTCCGGCACAACCCCGGCGGTCACATATTTCCAGAAGGCGATCAGCAACTTTCGCGCCAAGGCAACGATCAGCACTTTCCGAACTCGGCCACCATTGAGCTGTACACGCTGATGAAACCACAGGGTCAGCATCGAACGGGGCTGATGCCTTACCCACAACCAAGCGAGCTGGATCATGGTCGTTCGCAGCCGGGGGTTTCCGGCTTTGGAGACACCTTGTTCGTGCGCGACGGATCCGCTCCGCCAGGGCGTCGGCGCCAATCCGGCATAAGCGGCAACCTGCCGTCGGTTGGAAAAGCTTCGGAACAATCCCTCCGACCACAGGACGCCGGCGAATTCCGGGCCAATCCCCCTCAAATTCTTTAACATTGCTCCTGGCGCTGGCGTGCCTTCGTGCGACGGGCTGAGCACAGCATCCCGTTCAGCCTCTACGGACTTGATCTGTTGAAGTGTGAGTTCGAGACGATCAAGTTCGCGCCCAATCTGTGCCTTCAAATGCTTAGGTAGCGGACGACCGTCGCCGGTCCTGAGTTCCTCAAGCCGTTCCCGTCTTTTGCGCAATAACGGCTCATAGTCTGAGATGCCCTGGGCGAAGAGCAGCCCCTTGATCCGATTGACGTGCTCGACCCGTTCCGCTGTCAACGTCTTGCGCTCGCGGCAGACCCGGCGGCGATCCTCCTCTTGTGGGGTCGGTGCTCGAACCATGGCGCACACCCGCGGCTCGCCTCGCTTGTACGCCAGCAACGCGCGCACCAGAGCTTCCCCGTCGATCTTGTCAGTCTTCGCCCGTCGACGTCGGCGCGACGTCGCAATTGAAGCGGGGTCCACGACGTGGCTTTCGGCCCGTCCGTCCTGCAGCAAGCGGTGGATCCAAAAGCCGTCGAGGCCCGCCTCTTGAATCACGATGATTGGAACGACCTGCCCCGTGCGGACCTGCACCTTGTCCTTGAGCTGAGAGAACCGTGCCCATAGTCCAGCGACGTCACCGCTGCGAACCGTATGCTTTGACATCTTTTCGCTGCCTGGCGACAACGATGTAATCAGCCAGGTCGATCGACTAAGTTCCAACGATACGAAAATTGCGCCAAGATCGGTGCGGATAGCGGTCGGCGCTTGGGATCGGTCAGTGATAATTTGCATGGTCGCCTCCAGAGTGGGTGGTTTAGCAACCCTCACTCTGCCAGAGCGTCGGTCGCTATCCACTCCCATGGGATCTTTTCTCGGGCAGCTTCGCCGCGGCAGAGCGGTCAGCGGTCGTGCTCAGCGTCATAGAGACCTGCAAGCTCTGCGGCGTCGATGCCGAGGCCTACATGGCCGACGTCACCGAGCGCATCCAGAATGATTGGCCAGCCTCGCGCTGGGACGAACTGATGCCGTGGAATTCGGGTGCGCCGCGAAGAGATGCAGCTCTCCTCGGCGGCATGAGCGCGCTAGATGACATGGCGCTGTCGGACGAGGCGCTCGAGGCCTGGATGGCCGCCAAGACCAACCGCCGCCCGCTGGTGCGGACCATGTCGGCGCTGGATGGCTTCGTAACGGCAGCGGTCACCGGGCCGCGCTACCCGGACCCGCAAGACTGGATGTGCCCGCTCATGGGGTTGCCGCGCGACGTCCTGGCCAAAGGGTCTGCAACCGATCACGCCGTGTTTGCCAGCGTCGCCAGGATCCACAACCGGATCAACGAGACGCTCTTCGACAGACCGCAGGATTATGCGCCCCGATTCGCAACCAAGCCCAGCGGCGGCATCGACCCCCGGCCGTGGTGCCAGGGGTTCTACGCGGCCATGAATCTCAACATCAAAAGCTGGAGACGGCTACTCGACCTCGACAACCCCAACCACGGCCTGCTGCTGCCGATCCTGATCTACTGCGTCGACAAAAGGGCAGGCCAGTCCTCGGCAAGCCCAGGCCGGGGCCCGAGACCGCGCATTTCATCGAACACGAGGCCTACAAAGACATCGCCCTCGTCATCCCCGCCCTACGCGAACTCCACTACGTCACCCGTTATGACGACCCGGAGTGATCGGCGCCGGCGCGCGGACCAACGACCGACCCGCCAAAAAGACACATCACCAGCGGTTTCAGGAAAGGTGCCTCGGCGCACCGCTTACTGATGGCCAAGGAGCATGCCTGTTCACAAAAAGACTCGAGCGCGGCCGCTTCATCTGGCCGACAGTTGAGGGCGGAGCTGTGACAGTATCTCCTGCACAGCTGAGTTATCTCTTGTCTGGGATAGACTGGCGGAACCCTCAGGAAACGTGGCGTCCGGCTCGGGTTGGGTAGCATTTTTTAATTGAAAATACGATGGAATGTGATTCAATCGGCATATGACTTCGAAGCCGGTTGAGCTCCCCTCGGATCTTGCCAGCGCCTACGTGGCGCTGCTGGCTGAGCGTGAGGCGTTGCAGACTGAACGCGATGTGGCGGTCGCGGATGCTGCCAACTGGCAGGCTGAAGCCGCCAACGCGCACGCCATGCTGTCCGACACCGAGGCCCGGATTGCGTATCTCGAGCTGCGCATCGAGAAGCTGAAACGCGAACTGTACGGGCAGCGCTCCGAGCGCACGGCGCGGCTGATCGAGCAGTTGGAATTGGAACTCGAAGACCTCGTCACCTCGGCGACCGAGGACGAGCTTGCCGCGCAGGCCGCGGCGGCGAAGACGCAGAAGGTCCGACCGTTCACGCGCAAGCGACCGGTGCGCAAGCCATGGCCGGATGACATCGAACACGAGCGCGTCGTCATCGACCCTCCAACTGCCTGCGCCTGCTGCGGCGGATCGCGGCTGTCGAAACTGGGTGAGGACGTGACCGAGACGCTGGAAGAGATCCCGCGCCGGTTCAAGCTGATCGAGACGGTGCGCGAAAAGTTCACTTGCCGCGACTGCGAGAAGATCACCCAGCCGCCAGCGCCGTTCCATGCCACGCCGCGCGGCTTCATCGGTCCCCGACTGCTGGCGACAATCCTGTTCGACAAGTTCGGCATGCATGCTCCACTCAACCGACAGAGCGCGCGCTTCAAGGCCGAGGGGATCGACCTGCCGCTGGCGACGCTGGCCGATCAGGTCGGCCACGGAACCTTCGCCGTCATGCCGCTCTTCCAGCTGATCGAGCGCCATGTGCTCGCGGCCGAGCGCCTTCATGGCGACGACACCACCATTCGCATCCTGGCGAAGGGCAAGTGCACGACCGGGCGCATCTGGACCTATACGCGCGACGACCGGCCCTTCGCCGGGCCTGCGCCGCCGGCGGCGATCTATTACGCCTCGAGCGACAGGCGCGGCGAGCATCCTCAGAAACATCTGGCCGGATTCAGCGGCATCCTTCAGTGCGACTGTTACAGTGGCTTTGAGCCGTTGTTCGACCCGCAGCGAAAGGAGCAGCCGATCACGCCCGCCTTTTGCTACGCCCATGCGCGGCGCGGATTCTTCGAATTGGCCGACATCGCGAAAAAGGCCCGAGATGGCAAGAAGGGCAAACCGATCTCCCCGATCGCGCTGGAGGCGGTCAGGCGCCTCGACGCGCTGTTCGAGATCGAGCGCGCCATCAACGGCCGCAGCGCTGACGAGCGGTATGCCGTGCGCCAGGAGCAGAGCAAACCACTTCTCGACGACATGCACGCCTGGTTGCTCCGCGAGCGCGATACCCTCTCGCGCTCTTCCGAGGTCCTGAAGCCGATCAACTACATGCTCAGGCGCTGGGCCGACTTCGCCCGCTTCATCGACGACGGCAGAATCTGCCTCAGCAACAACGCGGCCGAAAGAGCGCTGCGTGGCATTGCTCTGGGAAGGCGCAACTGGACCTTCGCCGGTTCCCAGCGCGGCGCCGACCGCGCCGCCGTTATGCTTACCCTCATCACCACGGCACGCCTCAACGACGTCGACCCGAAAGCCTGGCTCGCCGACGTCCTGGCCCGCATTGCCGATCTTCCCGCCTCGCGTCTGCACGAATTACTGCCTTGGCAATGGAAGCGCCTGCGCGAAGCCGACAAGGCCGTCGATCAGCAGGCCGCCTGACCTTCACGCATCGCCATCATAGAGCCCGCCGCGCCCACGCGCGCGTGCCAATCATGCGGCCTTCGTCGTATGCGTACTCAACGACGTCGACCCGAAAGCCTGGCTCGCCGACGTCCTGGCCCGCATTGCCGATCTTCCCGCCTCGCGTCTGCACGAATTACTGCCTTGGCAATGGAAGCGCCTGCGCGAAGCCGACAAGGCCGTCGATCAGCAGGCCGCCTGACCTTCACGCATCGCCATCATAGAGCCCGCCGCGCCCACGCGCGCGTGCCAATCATGCGGCCTTCGTCGTATGCGTACAGACTTGCTGGCTGGATTGCCAGACCACCCGCCGGAAGCTGCGCCGCGAATAGCGCAGCGTCATCACGAACAGGCGGGGACGACGGTACCGGCCGCTCTTGGGATCGATCGTCAGCGCGCCCTCGCCATAGTCGACCTGAGCCTCCTCGCCGGGGAGGAACTCAAGACGATCAAACTGCTTGGGATCGCTTTGTCGCAACGTGCGCACAAACCGCTTGACGCTTTGATAGCTGGACGGAAAGCCAAACTGATCGACCAGGTCCTGGTAAATCGCCTGTGCATTTCGCTTCAGGCGGACCTGTTCTTCGATCCACGCCCGATGCACTTCGCAGGCCGAGCGGGCCAGGCTGCTGGTGACCGTCGCTCCCGACACCCCAGAAGCCGGTGGTCGGGGTGGAGGAATTTGGTCCTCCGCGCTTGCCGAGCCGGTGGTCACTTCCCCGGGGGAATTTGCCTCCGTAGCAGCCCGTTGCGCTCGGTAACGCCGTATCGTCTTGCGATCGACACCCGTCAGCCTTTGAATCTCGCGCTGGCTGGTGTTGCGATCAAGTAATGTCAGTACGGTGCTTTGCAGATGTGCCTTCAAGACGTACAACTCCCGGTCCCCTCGCTGTATGAAAGGGGATGAAAATAAACGTCCTGCCTTACCGGCTACCGCTGTTCAGTAGCGCTGCCGGTGACCATCAGGTGGGGGAGTTTCAAGTGACCATACCCGGGGGATTTTGACCGACCCACGGGGCTCGCCCGCCTGTCGAAGGCCGACATCGCGGGTGTGATGCGTGAGGCCGGATGCGCCGAGGATGCCGCAAAGGCCGTGGAGCGTGCTCCCAAGCCCGAGGGGGTACTGCAGGCCGAGAAGGAGCTGGATGGCAAGGGATGGCTCCCCGTAGCGCTCAGGGCACGAGAGAACGCCATTGAGACGCTATCGATCGCCGCCGAATAGTGGATTAAACATTCCAAGGAGCCGGGACAGCGATGTCCCGGCTTTTTTATACAGCCCAAGTTACGGGCGAGGGTGCCCTGGACCCGACCCTCGCGCTCCCACCCACCCTCTGATTAGGAAGGTCCTGGGCTACTTCTTCGTGAAATAGTCGGCGCCTGCATTGATCGACGCCCACTCGTCACCGTCGGCGACCTGTTTGGTCATTTGCCAGAGTGTTTTCAGACTCTTGCCTCCGGCTTCAAGCTGCCCGACCCAAGCGGTGATCGCCTGGAATTTGTCCCAATGAACAACGAACGAAATCAGGTCGCCGTCTGCAAACCCTGAGAGTTTACCCGTCGCCTGAGTACCGTCGTCGCTAACGGCACTCTTGTAGTCGCCGCTGATAACATCCTGCTTCTGCGTTAAAGTCGCCTCAGACTTCAATTCGTTGACCCACACACCAGTAAAATCGACTGCTGTACCTGTGCCTGCAAGGGCACGGCTGAGTGCTCTTTCGGAATGCATGAAACTCCCTCCACGATTACTGCGACAAGACCGTAGCGCAAAGAATTGTGATACGTCAGGGGAGTAGCAAAATATTTGCTGCTATTTTCGTTTTTGGCCGATGAGATCCCACCGTCGGGAAAAAATACGGTTGCACCAAGTCGGTGTCGGGATCGTGCTGTTTAAGCGTGGAGAAATGCATCGTGCTCATTTACTTTGAGCCTTTTTCCCCTTGGCCCGCTCTTTCAGACGCATCGAGCGATAGCGCTCACTTGCCGCAAAGGTGTGCTCGTGCGTGCGAAGCTTCGAAACCAGTGCCTGTAAGTGTGGGTTGTTGTCCACCGAGTCCTGAATGGAATCGATTGTGTGGCGCAGGAAATTTCCGCTGTTGCCAGCCAGGACACCATCCTCATTCACGCCGCACGCAATCTCGATCAGATTCAGCACCTCGCCCAGGTGGTTCTCCTTGAGCTCGGGGGACGCGTTGTCAAAGGCTCTCCACTCATCCCGAAGCGCCTGGTTGATCGTGAGATAAATGCCAGCCGACGCGGTGCGTCGGCCTGCAATGCCCTGCTGAATTGCGATGATCAGCGTTATGACCGCCGCAGGGAAGCCAGCTATAGTTACCCACGCAGCAATCGTCTCGGCCCAAGTCAAGCGAGCGGCTCAGTCGGTGGGCTTGGCAGTATCCGAGGGTGCGGCACTGTCTGTCGCAGGCTGCGCACCTCCGCTTGGAGGTGTAGCAGAGGGTTTCGGTTCAGGAGCCCAGTTCTCGAGGCGATCTCTGGCAGCCGAATTGGAAGTCGTCTTCTGAACCAGATCTTCACGAATTCTGCCGGCGCCGTATCCGGAATTTCGGTCGTTCTCAGACATAACGCGCTCCCTCTTGGTCACCCGCTTGTAATGTAGGAGCACGACGCTTCTTTGCCAAGTGGTGGCCCGGGACAGTAGCTAAACCATAGACAATTTGATGGGGCTGCTCGCGAATGACACGGCGACGGATGCGAAGGTACAAAATAAAGCCAATGGCAGCTATTGATATTCAATTGAATTTGCTAAGCATTACCGCTGTTGAGCGAGGGGCCGTTTTATGATGATAGCGCTACGGACTGCGGTCTGTTTGCTGGCTGCTTGTGGGATAGTAGCGCCTGCGGGGGCAAAGGTTCGTCAGCCTTCGCCGGCGATGCTGCAACAACGGATCGCTGCATGGCTGGAGCCTCACGTCAGCGAGGCCCAACACGAGGGCCAGTACATGCGACAAGGCTGCAGCGACGCAGACCTGGAGCAGCTTCCCGACTGGAAAGGCCTGCCCGTTAAAGTCTGTACGTATACGGACACCCAGTTTCCAAAGAATTCGGTGACCACCACCGCATATCTGCTGTTTCCCAGCGCAGACCAACTCGCAAGCTGGATCGTCAACGCATGCGTCGACGTCGGCCGGGATGACCTTACCACATGCACGGGTCGGTTAGCATCACGCCTCTGGACGGCTTCGAATGCGCAGTTTCCGGTCGCTGGTTACGTCGTTGAGCCCGCCCAGGACAAAAAGTGGAAGTACCCGAATGACCCATATTGCTTCCTTTTTCGTGACGGGGTGAGCGTAACGACCGCGAGCTATCCAGATACCACGCATGCGGTTGACAAGGCCTGTGGCCCTGCCGCTGCTGCTTTTGAAACTCCGGTGAAGGCGTTTTCCTACGGCAGGCCAGTGTCAGCAACCCGCGAGTCTTACACAGCGGCAGGCGGCACTGGTGATGTAGGCGACGCAGATCTCCGGTCGCCCCAATGGGCCTTCGCCGTCGGACAATCGTTCCGGGCTGGCTGGCGAGCCGAAAGGAATCTTCTCTTTCGTGCGGCGGTCGCGGACTTGAGCGCTTGCGATGGCAATATCTGGACCGATGAACCGATACCGAGTTCATGCCAATAGGAGGTTGCCTTACAATCCTGATTGGTCAATGTTGTGCGCCGAGCTCGTCGACGAGCGGTCTCCGCAAATCCGCCTAACGTGGAAGTGTCAGGGCTACTTGCTCGCAACCTCTCCGGCGATGTTCGTCCCGCTTTTCCGAAATTGAGCGAACTGCGCCTCATTGCCGAAGAAATAGTTGAAATCGACGGCGTTCTGGCTGCCCGGAATGTGACCCCGGCCCGTGTATTGCCACAGGGTCCAAGGTTCGCCAGGGCCGATCGCGGCCGCGTTGGCACTGTAGTTTGCGATCCACAGCGGGTAATCCGTGCTGTCGCCAACGATCTCCTTCACGGAAGACGAGACCAGGTAGATGAGAGGCTTCTTCCCGTAGTAGTCTTCGAGATCGTGCGCCAGCTCGTATATTTTTGCGTGGGCCTTGCTAGCTGTGGAGCCGCAGTTTCCGACGAGGGGGTTGGGTGCACCGTTGTACCATTCCACGTCTATCGCAATTGGGAGCATGTCTTCGGTTCGCGGAACACGCTCCTTGATGTATGCAAACTGGTCTTGGGCTTCTTCGCAAAACCGAAAGGTATGGTAGGTGCCGACTGACAAACCAGCGGCTCGCGCCTTGTCCCATGCGCGCTTGACCAAACCAAACTTCTGGTCTTCCTTGCTTTGGTCCTCGGGGTTCGAAGGCTTCTGGCCCTCGCTTGCCTTGAAATATATGAAGGATATGCCGGCCTCGCTTTTGATTTTTTCGAAGTCGAAACTGTCCATTATGTTTCCCGGCGAGAGGTCGATTCCTCGAATTGAGTAGGTCGCAGGCGTGTGGACGACGGTGATGTCGGAGCGCCCCTCGATGGACGAGCCCGTGAAAGCGACCTTGTCAAGGTTGAGCCCGATGTTCTGCCCGACCTTGTCGGCAAGGTCTTGTCCGGCAACGAAGCGGTACGCGGCACGCTTGCCACCGCTGAACTCAATGGTGTCCACCATAAAGGGTGGGTAGGGCTGGCCGGTTTCGGGGTTCTTTCCGCCGAAGAAGTTCCGAGTATTGATCAGAGTTGTGACGTCCCGCAATGTGGGCGCGTACTGGGTCATGTCTAGGGCGATGTTCCCGCCCGGATCCTGCGGTACGAGATCGGCACTAGCACCGTGCCAGGTTTCCACGGCTCGGAAAAGATTCGTGAAAAACACGGTGCCGCTACGATCTTTGAGCTCCCAGGCTTCGATACCGCGCGGAGCGGCCGCCGCGATCCACGCGGCGCTGCCCGGTGCGAAATCCTCTTCGTGACCGGCGCCGTCCTCGAACACGCTGCCGGAATAGCACGAACCTAGTAGCGCTATACTGGCCTGCGTGTATTGCGATACGTCCTGGAGAAGCCCGCGCAATTCGGCCAGTGAGAAGCGGTGGTCGTAGTCGAGGTCGCGATCATCGGTTATCTCGGCCAGCGCCAAGGCGCCGGTGCCCCCGCTGGTCCGCGGCTGCCATCCGTGCCCGTCAAAAATGAACATGAACCTGATCTTTTGGCCAGCGGCAGCTGCCGATTCGAACTTTGGGATATAGTATTCCGTGAAAATCTTCCTGATCCGATCAGCTGTGGCGTCGCCGTTGTTCAGGACGATGGCCTCGTCGAAGCCCTGTCCCGAAATAAACTTGAGGATGGCCGGCTTGTCAGCCTTGATGCCCTTCACCTCGTCTTCGTCGACCTGGCCTTTGCGATAGTCCCACACCGAGACCACGAAGGCGTAGCTCCTGATAGCCTTATCTGGCAGGTCGATTGCCGCCATCGACTCCTTCACCAGCCAATTGACCTTCCTCCCAGTGTCATCTTGCCGGATGTATGGAAATTCATCGAAGTATTTGCACCAGTCAGCGTCGGCCACCGATACAGGGTGGTTCTCGCAATCATACGCCGCTGAGGCGTCATCGACAAACGCGCCCAAAAGCAGCGCTACAAGCAAGGCGATCTTGCGCATCTGTCCCCCTGAGCTAGACGAACATGTTTGCCGGCGCCTCAAACTGGGGCAATGCCGAACGTTTTGCGGAAGTCGGCCTCCGTGCCATAAAACACCGATGCGTCAACCGTCTTCTTGTAGTCCGGCACCCTTGCGGAAGCGGTATACTGCCAGAGCGCCGCCGGCTTCGACGCATCCGGGAGCACCGGCTTCTCTTGGATCTTGCGCCGAGGGTTATAGTCGAAGACCCAGAGCGGGTAGTCAGCAAAGTTCTTGAAGCGGTCCAGGGGCAGCGTCTGATCGCTGAACCAGCTCTTTCCCGTATAGAGAATGGGCGTTCTTCCCAAACGGCTCTTCAAGGTCTCGAGGCACTCCAGCGCGACTTCCTGGATATGATCCGCACCCTTGCCGGCCCAGTGGTCCGTCTTTCCCGTGCTCTTGTAGACGTCCCACTCGAGGTCGACACCGGGGGCCATGTCCTCAGGGCCGAGACCGTGGGGGTCGGCTTTTTCGAGGCATTGAATAAACCAATCCGCCTGCTGCTTGCCCTTGGCACCGTAAGCCAGGAAATGATATGGACCGCGATAGACTTTGGCATCTCCCGTCAGGCTGCCGCAGCGTTTCCAAAAATCCGGGAATCTTTTATCCCTGATGTCGTGCCGCTGGCTTGTCTTCATTTGCACGAAACGAACTTGCTGGCTACGCAACTCGTTGAAGGAGAAATTCGGATCCGTGTAGTGACTGATGTCGATGCCGAACATCATGTCTGCGGGCCGAGGTGTTTTTGGATCGGTCACGCACTCATTCCGGGCGTTGACCTTGCAGTCATACAGGGCGTCGTCAGGGAAACTGAATTTCGCTGGGATCGCGAGCGTCCCACCGTTGGCAGGATTTGCCGCATCCCAAGGTTTGACGAGGTATTCGTTGAATATCTCACTTCTGGTCAAATCGTCAGTCGGCAGCTGGCCCGCCAAGGTCTTCTTTGCCAGCGAATTGTTTGTTCCGACATAGATTGCCGAAGCCAAGGTGGATAACAAAACAGAGCGGCGATTCAGTCTAACGGCACACATTTCCTCATCCCCCGAATGTAAATGGAACCTGCGGGTAGACTGAACTATCTGATCCGCTTTGCATACGGGCCTTATTCCCCAAGAAGGTCGTCCGCGCCGGGCCGGGTGTGAGAAAGCGGTTCCGGGCAGGACAGGAACCAACTGAAAAGGCTAGCGATTTGGCTGCGAATATAGGGGACGATAAAAGCTCATCACATGTCGTATTCACGAAAATGTGACCAATGCAGAGCCTTCGGAGGCGATCAAGTTGCTGCCCCCCAATTGCCAACCTCAAGCATCGCCGCCCGAAAGACAAGTTGCAGCTGCCTTTCGGCGCGACTGGCCATTTTAAAATCGTATGACTGATCGGCAAAATGTTTGGGGGTTACGTTGAATTCCAGTCCTTTTCTAGCTGGTCAACATGAAGCTGGAAAGGAAGGCTGGCGACTTCACAGAGCCTGGCGTGAGACCGGGCTTGTTGCGGGAGCCGTCATGCCTTTGGTCACCTTGTCGCAAAAAGAGCTGCATCGTCTTGAAGCCATCCAGAAGATCCGTGACCGGCGGCTGAGCGTCGTCCAGGCGGCGGAGCTTCTTCATCTCAGCCGCAGGCGTGCTTATAGAAATTCCCACATCAGCTCCCCTTGCGTACATACGTCGCTTGCAGCGCTGCCACGCCGTGCGAAGGTCCTCCGAAACGCCAGCCATGGGAGGTAGATAGAATCCACGCGTCGTCGTACTTTGCCTGGTTTGCGGATGTGCTCGCGCAGGGGAAGCCATGGCCTCTAGCATGACGAGCACGGCGGAGAGGCGAAGAGCCAGGCTAACGCCAACGGTCTCGGCACACAGCTGGTGAGCATCATGCTTGTCGAGCACGTAAATGATGCCCGGTCGCACGACAGGGACCGCATCCGCCCGGAGATCCTCGATAGAAAGCCCGTTCCTGAGATGCATTAGACCGCCTCATGTCGACACCTCAAGGTGGTTCCGACAGTGCATCTTGAGTCGGGCGCCCGAATGGATCGAGGTGATATGGAAGGAGAAGCCCATCCCATCGTTCTTGAGGAGCAACCGCACGCTTTCCAAGCTGGTCGTCTTGACCCGCCGGCCTGTCGGTTTCTTCATTGAAATCCCTGACGATCATGATTTACCTCTTACGCTGCCGTGTTTGGACTGGCTCGACAATCACCGCCGCCGGGGCGTCCACACCGCTGGAGGGGGCCACTCTGAGGCGCTTCTTGAAATTGGGCGCTCATATCAATCAAAAACACCGGAAAAATGGTAGGTACATTTCAGCGCGGATGTCGAAATGGCGGACAATGGTATGGCCTATGATCGTATAGTTGTAGCGTTCAAAGGCTGGACGGGAGAGATCGGCAACTGCCGACGCCGACGGAGCAACCCCCCAAGGAAACTCTCAGGCAAAAGTGACCGCACCGCCGAACGATCTGGAGAGAGACGCTTCGAGCGTCCACCGAAGGGGAAAGCCGGCAAGTCCGGTTAAGCTCTCAGGTACCCGAGACAGATTTGGGGATTCGCCGCGGGCCAGTCTCGCACCCCATTGTACTGTTCGGAGTTCAGAATGCCCAAAATCATTGTAATTGGCGCCGGAATTGCCGGTGTGTCGACGGCCTATGTTTTGTCGGAGCAAGGCTACGACGTCACTGTGGTTGAGCGGCGCCGCTATGCCGCGATGGAAACGTCGTTCGCCAACGGCGGCCAGCTGTCCGCGAGCAATGCCGAAGTCTGGAATCACTGGTCGACCGTCCTCAAGGGCATCAAGTGGATGCTTCGGCGGGATGCACCGCTCCTCATGAACCCTACCCCGTCGTGGCACAAGTACAGCTGGCTGCTGGAATTCGTGTCCCATATTTCGCGATATCGCGAAAACACGATTGAAACGACCCGCCTGGCTATCGCGGCTCGCAAACACCTCTTCGAGATCGCCGACCGTGAAGGGATCGACTTTGATCACGTCCGTCGCGGGATCCTGCATGTTTATTGGGATAAAGCCGGCTTCGATCACGCGTCAAAGGTGAATGAGATGCTGAACGAGGGCGGCCTCGAGCGGCGATCGGTGACGCCCAGCGAAATTGCCGGGATTGAACCTGCCTTGCATGGCAATTTTTATGGAGGGTTTTACACCCCGTCGGATTCGACCGGCGACATCCACAAATATTGCGCGGGTTTGGAGAAGGCCTGCACAAAGCGCGGCGCCCAATTCATCTATGACGCTGCGGTGATCCGGATTGAACGCCGGGATCGCTTTCACCTCGTTTGCACAACTGAAGGCGCCGATCTGACGCTGGTGGCCGATGGCATTGTAGTGTGTGCGGGAACAAATAGCCGCGATATCGCTGCGATGCTCGGGGAGCGCATCAATATTTATCCGGTGAAAGGCTATTCAATTACGGTGGAATTGGAGGGGTCTACGGCAGATTCCTCGGCGCCTTGGGTAAGCATTCTGGACGACCGCGCAAAGATCGTGACCAGCCGCCTCGGCGCAGCGCGCCTGCGCGTGGCAGGTACCGCAGAGTTCAATGGCGTCAATTTCGACATCCGTGAAGATCGCATCAGACCTTTGGTCGACTGGACGCGGATGATGTTCCCGAAAGTGGTAACTGAACACGTTGTGCCGTGGGCAGGGCTGCGACCCATGATGCCGAACATGATGCCTCGGGTCGGTAAAGGCCGGGTTCCGGGTGTCTTCTACAATACGGGACACGGGCATCTAGGGTGGACGCTTTCTGCTGCAACATCGGCCATGCTGGCCACGATTGTGGCTGCCGATCTTCCGATCGATGCTCGTATGGCGGCATAGAAGACGCCAGCTAACAAGCTCAAGGGAAAATCCAATATGACCAAGCTGACATTGGAAGTTGCCAATTCCATCATTAATCGGGCGTGCTCTACAGCAAGCGGGAAGGGTTTTAAGCCCTTGAGCGTTGCGGTCCTGGATGCTGGCGGCCACTTGGTTGCGTTTCAGAAGCAGGACGGGGCTTCAATGCTCCGCTTTGAAATTGCATTCGGCAAGGCTTACGGAGCTTTGGCCGTCGGTTTCGGTTCGCGCTGGCTCGACAAAGCATCAGCCGACCGACCTCACTTTGTAGCCGGCCTGACCGCTATATCAGGCGGCAAGATTGTTCCCGTCCCCGGGGGCGTCCTAGTGCGAGACCAGGCCGGTCGGTTGCTTGGTGCGGTAGGGATTACCGGAGATACATCTGACAATGATGAAGCAGTGGCCGTGGAAGCAATCGAGATAGGCGGTTTGAATGCTCAGGCGGCCTGATTGAGGCTACCCGCCAAAGCGCCTCGCGCTCGTCGGGCGAGAGACGCAAATCTGGCGAGCGATCAGGCACATTTGAAATAGCGTCTGCGCCGTCAGCGCGATTTTGGCATCTTTCGTGCACTGAGCGCCTTTAGGATGGTGGTAGATGCAGCCGCCACGGCCGAAAGTCCGGGCAAACAGGGTTATAGAATGGATCAGGAAGCCTCCTACGGCTTTGCGCCGACTGAGTTCGAAGAGCGTGTCGCCCGGGCTCAGCGGCTAATGGGTCAACATCGCCTCGACGGCTTGTTGCTCACTTCGATGGACAATATCCGGTATTTCATCGGTGTCGATTCCACTTTCTGGGAGAGTTACACCCGACCTTGGTTTGTATTAGTGCCTGCCGCCGGGGCGCCCCTTGCGATCATTCCCGAAATTGGAAGGGCTATCATAGAGACGACGTGGATTGAGGAAATCAGATCCTGGCCTTCGCCTAGGCCCGAGGACGAAGGCACATCTCTCGTTGTTACCGCGATATCCGACCTGCCACGGCGACACGGACGGGTCGGGGCTGAGCTCGGTTTCGAACTGCGATTGGGGATGCCGGTAACCCAATTGAACGCGATCATCGGTGATCTGAAAAGCGTTGAGGTTGTTGACGGCGCGAGCCTCATTTGGCAGCTCCGCATGATCAAGAGCGCGGCCGAGGTCGGCAAAATCCAAAAGGCTGTCGACATCGCGGGCGCCGTATACGCTCAAGTGCCCGGTTTCGTTAACATCGGCGATACTGAACGTACGATCCTTCGGGAATTCCGCGGTCGCCTGAATATGGGCGGCGCCAGCGCTATTCCTACGCTCATCTGCAGAGCCGACGTCGGTGGGCCGTTCGAAATTACTGGCGGGCCAAGGGACCGGCCTATCGCCGATGGTGACCTGCTCTTCATCGACACGGGTACCACCTTCGACGGGTATTTCTGCGATTACGATCGCAACTACCAGGTTGGCAGGGCTACAGATGCCCTGCGGTATGCCCACGAGAAGGTTTGGGGAGCGCACGAGATCGGGCTTCAAGCGGCGACAGCAGGGGTTACCGCCGGATTTGTCTTTGAAGAGATGGCAAAGGCGCTCTCTTCCTGTGGGGCGGACCTCAACAGCAACGGGCGTATGGGGCATGGACTTGGTTTGCGGCTGACCGAACCGCCGTCAATTCGACTGGAAGACAAGACGGTGTTGCAGCCAGGCATGGTGCTCTGCATTGAGCCTGCCTTGGAGTACCAACCTGGTAAAATCGTCCTCCACGAGGAAACAATCGTGGTCACTGAAGGAAAGGCCCAGTTGCTCACAGTTCGGGCGCCGAAGCAGCTAGCTCAGATAGGCTGATGGAGTTCAAGGCTCTCGCCCGAACCTCCAATTTGCGGCCAGTTTTAGAGACCGCGGGTCATAATGATAGAAAGTTCCCTTGCTACCTCCGCAAACGCCTCGACCGCGCGGTCGACGTCAGCGCTGGAATGGGCGGCCGACATCTGCGTGCGGATGCGCGCCTGGCCCTTGGGCACCACCGGGAATGAGAAGCCGATGACATAGATGCCGCGCTTCAGCATGCGCGCCGCCATCTCCTGCGCCAGTGCCGCGTCGCCCAGCATCACCGGGATGATCGGATGATCGGCGCCGGCCAGCGTGAAGCCGAGCTTGCCCATCTGAGACCTGAACCGCGCGGCGTTGTCGTAGAGGCGCCGGCGCAGCGCATCGCCGTTGCGGACCATCTCGAACACCCGGATCGAAGCGCCGGCGATCGCCGGCATCAACGTGTTGGAGAACAGATAGGGCCGCGAGCGCTGGCGCAGCCAGTCAACCACTTGGGCTTTGCCGGAGGTGTAGCCGCCGGAGGCGCCGCCAAGCGCCTTGCCGAGCGTGCCGGTGATGATGTCCACCCTGCCCTCGACGCCGCAATGCTCGGCAGAACCGCGGCCGTTCTTGCCGACGAAGCCGACGGCATGGCTGTCGTCGACCATGACCATGGCGTCGTGTTTCTCGGCCAGATCGCAGACGCCCTTCAGATTGGCGATGATGCCGTCCATCGAAAACACGCCGTCGGTGGCGATCACGCGGAAGCGGCAATCCTTGGCTTCCTGCAGCCGCGCTTCGAGATCAGCCATGTCGTTGTTGGCGTAGCGGAAGCGCTTGGCCTTCGACAACCGCACGCCATCGATAATGGAGGCGTGGTTCAGCGCGTCGGAAATGATGGCATCCTCCTCGCCGAGCAGCGTCTCGAACAGGCCGCCATTGGCGTCGAAGCAGGAGCCGTAGAGGATGGTGTCATCCATGCCGAGGAAGGACGAGATCGTCGCCTCCAATTGCTTGTGCTCCTCCTGCGTGCCGCAGATGAAGCGCACCGAGGCCATGCCGTAGCCGTAGCGGTCGAGCGCCTGCTTGGCGGCATTGCGCAACTCGGCGCTGTCGGCGAGGCCGAGATAGTTGTTGGCGCAGAAGTTCAGCACCTTGTCGCCGCCGACCTCGATCTCAGCCGACTGCGTCGAGGTGATCACCCGCTCGGATTTGTAGAGCCCGGCCGATTTCAGGCCGGCGAGTTCGTTCGAGAGATGAGAAGTGAAAGCGTCGGTCATCGGCAGACTCACGGCACCACAGCCCTCCCCGTTCTGGGGAGGACCTGTCGGCAAATAAATTGCGGTACTATGCGTAGTTTACCGCGGCCGACCATGCCGGATCAGCGTGCTTCTCCCAATACAGGTCTGTCAGCTGGCGAGTCAGAGCGCCAACCTTGCCGTCGCCTATGACGGTCTCGTCAATCTTGGACACCGGCATGATTCCGCCCGCGGTAGACGTGATGAAAACCTCATCGGAGCCCTTCAGTTCGTCGCGATCAATGTCGCCGGCGCTGACGGAGAGGCCCAGTTCGTCGCAGAGATCAAATACGGTCTGCCGGGTAATACCGGCAAGGACGCCATAGGCCGGTGTCTTCAAGCCGCCGTCCTTCACGGTGAAAACGTTGAAGCCAGGCCCCTCGGCAATGTTGTCGTTGATGTCGACGATCAACGCGGTTTCGGCACCGCAGTCGTACGCATCGAACAGGCCCTTCACCAAATCGAGCCAGTGATAATTCTTGATGGTTGGATCGATCGACTTGGGAGGGATCCGGACGGTGTTGCTGATGGCGACATGCAGGCCGCGATCGAGCTGCTCCTTGTTGGCAACCGACCCGAAGGGCACCGCGAATGCCATGAACCTGTTTTCCGACTGGCGCGGGTCACGGCTAAAGTTCGGCGAGCCGCCTCGCGTGCAGATCATTTCGACATAGGCCGACTTGTGCCCGGATAGCGCCACACAGGTCGAGAGGATCTTTTCGATCTCGCTGCGGCTGTAGGGAACCTTCATGCGCAGCTTTTCCATCCCGCGGAAGAACCGGTCCATGTGCAGGTCCAGCCTGAAGAACCTCCCATCCCACACGTGAACGGTATCGTAGGTGGCATCGGAATGCAGAAAGCCCCAGTCCAGGACGGACACCTTGGCTTCGGACATTGGAAGGTACTGACCATCCATGAAGGCCACGCCGTGAGGATATTGCCTTTGATCCCGGTGCCGTTGCTCAATGGCCGGGAGAGTCGTTGCAGGTTCGGCTGCAGCAAGTGTCATTCCTGAGTCCTCCAAATCTTGCAACCGGGCACTCCGCACACCCGGTTACGATTTGCCGCTGCGGAACCGCCCAGCGGCTGCACAGCAATTCAAATGTTGGCGCGCCTCGGATCGCCAGCACGCAGCGCATGCCAGATGTCGTCAGCGCGATCGATTACCGCTTGAGCGGGGCCATAAGCCCTTTTGGGGGCGGCCGCCGGTCGCCCGGTGTTCGAAACAAATCGCAGACTTCCATGCTGTGATTGTGATCAAAGTGGCGCCCCGGCCGAAATGCACGCTTCAAAAACGGGATGGGAGTGGCGGAAACGTTCAGCCTTAAAGGGGCTACAGCAGCGACCGGGGCTCGAACTTCACGCGGTCCAGCGCAATCATGCTCTTGAATTTGCGGACGTTGGGGTTCGTGTAAAGTTTGGTCTTTACAAAAACGTCAAAGGCCTCAACGTCCTCTACTGCTACAATAAGAACGAAGTCTGCATCACCTGTCACCATATAGCATTGAGTGACTTCTTCGCCGCCCGCATCGCTCGCTTGAAGTCATCGACCAGATCTAAACGCTCGCGATCAAGCTCCACCGTTACGACCACGGTCAGCGACTTCCCGAGCGCCTTGGGGTCGACTAGGGAGATGTCAGCGGTGATAACCCCGTCGCCGCGTAACTTATTGACACGGCGCATGCATGAGGCAGCAGACGAACCCACGAGGTCCGCAAGCTCGGAGAACGACAGCCTGTTGTTCTTTTGAAGGGCGCCGAGTATCCGCCGGTCAAGATCATCTATCATACCTACACCCTGGATACGAAACCACAATGTGGCATTAGCGATCCGAAACGCTCGGTGCAAGATCGGACGCTGAATGAAACGTTACCTCATTCAAAAGGTGCCATTATTGCAATCGTCCCGGACAGGCGACCGTTTCTTTTCACCTAAGCGCGAGTTTTGCCTGAACTATTTCAAACGCTTACGGCAAATTAGCACTGATGGCGAAAGCACATGGCCCTCCGACGGTCGCCAGACGTCTACGAACGGAGTCAGGATGCATTCAGTCGCGAAGTTTCATACCTTGGCCGAGGAGGTCACAACCTGGCGGAGGCATCTTCATCAAAACCCCGAGCTCGACTTTGCCGTGCACGAGACGGCACGGTTTGTTGGGGACAAGCTAGCGTCCTTTGGAATCAACCACATCGAAACAGGTATAGCCGGAACCGGCATAGTCGCTTTCATTCAGGGAGAGAGCGGCGAAGGGCCGACGATAGGGCTCCGGGCCGATATGGACGCCTTACCAATTCAGGAGGCACCGGGAAAAACATGGGCCTCGAAGATTCCGGGTAAGATGCACGCCTGCGGCCATGATGGCCACATGGCGATGCTGCTTGGGGCTGCAAAGTACCTTGCTAGGAGCCGGAATTTCAGGGGCACGGTCGCGCTTATCTTCCAGCCGGCCGAGGAAGTCGAATTGCCGTCGGGCGGGCTCAAGATGGTCGAGGACGGGTTTTTGGACCGTTTTGGTATCTCTCAAGTGTTCGGGATGCACAACTGGCCAGGGATCGATGTAGGCAAGTTCGCCATTTGCGCAGGTCCGATGATGGCCTCCCAGGACGATTTTGACATCGTTGTAAAGGGTCGCGGCGGGCACGCCGCAGCCCCGCACTTGACAGTTGATCCGGTCGTTATAGCCGCTCAGGTCATTATTGGCCTGCAGGCGTTGGTGTCGCGCAGCACCGACCCGGTCGAGTCGCTGGTAATTTCCGTCACGAAACTCCGCGCCTCAAATGCTTACAATGTGATCGCCGACGAAGTTGAACTGGCAGGAACGGTCCGCGCGTTGGCCCCTGCCCTGCGCGACTTCACCGAGACCCAGTTGGAGACGACCGCGCGGAAAATCGCGCAAGCTTTCGGGGGCGACATTACTTACCGCTACCGCCGGTCGGTTCCAGCCACCGTGAACGATAGCGCCGCCACTGCTCTTGCCGTTCGTGCGGCGGGAGGCACCGGCGCGGTAGCAGTAGACGAGACGTTGAGGCCGGTCATGGGTGCCGAGGATTTCGCTTACATGCTGCAGGCGCGCCCAGGGGCGCTCATCTTCATCGGCAATGGCGCTTCAGCCCCGGTACACAATGCCGCGTACGACTTCGACGATGCCGCAATTCAATACGGAGTGGCCTATTGGGTGAATGTAGTGGAGGCCGCGCTTGGGATTGACGAGGGGTAGTCGCGCCATCTTCAAACGTGTCCAATTTGCCCGCAATCCGGCCGTCCATGAAATCCACTTTTCAGTCGCGCCTGGTTTTTGGCGCAAATCTTGCGCAGGACTGTTTCATATTGGCGCAGACAAACTGCTAGTAATGTGAGGCCGCAAGTGTCATCCGTTGCCCGTTCCCTTGGCATTCTCAACCTGGAAAGAGGAGCTCTTGCGGGCGAGTCTGCGGCAGACGAGGCTATCGACGCATTTAAGGAAAGGCTGCCTTTTCCGGTGATCGCGGAGACGGTAGATGGTGCCTGGGCAGACAACGTCATCCGAGGTGACTCTGCGCTCGAGCCCGCTTACATCGCAGCCGCCCGTCGGCTCGTGGCCCGAGGGGCCATTGCGATCAGTGCGAACTGCGGCTACTCCGTCCGACACCAAGCTGCGGTGGCATCGGCAGTCAACGTCCCTGTGGCCGCCACCAGCCTCATTCTTCTGCCGCTACTGCTTCGGCAGTACCCTACCACTACAAAAATTGCTGTCATCGCCGCGGATTCGAGCTGCCTCGACGAGAAGATGCTTGCCATTCATGACCCAGGCGATCGAGCGCGCGTCGTAGTCGGCGGCATCGAAGGTGGTGTTATGTGGCAAAATGAAATGAAACGCCCCCCGCCCTATACTGAGCCGGCCGACATCGAAGCCGAAGTCATGGCTTGCCTCTGCAGCTTACAATCGGAACATACGGATATCGGAGCGATCCTGTTCGAGTGCACGTTGTTCCCGCTTGTTTCTCCAGCCATTCGACGGACAACCGGACTGCCAGTCTATGACATCACAACTCTCTGTCAGCTCACATATGCGGCCGCCTGACAGGCCTGGGCGTGACTGCGATCGATGATCTGGCATCTCTGATCGGCTGGCGAAGCCGCACCGCACGATCATCTGGCCCATACCTCGCCCGTCGGTTGGAAGCATCTTGCCCTTCTCTGGCGACTCCCTTTGGGGGCGAGCCGCCAAGGTGATTGGCAGAACACCGACAAAAAAGCGCGCCTTATGATGAAGTTCATGCTTCGTCCACCCTTGGCGTTGATGGCCTTTATCAACCAAAGACAGCTACGGCTGATTTGATGATGATGCCGCCATCCGGGCTTCGGCGCATCTGACGACCCGTGGCGGTGCGAAAAACATTCGTCAATTGCAGCGCAGGCGGCACGCGCGACCACAGGGTTCGCACGCTCTCCCGGCCATGCCGGGTTTTGCGAATGACGTTTCCTGTGACGACGCGCTGCGACCATCGGAAGCCGATCTCGTGGAAATACAGGTCGGCATGCTGCGGGCTGATATGATGAAAGACGCCGGCGATGGTACGGCGGACGCGGGAGTTGAAACCTTCGACCGAATTGACGTGGACGGCGTCCCGGACATACTCACCGCTGGAATGCTTCACGGTCTCGTGCTTGGCAAAGCTCTCACCAATGGCCATGAATGCCTTCCACTCGTCGCTCATCAAATGAGCTCCCGATTCGATCTGCGCTTCAATGACGCGTTCGCTTGCTCGCGCCGAGAGACCGGTCACGACCGCGGCACGCGCGTCACCGGCCAGAGTGCCAGGCATGACGTCAGTCGGGCGCCGCACCATTGCCATGACTGGCGTTTTGTCCGTATTCGCCTGGCCTTTCCGGCCGCGGCCCGGAGGCGGGTCGTCGGGATTCTCTTCTGGGCCTTCCACCGAGATGGAAATGGTCGATCTCCACCGTGCCGGCGAGCATGTTCTCCCGCGCCACCATGAGACGCAGTGCATGTCCCATCCGCCAGGCCGTTGGCTGGCTCACCCCGAGCGCCTCGGCCAGACGCACCGACGACAAGCCCTTGTCGGATTGCAGTAACAGCCACATAGCCTTCAGCCAAACACGCAAGGGAAGCTTCGTGGAGTGCAGGGGCGTGTGTGTCGTCACTGTGAACTGGAACCGGCAATCGCCGCTGGAACATTGATAAAGACCCGGTCGGGCGCGCCGCTTGCCGGTATCGCGTCCGGCAAGCGCAATCGAGCGTTTGTATCCGCAGGCGGGGCAGATCCGGCCATCCGGCCACACCATGCTTCCAGCAACCGACGGGAATGCCGCTCATCCCGGAAGGCCGCGATCATTTCTTCAACAGTCCGAATGTTGGAAAGCACTGCAAGTATTTCAGGCATCTCACCTCCTTCAGACCAGCCCGAAGAATCGCATGAAAGGCCATAGGTCACAAGGATATTGCGGTCTTTGGTTGAAAAGGGCCGCGTTGATAGCGGCCAACCAACGCGCTGCCCTCAGCTTGGGAGCCCCGGCTCAGACACAATCACGTCCGTCGAGTGGGGTGGCGTCTATATTGACGCGTGCAGATCAATCGGCAGCTGCACACGCGGGCGCGACTGCAATTCTCCCCTAGAGGCCTTGGCCCATAGCGCGCTCGATACCAAGTTTTGGGGCGACATCACGAGGTTCGGCTCTCTGTCCAGGGTACAGGACCTAACCCTTGAATATCCTAGAATTGCAGAATGCCACGAAAAGGTACTTGCCCCCTAAACTTTCAACTCGCTCGCCGAGCATCTCGTTGAACGAAAGCGACCAAATCGGCGCCCGATTTGACGTGTCCCTTTCAGCCAGCGCGCCATTTAGCGAATAGCCGCATATCTGCCCATGGTAAATTAGGTACAGATGCCGTCACGATCCGACAACGGGCGGACGAGGTGGTGGGCGGGAGACCATGAAGAAGCAAACGCTCCGCAGGACGCAGAGATCGCCCGAGCGTGCTTCGTCGCACCGCGCAACTTCAATAGTCAATAGGCGGTCGAATGAACCCAGTTGAATTTGCCTTAGTTCGGCGGATGACCGGGCGGTAGTCGCTAAACCAAAAGGGAGGAACAGATCATGGAAAATACCGTAGGCAATGTGAGCCGTCGAGCGTTTCTCAAGACCGGCGCCGCGCTCGGAGGCGGATTGGTAGCTGCCGGCATGCCGCTCTCGCAAGTTATCTGGGCCGCCGAGGGCAAAGTCCTCACCGCGCGCGCAAACAGGGATGTCGACAAGCTAGACCCTGCCTTTTATATCGGGAGCATTAATTCCGAGGTGATGAGCTGTATCTATTCGAAGCTCATTCGGTACAAGCCGGGCTCTGAATGGGAATGGGAGCTTGAAGCGGCTGAAAAGATTGAACAGGTCGATCCCACCCATATCCGTTTTCACCTTCGTAAGGGCATAAAATTCACCGGCGGCTACGGCGAATTGACTGCCAAGGACGTGAAATTCTCGTTCGAGCGTGTGATCAAGCTTAATTCAGGAAGCAGTTTTGATTTTGGCCCGCTCGACCACGTTGAGGTGGAGGATGACTATACCGGCGTGATCGTCTTTAAGACCCCGTTCGTGCCGGCTTGGACCCTAGCGCTTCCCTATGGCGTCGGCCATATCGTTTCCGAAGATGCGGTGGTGAAAATTAACAAGGACGGCGGTGCCTTTGGCATGAAGCCGACCGCCTTCTCCGGCCCGTATGTTTTCGCCGATTGGAAGCCGAACGAGTATGTGCTTTTGACCCGGAACCCGGAGTGGTCCGGCCCAAAGCCGGGGTTTGACGAAATACGCATCCTGCCAATCGGCGACACCAAAACGGCGGAACGCGCCTATCAGGCTGGCGACATCGATTTCACTGCTATCAGCGTGGATTCACTTGCAAATTTCAAGAGCAATCCGCCCGCTGACACTAAGGTCGAGGAAAAGCCCTCACTCGATTTCACCTATGTCGGCATGAATATCGATCACCCGAAGCTGAAGGACATCAATGTCCGCAAGGCGATACAGTGGGCAATCAATGTACCGCAGATTCTGGATGCAGCCTATGCGGGGCAGGTCGACGTGGCCACTGGCATGCTTGCAAAAGGTCTTGTCGGGTATCGCGACAAGGCGCTCATCCCACCGGAAGGCGACCTCGCAAAGGCTAAGGCATTCATGGAAAAGGCCGGGGTGAGCGATCTCACCTTGACCCTCGATTGCCTAAACCAGAGCGACTATTCGACCATGGCGGGAGTGGTGCAGGCGCAATTGTCGCAGATCGGCATTGCCGTCGAGATAAATGTCCAGGACGAGGGCTCGTTCTACTCGATCGGCATCGAATCCGAGGGCGATCGCTGGAAGAACATGCAACTTATCATCCAGCATTTCACCATGCTGCCGGAGCCATTTTATTTTTCGTCCACCTATATAAGCAGCCAAGTCGGTAAATGGAACTGGGAACGCTTCAGCAGCAAGCGTTTCGATGAGCTCAACGATAAGGCGCTCGCGCTCGATGACCCAAACGAGCGGGCGAAGCTCTACCGTGAGATGCAGGATCTTATGGAGGATTCAGGCGCCTACCGGTTCCTCACCAATGGTGCTGCGCCGATCATGTACCGCACCACTCGAATGCAGGCTGCGACCCGACCGGACGGGCGTCCGCTATACATAGATTTTAAGCCGATTTAGACTTCAGTGGTGTAGACAGGAATGTGGTTGTACTTCCTCAAGAGGATCGTCCTCGCGGTCACAATTATTGTGATCGCGGTGACGCTTCTGTTCCTAATGATCCGTGCCGTGCCGGGCGATCCTGCCGCGGTCCTGCTCGGCCCGCGGGCGACGCCCGAGATGAAGGCGCTGCTGCATCAGCAGATGGGGTTGGATAGGCCGCTCGTTGTGCAGATCTTGACGTTCTTCGGCGGCCTGCTTCATGGCAATCTCGGCTTTGACGTGTTCAGCCAGAGACCAGTCGCCGACATTGTCTTCGAGCAATTGCCCTATACGGTCGAACTGATTCTGGTCTCGATCCTCTGGGCGGTGGTGATAGCCGTGCCGCTCGGCTGCTACTCGGCCATGCGGCGCAACTCCTTGGTCGACCAGGTGGCCGGCGTCGTGACGGTCGCCACGATAGCAATCCCCTCCTTCGTCGTGGCGGTCTACGCGCTGCTGATTTTTGCCGTCACGCTGCGCTGGCTGCCAGCGATCGGAGCCGGCAATGGCTACAGGGATGGGCTTATCCATCTCATTCTCCCAGGCTTCGCCATAGGCGTTGGCTGGGTGGGCTATATTTCCCGGCTGCTAAGGGCATCCATGCTCGAGGTTCTGGGGGAAAACCACGTGCGCATGGCCCGCTCTTTCGGGATCTCGGAATGGAAGATCGTTGCGCGCTACGCGCTGCCCCTCGCGATCCTGCCGACCGTGACCATACTCGGGGTAGGCATCGCGTGGCTGCTTTCGTCCGCTGTCTTTATCGAGGTGGTCTTCGCGAGACCTGGCATCGGCGCGTTGCTGGTGAATGCGGTCAATACGCGCAACTATCCGATTGTCATGGGCGTCGTGCTCGTCACCACGTTCCTAATAGTTGCCGCTACGACGCTCTCGGATCTGATCAATGCATTCCTCGATCCGCGAACCCGGGAAAAGCTCTGACATGGTAAGCGTAGAAGCCATCCGTCCCGAACCCAGCGATGCGATGGGTACCGGCGCCTTTCGCAGCTTTTCGGGCAATTTCGCAAAAACCGCCTGGGCGTGCTCGGAGCAGTGCTTGTCATAGTCATAGCCGCAACTGCGATCTTCGCTCCGCTGATTATCACGCACGATCCGACCCAAATCATGGTGGGGCCGCGTCTGGCCGCACCTTCAATCGATTTTTTGCTGGGGACAGACCAACTGGGCCGCGACACGTTTTCTCGCATTATTATGGGCGGTCGCATCCCGCTCCTTGTTGCTTTCGCGGCGCTCGGTAGTTCGCTGGCAGTCGGCCTCGTACTTGGTTTGATTGCAGGGTTCGGTCCTCGCTGGCTCGACAATGTACTCTTGTTGCTCTTCGATACGATCCGCTCGTTTCCAGGTATCATTTTCGCGCTGGCCATGATCGCGCTTCTGGGACCAAGCTTGGCGAGTGTCATTCTAGTTATCGCAATAACGTCTATGCCGATTTACGCACGTGTCGTGCGCACCCAGACAGAAGCGCTGCGTAGCAGTGAGTACATCGCCGCGGAGCGCAGCATGGGTGCCGGCACGACACGCATTCTCGCCGTGCACGTGCTGCCAAATGTTCTCGGGCCGCTTCTAATTCTGGTGAGCATGGACGTTCCGGCCGTCATCGCCGTAGAGGCGGGTCTCAGCTTTCTCGGCATGGGCGTGCGACCACCAACGCCTGATTGGGGAGCTATCCTAAACGATGGCTATAGCTACATCGGTCAGACGCCCTGGCTGGTCATAGCCGGCGGCATTCCCATCGTTCTCGCAACACTCGGCTTCACGTTCCTCGGGGAGGCGCTGCGCGACATATTCGATCCCAAATTGCGGAAAGACCTATGAGACACGACCGTCTGACACAGCATACGTCCGCCCGGCCGCTTCTTGAGATCCGTGATCTGAATCTCGATTTTGGCACACCACGTGGGCACGTCCACGCCCTGCGTAACGTTTCGCTCGTAGTTCCGGCGGCACAGGTGGTCGGCATAGTTGGCGAGAGTGGATCTGGGAAATCCACGCTTGCATATACGGTGATGGGCCTGCTTCCCGAAAATGCGGATGTGACAGCCGGCAGCATCCTGTTCGAAGGTAAAGACCTGCTCAAAATGCCCGCTTCCGAGCGTCGGAGCCTGCTCGGTGACCGTCTTTCGATGATTTTCCAAGACCCGATGACCGCGCTCAATCCCGTGCGGACCATCGAGAGCCAGATGATCGATATCCAGCACCACGAACAGGGAAGCCGCAGCGAAAAACGCGCTCGCGCCCTGGAGATGCTTCACCGGGTCGGAATTCCCGACCCCCAAAGTCGTATCGGCGCCTATCCGCATCACTTCTCTGGCGGCATGCGTCAGCGCGTTTGCATTGCCATGGCGCTTCTTGTGAAACCGGCGCTGCTCGTCGCCGACGAACCAACCACTGCGCTTGATGCAACGCTGGAAGTGCAGATCATCCATCTCCTCAAGGAACTGCAAAAGGAGATCGGCTGCTCGGTTTTGTTCGTCTCCCACCACCTCGGAGCGGTGGCTGAGCTGTGCGACCGGGTCGCCGTCATGTATGCGGGCGAAGTGGTGGAGCAGGGTGCCGTTCGGGACATCTTCCACAATCCTGCTCATCCATACACGCGCGCGCTGCTTGAGTGCGATCCCGGGCGTATCAAAAAGAGCACGCGCACTTTGCCGACCATTCCCGGTGAGGTGCCTAGTCTCCTGGGCAGCAAGGTGGGATGCATCTTCCGCGCGCGGTGCCCACAGGCATTTGATCGGTGTGCGCATGACAATCCGGTTGAGTATCGCATCGGCCTGGACCAAGTCGCGCGATGCCATCTCCTCGACGAAGAACGGTTGGTGTCGGCATGAGCGCGCTGCTTCGGGTTGAGGACCTGCGCGTCCGCTTCCGCACCATGGGTCCACTGAAGGCGCTCGCAACCGGGACGAAAGCGCCTTTTATCGACGCGGTATGCGGTGTGACCTTTGAAATCGACAAGGGCGAGACACTCGCCCTTGTCGGTGAAAGCGGCTCAGGCAAATCCACCATCGCGCGCACGATAATCGGCTTGCAGCGAGCTGTGAGCGGCAACATAAATTTCGACGGACAGGAGATTGAGGGTATCACGGGGGCTGATCGCAAGCCGTACCTGCGCCGGATGGCGATGATGTTCCAGGATCCGGTCGGCTCGCTTTCGCCAAGGCTGACAGTGCGATCGCTGTTGATGGAGCCTTTTCGTATCCATGGGCTAAAGGATCGCGATGCCGGTGCCGAGGCGGCGCGCCTGCTGCGCATGGTCGGCTTGCCAGATGATTTCGCTCGCCGCTATCCCCATCAGCTTTCCGGCGGTCAGGCCAGGCGCGTGGGCATCGCGCGTGCCCTTGCGCTGAATCCGGACTTGATTATTGCCGATGAGCCGACCGCAGGCCTCGACGTCTCGGTGCAGGGCGAGGTGCTCAATCTCCTCGCGCGGCTTCAGGACAAACTCGGCATGGCGATCCTGATTATCACGCACAATCTCAATGTCGTACGCCACATGACCGATCGAATGGCGATCATGTATCTCGGCCGCTTTATAGAGGTCGGCTCGACCGAGCGTATCTTTGAACACCCCTGTCATCCCTACACCGAGGCGCTGCTTGCGGCCAATCCTGAGCCTGACCCGGATGCTGTGCTCAATAGGATCGAGCTCAAGGGTGAGGTGCCGAGCCTGATGCGGCGGCCATCCGGCTGTGAGTTCCACACCCGTTGTCGTTATGCGCAGGATATCTGCAGCCGCGTCTTCCCCGAACCTTCGATAAACTCGGATGACACCGAGCATAGGTTCAAATGCCACTTCCCCATTGGAGCGTGAAATCGCCCCTGTTGGGGGGTGACCACCCTCTCAGTTGAAATCCCAAGCTTTGACGAGTCGCAAACGCGTTTGTGCGTCGAATTACAGCCGACCGTAGAAAAGGATAGAGCAATGAAACTAGGTGAGTACGTAGAATTTGATGCCACCGGTTTGGCAGCTCTCGTGAATGCGCGCGAAGTGACGCCCGTGGAACTAACACGCTTGGCCCGCGAGGCACACGACGAGGTCAATCCTCGCATCAACGCTGTCATCGAGTTCTACGAAGATGCCGAGACAGTTGCCGGCGCAGACGGGGACTCTTTCATGGCGTGCCGTTTCTTCGCAAGGATACTGGCCCCACGGAAGTTGGACGCCTCCAGGAAAAGGGAAGCCGGCTGTTAAAAGGCTATCGCTCCAACATCGACAGCTATTTTTTTCGTCGCGCTCGCGACGCCGGGCTCCGCACGCTCGGAAGAACAACGACGCCGGAGCTTGGGTCAACCATAATGACGGAATCCATTCTCAACGGAGTTACTGGGAATCCATGGGATCTAGAGCGCTCCGCGGGTGGGTCGTCTGGGGGATCAGCGGCGGCCGTAGCGGCGGGCATCACTCCGATCGCATCTGGTGGTGACGGTGGCGGGTCAATTCGGGTCCCCGCCTCCTGGTGCGGCCTGGTAGGGCTAAACCCGTCCCGCGGACGTGTTTCCGGCGGCCCGAACGGCCAGGACCCAGCGTTTGGCCTTACTCGACTATTTGTTTTGTGCCGGAGTGTGCGCGATATGGCCGCCGCGCTGGACGTCTTTTCTGGTCCTCAGCCTGGTGATCCATTCGTCATCGTCCAGCCGAAGCGGCCATATGTGGAAGAACTGTCGCAGCGCAACGGCATTCTGCGGGTCGGGGTCGCGAGGACCAAATGGGGTGCGGTCGATGTCGACCCGGAAGTGCTTGAGGCGGTCGAGTCGACGGCCACTCTTCTGGAGGAAATGGGCCATATTGTCACGGATATCGAGCCGCCATATGAGCCATCCGACTACGTTAAAATATGGCTCGGCCTGTCAAGCTATAGCGCACGTTCACTTGAAGAAGCGGCGCGGTCCATGGGACGCGCAATCAATGCGGACACTTTAGAGCCCGCCAATCTCAAGGTTTACGAATACGGCAGAAATTTACAAAGACGAGAGGCGGACTTACACGAGACGTTGCAAAGAATGCGGTTCAGCGTGGGTGAGTCGATCGAAGCCTTCGACATCTTGCTGACACCCACGATGCCGTGTGGGGCTATACCCCACGGCGCCACGTGTAGTGCGACCAATCCTACGGTGTCTGCAGAGGAATTCACAGCAGCGGATGCCGCACTTTGTCAGTACACTGGAGTATTTAATGTTACTGGACAACCTGCGGTATCATTACCTTTGGCACAAAGCGCAAGCGGTCTGCCTATTGGACTTCAAATCGTGGGCCGCTTCGGCGACGAGGCGACCCTTGTCCGTATCGCACGCGATCTGGAGGAAGCCATGCCATGGAGTCACCGGCTACCAAAGGTTCGAGCAGGAGGCTAAGCAGCAGCACTGCCAATGCCGGGGAACGCGTCGGCGCTTGCATACATGGGCGCCGGTGCCGAGCATCGCCCGCCAGGCACGTGTTGGAATCCTCGTCCGGGCCGAGGCGGCGGTTGTCGTCTACGGGATCGATGCTGTATGCCGGCCGAAGCCTCGATGCACAGCCATAATGACTCTTAGGCGGTTGGTTTTGGATAGGCTTCGGCCAATTAGAGGCGAGCCTGTTCGGTTGAGAACCTCCAGTTGGAAACGGGCGCTGGTGCTGTTTCGCTTTCCCAAGCGGCAAGACGCGATCCGGCGCAACAAAACCTTCAAATAAATTTCGCAAATTTTTGCACCGAAAATTCGCTCAGAGCGGTATGTTCAATGCAATTCTAAGGTCTGGCTCGGCGAGTTGAACTGCCGGCCGATCGAACAGCATTGGATAACAGCCGATGGCAAGAAGAAGAGCGCTCATCCTAGTAGAAGGTCACCCTAGATGCACTGGTCGGCTATACATCCAAGCGGCCAAGCGTCTTGGTCTTCATCCAATTACCCTATCAGCAGATCCCACAAAATACGATTACATTGCGACGGAAAGGGTCGAGGCAATTCAGGTCGATACAACCAATCTGGATGCGCTGATCCATGAATGTTCTCGGCTACGAGCGAGCTATGACATCGCTGGCATTGCGAGCACGGAGGAGATCGTCTATCCGGCGGTTGGCAAGCTTTGCCGGCATTTCGATCTACCTGGACCGAACCCCGAATCGATTGAGCGATGCTGCGACAAATTCGCTCAACGACAGCTCCTCGCGGACGCCGGCGTCCCGATACCTGCTTACCGCTTGGCAACAAATGTGACGGATGTGGAAAGCGCAGCCGCGGAGATCGGCCTGCCGGTAATTCTTAAGCCAGCCGTAGGGGTCGGGAGCAGAGGTGTCCGATTGTGCTGCAACGTCGGTGAGTTAGCCGAACATACTGCCTACCTGTTGGGCGGGAAGCACATATGGCGATCTGCGCCGAGAATACTGGTCGAAGAATTCGCACAAGGCCCTTACTATTGCGCCGACATAATGGGAGACGAGGTCATTGCGATATGCGCCGGCGAGTTCGGCCCCCACCCGCATTTTGTCTTTCATGAGCTCACCTATCCGGCCCCGCTGACCGATGACGAGCACAATCGAATCGTCGATGTTTCGCTGACCTGTCTGCGAGCTCTTGGCCTGGGCTGGGGCCCAACGTGCATTGAACTCCGGTGGACGAAGCGTGGCCCAGTCGTCATTGAGGTCAATCCACGGGCTGCTGGCACGCCCGTTCCGCAAATGATTCCACTGGTTTATGGTGTCGATCTGATCACCGAGCACATCAAGCTTGTGATCGGCGACAAATGGGACTTGCGCAAAACGCAGTCGCAGACTGCGGCCGCGCGGATCTTTGTTCCTGATCGCGATGGCACTATCAATTCGATCGCTGGCGAGAGTCGGGCGGCCGCTGTGCCAGGTGTCGCCGAGATCAAATTCTATGTCGAACCCACGACGGCGATTAACAGAAAAGGCGATACGAGAGACTGGATAGGACATGTCATCGTCGCTTCACCTAGCCGTACCCACACCGCTGAGATCCTTCAGCGGGCCGTCGACTTGATCGGTTGGTCAATTACACCATTTTCGAGCCTTGGCGAATAGGGGCAATCTGCGATGCCGTCGACGATGAGGACGGTTCATCAGAGGGCTTACAACCGACGCCGAAGGGAACTAGCATGCATGCGACGCTGAAAACTTTATCTCGTTTTGATCGAGCTCGCGTCGCCAAATTAAAGCTCGAGCCCGAGCAAGAACAGTTTGTCGACCCGTTGGATTTTGTGTTCTCCGAGCTTCAAGGGAACGCGCGCCCCGACCTGGAGCATCCATTTGCAGTCGTTGTCCACCATCAGATCGTTGGCTTCTTTGTCCTGCGTGAAAAAGCGGCCTTGCCTGAATGGGCCCCGCCAGGCGTGATTACCTTGCACAGCTTTCGTGTGGGCCGAGGATACCAAGGTCACGGATATGGAAAAGCGACTATTGGACTTGTCTCTCGATGGATTTCGACAAACCGCCCATCTGTCAGGCGCCTCATGCTTACCGTTGAAGAAAATAACTTAAGGGCTAGACATTTTTATATGACGTCTCGGTTTTCTGACACTGGCGCTACTTACTACGACAAGTTTGGACTGCAAAATGTCCTCGAACGCGAGATAGATTCGGTCTGACGTTGTGACTATTGTGACTTCCTACGTCGGCCGTTGCCCGATCATCGCAGCGGTCAAATCGTTCATGCTATACCCGTTCACACTCTCCGACTGACCAGTACCCCGAGCGTGAAGCGCGAAGCTGCAGTCGAGGCCGCGGAATAGCGACGACTAAAGCGGGATTGGACCTGCGGACTTAACCTCTTCCATCATGACGCAAGTTCGGAAGCTCCTCACGTTTCCTTCCTTAAAAAATAATTGGCGTGTAAGAGACGTATACTCGTCCATGTCTCTGGTATTAATGATGAGGATGAAATCTGCCTCTCCGGTAACGTGGTAGCATTGCTGCACCTGAGGGCTGTTCAGGAACCTTCTTTTCATCCCGTCGAGCAAATCCAGTTTTCCGTTTTTAGCCGTCACCTCGACGATGACTGTCTGAGGACGCCCAACCGCTCTCTCGTTTGAGATGGTCATGAAATCGTCAAGCCGCGTTTTGCCAGCATGCAACATCTAGGCACTCTCCTGATATACGTGGCTCAGTGCAAATTCTGCGCCATGATGGTAGTCACGTCGGAGGCTGCTATATCTGGTTCTGAACCACGGGCCGGAGAGTGGAAACGACCACCGCGTGGATGGTTCGAGGCCGGGATCCAGATCGCCGTCGCTTTCGTCGTCAGCTATGACGAAACCGGCTCGCGCACAGAATTGCTGACAGCCCCCGAGAACCGCTGACTTGAAACACGGGAGGGGACCTGGACCCCACAAACCTGTCTACGGACCGACAACGGATACGCTACCCTCTCTTCACGCCAGGTCAGCGGCGTCGTTCAATCCCCATACGATCAGGTCGGTTCGCGCTCCGCACCGCAATCCCTGTCCCGCCCCCCAGAAACCCGCGAGACTTTGTCCACATACTCCACTCCCTCAAGTGGAACGGTGTTTATCGATGAGCTCTTTCACCCTCCCTTTGCAGTGCACCTCAGCGTGCGCCCGGCGTTTCGATATAGCGGCGCATTTCAGCTGCATGTCCCGATAAAGCGTCTTTGCAACGGAAAGCTGGTCGTCGGTTGATCGTTTTCCGGGTCCTCCTCCGAACTGCAGAGCATCCCTGCAGTCTTCAAGACTTGCCGGGAACACGCCAGCGAGTTGGCTGGCGAGCTCGCTTCGGCGTTGTGTGGCGCAGCTAACCTGAGACAGTCGCTGCGCGATCTCGCCAATTTGAGTGTGGGCCTCCCTGAAAGGGATGCCTCGCGACGCCATCCGTTCGGCGGCGATGGCCGTCATTGATGACCCGTCTTCCAGATGTTCGCGCATCGACCTGAGGTTGAACGACATGTACTTCACGATGAGCGATGTAAGGATGATGGCCCTCTTCAGGGCCTCCTCTGAAAGCCTGAGAGGTGAGCAGCCGTAGTTGCTTGCTTCAATCGAGTTGCTGAAGGGTGCTTTGCAGGTAGCCGTTGCCGCAGAAACGTATGCGCCAATTACGGTGCTAGCCGACCCCTTGATGTGTTCAAGCAGGAACGGGTTCTTCTTTTGCGGCAGCATGGACGAGCCGCCGGCAAGATTTCGGGGAATGTCGATGAGGGCGAACTCACGCGTCGTCCAAACCTGCAGATCCTGGGCCACACGACTGAGCAAGGTTGAGGTGCTAGCAAAGATAGAAAGCCCGTGCAGGTGATGGTCTCGGCTCGCGACCGCATCAAGTGAGTTGAACGACGGCTCTTCAAATCCTAGAAGACTTGCGGTTTTCAAAGGATCAATCGGCATACTGGTGCCTCCGCCGGCACCAGCTCCCATAGGGCAGTTCCTGATGTTTTCCAGCAGACTATGGAGGCGCTCGCGCTCGCGTCCCAGAGCGAAGAAGACGCCAAGCAAGTAGTGCCCTGGCGACCCAGGGAGTGCGATCTGGTACTGACTGTACAACGGAGCCACAAGGCTCGATGCCTCTTCCGCTCGCTGAAGCAGGGTATCTTGTGCAATTCCAATCTGTTGGGAGATGGAACACGCGGCCTCCCGGAGAGCCAGGAGAGAAATGGTCGCGTTCAAGTCGTTGCGGGATCTCGCAAGATGCAGCCAGCCGGCCTTTTCCGGGCCAGCTCTGGCGGCAAGTTCGGCCTCATAGGCAAGGTAGAGGCCACGCGGCGCATCGCGGCCCTCCAAAGACTGAAAGCCCTCGTCCTGGAGGTCCAAGATGTGGGTAAGGAGATCGGCAGCGGCAGCCTGGCTGATCAAGCCCTGGTCGGCGAGCATCACCAGATGTGCCTCATCTATGGTCGCTTGGTACTGCAGAAGGCGACCGTCACGGGAGATTTCGATCGGCGGAGCGAGCAACTTCATCGCTTCAGGATGTAGGTGCCACCTGCCCTCGCTTGACCCGGGGTCTTGCTTGTCCGATTCGGCAGCAGCCGTCTCGATATCGATCACAATGGAATCGATCACCCGTTCAGCGCCCGTGGCGGCGGCATTGAGTTCATCAGCGACGCCTATGGCGTAGGCTACCCGGTCTCTGAAGTCGCCATTGATTTGAACTTCCTCCCCCTCAGATTTCAGAAGACCTGCTTCAGGCACTGTAGGCTCTGGGTTTCCAGAAAAGCCCAAGCGTTTGAGCTTTCCGGACGTCTGAGCAAGTCGGAAGCGAATGGCTCCCGCCCTTTCGTTCGCGCGTGGAGGCGTGAACCCTTCTCCCGCGTAGAGTCCAATCACCATGTCAAGGATTGACGTCCCCAGGGCGTGGGAGAGCATGACTGGAATCATCCCTCCAGCCAGCCTGGGGTTAACCTCGATGATGACGGGGCCCGACTCCGCTATCACGAACTCCACATGAGCCGGTCCGAAATTCAGACCCAGAGCCGACACCGCGCCCGCGGCAAAAGAGGCCAATTCCCGGTGAGATGGCTCCGGTAGCGGGGCCGGAAAGTCGTGCCCTACTTCGACAAAGCAGGGAGCCGGCCCCTTGTGCTTGGCAAGAATTCCAAGGCAATGCAGCGTCCCATCGCACGCAATTATCTCTGCAGAATATTCCTTACCCTCGACATATTGCTGGATGAGGATGTCGGGACTGGGCAGATCCACTTGATCGAGCAGTGCGCCCCTTGCGCTCTCAAACGCCTTGATGGCGGCTGTGGCACTATCGCACAACCTCACGCCGCTACTGCCGCTTCCGGACACCGGCTTGACGACCACCGGTAGAGTGGCTTGGGCAAGAATTTTCTCGACGTCTCTGACGGAAGTGGCCAGTCGTGTTTCAGGGATCGCGATTGATTGCCGCTGCAACTCGGCCGCTTGCTTCCATTTGTTCCGGCACGTGGCTATAGCCTCCGGATTCGCCGCTGGTAGCCCCATCGCCATCGCGGCACTAGACGCTGCTTCCACAAAATAATCCGATGACGAGTATATTCCTGCCAGACCGCTTAATTTGGTAGCGACCCCGACGAGTTCGTCCGGACTGCGCGTTTCGGCTTCGATCACTTGCACGACCGAGTCCTTAAGAAACGGATAGCGCGCAGGATTGCGGGTAACGAGGTAGGTTTCAAAGCCTAGGAGGCTGGCCCTCTTCATCAATAATTCGCCGGTGCCAGTCGTGTTGCTTTCCACGAAAAGGAAGCTACCTCTGTTCATCAAACTTCCTCCAAAAGGCTCAGGACGGCTTCCCGGCTTTTCCGCTTCCAATGATATCGATTCCATGGCGGGAGAGCGGTCGCAGGGTGATTTTCGGTTGCCGGAGCGTCCAGCAGAACACCTTCATGTAGACATCCGTGCTGCTTCAGCCACTCGTGGTCGTAAACGGCTTCAACGTAGCGGTGGCCTTCATCGGGGCATATGACGACTACGGTTTCTCCTGGATACTGCCGGGCGCGCCAACGCCCCACGATGTAGCTCGCTCCCGAGGTCGGACCGGCGAATACGGCGTGCCGCTCGTGGAGGGTTCGCGTTGCAGCAAATGCGAGCGGAGCCGAGAGGAGATGCACCTCATCGTAGAGTACATGCTTCACGTTCTCGGGGACAAGACTGTTCCCCAGCCCCCGCAGTTTCCGTTCGCCATCCTGTTGGCCAAAGATGACGCTGTTAAAGGTGTCCACTCCAATCAGGCGCGCGCCAGCGGCTTTTTGGCGGAGGCGCTCTATCGTTCCGCAAGTAGAGCCGCCGGACCCCACAGAACCGACCAAAGTTACGTCGGCGCCCAACATCCCCGATATTTGATCAGCGAAGAGCTTATAGGCTGCGGGGTTATCCGTTGTTTCGTATTGCCGGGGCCAGAAACAGGAGTGGCCCAACTGTTTCATCCTGGCATGTAATGCATCTAGGCGGCTTCTTTGATAACCACCCTCCCTCGCCTTTTCAGTTATGATGCAGACGTCGGCTCCCAAGGAGCGCAACCTGTTTTCAAGGCCTTTGTCCATCACTGGGTCGGTGAAGATTTCAAGCTGGAATCCACGTTCCCGGCAAACTACTGCCAAACCCAGTGCGAAGGTTCCGCTCGAGGTCTCGAGGACTTTCATGCCGTGCGTCAAAGTCCCTCGAGCCAGCGCCTGGTCAATGATGTACTTGGCAGGGAGCAGCTTCATGAACGCGAACTGCGCAAGATAGAGATTTGCCTCACACCTAATAATGCTGGGGAGAGCATAGGCATCGGAATATCCGGCGAATGGCGGGCGTTTGCGGATGGCGTCCATTTTGCTTACCTCACCGGCAGCCAGTCATGGTCAGATATATTTTTGGCGAGTTGTCGAGCGGCGACACATGGGCGAGCACGGACCGAAGCTTCCCGGGAAAGTCAGCCGCCATTCGATCAAGCAGGATTCCAATCATTGTGCCGCTGTGCGCGACGATGACCCCGAGAGCGTCGTTGGCCTCGGAAGCTTTCAGCATTGAGTTCAGATGCCCCTTTGGAGCCCGATCCTGATGCAGGAGCGCGCTGGCCGTAGCTATTTTGCCTATCGTGGCCGTGTCACCGCGCGGAATTGCTGAACAGGCCCGGTGGAGTAGTTCCTGATACTCTGCTCTGTGACTGGCGGAGATTTCACCTCGCCGTTGATCATAGTCGACGGTTTCGACCGTCCCTCCTTCATCGATACCAACGATTGCGAGCGGCGGCATTTGCCCAAGGAAGGAGAGAAGGCGACATGCTCGCTGCTGATATGCGACCACTCCTGGGTACATCACCCCGTCGGATGGCTCGATCTCCGCCATTAGCTTCTCGATCAATGATGTCTGGACTCTGCACTTGAAGCAGCAGGCGATTGACCGAGCAGCCGCAACAAGATCCGCCGACGAACTCGCCAGCCCTTTGCCTTCGGGGAGCTCGGATTGCAAAAGGAGGATTCCTCCTGAGGCGCCGATCGCAACCACGAGATTCTCAGCCAATCGTTTTGCTTTGACTTTATGTGACGGATAAACGGTTACGGTTCGTTTGCCTGCAATCGGCATGAAGTGAGCTCGCGCAAAGAGCGCGATGGGCATCGTGACCAAGAAGTGAGGGTCCCAGGGAACGGAGCCGACCGGCAACTGGCCTTGCAGCAACTCGCCGAATGTGCCGCAACAAAGGGCGTCGCTAGAATGAACCCTTGGCTGCTGCCCGTCCCCGGCGATAATCTGGGCCGCATCAGCATCCTCGAACGTCTGGTGATTCATGTATGGCCTCCAAACTTCATCGGCGGCCGCTTCCAGAAGTTCTCTAGTCGACATGGACGCCGCGCTTCCTGGAGGGTCGATAGGATGCGTAGAGTTTTGGATCGCCATATCACTTCCCTCGTCAAGTACATTGAAGAGTGATTGCTGCTACGGGGCGAGACTTAGAACATCGCAGCAACCAGGCCCGCATCTCAGTTCGGATACTTTCAGGTACCTAAGGCGCCAGGTGCCTGACCTCTATAGGGGTGATCCTACCGCTCTCGGCAAATTTTCGGTGCAAAGATTCTGTGAAATAACTTGAAGGATTTGTTATCCCCTGATTATAAAACGCGACCTCGAACGCGATTTTACCACAGCGTTCCGGCGACCTGTGGAAGCGACTGATTACGATAATCCCTCGGTTCACGCCGGGGGCTTTCTGTTGCACATAAATCAAGAAATCCGCAAATTCAGGCAGTATGTTTTGGGCATACCTCTGGCGAACTGCCCGCCGTGTGGTTCGATAAATAGTGGTTGACAGTTTAAAACGAACCGCTGACAATCGAACCATGCAAAACGAACCGAAAGCCCACGCCACCTTTGTCCGGGCCTACTTGTGCGCCTCGACCAAGGAGCAGGATGCCGGCCGCGCCTGCGCCGACCTTGAGGCGTTCGCCAACCAGCACGGCCTGCGGATCGCCGCAACCTAAAGCGAATGCGTTCCATCAATACTGCGAAGCACCGGCAACCGATTGGGGACACTCATTGGACACGATCGGCGTAGCACGACATTTCAGGCGAACAATCACGGCGCAGCTGGTGTATTGAGCCGGGCGCATCAGCCGCATGAATCGGTCAGGCGTGATCGATTCATCGAAGTTGTTGGACGTTGCTTCCAAAGGAAGCGAAGATTCCAGCTATGCCGAAACCTGTGACAGAACCGCTTCATCTTCGCCGCATCGATCCCGCTCGCAACATGTCTCGGTTCTATGTGCTGTCCATTCAGCCGACATTGTTCGGCGGCGCGTCGCTGGTCCGCAGCTGGGGCCGGATCGGCACAAACGGCCAGGTGATGATGGAAACCTTCGATGACCGCGCGGATTCCGACGAAGCGTTCTCCCGGCTCGAGCGCCGCAAACGTAAGCGCGGATATATGGCTTCATAGGAAATGAGGCCGATCGCGCAGTCTTCCGGCATTTTTCAAGCGTTGCGCACGCGCGGACTACCAACCCCGTGTTGTTGTGAGCCAAACAGTGACCAGCAACAACGCGAGGAGCACGTTCCATGACGACCGCAAATGAGATCGCTGACAAGATTGCAGCCGACAACGGTCTGACGAAGATGCAGGCCAGGAGCATCGTCGACAGCGTGTTCAAGGCAATCGCCGATGTGGCCGCGAGCGGTGCCGAGACGAGCCTGCCCGGTTTCGGCAAATTCAAGGTGAAGGACACACCTGAACGCGAGGGCCGCAACCCGTCGACGGGCGCGACCATCAAGATCTCCGCCTTCGAAGAAGCTGTCCTTCACGCCGGCAAAAGCCATCAAGGACGCGCTCAACGGCTGATTTTGCCGGGATACCTGACAGAAGGAGCCCGGCGGTCTAGCTTGTGGTGATCAGGTGTAGTGAAGACTTCCCGCTCTTCACGGCCGCCGCCGACAGCTTGCGGTCAAAGCTCGCAAGTTGGCCACCATGGGCCTTGGCGAGCGCAAGAAGATAGGTGTCGGTGACCTGTGCCGAGGTCAGGATTTTTGCAGCATCGATGTCGCCGGAGCCAACCAGGCTCACATCGTCGGGCCAGAAGCTGTGCCCCTGCAGGGCTCGCAACTTGGTAACGATTTGCGCAACGACGGCAGGCGAGCCGGGAGAATTAGGATATTTTTGGTTGCCGACGATGCGCAGGACACCGTTTTCGGTGATGGGACAGGTAGCCCATGCGGCGTGGCCGGTCACTTCGAACCAGCCATGCGCATCGTCATGGGCGACATGGCCAGGATCGATCAGCGCGATCAGCACATTGACATCGAGCAGGAAGGTCACGGCAGCTCGTCACGTAAGGCGTTGACCGTCTCAAGCGTGACAGGAGGTGCATCCGGCCGAGGCGACAGCAGAGGAATCCCGTTGCGCTCGCTGCCGGCCTGCGGGCGGCGCAGCGAGCGCCGGGCGAGATCGGTGATGATCTCCCCCACGCTGCGATCCTGCTGCCGGGCCATGGCCTTGGCCGCGACCAGGACGTCGTCATCGATCGCCAGTGTCGTTCTCATATCGCCCTCCTTGGTGCGCATCAATCATCACGCATCATATAGAGCAGCGACGACAGATACTCAAGCGGCTCGAGTTATCGGACACGAAAGCCGCATCGCCGTTCCAGACGTCGACCAGTTCGGTCCACGCACCGCCCGGGCAGACGGGGATGTCGACGGAACCAAGAGCTCTTGCTGATGCGCGATGGTGCTCGTCATGTATGTGTCCTTTCGGTTGACCAGTTCGCCAGTGGAAGGCTGAAGGCCCCGCCTTGCGGCGGAGCCCTCGCGCGAGATCCTCAGTCCCGGTTTGATCGGGACCAGATCAGCTGCAGGCCTTCCTCGCCGTCAACTTCGATCAGGGTGGCGTAGATCGGAGCGGGGAAGCTCGGGTCGTCCAGCTTGACCGAGAGGTAGTCACGGCCTTCGGCGGAGACCTTCTGCCAGGCGGCGCCCAATTCGACGTTCGCCGCCGCGAAGATGCGGAAGTGCGGGCCCTTGTCCGAGGGGTTCTCGACGCGGACCAGCTTGGCCTTGACGTTGAGGTTGAGGGTTTTGATCGTGCCGGTAAAGCCGTTGCCGGTGGAGATGAAGGTGCCTATGGTAGCCATTTGTCTCATTCCTTTGTTGGTCGGGCCGCGCCCATCGCGACCTCGATGACGGTCGGTGGAACGGAGGCGATCGACCCGCACCCACCGGGGTCCCCGTTGCGCGTGCGCAATGGGGTCCTTAGGGCTGGAACGAAGTGGAAGGCGGCCGGGAGCGACTTTCTTGGATCGCGAGGAATGGCGGCGCAGCCGGCAGGGGAAGAAGTCGCGCAGGCCGTTGCCGGGACAAGATCGAGAGCCCGCGCTCCGGGATCGGCCTTCGGTCAGACCAGTCACATCGAGGACGCAGATGGACGTGCTTTCGGAAACAGGAATGAAGACAGACGTTCCACCACCGCCTCATCGCCATGAGACGGCGACTTGTGTGATCAACTGTCCGTCCGGACGACGGCAGCCTGCGAATCTGCCCAGACCCAGTAGGCAGGGTCGTGCTCACAAGCACCAACGCCGACATCAGAACCGAGACGTCGTGGCAGGATAGCAATGTGAGCGCTCGACGTCACTCGTCAGGCCGACCGGGGCATTCAACCGAAGCCGAGACTATGGCGCCGGTTCAGCAGAACGCTGCCGGCAACGGCGTATCGGGTGCCCGGCTTCAGTCGGGATCAGCGTCACCGTGCAGGCGATTGCATCACGGAAGCTAGTCGGACGAAAAGTCCTCGGGCCACATCTGCGCGCCATGGAGAACACGCAGGATACGGATAGCATCATGGGTTAGAACGTAGGCTGCAATATATGGCGTTCGGGAGATGACCAGCTCCCGCGTGCCGGGCACTCGTCCAGGGCGTCCACTCGCGGGAAACTCGACCAGGCGGAGCACCGCCTGCGCGATATGCTCGTCAACGGCAGCAGCCGCGCGCGGGCTATCGGCTTCGATATGGGTGAAGATGTCGTCGCGATCAGCAAGCGCAAACGCTGACCATTTCAGCCTCATGACTGGGTAGTTCCTGCCTTGCGTAGCGCGGCAGCGCGTCGGGATGCAAAATGCGTCTCTACATCTTCAGCGGTGACATCGGTCCGGGTATCTTCGAGTGCCTGCATCACCTTGGCGCGAAACCATGCATCATGAGCCTCGCTGTTGCTGATCAGTTCCAGCGGCAGTGCACCTTCATTGGCGGTGCGCGTCAGCAGGATGCGTACTACGTCGGAAACCGTCAGCCCCATGCCTTCAAGCACGGACGCCGCGCGGTCCCTGATGTTGGAATCGATACGTGTCTGCACGAGTGCGTTTGTCGCCATGGTTGTCTCCTGTCTCGAATCCACAATGTAATGCACTTGAATGACTGTTGCTAGCTACGACGACCACACACTAATCGTGGCATCGCTGGCGAAGAATGCAGGCGGCTCCCCTGCGGTGGCAAGGCGCAGGCGGCCTTCCAATACCCTCGCTGCGAACGCAGCGTGGCCCTTCAGCGCTCTGGGATGGCCCAGCGCCATCCCATGCGATCGGAGATGCAGTATCACGCAGCGTGCTCGACCAGTGTCCCCTGCGGCTGGAGATCATGCAGATAGTCGACCGCCCGCTGGGCATGGGCCGCCGCGGCGAAGATGAAACGCTTCTCGTTCCTGAGAATGTCGAGCCAGCTCGCAAGATAGCTTGCGTGATCGGACCTCGGCTCGAGCTCGGGAACGATGCCGAGATCGGCCGCCAAAAAGCAACCGCCCAGATCGGCCACGAGTTCCTCGTGCGCTCTGAAGGAGCGATTCTTGTGATACTGGGCGAGATTGCGATCGAGCCGCCTGTCAGACCCGACCCAATGGGTCAGTTCGTGCCCAAGAGTCGCATAGTAGCTGGGCGCGTCGCGAAAACTCTCGAACGGCGGCATTTGCACGACATCGAGAGCCGGATTGAAATAGGCCTTATCCCCACCGTGCCGGATGACAGCACCGGTGTTCGCGAAGAAGGTGTCCGCGTTTTCGATCCGCTCCACCGGATCGGCTACCGGAGCGGGATTGCCGTAATATTGTGCCGGAAGCCCCTCGATCTGGTCGGCGCAGAACACCGTATAGGCCTTGAGGAAGGGAATGCCGCGCTCGACCTCTTCGCCCTGGGCATCGGTTTCGGTTCGGTTGAAGCGGTTGGCATAGACGACCATGGAGCCGGTTTCACCCTTGCGAACATGACCGCCGAGCTCGACGCTCTGCTTGAACGTCATCCAGGTCGGGGAAACAAAGCTTCGCGCAACCGCCTCCGACCAGAGAAGCAGCGTATTGATCCCCTGATACGGCAGTCCGTTGTGGCGAAGCGGGCGCGTTGTACGCCCCGTGGTGTTCGCCCCGCTCCAGGGCTTGACCCAGGGGCGCACTCCCTTTTCCAGATCCGCGACGATGCGATCGGTGATTTTCGCGTAGATGTCGACGCGGGTCTTGTTGTTTTTCCTGTCCATTTCCGAACCTCCATTCGAGGCCGCGCCAATCGCGGCCGTCACGAGGTCCGCAAGCGGAGGACCGCAGGTCCGCGAACCCGCAGAAGAGGAAGCGGAAGGCGGGGAAGCGTTGCATGCGGGCCGCAACGTCAGTGGAGGACGGCGCAGCCGTTTCGGGGCCGAGGACCGGAGCAGAACCAACATTCGTGACGGCCGCGATTGGCGCGGCCTCGACGACGGTTTCCATTTCTTTGGCTTCGGATGCCCTGGCGCACGCGAAGAGGCCGGCGTCCAGTAGGACGCCAGCCTCAAGGGAGGAAGATCGGGCGGAGCCGAAGCTCCGCCCGTTGGGGGTTAGCCAAGCGCCGCCATCTGGAGATCGGCTGCCTGCCGGTTGACGATATGGCCGGGGCTTTCGGGCTGGCGCTCGTAGGGCTTCCAGCTTTCACCGATGATGTGCTCGTAGGCGGCGACGGCGCCCTCGGCCGCCATGCGCAGGGCGTGTGCCTGAAGGCCCATGTCGGCGGCGAATTCGCGCTTGCGCTGGGCCTTGCTGTCGAAGCCGACCGGACCGTCAATGTCCTCGTTGCGAGTGTCATTGGCGAGCTTGGCCGTGGCGTCCTTGGCCTCGGTAACGGCCTTCGAGTAGAACTGGCCTGCTCCAAAGGCCGAGCCGACATAGGAGCCGACGATCCGCTGTAGGTGGATTTGCATGGCCTTGTCGGAAAGCCCCTCGGAGAGTGTATCAGCGCCTTCGATCAGGCTGCGCTCATGAAAGTCCCGGATGCCGTCGCTGTCGAGGACAGGAAGGCCGAAGCTTTCGGATATGAGAGAGGCCTGGTTGCTGTCCGGGCAGCAGAGCCGGACCATTTCGAGGGTCGTGACCTTGCGGAGCTGGACGACGCGGGCCTTGGCCTTGCTTGAGCGGGCTGAACTGGACATTGAGCTTACCTTTCTAGCGATGCCCTTCAGGTGTTCCGGCCCTTGCCGGTCTTTCCTGCGGGTGCGGTCAAAAGGAACCGGTGGAAGCTGGACACTTCAGGGTCCGGGACCTGCCAGGCGAGCGAGGTCGGCTTGCGGACAAGCGGGGGCCAGTCCTTTCACTGGTCCTTGTGAAGGACGCGGGCCGGCCTTGCCGAGATCGGCGGGTTCCGGCCGCTCCGCGGCGCGTCAGCGGCCTTGAAGTGGCCAGCCGCCGGTTCAGACCGCAGCAAACCCGCCGGGAAGACCGGCAAGGGGATGATCACGGGCACCGGCATGCGGAAGGATAGGCGCCTGTTCGGCTCGCGCCGCAATAAAGTCCCATGGGTTGCCGCACTGGCGCCGGGCGCCGTCGATCTGATGATGGTCGCTCGCTCGACACGGATGTTGCCACCCCCGCATCCATGTTTGACCTTTGGCAGTGACTGGCCAGCATCTCGGATCACGCACAGAGCGTCTCCGATTGAAGTCGCTGCCGCAATATCGCCATGGCGCTTTCCTGCCGCGCCAGCTTGCGCGACAAGGCGTCGATCTCCGGCTGGCGCTCAGCGGTAAAGGCAGCGAGGTTGGCGCGATACCGTTCGAGGAATGCACCTGCAACAGCTCGGCGATGTGATCGGGATCGACATGCCCGCGCTCGTTGAGCACGACCGCCAGCGCATCGGCCGGCGACGTGATGACGGGCGGCCGGGGTGGCGCGATCACTCGCTCGGTAAACAGGGGTCCGGGCTTTGCCGTGTTGGTCTCCAGGTCGTAGTCCTCGATTGAGGCCACCAGCCAGCAATCGGGATCGTCCAGGAACGGCTGGATGTTGGGCCGGCGGTGCGTCTCGCGCACGTCGCCGGTTTCCTCATCTTGCGCGGTCGAGACAGTGGTAAAGTTGATCGGTCCGAACGCGCGCACGAAGCTCGACCAGGCGATGCGCAGCCTGACCTGCGCCGGCTTCCACGGCCGGTCGAACTCCTGGGCCTTCAGCACCTCGCGTACGGCGTCACGAATCGGGACCAGCTTGCGGAGGATGCGGACATGCTTTTCCGGGATGCCGTCGCCGGTCCCGCCCTTCCGAATCTGGATGGTGACGGGCTCGCCGTCGACCATCTGCATCAGCGCGGTGTTCTGGCCGATGAAGTAGCTGCCCTCGCGGATTGTCGCGCCGTCCGCTGCGTTGCGGGCCGGCGCTTCAAAATGCTCGCCAGCGTCTGCTCCGATCTCTTCCGGTTCGCCGTCATAGATGGCTTCCGGAAGGAGATGCACGGCGGCTGTCAGTGCCGCATCGAGATCCGTGCCGGCATGCGGCAGGCAGGTATAGGTCTCGTCGGGACCGTAGATCTCGCGGCGACGGGCATGCTCCCCGAGCACCATGTCAGGATGCATCGCAAACCAGCGGTTCACGCGGATTGCGCTCTCGTCCTCGGTGGCGGGCTGAACGTCCTCCAGGTCGAGCCATGACACATCGCCTTCGGGCTCTACGTGCTTGCGCCTGCGGAAGAACAGGATGTCGACGACAACATCCGTCCCGGCATCGGCGCGAAAGTTGCCCTCCGGCAGGCGAATGGCAGCGACAAGATCCGCCATTGTGGCGATGTGCTCGCGGGCGCGGGCATCGGCCTTGTCCATCGTTCCACTGTAGGTGACGAAGGCGGCGAGTGCGCCCGGCTTCAGCCGAGAGACGGCCTTTGCGATGAAGTAGTCGTGTAGCCGGAAGCCGTGCGAGCGGTATGCGGGATCGGATCGGACGATCCTGTCCGAGAACGGCGGATTGCCGACCGCCAGATCGAAATGCTCGGCCAAGTCGACCCGCGCGAAATCCTGGTTGAGGATTCGGGCGTTCGGCTGAAGGAGGCGCGCGATCCGCGCCGTGACCGGATCGATCTCGATGCCGGTGACGTGCGAGGCAGCGCGCAATGCCTCTGGCATCAACGCCGGAAAGAGCCCTGTGCCGACGCCCGGCTCCAGCACACTGCCGCTACGGAAGCCGAGCCGCCACAAGCCGGCCCAGATCGCTCGGATGATGTATTCCGGTGTGAAATGGGCGTACTGGGTGCAGCGGGCCAGCGAGGCGTAGTCCCGTCTGTCGACTGCTTCCTCCAGATCGGCGGCTATCTCCTCCCAACCCTTGCGGAACGTCTGCTCGCCGGGGCGGCGGAACACGCCGTTCGCCAGTGCTGACGCTCCAAAGCCGGTGAACCGGATCAGCGCTGCTTGGTCCTCGGGCGTGGCAGACCGCTGCTGGTCGACGATATCGGCGGCGAGCCGTATGGCGGCGAGATTGTCACGCGCCCGGTCCCGCCAGGATTTGTCGAGGTCGCGGGTCGCCGTCAGCTTGAAGTTCTCGCCCTTATCGACCTGATGCGCCCGAGCAGGCAATGCGGCCGCGCCGATCGGCATGGCCGGGGCTGGTGAGACGGGAGACGGATCGTCATCGACCGGACTATCGGCGGAGGACGTCGAAAAGGCCGTTACCCCGACGCCGAGGCCCGAGGACAGCGCAGTGTTTCCGAAGAGGTCGAGAGTGAAGGGGTCGTCGTGGGGCATGGAAAATCTCCTTGGATTTTTGGCGAGCGCGATCACGCGGACGGCGTTGTCGGCCGCGTGAAGGGCTGGTGAGGGTGTGAAGGGGCTAGCGGGCGATCAGGGACAGCGAGACTTCGTTCTCGGTCAGCTGCACGAGCAGATGCGTGCGGCGGATGTTCCGATCGAACAGCGGAATGAGCCTCTCTGCGTCGATGAATTCGATCCCGTCGTCGCCGCCGAAATGGCGGTGTTTGTAATGGAACCAGTCCGGATTGCCGACCGGATGGCACTCGTCGGAATAGACACGAGCGGGCGGTCACCGTCGGCGAGTTTTCCGTTCGACATGATGTAGACCCCCTGGTCTCCGACCAGCCAAACGCCGGCGATCTCGCCCTTGCCGGGCCTGAGGCCGTAATACGGGTTGCGGAATCCGCCATTGGCGGCGGCATCGGTCTTTCCGCGTTCGATGACCTTGCGAACGCCGAGAATGGGAAACGTGAACATGGCCGCCCCCTCACGACGCTATCGCGTCGGGAGGTAGCACAGATGCACCGGAAGCTTGGCCGAGACCTCTTCGTCGGTGAGATCGTTGAGCAGCTTCAACGTCGTGCCCCGGCTGCCGCCGTAGACGGTGATGGTCCGCTTGCCACGTGCAGGCTCCGGCCAGCGGTCACCGGCATAGCCGCGATAATCATCATGGGTCGCGCTCCAGATGTGTTTGCGGCGCTCGGTCCGCGTCATTGCCTTCACCGGCCGCGATTCCCGGTCGACGATCGCGGCACGCATCCGCTCGGGTAAGCCCCTGTCGGAAATGTCGCAATAGCCGTGGAAATGACGGAGCTGGCTGTCGATCGTCAGCGCGAAGAAGACGCTGGTGACACTACCGGTCAGGAATTGGCGCATCGCGAACATGTCGCCGCGCATCCAGAGTGGCGGCAGGATCTCGAACATATAGTCGTGGTCTGCCTGGCCGGTCTCGAACCATTCGCCGGCATAGAGCGCGCTCGCGTCGGCGTCCCAGCGGTTAGGCCGCTGCGCGTGACGGTCGAACATGCGGAATATCTGGCGCCGGTCGGCGACGCCCTGAAAGACCTTTCTGATCGGGGATACGGGGTGCATGGCGGGCTCCTTTCAGCCTGGTCGGGCTGGAGCGCGGCCCATCCTTCCGATTTCGCCGTCAATTCAGCCCTTCATGACCCCTCCCCCGCGGCCGCCTCTCCGTCCGGCCGGGTCAAGGGCCGCGCAGCGGGCGAAGCTTCACCCTTGACGCGGCAGGCGGCATGCGGCAGTTGGGTTTTTTCTTCCCTCTCCGTTCCTCTTCTTCTTTCATCATCGCCTGCAGATCGTCGTTCCAGTCTTCCGTGACCGGCCGCAACCGCGCAAAGCCGCATGCCGCCGCGACGGCGATCGCCTCGATGCGTTCGGCATAGGCTTCGCCCTGCACATTGTTGTCGGTCGCGGCGACAAGCTGCGTATTCAGGCGGGTCGCAAGCGTCCGTATGGCCGTCTCGGTCGCGGGCGCCCATCCGCCGCCGGTGCTCAGATAGAGGCTGTCGGGCCGCAGGCTTTCGATCGCGGCAAGGCTCATCGCGTCGATCGCCGCCTCCGTAACGCAGAAGCGAATGGCCTCGCGTGGCCCCAAGCGGAACAGTACCTTCCCACCGCCGGTGGCGAATCCGCGCCATTCCGGTCCGCGTTCTTCCCAGCCGGTGACGACACCGTCGTCGTCGACATGAGCGGCCCATACACTGCCGCGCGGTCCCTCGCGAAGCCGATCCTGCCGCATCGCCGCCCGGATGACGGATTCCGGGAGGTCCCGCTCGTTGCGCAGATACCGCCCGGTCATGGAGCCTCGCCAGGGCTTGCGCCGAAAACGCCAGCGCTCGGGGACGCCGATGTCCGGCGCGTGGTCGCGGGGCTGGCGCGTCCAGACTGGTTCGCTCGGCACGAAGCCGACCAGTTCCGAAACCCGCTGCAGCACCTCCGCGAACCCGATGTCGTCGAGATGCGCCACGAGCGAAAACACGTCGCCTTTAGCGTCGGACAGCGGATCGAACCAGCCCTTGCCATCGTGGATGACGATAATGATATCGTCACCGCGCCGGTATTTGACCGCCCGGCGCGTGCTTTCCTTCTGATCGATCGCGAAACCGGCCTGCTCCAGCACGGCCGCGCAGAGCACGCGATCCCTCAATTCCTCGACGTCTCTCTTTTCCATCGTTGTTCCGCCGGATCGCCTTCACACTCCCCGGCCCTTTCCTCGATTGCCTTTCCTTTCCGCAGCCTCTGCGGAACCATCCTCGCCCGCCGCGAAGAGCGAAGGGGGCGAGGGCGCGGCTGGTACGTGATGAATCAAATCAGGGCGCGGTAGCGCCACGGCATCGCCAGCCGCGGCGCAGCCTCCCTTGCGGCCGCCGCTCGCAAGCGGCAAATGCCCGCCCGGGCGAACCCGGCTCAATGAGCCGGGCCGAACTGGTAGGGGTCGTATTCGTGGAGGACGATGACGTCGGCGTCGTCGAGTTCGTCGCTCGGCAGGACGCCGTATTCGCCGTCGACCTGGAATAGCGTCACCGGGACCATCAGGGTGCGGGCAAGCTGGAACGCGTGGGACTGCGAGAGGCTGAGATTGTGCGACATGGTCTGGCTCCCGTTCTGGCGGGGACCAATTCCCCGCTCGACAGGCGCCCGTCGGGTTCGGGACGGACCGCGATCACCGCTGAGGCGTCAGCCTCAAGGCCGCACGCTCGCGTAGCGGACCCCTTGCGGGTTGATCGGAAAGGTCGGGATTGGACCAAGGGAAATGAGCCGATAGGAGCGGGGTTGGAACCTGCCATGGGCGCCAGTGCGAATAACGCGCAATCCCTCGTCCATGGCCCCTGCATCGCTCCACAGACAATGCGGATCGTCACCGACGGCTTCCGGTCCTGTACGGCCGGCCAAGTTTCCTGTAGCGAGATCGCGGTGGGGATCGCAAAGAACGAATTAGCGTGAGAATTCGCAAATGCCTGAAGAGATTGCTGCGCCCGAAACTGAGCTCCTGGAGCTGACCGCGAACATCGTTGCCGCGTATGTCAGCAACAATCCACTTCCCACGTCCGAACTCGGCCGCGTGGCTGCCGATACCTATGCAGCGGTCAGCAAGCTGCGGGAAGCACCGGCGGCACAGCCGGAAGAAAGGGGCGCGCCAGCGGTCCCGATCAAGAACTCGGTGACGCCAGATTTCATCATCTGCCTGGAAGACGGCAGGAAATTCAAATCGCTTAGGCGCCACATCGGTACTCACTACAATACAATATGACGCCGGATGAATACCGCGCAAAGTGGGGCTTGCCTGCGGACTACCCGATGGTTGCCCCTAACTACACGGCAGCGCGGTCTCAACTGGCGAAGGCAAGCGGCCTAGGAAAAAGGGAGCCGTGCCTGAGCCCGTAGTTCCCCCGGCGCCAGCACCGGCGAAACGCCGCAAGATCGGCCTGAAGATCACCTGACTTCCGACACGATGATCGCTGGGCGAAGGAGTGACATGTGACGGTCCGGCCGATCGTGAGATTTCCCGACCGTCGCCTTCGAGCTGTCGCCGAGCCCGTAACAGACTTCGATGACGATTTGCGGAACCTCGCCATCGACCTGGCGGACACCATGCACGCGGCGCCTTGCATCGGGATCACCGCCCCGCATATCGGCATTTTGAAGCGACTGGTCGTAATCGAACTGTCCCCAGCGCGGCTCCGAACTTACGTCAATCCGGCTATCCTTTGGGCCTCCGCCGAAATGATCCGGCACACGGAAGGTAGTGTCTCGATGCCAGGCGTCACTGAGGAGAGCGAACGCCATGCCCTCGTTCGCGTAGGCGTGCGAACCCTGTGGTCGCGCGTGCCGCCTGCGCTGCAATTGACGAATGTTTTTCGCACCGCCACGGGTCGTCAGATGCGCCGAAGCCAGTATGGCGGCATCATCATCAAAATCAGCCGTAGCTGTCTTTGGTTGATAAAGGCCGCGTACGATTTCGCACTGCTCTTCTGTGGTTGCCGCCCGTTGTGCAAGTCGTTTCTTACCTTTTGAACGTGTGATCGAATGCGGTCTTCTGTCAGGCCTTCATTTGCGGCGTTTTCGGAAGCCGCTGGCCGGGATGGTGATCAGCGGATCAGGTCCAAATCTTGTTCACGAGCTCTGAGCTCGAAGAGCAGTGCTGGTTTTCCTGAGCCGGATCGTTCGATCTTGTGCCCATTCAGGTCATCGACTTCTCACACCTGTTGGCCGGACATTGACGATAGCTGCGTTCATGCAGCCGCCGGCAACCCCGGATTCCGATAATCTTCCTGCCGCATCAGCATCGCCCAGATCATACGCGCCATCTTATTCGCCAGCGCGATCGCCACTAGCATTCGGGGCTTTCTTCCAAGCATACGCATCATCCAGGGATCAGTGGATGTTGCCTTGCGGCTCGCCCAATTTACGCGAGCCATGGCACCGATGATCAGCAGCCGACGAATGTCGACCTGGCCGGCCCTCGATACCTTACCCAGCCTTTCCTTGCCGCCGGACGAAAACTGTCGCGGCACGAGGCCAAGCCAGGCGGCAAAGTTGCGCCCCGATTTGAAGGTTTCCATCGTTGGCGCGAAAGCTTCGACCGCCACAGCGGTCATCGGCCCGATACCCGGCATAGTCTGAAGACGCCGCGCCATATCGGTCTGCTTGGCGAGAGAGGCCAGCTTCTGGGTCTTGTTGTCAATTCTAACGGTCTTTTCAGCGATTTGTGCCAAGAGATCATGGCCTTCTTCGCGTACGAGATCGGGGAGGTTACTAGCCGCGTCGTTCAATATGGCTTCCAACCGTTTGATGTGTCCGAGGCCCACAGGAATGACATGCCCATATTCATAGAGCATTGCGCGCAGCGCGTTCACTAGTTCCGTGCGTTGATGGACAATGCGTTCTCGCGCTCGAAATAGAACAGCCCGTGCTTGCTGATCCGGTGTTTTAGGTTCGACAAAACGCATTTCCGGCTGTCGTGCCGCAATGACAATCGCTTCCGCATCAGCAGCGTCGTTCTTCTGACGCTTCACGAAAGGGCGCACATATTGTGGTGCGATCAGCTTGACCTCATGGCCCAGCGACATCAACTCGCGTGCCCAGTAGTGGACGCTGCCGCAAGCCTCCATGACGACAACAGCCGTCGGCTGGCTCTGCATGAAACGCAGAAACTGCCCGCGCGACAACTTCTTGCGAAACAGTACCTCGCCCGTCATCGACGCCCCGTGGAGCTGTAAAACATTTTTTGCCAGATCAACCCCGATCATTATATTCTTCATTTGCCGTCCTCTCCGCTGTGTGACCTTTATGGATCACAACTCTGGCACACTGCGATGCCGTCTGGGGAGGGCGGCAACCACCCCATCTTGTCCCGACCCCGATCAGCGGCGCCACTACAGCGGCGGCGGGTAGAAGGCGAACAGGGTGAAGCGGACTTTGCCCCGACGAACGCCCAGCATGCGCCGGTGGCGAGCGCACAGTCGGCCTACGTTCCCGTCCATGTCGCGTCGAGGATGCTCCAGCGCAGCAGCGGCGGTACGATCCAGCCCAGCAACGCCACCGTGACCACGGTGATGATCGAATTGAACGGCGTGCCGAAAAGCCCGTCATCGACAAGCACAAAAGCTACCTCTGCGGCTGGCGAACGGTCGAAGCTTCAGCGGCACTTGCGGGCGAGGGCTACGCGATGGTGGTGTGCCCCGGCCAGGTCTATTATCTCGACATGGCCAACAGCCCGGCCTGGTCGGAACCGGGTGCGGCCTGGGCCGGCTGGTCCGATCCGGAAAAGCTGGACGGCTTCGATCCTGTCGAGGGCTGGTGCAGTGCTGTATCTGGTCGGAGCCGATGACCGATCGCGCCGTCTTCGACCGGCTGGTGTTTCCCCGCATCTCGGCGCTCGCGGAAACCGGCTGGACGCAGCCGGAGCAAAAATCCTGGGAGCGGTTCAAGGCGCCGGGCTGATGCCGGTGCTCTGCGGGGCGACGTAGAGACTCAGCCGGAATGCGGTTTTTTGCAGAACGTCGAATTGCGGGTTGGTTTCGGAGAAGATCGGCAGTGCTGCGGCGCCCAGAACCGAAGTGTCCTTGCCGGCGGCGCCGACAAGGACCCGCGGCACGGTGCGGGCGCTGGTCGAGCTGACCGAGAGGTACAAGGGGTCGAGCCGGCTCGCCAGAAGCTCGATGACGCCGACCGGCATGAAGCCGCCGAGGACCACGGTTTCGGGATCGAGCGCGAGTTCGAGCATGTTGATCGCCTGGCGCAGCGGATCGATTGCCTGGGCGACCCATGCTTCCAGACTGTCGCCATTGGCCAGCAACGCTTCCAGCAATTCCGGCGAGGCATGATCGGGATCGGGGATATCCAGGCACTCATAGGCGGCGCGCAACGAGACGTAGCGCTCAAGACAGCCGCGCTTGCCGCAGCCGCATTCGAGGCCGCCGGGCCTGACGATCATGTGGCCGATCTCGCCGGCATTGTGGCGGCTGCCCTTGTAGAGATGGCCGTCCAGGAACAAGCCGGCGCCAAGGCCGGTGCCGATGAACAGATAGACGAAGCTGCCGAGGTTGCGGGCAACGCCGTAGAGCCGCTCGCCGATGGCCGCTGCGGTGGCGTCGTTCTCGACCGTCACTGGAATGCCGGTCAACCGCTGCAATTCTTCGGCGATAGGGAAATCCTGCCAGCCGGGCAGCGCGGTCGGCCCCACCGAGGTCATGCCCTCGACGTCGAACGGGCCGGGCATCGCCATGCCGATGCCAAGCAGGCGGTTGCGGTCGAAACGAAACTTGCGCATCAGGTCGCCGGCTATCGCGGCCAGCAAGGGCATCGCCTGCGCCGGCGTCGGCCGATCGACCGGGCGCTCGATGCGGGCGCGAACCGTGCCCGAGAGATCTGTGATGACGCCGACCGCCAGCTGATGGTCGAACTGCAGGCCGATCGAATAGCCACCGTCGGGATTGATCGAATAGGGCACCGCCGGCTGGCCGCGGGCGCCCTTCAGCGTGGCCTGCGCGCGAAGCAGCTGTTCGCGCTCGAGTTCCTCGACAATGTTGGAGATGGTCTGCGTGCTTAGCGCCGTCAGGCGCGCGATCGCCGCCCGCGACAATGCGCCGTTGGTCCTGATCGCTTCGATCACCACGCGGCGATTGTGGGACTTGGCCTGTTCGAGATTGGTGCCAGCGATGGCTTTCCTGAGGGTCATGAGCACCTTACCAACGAACTTTCCAAAGAAAACAAATCAAGTTGATTTAATTATAGGCAATAGTAGCTACCACTTCTAGTCGGTTTCGCTAATGTATCAGCGTTGGTGCATGGGTCCGGACTTGAGCGGATGTCGATCTTTGAAGCGGCAGACTATGCCGTGGCCGCCTTGCGGTGGCGATCGCCAGCGCGACCTTCCTGCACATGAGCCGGGAACGCGACCATGCCGCGTGCGACGCCTTCGCGGCGATGCCGCCGGCGGACTCCGACCCCGCTCTGCTGCAGGCGACGGCCGAGCGGGTTTCGGCGGCCTTCAATGCCGACATCTCCGTCTTCGGCCCGCAAGGGGGGCTGGTTGCAGAGATCGGCCGGCCGATCAAGTTCGGATCCCCGCGTAGGATCCTCCCCGGCGGGCATTACCTGTGATCAGCCGGCAGTTGGACGGAAGTGTGATCGCGGCGCGGCTGAGAATGCCGCTCGGCCAGGCTGGCTTTCTCGCGCTGATCGCCGCGGTGATAGGGCTTGCCGCCTTTCCAGTCGTGCGTCATCTCACACGCCGCCTTGAAGCAATGCGCCAGGGCGTCGATCGCTGGGGCGCAGGCGCTCTCGACAAGCGCGTCGCCGTGCGCGGCAGCGACGAGGTGGCGGCGGTGGCACGGTTAGCGCGCATGTGGGGATCGAAGGCGGCTCGGTGGTGCTCAAGGTGTGCGATCACGGGCCGGGCCCGCCGGAAGGAACCGGTGAGCGCGTCTTCGAGCCCTTCTTCCGGCCACAGGGCCGCAGCGAGACGGCCGGCGGCTGGGGCCTCGGCCTGTCGCTGGTGCGCAAGATCGCCTTGCGTCACGGCGCAACCGTGCACCACGAATCGCCATCCGACGGCGGCGCCTGCTTTGTCGTCACGTTTCCGGCATATCTTGATACGGCGGGCGCATATCCTTGTGAAAGCAGGGCGGAAGGAGAGGTATGATTAACGCACGAATTCCCGACGGGTACTGGTTCCGCGAAAAGATCAGCAGGCGCGGAGGGCAGCGAACCTCGAAGGAGGACGGATTTCATGAACGATCCGGCCGTTCGTCAGCGGGAGCAGGCCTTGGCGAGGCTGACGGCGGCTGAATAACGCTGGTCGCTCCGCCGTTCCCAGCACGTCGCGAACAAGCTGTCGAAGCTCACATGGGCAGTAATAGGACGTGAGGAACCAAAGGGAAAACGTACAATGATCACCTCACCAAAAGGCCTCTCGAAGCCCTCGACGAAAACTCTGCTCGGCCGCCAGACAGGCGTTTCGCGGGAAACAATCTTGGCGGTGGCAATGGCTGGTCGGGCTCTGCCACCGCTCTTGCTGCCGCTGCGCGAAAGGGCGAAGCGCAACCGTTCGACCTGGATTCAGTATTCCCCTTTTTGCCTCGCCGACGACGAGGCTCTGTATTTTCGTCGGCAGTGGCGACTGGCATCGCGTCTTTTCTGCTTCGTGCACGGTTGCGGCCTTCGGGATCGATGTCCCGCCTGCCGCGGCGGGATTGCCGCCTTCGATCAGACGGAGCTGATCCCGCAGCATTTCTGCCCCGCGCTGCTACCTCAATTTCCTTACGGCTCAATCAATGTGACACAAACGTTCGCACCCATGCACCAACGCCGCAAAGCGCCGCTTGATCAACCCAGTCACCCAAATTCCGTCATAGCTCTGGCCGAGATGCCTCCTGCATCATTATCTCTCGCATCCAGATGCTTGCCGGATCGCTATTGTGGAGAGCCGGCCACTGGGCGGCTTCGGTGAAACCGGGAAGCGGCAGCGGAAGTTCGACAACCTGAAGGGGAAACGTGTTTTCGAAATGCCTGACCAGCCGGAGGGGCACGGTCGCTATACGAGCTGTGCCGGACACCATGGGCGGGATCATGCTGAAGCTCTGCACGACGACTTCGACACGTCTTTTAAGACCATGCTCAAGCAAGAACCCTTCCTCGATGGAGGGCTTCAGCAAACGTCCGAACCTGACGCAGACGTGCCTCATCGACATGTATCTCTCGAATGTAAGCTGCCGTGGCAGCTGCTTGTTCATGGCGCAGCCCACGCATACGAGCCTCTCGTCGAACAGCGCCACTCTTGGATGCGCGTTCGACATGAACACATCCGGAGTGATCAAAAAATCGACCTCACCACGCCGGAGGACCTCATCGGGGCTGCCGTCGAGAGGCATCAATTCGAAGCTGACGGCGGGGGCTTCCCGGGCAACACGCTCCACGACCGTTTCAAAAAACACGAGCGCGGCGAAATCGGAAATAATGATCCTGAAGCGGCGATCGGATCGAGCAGGGTCAAACGGATCCGACGACATAATCGAGGACTGGATGTTTAGGAGAGTCTCGCGGACTGCGGGGCCAAGTGCTGCTGCACGTGATGTCAGAATACGTTCTCGGCCGCTTATGCTGAACAGTTCATCGCCGAAAAAATCGCGCAGCCGGGCGACAGCCGCACTCATGGCCGGCTGACTGAGGTTGATGCGGCGTGCCGCCGTCGAGAGATTGCGCTCGGCCAGCAGGGCGTCGAGCACGACGAGAAGGTTCAGATCAAGCCCTTTGAAACGCATGTCTGCGGCTATCCATCCGTCCAGGTGGCCCGCGATGGGATCAACCCGACATGGCCGATCACCGGAATGGCCTCGTCGGAGAGCCGCTTCACGGTCGCTAGACTGGCGCTGCAATAGACGGCGTCGGCGCTCGCCTTGTAGAGCGCGAAAGCCCAGCGCACAAAATCGTCCGCCGTGCCGACCTCGAAGAAATTGACGCCCGGCACCGCAAACAGGCTCGGCGCAACCTCGCGGAAATGCGGAAGAACCATGATCTCAGGCGGCACCGAAACCATGTCGACGCCGGGCTTCTCGGAAGCCTCCAACTCGTCCAGCGTCTCCACGCGGATCATCGTGAACTGATACTTGCCTTTCAAGGCGCGGATATGCGCTACCGTGGGTCTCTTCCTGCTCATCGGCTGCACCTCCCATTTTGCGCGATCATGACGCCAGCAACGTCTTGAGTTTCACGTCGGGCGACATCAGTTCCGAGGGTCCGGCCGCGCCCGCCTCGCGATCAGCATGTCGGCCAGGCGAATGTCGCGGGCCACGGCGTTGCCGGGACCGATGCCGCTCGCCAAAAGCAGATGTCTGTCCGCGGCCGGCGCCGCAGGCCTCGATCCAATCCGTCACTTTCATCTCCGTGGATCTTGTCTGATCGAAGTCGGAGGCGGCGGCGGGCCGCCGCCTCCGTAGCCTTGGGAGGCTGTTGTCCGCGGCAACTTGGTTTCGGCGTGGAACTCTTCGCGATACGGCCGCGCCGTTGGCGGCAGCTCGCGCTTGACGAAGTAGTCCTCGCGCAACTGGCGCAGGAAGGTCGGGATCATTTCGCCGGTTGCCGGTGAGCGACGGCGACGGCTGGTCGTGCTTGACCAAACCGTTCAGCTTCAGCAGCGCGTGGTACGGCACCATCGGGAACCTGTGGTGCTTGATATGCTCGACGGCGCGCTGCGCGTAGCGCCCTATCAGACTGATGTCGCGTTTCGTCTGCCTATAGTCGTCGGCTGCGGCAGTTGCGCTCATCACGATCTTCCTTTTTCCTTTTTCAGGCTAGGACCAAGGCTGACAAACCGTCATGCAACAGAACTACCATATTCAATCATTTACCTCAACAGCGCTTGCAATTTTTCTATCATCTACTATCATTCCTTCGAAACCCTCAAAGGAGGCTAGCCTTGGCCAAGCGACCAACGGTTTCGGATTTGGCTCGGGCATCCGGGGTCAGCGTGGCGACGGTCGACAGGGTTTTGAACAGCCGCCTTCCGGTGCGCGAGGAGACGGCGCAGCGGGTCTACGAGGCGGCGACCGTCATCGGCTACCATGCCGCGCCCCTGATCAAGCAGCGGATCCGCCAGGATCTCCCGGAATACCGGCTGGGCTTTCTTCTGCAGAAGCCCGAGCAGCATTTCTATCAGGAGTTCGCGCGCGAGTTGGAGGCCGCGACGACCCATGCGTCGCGGTTCCGCGGCGTTGCGGTCATTGATTTCTGGTCGAGCCAGGCTCCCGAGGACATCGTCGTCCATCTGGAGAAACTGGCAGCGAAAACGAACGCCGTCGCGTTGGTCAGCCCCGATCATCCAACGGTCACGGTCGCCGTGGAGAGCTTGAAGGCCCGCGGTATTCCGGTGTTTTCGCTCCTGTCCGATTGCGCCTCCGGCGTACGGGAGGGCTATGTGGGCCTCGACAACCGCAAGGTAGGACGCACCGCCGCGTGGATGATCGCGAAGTGCGCTAGGCGGCCCGGCAAGGTCGCGGTGTTTGTCGGCAGCCACCGCTTTCACGGCCAAGAGTTGCGCGAGATCGGCGTGCGCGCCTACTTCCGGGAACACGCACCGGACTTCATAGTACTTGAGACGCTGGTCAATCTCGAGACGGCCGATTTGACCCACGATGCAATGCTCGGCCTGCTCGAGAGGAATCCCGATCTCGTCGGGTGCTACATAGCCGGGGGCGGCATGGAGGGAGCTATCACGGCGGTGAGAATGGCCATGCCTGCCCAGCCTCCGGTCATGATCTGCAACGAGATAACGCCTGAGTCGCGCGCTGCACTCGCCAACAACATCCTCACCATGGTGCTCGCAACGCCGCTGGCGCGGCTGGGCAGCGATCTCGTCGATCTCATGGCGCATACCATCAAGGACGGCGCCGCCAACGCGCCGGGACAGACCTTCCTGCCCTTCGACATCTACCTGCCGGAGAATATCTAGGCGTCTCTGCGATAAAATCTATCATAGATGGGCGTTGGTGCATGGGTCCGGACTTGAGCGGATGTCGATCTTTGAAGCGGCAAACTATGCCGTGGCGGCCTTGCGGCGGGCGGATTTCGGGCGTGCGCAGGCAAGCATGGGTTGAGGACGGCGCAGCCGATGGCGACTTCGGTCTGCTGAACGGGAAGCGACCGTGCCGGCAAACGCCGCCCGATGGTGGACTTGTATCGCCCTATGGCGGTCTCGACCAGTGGAGTGCACCCTTCGACTGAGACAAATAAATAGCGGACAGTTTCTGGATTGCAGGGACTGGAAATGGTTGGAAGAAAGCCGAGATTTAGCGAAGAAGAGAAACTCTCCATGCTCCTACGGATGCAAAGCGGGGAGAACGTCAGCCGGCTGGCTGATGAACTGGGTATTCACCGCCAACGCTTATATGCCTGGCGTGAACAGTTGCGGGTGTGTGGCAATCTAACGCCGAGCCGACAGGGGCGTCCAAAGAAGCGGCCTCCCGAGGCACCACCAGATCGGCAAGCCTTGGCGGCAGTTTTTGCACTGTCGGCTGAACAGCGTCGTGCCGATGGGTTGACAAAAGCCCGTCGCCGCATTGTCGAACTTGAACGCAAGATTGGGCAGCAACAGGTTGAACTTGATTTTTTTCAAGAAGCCTTGCGGCATGTCAGGGGCAGTCAACAGCAGAAAGACGCACCTGGCGGTGCAGCGTCTTCGAAGTCATTCAAAAAATGACAGCCCATGTGCCGCAAGGCTCTCCAGGAATTGAACAGATGTGCCGTCTCGCCGGTGTCAGCAGGGCTGGATACTATCGGCACTGGCGACAGTCGGCGCCGCGTCAGGAAGAAACTGGTCTGCGAGATGTTATTCAAAGGCTGGCCTTGGCCAACCGGCACTATGGCTATCGCCGGATCGGCGCCCTTCTTGGCCGCGAGGGTTGGCAGGTAAACCACAAACGTGTGTTGCGGGTAATGGGGGAGGATAATCTCTTATGTTTGCGCACTCGGCCATTTGTGCCGCGCACTACGGATTCCCGGCACAGCTGGCGGGTGGTGCCGAACCTTGCCAGAGGCATGGAACTGACAGGCGTCAACCAGCTTTGGGTCGCCGACATCACGTATTTGCACCTTGCCGAGCAGTTCGCCTATCTGGCGGTTGTGCTCGATGCATTCAGTCGCAAGGTCATCGGATGGGCGCTCGAACTCCACTTGCGGGCCAGCCTTGCTGTCGATGCCCTAAAAATGGCGATCTCCGCACGTGTTCCGGTTCCCGGCAGTTTGATCCATCATTCGGACAGAGGAGCCCAAGGCGCTTGCACCAGCTATTCTGATATGCTCCATGGGCATGGGATCCAGCCGAGCATGAGCCGGGTGGGGAACCCTTATGATAACGCACGCGCGGAAAGCTTCATGAAAACCTTGAAGCAGGAAGAAGTCGCAGGATTGGCTTATCGCGATGCACCCGATGCCCGGCGACGTATCGCGAGCTTCATTGAAGATGTCTACAATCGGCAACGGCTGCATTCAGCACTCGACTATCTCACCCCGGAAGAATACGAAAAGACCTTATCGACACCATCGGAAAATGCCGCATTTGAACTCACGAGCATGGAATTGTCTCGCAATTTCCCTGTCTCACAATAGGGGTGCATGTCATAGGCGTCCGCTTATAACCTGAGAGCAGAAAGTTTGAGAAAAGAAAGCAAGCGAGATGCCGCGGGGCGGTTCCATCCAGCCGCGACTGCGGCGGCAATCGTCTCCGTCGCAGCGTTGATGCTCGACTTGGGGACAAAGATGTGGGTACGCGCGTCACTTCCATCTCCCGACGGGCTCGACCCATTACCGTTTTTGGCGCTGCGCCCGCGGTACAGCGAGGGCACGACGTTCGGCCTGCTGTCAGGTGGCACCACATTAGGTCTGACGGTTTTGGTGACGGTAACCGTGCTGGCTATCCTTGGTCTTTGGTGGTGGGTCGCGCGTGCCCAAGGGCCACAGGTCATTGTTGGCGCTGGTCTCATGGCAGCCGGTGCGCTCGGTAATCTCGTCGATCAGCTGACCATAGGGATGGTGACGGATTTTATAGGTCTGCACGTAGGCGGCTGGTATTTCGTCATCTTCAATCTGGCCGACATTTGGCTGGTTCTTGGTTCGATTCTGGTGTTCTTTGGCTCACGGGAGAGACGCAACGAGGGTCCCGGGGAAGCATAGAATTTCGGTTCGATTTGCACTTGAAGTACCTTCAAGTTTTGATCGCTTCCCGAGTTGGACTATAGAGCGCCTGTTGCAGTCGTCGAGCGCGACGGTTACCCATCGCTGACGCCGCCTGGCGGTCTCTGTGCTTGCCGAATTGGGGAACGAATCTGCAATCAGACCGCGTGACAGGCGTGTGAAAGAATTGCGTCGAACTGCGGAAAATTACTCGGCTGCCTCGTTCTCACCTGCAACATTCGCCGAATCTTAAGCGTCGTCTGCGAGCACCTCTGGAAAGCGTCCTCAGTTGGAGCCGTTCCATTGTCTGATCGTCAAGGTCGAAAGCTAGGCTCGAACAGCCTCGAAGACCGTTCGTTTGGTCGTTTTGGCAGGGCCTGGTCCTATATCCGTGAGCGGGGTCTGTTCGAGCCGATCAGGCTCGTTCACCGGCATGGGATCGGCGCAAGCGCTGGCTTTGTCCTGCGAAATGTCCGTTATATCGTTGCCGACCGCCTCGCGCGAAAATGGGATCGCCAGCACGGTGTCGATACGGCCGGCTCGGTCCAGCTCGCTGCGTTGGATGTCATCGGCCCGCATCGCAGCAAGGGCAACGAAGCCGTATGCACATCGCCCAGAACCTTTCATTTCATCATGAAGTCGCTGCCCAGCGACCTCCAGGGCCATACATTCGTAGACATCGGCTCTGGAAAATCGCGAACGCTGTTGCTGGCGTCGCGATATCCGTTTGCAGCGATCATCGGGGTGGAGTTCGCGCGCGAGCTGGTCGAAATCGCCAGAGGCAACATCGCTCGCTTCAGGGATCCGTCACGGAAATGCCGGGCGCTCAGTGTTGTCGAGGCGGATGCGGCGGCTTACGAATTTCCCGAAGCGCCGCTGGTGGTTTATTTCTACAATCCTTTTTCCAAGGACGTTTTCGACATCGTGCTGAAAAATCTCGTGTCGTCGCTCGAACGGCGCCCGCGAAACTGTTTCATCGTCTACGGAAGCTCAAGCCACCGCGCCATCGATTGGAGAGCATGAGATCGGCGTTGGTGCATGGGTCCGGACTTGAGCGGATGTCGATCTTTGAAGCGGCAGACTATGCCGTGGCCGCCTTGCGGCGGGCGGATTTCGGGCGTGCGCAGGCAAGCATGCGGTTGAGGACGGCGCAGCCGATGGCGACTTCGGTCTGCTGAACGGGAAGTGACCGTGCCCGCAAACGCCGCCCGATGGTGGACTTGTATCGCCCTATGGCGGTCTCGACCAGCGAGCGTTTGCGATAACCGTTGGAGACCTGCCATTTCATCCGGCCGTCTCTGCCGATTGCGGCGATATGCTGGTCCCTTTGGCCGGCAGGTCTATCGTCGAATGGTTCGACCGCGTTGACGCGAGGCGGAATGACGATTGCGGCGGCAGCGCTATGATCGATGACTGCGTCGTAAGTCGGTTTTCCGTCATAGGCGCCGTCAGCAGTAAACTGTCCGATCGGACCGCCAATCTGGTCGAGTAGTGGCTCAACTTGAGAGACATCGCCAGTGTCCTGATCAGTCAGGGTATGGGCAATGATCTCGCCGCTGTCGGCATCCAGGGCCAGATGCAGCTTGCGCCAACTGCGACGGGATCTGGCGCCGTGCTTCTCCTCCAGCCACTGACCCGCGCCGTAGAGCTGCAGGCCGGTGCTGTCGACAAGAACATGCACTGGTCCCTCCGGCGCAACCTGGCGATCATGACGTTTGTTGGGCGATTGCCATTTCCGCGCCCGACGGCTCAGGGTGGTATGATCGGGGACAGCGAGCGCCAGCCCCATCAGTTGCAGCACCGATTCCAGCAAGCCTTCTGCCTGGCGCAGCCGCAGGCCAAACACAAGGCCCAGCGTCAAGGTGGTCTCGATCGCCAGATCAGAATAGCGGTGCTGGCCGCCACGTGTCTTGCGTCTTGGCGCTTGCCACCTGGACAGGGCTTCCGGCGTCACCCACAGGGTCAAACTGCCGCGATGACGAAGTCCTGCCTCATATTCTGGCCAGTTCGTCACCCTGAACTTCATCTTCTCAATATGATGGCGGCGGCTGGTATTGTGTTTGAAAGGCATGGCTACGCTACAAAGGCTATTGCGGTTACCGCTTGCCTAAACCCACACCAATAAACGATCCGTGCACCAACGCCGAGCCAGACAGCACGGGCCACGATTTCGATCGGATAGCGGTGGTTCTTGTAGGTCGGTGCACTCACGGTCATGGGCGCGCTGCTACCTCAATTTCCTTACCCCTCAATCAATGTGACAGCACCCCCGGTCGAGCTTGAACGTCTCGTCGATGATGTTCTGGCGTGCGGCGAACTCAACGCCCAGGCGCTTGGCATCGATGCATGACACGACGTGATGCGGCGGTGTCGCACGGGTTCTCACGGTTTGGCGCTTCGGGACTGTGCGGATGGGCCACGCTTTTCTGGGCGGCGCGAAGCGCGTGATGCGTGTCCAAAGCCTGACAGCGGCGGACAAAATGTCAGGTTCAGAACAAACATTGGCAAAAATGTCAGGTCATTACGACCGGCCATGTGGGCACTGTGGAGGTTTTTCGAAGCAAACAGGCGCTTACCGCGCGCTGGGCCCGCTGGCATAGCCTTTGCGACATGATGACTACACGCAATGGGGCGAGACGAGGATGCTCTCTCCCCTGAACCCGTGTGACGTCTCTGAGAGGAAACCAATGCAGAAATCTACGGAAATAGCTTTGGACCGCAACGTGGTATTGCAGATGGAGTCCCCGGCCCCTTCGATTCAAGTGGAAACCTGGCTGCGTGGCGAGCCCCTCACCAGCTTCGAGCCCGGCAAAGTGTACATCGTCGAATTTTGCGCAACGTGGTGCCCGCCATGTGTGGACGCGATGCCCCATCTAATGCAGCTGCAGGAGAAATACAGGGACAGCGGCGTTGAGATCGTCGGAGTCGCGGCTTCTGAACGCGCTCCAACGGCCGATGAGGCCCGAAGCAATTTGGACGCGTGGTTGACCGAAAAGTTCCCGAATCTGAACTATCGGATGGCGTTCGACTCCACAGGCGAAATGAAAAAGCTTTGGATGGAGCCCAGCTTTTCTTTCGGGATTCCCACCTCGTTCGTGGTCGACCGAGACGGCCACATCGCCTTTATCGGTGGTCCGACGGAACTCGATGAGGTCTTGCCGAAGGTGCTTAACGGCAGCTGGCGCACCAGCGATCAGGCGAAAGCCGTTGCGACCAAGCGGATCGCGGAAGGCGAAACCGAAGCGCGCGAAACAGCGCTGATCAAGCCCATATACGACAAACTTCGGCCGGCAATCGAGGCCGAGGATTGGACGGCGGCGCTCTCGGCGATCGAAGAGGGCATCACCTTGTTGCCCGACGACCTCAATTTCCGCCAGTCTCAGGTGACTCTGTTGCTTCACAAAATGCGCGACATGGAGGCCGGCCTGCCCGTCATGCGCCAATTCGTTCGCGATGCGATCAATAGAAACTCCGACCATTGGATGATTGAGGCGCTAGATCAACTCTTCACGCCGGGCTTTGATTATTCCGGCTTTCCGTCTGCTGAGCGCTTCGCGATGGGCGAAGAGCTGTCCAAACACATCGTGGCACTGCCACAAGGCGACGGCTATAAGTTCGTGTCTTATCCGGTGGTCGCTCAGTACTATCATGAGAGCGGCAACAAAGCTCGCGCGATCGAGTTGGTCGAGCAGGCACTGAAAGCGCTGGAGGGTCCGGAGCCTATCTCGAACGAACTGAAACAGCACCTTCTACCGAAGTTGCTGCAGGCTCTGGCCAACTACAAGGGTGAGAAGGTTTGTCACGGCGCTCTCTGTGTGGCTTCGCAAAAGGACTCTCCCAAAAGGTGAAAGGGGCGGCCAAGGGGCAAACCTAAGAGGGGCGTGTCGAAATGCCTTAGTGGGGTGCTGTCACATTGATTGAGGGGTAAGGAAATTGAAGTAGCAGCGCGCCCATGACCGTGAGTGCACCGACCTACAAGAACCACCGCTATCCGATCGAAATCGTGGCCCGTGCTGTCTGGCTCTAATTCCGTTTCAATCTGAGCTTGCGCGATGTCGAGGAAATGCTGCTCGATCGCGGGATCGTCGTTTCCTACGAGACCATCCGCCGATGGTGCCGAAAGCACGGCCCTGATTATGCGCGCCGCATACGCCGCAAGGCACCAACGAAAGACGATGTCTGGCATCTGGATGAAGTCGTGGTGCGCATCAACGGTCAGAAATGCTGGTTGTGGAGAGCGGTTGATCAGGACGGATATGTGCTCGACGAGATTGTCCAGACGCGTCGCAACACCAAGGCCGCCAGGCGCCTGCTGACGCGACTTTTGAAGAAGCAGGGTCTGCCGCCAAAGCGTATGATCACAGACAAACTGCGCTCCTACGGGGCGGCCAAACGCCAGCTCATGCCGAACGTGGAACACCGCTCGCATAAAGGCTTGAACAACCGGGCGGAGAATTCTCACCTGCCGTTCCGAAAACGGGAACGAACGCGACAGGGTTTCCGGTCGGTCGGCTCATTGCAGCATTTCGTGTCGATCTTCTCCGCCGTCCGAAATCTCTTCGTCCCATCCCAGACCAACCGCTCCGCAGCACAAATTCGAACCCATCGACGCCAGGCAATGGCCGCGTGGCAGGCCGTGAGTGCACGGCCTGCCTGAAAAGCGCGGTATCGGCCTCACGCGGCCACATTTCAAACAACGTGACAACGCCCGCCTTCCCAATGTCCGGGGACAGCCCGATCGGCAATTTCGGCCGGACGGTCGCTTATCATAACGGCGTCTCCAATGAAGGACTTGTTGCGCACTCGGGACCGCTCGCGCGGTACGCGTAGCGCTCTGCCTGAACGCAGACATGCGGTCAGTTCTCGGCGCAATGCTCCGCGTCCTTGAATGTACAAGGACTGATAGATCGCCTCGTGGCTGATCCGCATGGTTTGATCCTCTGGGTAATCGATCTGAAGCCGATGAGCGATCTGCTCGGGGCTCCAGGCTGTCGACCACCGCCGGCTCTGCCGGTGAACAGCCCTTCGCTTTTTCCATACCACCTTGGGGCCCTCGAATGGGGCGCCATGCGTGTTGGTGACTTTGCCGGCCAAGCGCTCCTCCACATATTCACGCAGAGCCGGATTGACCGCCAGCTTGCCAGGCCGAGGCCGCCGGGACGCACGATCGGCGTGCCATTGGGCGGCACTGGCCCGGTAATCCAGATTGCCGCTGCGCGTCGCGGCATTGCGCCTGACCTCCCGCGAGATTGTGCTCGGCGACCGACCTAGCCCGGAAAATTCATGGCAGGTTGGCGGATGTGGAGCAAACCGTTGAAATGACGTAGGATTTGGTTGCTAAGGCCGATCCGAATCATTTCCCGGAGACCACACCCGCCATGAATGATCTTACCCTGCCGCTGAGCGGTTTGTCATCAGTGGGCGGCAAGTCCGTCGTCGCCCGTTTCGACGGCGGCATGTTGTCCTCCAACTGTAGCGTTCTGGTGCTGGCCGAGGTGGAAAAACGACTGCGGGTGGCCGACCGTCTGGCGCGTTGCATCGATGATCCGCGCTGCCCGGACCAGGTCGTCCACAGCCTGGCGGACATGATCGGCTTTCGCATGAAGATGATCGCCGCCGGCTATGAGGATGGCAATGACGCCAACCGGCTGCGCTCCGATCCGGTCTTCAAGATGGCCCAGGATGCGCCCCCTTCGGGTCGGGATCTGGCCTCCCAGTCGACGCTGTGCCGGCTGGAGAACCTGCCCGGCGTGCGGGAGCTGGTCGCGATGGGGCGGGCGATGGTCGACCTCTATTGCGCTTCCTTCCGGCAGGTGCCGAAGCGGATCGTGCTCGACATCGACGATACTTTTGATGCCGTACATGGCGGCCAGCAATTGCGCTTGTTCAACGCGCATTACGACGAATACGGCTTCCAGCCGATCGTTGTGTTCGATGGCGACGGCCGGTTCGTCGGTGCGGTTCTTCGACCGGCCAGGCGGCCGAGCGGGGCTGAGATCTGCCCCCACCTGCGCCGCCTCGTGCGGGCGATCCGGAGCAATTGGCCGAACACACGGATCCTGATCCGGGCCGACAGCCACTACTGCGGTCCGCAGGTCATCGACTGGTGCCGCGCCAACGGTGTAGACTTCATCCTCGGCGTGGCGCCCACCACGACGCTGCGCGAGCATGTCGCGGACCTGGAAGCCCGCACGACGGCGCGCTTTGAAGCGTCGGCGAAATCGAACAAGGTCCGCCGCTTCAAGGAGTTCTTTGACGGCGCCGCCAGTTGGAGCCGCGTGGAGCGCATCATCGCGCGCGTCGAGGTCGGCGCCAAAGGAGCCGACACCCGCTTCATCGTCACCAATCTGGCCAGTGGCAAGGCCAAGGCGCTCTACGAGGACCTCTACTGCCGGCGCGGCGCGGCCGAGAACCACATCAAGTCCTGGAAGACGCATCTTGCCGCCGACCGCACATCCTGCACAAGAGCGACGGCCAACCAGTTCCGGCTCTTCCTGCATGCCGGCGCCTACTGGCTAATGTGGGGCCTGCGCGCTGCGATGCCGAAACGCTCGAGCTTTGCCGTCGCCCAATTCGACACGCTGCGATTGCGCCTCATCAAAATCGCCGCGCGGGTGGTCGAGATGAAAACGCAAATCCGCCTGCACCTGCCGACATCCTGCCCCGACCAGCGTATTCTGCGCATCGTCCTCGACCGCATCCCGCGGCTCGCGACATAAACGCAGGGGCGCAGACGCCCCGAAACGAACCCGCCGACCGCAACCTGCAAACCCCGCCTGCCATCACGACGGATCACCGCCGGCGCCTGACGAGGCTTGTCAAAAAACACCGCAACGGCGGCCAGATCGCCGCTTCAGGCCGCCAAAACCTCATCGCCGTGCATCAAGGCGGCTAGCTTACGCGCAATGGCCCGGATGCCGATCCCCTTGGCAAGCTCAAGCGCAATATCCTCGCGCTCCCGAAAGGAAAGATATCGCCCCGAAGGCGGCTTCGCCCACGGCGCCAAATGCGTTGGCGGCATCCCTCCTGCACTCCGAAACCAGCGCGGACCAAGAGGCGTTGATATACCGGCATCCAGTGCGGCCTCCTCGCTCGAACGTCCCAAGGCAATAGCTTGCCAGAACCGGAAGCGATTCTCACGCTGCCAGGCAGGCGGACGTCCGGGCGAATCTAGCTTCTTTCGAGTGCACCGATCTGAAGCGCGTTGGTGAACCGTCATTGCAACCTCCAATATCTTGGTGTTGCGACGACCGGTTGAATCCGCCGAGTTTGCCGCGATCTCTTCGTTGGAAGGCGACAACAAGATCGATACCGGATCGCCCTTGATGGGATTTCAGCGGATAACAATGGCGAAGTAAGCGCATGGCTGCCGACGAAGCCAAGTTTGATTGGGTACCCCACGAGCGTTGCTTCTCCGGATGGTCCGGGGATCACCATGGCCCCTGCTCCAGTCTGATCCCGTAATTAAGCGACCGCTTCGCCCCCGGTGCGACCAGCATCAGGCCCGGCTTATCGATGAAGTTGCCATCGAAGTCCACAGGGCTTGCTATGCCATGCCAGGGTTCGATGCACAGGAACGGGGCGCCGCCCGGCTTTGACCAGATGCCCAGTTCTGAAAATCCCTGCCATGATACTTCGATCGCCGGACCACGCTCGGCCGCGTAGCGCACGCTGGTGCTTGCGGGACGATCCAGGATGACGGCGTCGTCATCGAACAGCCGTTCGGATAGTGCAAGCGTCCTGCCTTCGATGGGCGTCGGCCGCGGTGCTGCGAGCAGGAGGCCATCGCTAAGGCGAGGAACTGGCGCCGGCTCATCATCGGCAAATGTCAGGTAGTAGGCCTCCTTAGGTAACTCCGACAGCAACGGCCAATTGAACGCCGGGTGCGCGCCGATTGAGGCCGGCAACAGCTCGTCGCCTGTGTTGGTGACCTCGAAGGTCACCCCGAGTTGCTGGCGTTCCAGCGTGTAAGTCACGGCCAGGCGAAACGCGAAGGGGTAGTGCGCGCGGCTGTCGGCGTCGTCGGTAAGAACCAGCGTGCAGGATCGAGGTCCCCTGTCCGCCCACACAAAAGGCTTGTCGCGCGCGAAGCCGTGCTGCTTCATCGTATAGGTCTGGCCGCGGTGACGCAGTTGATCGCCCTTCAGCCGGCCGACAATCGGAAACAGCAACGGAGAATGGCGCCGCCAGGCCGGACCGGCCTGCCAGAGGAACTCAAATCCTTGCGCATCCTGCAGCGACACCAGTTCGGCGCCCTGGCCGACTATAACAGCCGAGATGCCGTCGCCATGAAGGGTTTGACTGTCTTGTGGCACAAATCCTCGCGGGCTGCTGTTGAAGGCCGGTGCTGTGGCAGACTAGCAAAAGCTCTTGGCGACTCAAGGTGTGGCCGGGTTTTGCGAGAACAAATTGTGGCCGGAGGATCTCTCCGGTTACCTCGCTATCGCCGCACAACGGACAGTCGCTGCTCACGCTCGCCAGTGAAATTCAGCAGCAACTGGCAGATGTTGATGAAGTGACGAGCGTCTGTTCCACTCCGACCAATCGGTTGAGTTATTCTCCAGAGTGCGAACTTTGATCAATCGCAGCCGGTGACGTGTCTGCTATGAACAGGAATTGGCGAAATCCGCCTCGTGTACCGTCGCAGTGATTGTGACGGGTTAGTCTACGCCGAGAATGGGCAGGTCCTGTGGCGGGACGAGCAACTGGATGCTGCGAGCGACACCGGGTTGCTTGTCGATCAAGCCGAGTTGGTTGAGGGTCTTGAGCATCTGATGGACTGACGGTGCGGTGACCCTGAAGTAGCGCTGGAAGTCCGCCTCCGCCGGAGCGCGGCGATTGATCTGCGAATAGGCCCAGATGAAGGCGAGGTACTGGCCTTGTTTGGCGGTGAACCGTACTGTCGGCGCCGGCGTCTTTCGGTCAAGCAATTGATTCATTGTAGATTCACCTACGGCTCTTCCACCAAGAAGGGCTTTGGGAATGAACATACGATATCGGGTCGAACTCAGCCAATCCGAACGAGACGAGCTGCGTGCTTTGGTGAGCGGGGGTAAACTGCCGGTGCGGCGGCTCAAGCGGATGCAGATCCTGCTGGCCGCCGACGCCGGGGTCGCCGACGAGGCCATCGCCATCTCGGTGCAGACCAGCGACTCGACCATCTACCGCACCAAGAAGCGCTTTGTGGAGATCAGCCTGGAGGCCGCCCTCAGTGAAGGGCCGCGTCCGGGGGCGGCTCGCAAACTGAGCGGCAAGCAGGAGGTGCAACTGGTGGCGCTGGCCTGTTCTGATCCGCCGCAGGGATGCGCCCGGTGGACTTTGAAGCTTCTGGCCAACGCCCTGGTCGAAGTGATCGAACAGGCACGCCAGTTGGCTCAACGTCGTCGAGATCGAAATCGGCGTTATGCGCCGCCAATGTCTTGATCGCCGCATCGCTAGCCGCGACCTCCTTGAAACAGAGGTCCGGACCTGGGAACGCCGCCGCACCGAAAGTGGCGCCCGCATCCGCTGGATGTTCTCCACACAGCAGGCCCGAGCGAAGATGGCAAAATCCTATCCCACGCCATCTCTCAAAGAGTCATAATCACCGCGACGCGACACTCGTCCTGTTGCCCCAGTTTGCCGTAGCGAAGCGGGCCGCCTTCGAGAAGCGTTGTTCGTCCACCAGCCGCCCGCAGCACGGCATCGCCGGCCGCAGTATCCCATTCCATAGTACGACCGAAGCGCGGATAAAGATCAGCCGCTCCGCTCGCCAAAAGGCAGAACTTCAACGAAGAGCCCACAGAGACGATCTCCGCGCCCGGGAGCCTGGCGATGAATTCGTCGGTCTCGGGCGTGCGGTGGGGGCGGCTCGCGACGATGGTAAGCCGCTTGGCTGCCCTTCGTACGGATATCTTGCGGCGGGCCGCCGGCTGGAAATCCGGCGCAATTGATACCTCGGTCGCTTCGCCCGGACGGCCGGAGTACAACACACCCTTTGCCGGAGCATAAACTACGCCTAATTCCGGAACGCCTTGGCGGACAAGCGCGATATTCACCGTGAAGTCGCTGTTGCGGTTGATGAATTCCTTGGTGCCGTCGAGCGGATCGATCAGCAGGATCGCATCGCCTTCGAGCACCGGCACCACGCCGGCGGCGATTTCCTCTTCCGCCACACAAGTTACGCCGGCCAGCGCCTCGCGCAGCCCTTCAAGGATCACCCGCTCAGCCGCACGGTCCGCCTCGGTCACCGACGAGGCATCCGCCTGGATGTGTCGCAAACTTTTCGGTAACTTGACTGGGGCATGACAGCTCCTCGATTTTCGGGAGCGCTCAATGTTCAAAGGCAGGCACTTCGATCGATCCGTGATCCTTCAGTGCGTGCGGTGGTATCTGGCCTACAATCTGAGCTTGCGTGATCTGGAAGAGATGATGGCCGAGCGAGGCCTGAACGTCGACCACTCCACCGTGCATCGTTGGGTCGTCCACTTCTCGCCCCAGCTTCTGGAGCGTTTCAACAAACGCAAGCGGACCGTCACCGGCAAGTGGCATATGGACGAGACCTATATCAAGGTTCGCGGCCGTTGGATGTACCTTTACCGCGCCATCGACAGCGTCGGCGACACGGTCGAATTCTTCTTCAGCGAACACCGTGATCTTCCGGCGGCCAAACGCTTCCTGCGCAAGGCGCTTGCACACTATGGACGCCCGAACCGCATCGTCGTCGACGGCAGTCAGACCAATCGTGAGGCAATCATTTCCTGCGATACTGAAAGCCGTCTGCGGGAGCGATCACACAAACCACCGATCCATATCCGCAAGAGCCAATACCTCACGGATGTATTTGACAAGGGCCGTTCTGCTCTGATGTCCTGGAAGTGTGCTCTCAGGGCGTTCTGTCCCGGCAGACGGTCGAGACCGCGGCGCGCGCAGCAAAGTCAGGGCTGGCCGGCAGGCCAGCGAGCAGTATGCACGACTTGGCCTTGACGGAGCGAGCACGTCGCTATCGTTCGCCGGCTGCGGGATGGATCGGCGAAGCTGTTTTTGTTATTCTGTCGCGGCTCGGGTGACCGCGTGGCGAAGAACAGGGTCGAGGTTGCAACCCTGTCGCGCAGCCTATGATCGTCGCACCTCATGTGCGGCGCCCTAGCGCCCCTTCGGCGATTGCTGTTTCCATGTAGCGACGAAGCGACGGTAGTCGTCCTCGGCGTTGCCGATCGTCTCGCGCTCGCTCTCGCGTACCGACTTGTTGCTGTAGTCGGCAGCAGATCCCTTTGTCTTGCCGCCGCGAAGAGACGGATAGCCGGCGGTCAATTCCAGCTTTCGGAGCTTCCAATCCAGGAGCGCCGAGCGGCTCCAGATGTAGTTTTCGTCCTTGGTCAGCATGTGCCAGACGATGACCGCCAGCTTGCGCGCAGTCGCGACCGCGGCAACGTGCTTACCTCGCTTGTCGCGGATGCGCATGAAGAAGGCCCGCAGCGGGCCAGGCACGCCGGAAATGACCCACGCCGCCTCGACCAGCATCGACCGCGCGTGGGCTCGGCCTTGTTTGGTGATGCGGCTGTGATAGGCCGGCTTGTCGCCGGACTGCCGGACCCGCGGGTTGAGCCCAAAATAGCTGACAAGCTTTTCCGGTGATGAGAACCGTTCGACATCGCCAATGGCCGCCACGATACTCAGCGCGACCGTGACGTTCACGCCGGTGATCGTCATCAGTCGCTTGCCCGAGGCTCCTGGAGGGCCGTCTGCGCGAGACTCTTGTCTACTTGTGCAAGCTCACCACCAAGGCGATCGAGTTCACCGGCATGGCGAAGGACGACACGGCGCTGATCCTCGGCGAGCGGCTGAGCCTCCAGCCAAGCCCTGCCCCGCTTTGAGAACAGGGTGCCCTTGTAGGGCGGGGTGCCGTCGCAGGAGTGGTTGGAATTGAGAGTTGGCGTAGTCTCCGGGGTGTCAAACCTCGAATCATCTGGCGTTAGAGCGCCGGACAGGAGACTACGCCATGACAAGGACTACCAGGAATGCGGAAGCCGTTCATCCTAGGGATGAGGCGACGAGCTATCTTTTCGACAACTGGTTTGATCCGATTGAAGCTGGCCTGCGCGAGCGGGTGCGCGGCTTCATCGAGACGATGCTCGAGACCGAGCTGGACGCGGTGCTTGCCCGCCCCCGTTATGGCCGCAGCCGGCGGCGCGCAGTGATGAGACCACCGGTGTCGCCGGCCACCGCCACGGCAGCCGGACGCGCACGCTGACGGGGACCTTCGGCACCACCGAGATCACGGTTCCGCGGGCACGCCTCGATGCCGGCGAGGACAAGACGGTGGAAGAGCAAGGCCTTGCGCGCCTATCAGCGGCGCACGATGGCCGCCGACGCGCTGATCGCGTCGAGCTACCTGGCGGGCACGAACACCAGGCGCGTGCGGCTTGCGCTCGCCGCGCTGTTCGGCGGCGCGATCGGCAAGGACGTCGTCAGCCGCACCTGGCGCAAGGTGAAGACGGACTGGGACGCCTGGAATGCCCGCTCTCTGGCCGACGAGCCGATCGTGCGCCTGATCCTCGACGGGACGGTGGTTCGTGTCAGGCTCGACCGCAAAGCGACCTCGATCTCGCTGCTCGTGGTCATCGGTGTGCGCGCGGACGGCCAGAAGATCCTGCTCGCGGTCAAGAATATGGGTGGCGAGACGACGGAGGCCTGGCGGGCCATTCTCGACGATCTCGTCGGGCGCGGCCTGCGCCGACCTGAGTTTCTCATGGTCGATGGCGCACCTGGCTTGGACAGGGCGATCGCCGCGCTGTGGGACGGGTGCCGGTGCAGAGATGCACGGTTCACAAGCACAGGAATCTGCTCGCCCATGCTCCCGAGCGGCTGCACGAGGAGATCAGCGCCGATTACACCGACATGATCTACGCGGCCACGCCGGAGGAGATCGAGAGCCGCCGCAAGGCGTTCGTGCGCAAATGGCGGCTCAAGTGCCGGGCGGTGGCCGACAGCCTGGAGGAGGCCGGCGAGCGTCTCTTCGCCTTCACCCGGCTGCCGCCGAGCCAATGGAAAAGCGCCAGAACAACAAACGCGATTGAGCGTCTGCATGAGGAGTTCAAGCGGCGCATCAAGACCCAGACCGTTCTGCCTTCGGCCGAAACCGCGGCAATGTTGTTCTGGGCGCTGATGGCATCCGGTCAAATCTCGATGCGAAAGATCGACGGCTGGCAGACGCTTCCTACGAAGCCACTCGATCAGCAGATTGACCTCGCCGCATGAGCCGATAATCTTAACCTACCGGAGGCTGCTCCGCCGAATTCCAACACGACCCGCTACGGCACCTAGGGCGGGATCAGGTTGGCGTGCAGAACGGAATGGATTCGGTTTTTGAGACGGGTCATCTGGGAGACGAGCTGCGTTCGTTCGGCCACCACGCGACGACGCGTCTCGGTTTCCTCGTCCGGCATCCAGACTTCAGGCAGAAAGCCACTCGCATGAAGCTTCGCCAGCACTGCCGCGTCGATCTTGTCGGTCTTGACCTTGGCCCAGGCGATGGCCCGGACCAGGATCGGATTGGCTATAACCACGCGGCCCACAAAAGGCGACAATAGTCGCACGATCGCACTTGTATTGCCTGTTGCCTCGATGACGATCTCGTCATCCGGCTTGAGCTTCATGGCGAACTGCAACAGGCGGCTGCGTTCAAGATCGATCCTCCCCGCATCCCGGATTTTGCCTTTCTCCAAGATCGCCATTTGGGCGAATGATCGGTGAACATCAGGGGCAATGATTCTCATTCCCGGCTCCTTTCCAGGGTCAGCAACCATGGGACCCGGCGGGCTACACGACAACTACGGATCCGCGCTCGCAGCGCAACCGGGCAAGTCGAAGGGGGCGGCCAGATAACAACTCGAACTCTCAGTTCATCAGGTACTTCGGCCTGCCCGCCATGCGTGCTCCCGACACCCCAATCCCGGTAGGTGGACGGTAGTCGATCCATCCGTGCAAGAAAATACGGATTGGCGCGTCGCGCCTATTCATGCCTGATAACAACAAGATCGAGCAGGACCATCGGCGAATCAAGCGTCGAGTACGGCCGATGCTCGGCTTCAAATCTCCCGCAACCGCCAGCATTATTCTCTATGGCATCGAAATGGTTCACATGATGCGCAAACGGCAGGCAAGGTATGCCTTCAATCCTAATCCGTCATTGGCCGAGCAGTTCGACATCCTCGCCGCCGCATAAACATTGTCCGCCATCTCTCCTTGCTTCAGTTCAACCAAAATTTGCAACAGAACCCGACATCTCATCCACCCATCATCGCGAGCTGCGAGCAATAGCCATGGAAACATGGCGCCAGATCGCACGCCTTCATGCCGCCTGAACCAAAGGCAGAACTCCAAATCGTGCCTTCGCAGCGTTAAGTTTACGATGCCCTCGTCGCTCCTGATCCCTGCCGGGCGCCATGTGGCGCTGGTTTGACTGGCGGGGTCGCTTAATTCTGCCACTGTGCCCATTACACCGAGGGCCGAGTGACAGCGTCCCACCACCCGGACATCAACGAAGCTTAGAATATCTGCATTACTCGTCGCGCACCTGGGTCAGAGTGGCATTGCGCAAGCCGCCCTCGCCTTTCAGGAAGCGCACATGCCCGACCAGGCCGGGCTTGATCCATTTTGCATTCGGCTTTCTGATGGGTATACCCTTCGGCGCCCGGGCCGACATCTTGGCGACGCGCTCGTATAGACGTTCCCGCATGGCACGGTTCAAGCAGATCACTGCGGCCCCGACATATTTGCGCGAGCCGTCGGCCGCAGCCAGCAGCGCCAGCGGCGCCTCGCCCTGCTCGCGCACGACGCCAAGCACCTCGAGGTCAGCCTCGACGAAGCACTTTGCCTTGAGCCAGGATTTAGACGGGCCACTCTTCTAGCGGCTGTCGGCCCACTTTGAGACCATCCCCTCAAGCCCCATGCTGTCGACGGCACGGAAGAACACCGCGGCGTCCCCCTCAAAGTTTTCACTGAACTGGATCTTGCCCGGCTTGTCCCTCACGAGCTCGGCGAGTTTCGCCCGGCGCTCTAATGGCTGCGACGGCAGATCGCGGCCATCCAGATGCAGGAGATCGAAGGCGACGCATGTTGCTTGCGGCATTCCGACTCACATCCGAGATGAGAGGTTGCCAACTAATGGGTGGGGCAGGCATGAGTGGCGCCAACGGCACACGGCCGGACATATAACGCAAAATAGGACGAGTAAACCGATGCCACTCCTCACCCGTCGTCATGCCCTCTTCGGGATCGCTGCTGCCTTTCTTGGTGCAAAAGACGCCCATGCCGTCATTCTCGGCAGGCCGACCACGTCCAAAGAGTATCCTTGGCACGTCAAACTCAATATTGCCGGAGAGGATGGCTATAGCCCGGCCGGTGGAGGATCGGTGATCGGAGAGCGATGGATCCTCACAGCGGCGCACTGTGTAGCGGGTTTAACAGTCGCCCAGGTCAAGGCCGTTGTACTCGACGGCGTTTCGTTGGATGTAGAGGACATTATTGTTCACGAAAAATATAAGCATGATGAAGAGAAGGAGAAGGAGAAGGAATACCCACCCGAACATGATCTGGCGCTCGTGCGGGTGCACAGTACGCGACCCGCAGCGGTCATTTCCCTTCCTACCCCAGGGACGCACCTTCGTAGTCGCGAGTCCCTTATCGTGATTGGTATCGGAAAAACAGAAGATGGAGAAGAATCAGACCAGCTCCGAGAGGGCAAGGTCCCGTACGTCAGCAACAACACGTGCAGCCGCGAATATGATGGGATCGTTCCTGGGATGATGTGCGCCGGAACCAAAAGCGGCTGGACCGATACTTGCCCAGGGGACGGTGGAGGTTCTCTGATCAAACGCGATAGCCAAGGCAACGCCACCTTGGTTGGAATTACATCGTGGGGGGGGGAAGGGGGACGACGATTGCGGAACGACATACGGTGTGTATACGCGCGTGTCGCATTATTACGAGTGGATCATGAAACATACCAGTGACTGAGGCGGCGAGTCGGGATGCGTGCAGGATGGAAAGTTCACGTTGCCGCGTCTATCTGAACGCGCAGAATCTCCCAACAACCGGAGTTCGGCTTAACAGGTATCCTCACCATGTCCCATGAATGCTGTGCAGGCTAGGAAGTCCCGAGGCACCCGCGCTTGGCTCGTGACCGGCGGCCGGGGGCTCTGATTAGACCCGCCGGAGATCAGGGCGGCGGGCTCTATCCAGCGGCACTGTATGACGCCAAGTCCAAACGCAAAAGCCCGCGCCTCCGGAGAGACGCGGGCCAGTTTCTGTCTTAAAGCTTTCAGCTGAAATTCTGGCGCTGTCACATTGTTTGAAGCGTGGGCGCGCGGAAGCCCACAGCTGTTTTCAGGCAATCTGCAACGCCGCGGCCTTCCATTCTGCCATGGCATTGAGGCGGTGAGTTCGGATCTGCGTGGCGGACCTGTTTGAGCGGGAGGGGACAAAGAGATTGCGTATGGCGGAGAAGATGGAGACGAAATGCTGAAGGGAGCCAATGCTGCGGAAGCCTTGCCGAATTCGCTCCCGCTTTCGAAACGGCAGGTGAGAGTTCTCCGCCCGGTTGTTGAGGCCCTTGTGCGACCGGTGCTCGATATGGGACTGTCAGGAATTCCGTGTGCGGGTAGGCGGTTGAACATTATGCCGCCATGGCTTTGATGAAGCGCTCGCCGAAGATGACGCACTTAAATGGTGCGAGAACGACCGATGCCGAACGTGTCATCGCAGCGATGGAAAGATGTGGCTGGGTCCAGGCGAAGGCGGCACGCCTGCTTGGGCTGACGCCGCGCCAGATTGGTTACGTGCTGAGGAAATACGGCATCGAGATCAAGCGTCTGTGAAAGGACGACTGAGGCGGGCATCGTAAACTTAACGCTGCGAAGGCACGATTTGGAGTTCTGCCTTTGGTTCAGGCGGCATGAATGCGTGTTTCACAAAGTCGCGGCCACGGATTTCAGAAAGTCCTGGCCAGCGAATTCAGTAAGTCGCGGCCAAGCTGGTGACGGATTTTAGATCGATTTTCGTGAGCGCCGATCTGGCACTTTGCCCTCGTCTTTTTGAGCGAGGACATCGATGCCGAGACGGAAGCAAGCGCGTTCGCAGCCGATCGACCACCGGCAACAGGACGGTCACGTCAGCGGTGTTGCCGGGTACCATCTCGGTGCAGATCGGCCGGCCCTCGGCATCAACGACCAGCGCCAGGATCATTTGCGCCAGATCGGGGCGGAAGTCCTTGGAATGCCCGCGCTTGCCCAGCGTCTCGCCGCCCGCGCCGTAGAAGGATAACGAGGTGGTGTCCATGAACACAAGGCTGAGGTCGGTGAACAGGTCCTGCCGGCGCGCGAAGAGCTTTTCCTCGATCGCGTCTTTCACGCAGCGCGCCACCAGCGCGCCTTGCGCCTTTTCGCCGAGTTCCTCGCCCAGCCACGCCATGGCCCGGTAAAAGTGATGGAGCGCCAGACCCTCGGCGCCCTCGATACCATAATCGGCCATCCAGTTCGCGCAGTCGCGGTCCGAGCCCGAGACGAACAGCCGATGCAGCGTGCCAACGAACACCGCCCGTTCCACCGCAAAGCCGAACTGGCGCCCTTCCAGCACCTCTTCCAGCACCTCGCCGATCCCGAGCCGCTCCCACAGCCGCCCGAACAACAGCGGACCGCCGATGCGGCGAGAGGCAATTCGCCCCGCGTCAATGTCGGACAGGATGAGGCTGCGTTCGCCATGGCGCGCAATCGAGGCCGCCAATCTGTCAAGTTCGCCGCTGGCAACCAGCGCATCCTTGCGGCCCAGCGCCTTTATCGTGCGCTGGCGAACGTTTTTGCCGTCGCGGACACTTTCCACGAGGTAAAGATAGCGGTGGCCGCGCGCGACTCTCTCAACGACAAACATGCCAGCGTTGTTAGCGAATAAATGCCATAAAATCCATACAACATGCGGCTAGCAGATCAAATGTTGTTACCACACATTTTCGCGCCGAAAACTCGAGGCGAGTGAATTCAATAGCTTAACGGACAGCGTTCGCCATCCGTTCACCTCCAACTGTTCAAGTCGGGCAAGGACTATGGCATCGGTATGCGGGTTCGCCTTCTAAAGTGCGGGTGAGAACAACACTTCATGCCACCGTTCCCGGACGAAAGTGAACATGCCGGTAGAAGTTCGATCAGATCGCGGGCCTGCTGCGAGCCATTGCCGTGCTTATGTTGAGCAGCCCGCGCGGCAACAGAAGAATACTTTGCGGTCAAATATCGGACGAATAATTCGCACGCATGGACTATTCAAGGCTGCTTTTTTGTCGGATAAAGGAACCTTGGGGGGCTTTCCTTCACGTACCGCTAGTAAATGACGATGCGAGATGGGCGATGTTGCTGTGAATGCGACGATCGCGGAGGGGAAACTGTGAAAAGACGGCAGGTATGGCTCGTAGCGGCGATGATGTTGCTCATTCAGGGGTGCGGCACCTACGTGCCGCCGCTGACCGATTGGAGAGGCAGTAAGGAGGAAGACGAAAATCAGGCGATGTTCTCTGCGGTCATTCGCAGCGTTCGCTGCTCGTTAACCCAGGCAGTCACGGACGCCGTGAACGCCGATTATGATATGTCCCAGAGACGTCCCAACCACCGAAGATATTCGGATTTCCTTGAGAATTGGGGCGCGGAGGTGCTGCTGACATTCACCGTGGTGGAGAAATCGAGCGTCAGCCCCAGCCTATTACTGACGCCGAGTTCGCCAGCGACATCGATCTTTACGCTCACTGGAGGCATCACCCACAGCGCCCAGGCGACGCGCATCGAGAAGATGAACTTCTTCTACACGGTGAGGGATCTTTATCGCCCCGTGGGTCCTGCTTGTGACGCCAGCAAGGAAGAGCGCCACGGGTCGCTGCTGGTGAAGAACGATTTGAAGATCAGTAGCATCCTGGCCGCGCGAATAACCGCCGATGCGTTGGGCCAGGCAAGTGCGCCGGGCAGCGGCAAAAACGTCCTGCAGCACGAAGTATCGTTCCAGATCGTATCGAGCGGACAGGTCACTCCCGCCTGGAAATTGGTGGAGGCCTCGATCAACCCTTCGGGTTCGCTACTTCAAGGCAGCCGGGATCGCACGCATGATCTGCTCATCACTTTCGGGCCACTCGACAAGCCCGCGAAAGGCAAATCCCTAGTGGCGATTGCCGAGGGCGCGCATTTGTCCGCGCAAATCCAAAACAGTGTGGCCAACGGCGTCAGCGCCGGGCTCGCACGTTAGCCCGTACGCTTAGCGAAGGTGGATGGTCTTGATAGGAGGAAAGCATGGCTAAGACCGGCGAACCCGCAGACAAGCACGAAGGCGACGCGCCGACGCGGAAGGCGAAGCCCCGCAAAAAGCATCAAAAGGCCGTCGGAAATGTCCTGGCGAAGACGGTGTCGCTTGATAGCAACACCGACAGCATGCAGGCCCTCGACCGCGCGTTTGAAACGATCGTTGCGCGCGGCAACACGCATGGCAAGCCGGTGGTCTGTTACCAGGAAACGCTACCCGGCCACTGGATGGTCTGCCTGCTCCAGGACGATGGCAGCTATGCCCAATGTAAACCTTACAACGGTGCGGTGCATGGGCCCTATTGCGGCGGTTAAGGGGATAGGCTCACTGATATCAATGATTACGGGCGTGCTTTCATAGCATCGGAAGGGGCGATCATTGGCCTTTGCAGGTCCGCGCATTCGCGATCTTTCGGGAGCGACGCTGTTGATCGGCAGCGCTTTGTCGGGTGACAAGATCAACGCTTTGCCCTCCGGGATGGCGCTTTCGCGGCTGATCATCGAGCGGCTGCTCGGGTTCGCCGGGATGAAGGCGGACGACATATGGGAATGGGCGATCGATTCGCCTTTCGAGCAACTGCTCAACGACCATCCCGATCCGGATCACGTGCAGACAGTGATCCGCAAGCATTATTCGGTCACGAACGTCAACCCGTACCAGGCCGAGGTGGCGCGGCTGGCCGGGAAAAATCCATCGGCGCGATCATCACGACGAACTATGACGGCTGTCTCGAGCGTGCATTGACAGTCGCCGGGGTGTCGCACGACGCGCTGGTTGCCGAGCACGACAAGCGACGTGCTGATCACGTTCCCGTATTCAAGATCCATGGAAGCGCCGATCGGACCAATGTCCCCCTGGTGATGGATCTTACGCAAGAAGGCCAACTGGCTCCTTGGAAACGACAGCTCTTGCACGAGCTCTGCAACGGCAAGACCGTGTTCGTCCTGGGGTATTCGGGACGCGACTTTGATATTTGCCCAACATTGCTTGCGACCGATTGCAAAGAGCTGTTCTGGCTCGAAAGGGAGACCGATCCCTACCGAATGAGCGCCCATCTGCGTTATGCGGTGCAACACCCGCATGCATTTCCAGCATTCTCGCTGGTGACGGGCGAGTTCGAGGATATATTGCCCGTGCAGCACACCTACACGCGGGCAAGCAATGCGCAGGCGGTGGTCGACGAGATATTCGAGGGCGCAGTATCCGACCCCAATAGCTATCAACTGTGGGCCGCACGGCTGTTTCAGGCGATCTCATGTCGGAGGGCCGCACAAAGGGTTCTGGACGGTTTTGTACCGAAGTCGCCCGCCGATAGGGCGCGCGCCTTGCATTTGCAATCGGATCTGGAAGAGCGGCGCGGCGCCTATCGCACATCAGTGCGCACGCTGGAGCGCGTCAGGCCGCTATGGGAGGCGGAGGGTCACTGGGACCTAGCCGCGAAAGCGTGTATTGAGAAGGCTTGGCGGCTTATCACCGGCCGCTACCCGATACGCTTCCTATGGGAATGGTGGCGTGCAGGGACCTATGTGCGCCGCCTTGTCCGATCGGGGAAGACGCTTGACGTGTCGCTTGCTGAAGCACGGCTGGCTTACCTGGGTATCCTCTTCTGTACCTTGGTGAAACTCCTGCGAGCGGCGCCGATCCTCCATGCAACACCCTTTAAACGGCGCATCGTGGTGGCTGCGACGCAGGCGCTCGAAGGCTTTCGGCTACGCGGTCTTTGGCAGGAGCATTATCTGATGACGAAGCAGCTGCAGGATCTCGGTTTCGGCGACGCTTTGCCCCGGACGGAAAGGATTCTGCCCGCGCGTTTCGGCTTCGGCAGCTGGGAAATCTCGTGGGGGACGCGTCGTCGTTCAGACGCGAGGCCAAACCCGATTCGCACCGTGCCGAAACCATTCTGCGCGGGCTTTTGGCCTATGGACTGTATCCGGAAACCTGGAAGTTTGTCACCGAGTTGAGCCATGCCGTTCCCTCCCTCGAAGGCTTCGCGCCTGAAGCGCTCGATGCGTTCAAGATGTGCGACTACGGATGGCTGATTGGGGTTATCAATCAGGAGGATCTGAAAAGACTGAGGAAACAAGCCGGAAAATAGCCGGACATGCGCATCTAAAGACACTTCGGTTTCGCCATGGGCCGATCTATCCAACAGCGGCAAGTCCCGCTTTCGCTTGCTTATCCATGCCCGACTGGGCGGTTCGCGGGCGACTGAAGAGGCCTGTTATCGGGCGCGGTAACGGCGCCCGTATGGAGGGTATCGAGTGCTAATTTCTTGCCAAGCAGTTCGTCCGCAAACAACCCGATTTTCTGGATGGGCAGCACTTCGCCGATGGTCCCGATCGTCACCTGCGTGATGGCAGATAGTAGCAGACCTTCGCCATGCGCACGACCTTGCTGATTGGTGAAATCGCGATCGACCTTCTTGGGATTTGCCGCTGCCCAGATGACGCCTGCGTCCAGTTCCACAGGGCAAGTCAAGGCTTGCATGGCTAACCACGAAGCGGCTCATTCATCGAGGCGAACGATCCCACAGCCTTCCGGAGCGGGTTTGCCCAGCTCACATCCGACAACGGGCAACGGCCAAAAAATCTCCTTGCCACGCCGACTGTGACCGTTGTACACAGAATCTGTGACCATCGTTCACACATTTTCAGAGGGTTGATGGCAGAGCAAGACGACGAACTGGTTGGGATAAACGAAATTGCCGATATGGCCCGCGTGTCCCGACAGGCGGTGGCGAACTGGCGCGTCCGGTTCGACAATTTTCCGCAACCGATCACCGAACTCAAAGCTGGCCCAATCTTTCGGAGGTCACAAATTCGGGCATGGCTACGAAAGAGGAGAGTTCCTATGGCACAAGTGGTCTCGACCATCAATCTGAAGGGGGGCGTGGGCAAGACCCATACCACTGTCGCGATTGCGGAGGTTCTTTCCGCTTATCGCAAAAAGCGGGTTCTGGTAATCGACCTCGATCCTCAGACCAACGCCACAACGATGCTGATTGGCGAGAAAAAGTGGCAGAAGCTGAATCAGAATGGGCATACGCTAGCCCAGCTCTTCAAAGACGCGCTGGATCCGGAGAATCCGAAATTCGACATCACCAAGGCGCTTCAGAAGAACGTCTCTGATGTGCGGGAAGCACACAGCATCGACCTTCTCCCATCGAGCCTGGACCTCATTGACGTTCAGGACCGCCTAGCGACCATACCTGCCGGAAAGTTCTTCGAAGCCAATCCAATTGCGATACTTCAGCGGGCTGTTAAGTCGATCCTTGACGACTATGATTTGGTGCTGATCGACTGTCCGCCCAACCTCGGGATTATCACGCTAAACGGCCTGCGTATCTCCAACGGGTACATTATCCCAACCATTCCAGACATTCTATCTACCTATGGCATCCCACAGATCGTCAAGCGCATCCGCGAGTTTTCCGACAAGATTGGTGAGACCATCGACCCTTTGGGCGTTGTTGTATCGAAATACCGCGCACAATCGACGATACATCACAATACTACAAAGCTGCTCCGGCAGGAGAAGGATGCGCCCTGCTTCGAAACCGTAATCCCCGAATCCAATAGCCTTTCCGGGGCAGCGGAAACCGTTGTCGGTGATCGCACGATCAAGCAGAAATATGGCTATAAGGGCGAGCCGGAGAACTATCTTGCTCTTGCTGATGAGCTTTGGGGGAAACTGTGATGAGAAAGCCGGCCGGCACCGAGCGCGTTTTGAAGGCGCTTTTGGATGTGGTTTTAAGTGAGGTCCGCACCAACCTCCAATTTGCCGAGCGTATCACCGACGTTCTCAATCCTGAATCCACAGACCGACATACAGCGCACGGCAGGCCGGAACCACGACAGCCGCAGGCTCCTGAACCGACAGTAAAACGAGGTAATCGACGGACGGCGTCGGTGGTCGACCCGATTGCGGCTGTTCAGCTGGGTGAGATGCACCTTCGGAGCCAACTTGCGCCGCTTGACTTGGAACAACTCCGCGACGTGATGGCAGATTACCGCATGGACCCAAGCAAGCTAGCCATGAAATGGAAGGATCGCGAGCGGGTCATCAATCATATCGTCACGACTTCGATAGAGCGCGGCCAGAAGGGCGACGCCTTTCGAGCATAGGCTGTGAACTCATAACGGCTAAGGGATTGGGAACGAGAGTCGGCAGGCAAGGCTCAATAGAGGTCGGTGGCGAAGCCGGCTTGTTCGATACATCGGCCGAGACCACATCGGCGGCGAGTTCCCGGGCAAGCAGATAGCCAAAAATGAAACACCAGGTGAGGACTGGCCTGACCTGGTGCACATAAATCAGTGTCGACGGCGCATGGCAAGCCAGTGGGGCCAGTTCGACTGCTGAAGAGGGTTATCGCTGCTCCATGGCCGAAAGTCAAGTTCCTTATCCGTACCAACAGGCTCAGCTGCAGGCCATCAGGGTCTCCATCTCCGAACCCCGCTTTGCCACCTATCTGGCAAAGGGCGGCACGCACGAGGAATACGCGATGGCGCTGTATCTTTACAACGCTCGCGTCGCGAAGGCGTTCCTCTATCCGCTGAACGTCGCCGAGGTAACGCTACGCAATGCCGTGGATGGTATCCTCGTTGGAAGTTATGGCCAAAATTGGCATCAGGATCCGAACTTCCGAAATCAAACGCTGATGCTGGACGGACTGTCGACCTTGGACAAGGCCATTCAGCGAGCCGGGCAGAACGCCCCGCGGGACCAAATCGTAGCGACGCTCACGTTCGACTTTTGGTCCAATCTCTTCCGTCCAGACTATGGCGCACTCTGGCGCACGACTGCCAATATTGCCTTTCCCCACCTCAAGCACGGAGAGAGCAGACAGGACGTCCAGAACCTCGTGAGGCCGATCAACGCTTTCCGGAACCGCGTCGCCCACCATGAGCCGATCCTCGACATGAACGTGACCGACATTCATGCGAAGATCGTCCGGCTCATCGAGCTGAGATGTGCCGAGACCGCAGCGTGGATGAAACACCATTCGACGCTTAGCGCGGTCGTGAGGTCGCGTCCGCGACGGGATGGCTCTACCGCGAACACACTTGCCGGTAAGCTGGACGCATCGTTCGTATCGGTCACGCCTGAGACAGTGTTGACGGATCTCCTGGAACAGGTGGACGAGAAGCATCAGGCAATCATCTGCCTCGACGATGCGGGCCGTCCGAGCGCGGCGTTCACCCCGGTCGACGCCATGCGCTTCATCACAAGTCGCGCAAAGGAAGCGGGCGGCCTGATCGACTTTCATGATCACAAGGTGTCTGATTTGATCGCTGACGCCGGCATCGCTGAGCGATGGGGGCAACTAAGCGACGCAAGCCCCATCGCCCTAGCGGTTAAGGAGCTTCAGAAGCCGCGGATTCAAGTGTTGGTTGGGGTCGATGCCACATCCGGAAAGGCAACCGGCGCAATCCTCCGCGCGCACCGCCGATACTGACCGGCCACGGTCCGATCACACCTCACGCCCGATAGCGCCCCTCCCCGCCATCTCGCGAACACCCAGACCCAAGCCCTGGAGATCAGCGAGATCTAAAAGCGGCGATGATTCAGCTAGTGTCGCGTCGCGGTGATTATGACTCTTTGAGAGATGGCGTGGGATAGGATTTTGCCATCTTCGCTCGGGCCTGCTGTGTGGAGAACATCCAGCGGATGCGGGCGCCACTTTCGGTGCGGCGGCGTTCCCAGGTCCGGACCTCTGTTTCAAGGAGGTCGCGGCTAGCGATGCGGCGATCAAGACATTGGCGGCGCATAACGCCGATTTCGATCTCGACGATGTTGAGCCAACTGGCGTGCCTGGGTGTGTAGTGGAACTCCAGGCGTCGCAAGATCCGACGCGCCTCGACTGCTGGAAAGGTCTGATAGACAGCGGAGGCCGTGTGGGTTGATAGGTTATCCATCACGACGCGGACCTTGTCGGCGCCGGGATAGTCCACGTCGACCAGGTCGCGCATGCAGACGGCGAAGTCCTCGTTTGCGCGCCGGTCGGTGACCTTGACCCTGCGCCACGACCGGTTGGCGTCGACCATGACAAAGAGGTTGGCCGTGCCGTTACGCTTGTACTCGGAGTCGTAGCGGTATCGCTTTCCGGGTTTCGGCACGATGGGCACGCGCACCTCGCCGATGAGCTGGATCGGACTTTCATCGAAGCAGACCACCGGTCGCTTGGGATCATGCGGCTCGGCATAGAGATCGAGGAGATCCTCCATGCGGGCGATGTACTCCCCATCGATATTGGCGATGCACCACATCTTCTGTTGCCAGGGCTTCAGATCGTTGTCGTTCAACCGCCGGCGGACGGTGTCGCGTGAGACGCTCGGGTGTTCGATGGCGTTGGTGCACGGATCGTTTATTGGTGTGGGTTTAGGCAAGCGGTAACCGCAATAGCCTTTGTAGCGTAGCCATGCCTTTCAAACACAATACCAGCCGCCGCCATCATATTGAGAAGATGAAGTTCAGGGTGACGAACTGGCCAGAATATGAGGCAGGACTTCGTCATCGCGGCAGTTTGACCCTGTGGGTGACGCCGGAAGCCCTGTCCAGGTGGCAAGCGCCAAGACGCAAGACACGTGGCGGCCAGCACCGCTATTCTGATCTGGCGATCGAGACCACCTTGACGCTGGGCCTTGTGTTTGGCCTGCGGCTGCGCCAGGCAGAAGGCTTGCTGGAATCGGTGCTGCAACTGATGGGGCTGGCGCTCGCTGTCCCCGATCATACCACCCTGAGCCGTCGGGCGCGGAAATGGCAATCGCCCAACAAACGTCATGATCGCCAGGTTGCGCCGGAGGGACCAGTGCATGTTCTTGTCGACAGCACCGGCCTGCAGCTCTACGGCGCGGGTCAGTGGCTGGAGGAGAAGCACGGCGCCAGATCCCGTCGCAGTTGGCGCAAGCTGCATCTGGCCCTGGATGCCGACAGCGGCGAGATCATTGCCCATACCCTGACTGATCAGGACACTGGCGATGTCTCTCAAGTTGAGCCACTACTCGACCAGATTGGCGGTCCGATCGGACAGTTTACTGCTGACGGCGCCTATGACGGAAAACCGACTTACGACGCAGTCATCGATCATAGCGCTGCCGCCGCAATCGTCATTCCGCCTCGCGTCAACGCGGTCGAACCATTCGACGATAGACCTGCCGGCCAAAGGGACCAGCATATCGCCGCAATCGGCAGAGACGGCCGGATGAAATGGCAGGTCTCCAACGGTTATCGCAAACGCTCGCTGGTCGAGACCGCCATAGGGCGATACAAGTCCACCATCGGGCGGCGTTTGCGGGCACGGTCACTTCCCGTTCAGCAGACCGAAGTCGCCATCGGCTGCGCCGTCCTCAACCGCATGCTTGCCTGCGCACGCCCGAAATCCGCCCGCCGCAAGGCGGCCACGGCATAGTCTGCCGCTTCAAAGATCGACATCCGCTCAAGTCCGGACCCATGCACCAACGCCCAACGGGCTCCTTTCTCCTCGTTGATGCAGCGCGTGCCGGGCTCAGGGTTCTCTCCGGGGTCGATCGCAAGGATCGCCGCATGTTTGCGTTGGAACGGGTGGGTCGAAGTGGTGTTCGCGGTTCCGTTGGACCGCATGCGTGGGAGCGACCTCATCCGTGCAGCGTCCCGGCAAGGACGCATCTCGGGAATTGGAGTTGTTAGGGAATCGAAAGCTCCTCCTCAGGCTGCAGCAGCAGAGTGGAGGAACGGCTCGTTCGTCTTCCACATGGCGTGGAGGATAACGGCGAGCTTGCACGCCACCGCGATCTTCGCCTTCTTGAAGCCTGCGCCCTTGGCGGCGAGTCTTGATAGACCGGAATGCCGAGCTACCGGAGCATATCAAAGCCATTGCCCGCTCCGACCGAATATGTGCGGCGATGTGACGATCCAATTCTTGCGCGTCCGAGTTCCTCGCGCTCACACTCGCGCAGGCGCCAACGATCATCAAGGATGTCGCCACGTGACTGCGATCTGGCGCGATGTTGCCAAGGCGGTGGCCGCCCGATCGGTAGATGAACCCGAGGCGAGCGCGCCTTGATGCGTGATGATCTCAAGAGGGCATTGGCGCTGTAGGCCTCCTCCGCTATTTCGGAGCATCAGGGGCCAATCCCGGCTCGGCTGCTGCTAACGTTGATATCAAAATCTTGATGATGGGCACCGACACTGACCGTTCAGGAGGGTGGCCATCCCTCGTCTGAGTCGCTCACCATTCCATCATCTTGAATAAGGTGTCGCTATCCGATGCTGGCCTCCGCCCGCCAGCATTTACACCCTCGTGAATTCCAATTTGATTCTGCTCAACCGCAGCATGCCCTAAATCGTCACCTGCGACCCGATCTCGACGACACGTCCGGTCGGGATTTGAAAATACTCCGTTGCGTCGGCCGCCGTGCGCGCCAGCCCGATGAACAGCTTGTCCTGCCAAACCGGCATGCCGGAATTGGGCGAAGCCTTGAGCGAGCGCCGCGACAGGAAGAACGATGTCGTCATGATGTCGAACTTCCAGCCCTGCTTGCGGCAGATCGCCAGCGCGCGCGGGATGTTGGGCTGCTCCATGTAGCCGAACGTCAACGTCACTCGCATGAACAGCTCGTTGACCGTTTCCATCTTGACGCGCTCGCTGTCGGGCACGACAGGCTGAGGTGCCGTCACCACCGAAAGGATGACGTTCTGCTCATGCAGCGCCTTGTAGTGCTTCAGGCTGTGCATCAGCGCGGTCGGTGCACTGAGCGGGTCGCTGGTCAGGAACACGGCGGTGCCGGACACCAGCTGCGGCTTCTTCTTCAAGAGATTGCCGGCAAGGAAATCGAGCGGGATCTCGTTGCGACGGGTCTTGTCAAACAGATAGCGGCTGCCCCTCAACCACGTCCACATAGCCAGCACAATGGTGAAGGCCGCGGCCAGCGAAGCCCAGCCGCCCTCGAACACCTTGACGATGTTGGAGGCAAAGAAGCCGACATCGATGAAGCCGAACAGCGCCGTCAGCGAGACTGCCAGCCACAGCTGCCATTTCCAGATGCGCGTCATGACGACATAGAGCAGCACCGTCGTCACCAGCATGTTGCCGGTCACCGAAATACCATAGGCCGACGCCAGCTTGCTGGACTCACCGAAACCGACGACCAGCATCATCACCACCAGCGCCAGCAAGAGGTTGACGCGCGGCATGTAGATCTGGCCGGACTGCCTTTCCGATGTGTGCAGGATTTCCAGGCGCGGCAGCATGTTGAGCTGCACCGCCTGCCTGGTCAGCGAAAAGGCGCCAGAGATGACCGCCTGGCTGGCGATCACCGTCGCGGCCGTTGCCAGCACGACCATCGGGATCAGCGTCCAGCCCTCGTTCATCTCGAAGAACGGATGGCCGACCACGCCGTTCTTTGCCAGCACGAATGCGCCCTGTCCGGCATAGTTGAGCAGCAGGCAAGGGAACACGATTGCCAGCCAGGCCAGCACAATCGGCTTGCGGCCGAAATGGCCGAGATCGGCATAGAGCGCTTCGGCGCCGGTGACGGCGAGGAAGATAGCGCCGATGGTGACGAAAGCGACGTCGGGCGAATTGATCAGAAAGGCGACGATGTAGTGCGGGCTGATCGCCCACAGGATTTCCGGATCGGCGATGATATGATTGAGACCGGAAAGGCCGATGGCCAGGAACCATACCGCGGTCACCGGGCCGAATACCAGGCCCACCCCACCGGTGCCAAAGCGCTGCACCGCAAACACCATGGCAAGGATGACCAGCGTCAGCGGCACGACATAAGGCTGGAAGGTCGGCGTGACGACATTCATGCCCTCGACCGCCGACAGCACCGAAATCGCCGGCGTGATGACGGCGTCACCGAAAAACAGCGATGCCCCGACGATGCCGATGCCGAGCATCAGCGCCGAGCGCTTCGGAAAACTGCCCTGCGCCAGCGCCATCAGCGACAGCACGCCGCCCTCGCCGCGGTTGTCGGCGCGCAGCACGAACATGATATATTTGATGGTGACGATGATCGTCAGAGACCAGATGATCAGCGACAGAACGCCGAGAATATCGCCGCGCTGGGCGACATTGCCGCCCGACGACGCCACCAGCGCCTCGCGAAAGGCGTAGATCGGGCTGGTACCGATATCCCCATAGACGACACCGAGCGCGCCCAGCATCAGAACCTTGGTGCTGTGCTGCTCGACTTCCGAATGGCTCGATTGTTCGACGGGTTCTGCCTCACTACCAGTATTGATAAGGGCCATGGACGACACTCCGATAAGCGCGCGGTCCTCTACGCTTGCTGCACTGCAATATCAAGTGCCGTCGCGTAATGACTCCGTTCTGGCATTGCCAGTCTTCCGCTTGGCAGACTCATCAACCTCGAAGAGAGCGTGAGATCATTGTGAGACCATACTAAAGCTGCGGCTAGGACGCGCTCACCATGCTGTCTTGGCGGGCACGTTGTCGTCAGGTTCTCGACAGCTTCCCTATGTCAGATCCAAGCCCAGCTTCAAACGGGCTTGTATTGCTGAAAGTGAGAACGGATGGATTTCACCTCGACCAAGCGGGTGCGCGGACAATCGAACAGGGCCGGCCTGCAAGAGAGCTCACGTGCGGCTCCGTTCGCAGGTGCGGCCGCGTTTGAGCGGCAACTGAGCGAGATCGCCAATTCAGGTGGAGGTGGTGGAGCAATGCCGGCCGGCTCGGCGCCGCCGCCGGCTCAGTCAACGGGGCTTGGCAGCAACCAGTCTCCTTATCCCCAGGATGCTCCGCTTATTTTGGGGCTCAGGGAAGCCCTCATCAAGAGCAAAGCCTCTGGGTGCACCGTCAATGTCTATGTACGTTCTCTTCTCAGCTTTGGCCGCTGGCTCTTCGCAAACAACAAAGATCCCATTAAGGATCGGCTCGACAAGCAGTCGCTGACCGAGGATGCGCGCGAGTTCATCGGAAAGGGCGATCCCGCGAGACTCCTTACGGCAATAGGTCATCTCCGGACCTCGCAGTCGACGGGGGGCGTCGTGCCGATCCCAGGCCGCGTTAAGTTGACTCCGTATCTTCAGGACGCGGCTCTCATCGAAGAGTATAGAAACCAAACCCCGACACATAGCGGCAGGAGGCATGCAACTGCTCTTAGGAGCTTCAGTGACTACCTGCGTCAAAACAACAAGAAGGGCATTGCTGGTCGGCTTTTCGGCGGGGCCTTGGATGGAGATGTCAAGGGCTATAAGGAGGACGCCGGTGATCAGACCATCAGTTCCGCACTGGCTCATCTTCGAAAATCGGACGCCGGCGTTAAAGCGATGAATCTCGAGCGCCATATTCCCCTCGTTCCTGATCCCGAGGATGCGGCACTGATGGACCCGAGGCGGATCGGCGAGGCGATTGCGCAGCACGGCGCGTCGCAGGAAGCTGGCAGTTGGCTTGCTGCGGCAGCCCACGATCAGGATGTGCCTTTGGAGCTGATGGACGAACAGGGCCCGTCGTCCTCAGCGCTGCGGCCGGCTCAGTCAACTCGGCTTCGGAACCAGCCTCTTTATCCTCAGGATGCTCCGCTTGTTTTTGGGCTTAAGGACGCCCTACTCAAGGGCAACGCCTCCAAGCACACCGCCAAGAATACTGTACGTTCTCTTCTCAGCTTTGGCCGCTGGGTCTTCGCAAACAACAAAGATCCCATTGAGGATCGGCTCGACCACGGGTCGCTGACCGATGATGCGCGCGAGTTCATCGGAAAGGGCGATCCCGCGAGACTCCTTACGGCGATAGGTCATCTCCGGACCGCGCAGTCGACGGGCGGAATCGTGCCGATCCCAGGCCGCGCTGAGTTGACTCCTTATCCGGAGGACGCGGCTCTCATCAGGAAGTACAGAGACGAAGCAGCGATACAGACCGGCAAAAGGAATGCGACTGCTCTTAGGAGCTTCAGTGACTACCTGCGTCAAAACAACAAGAAAGGCATTGCTGGTCGGCTTTTCGGCGGGGCGTTGGATGGAGATGTCAAGGGCTATAAGGAGGACGCCGATGGTGATCGGATCATCGATGCCGCACTGGATCATCTCCGAAAATCGGAGGCCGGCGTTAAAGCGATGGAGCGCGAGCGCCACATTCCCCTCGTTCCTGATCCCGAGGACGCGGCACTGATGGAGCCGAGGCGGGTCGGCGAGGCGATTGCGCAGCACAGCGCGTCGCAGGAAGCTGGCAGTTGGCCAAATGAGCGTGCTGCGGCAGCCCACGATGAGGATGTGCGTTTGGGGCTGAGGGACGAACAGGGCCCGTCGTCTTCGGGGCCGCAGCCGGCTCAGTCAGCTCGGCTTCGAAGGAACCAACCTCTTTATCCCCAGGATGCTCCGTTTATTTCGGGCCTCAGGGAAGCCCTCATCAAGGGCAACGCCTCCGAGCACACCGCCAACGACTATGTAGGTTCTCTTCTCAGCTTTGGCCGCTGGCTCTTCGCAAACAACAAAGATCCCATTAAGGATCGGCTCGACCACGGGTCGCTGACCGAGGATGCGCGCGAGTTCATCGGAAAGCGTAATCCCAAGACACTCCTTCCGGCAATAAATCATCTCCGGACCTCGCAGTCGACGGGCGGAATCGCGCCGATCGCAGGCCGCGCTGAGTTGACTCCGCATCCGGAGGACGCGGCTCTCATCGCCGCTCTCATCAAAGAGTACAGAGACAAAGCAGCGATACAGACCGGCAAAAGGAATGCAACTGCTCTCAGGAGCTTCAGTGACTACCTGCGTCAAAACAATAAGAAGGGCATTGCTGGTCGGCTTTCCGGCAAGGCGTTGAATGGAGATGTCAAGAGCTATAGGAAGGACGCCGGTGGTGATTCAAGGATCGGTTCCGCACTGAATTATCTGCGACAATCGGACACCGGCGCTAAAGCGATTGAGCGCGAGCGCCACATTCCTCTCGTTCCTGATCCCGAGAACGCGGGATTGATCGAGCCGACGCGGGTTTGCGACGCCGCTGCGCTGCGCAGCGCGTCGCAGGAAGCTTTCCGTTGGCCAAAGGAGGTTGCTGCGGCAGCCCACGATCAGGATGTGCGTTTGGAGCTGATGGACGAACCCGGGCTGTCGTCTTCGGCACCACAGCCGGCTCAGTCAGCTCGGCTTCGCAGGAAGCAGCAGCCTCGGCCGCAGCCGCCTCTCTATCCTCAGGATGCTTCTCTTATTTTGGGCCTTGAGCAGGCTCTCATCAATGGTGGTGTCGCCGAACTCACCGTCAAGAATAATGTAAGTATTCTTCGCCGGTTTGGTGGCTGGCTCTTCGCAAATCACAAACCGAGCCTTGTTGCTCGGCTCGACAGCAAGTCGCTGAGCGATGGCCGTGAGGTGCTCGAGTTCATCGGAAAGGGTGATCCCAGGAAACTCGTTGCGGCAATAGGTCATCTCCGGACCTTGCGGTCGACGGGCGTCGTGCCGATCGCAGGCCGCGCTAAGCTGAATCCTCCCCCCCCAGAACGTGACGCTCATCAACTCCGAAAACGCGGCACCGATGGAGCGGAGGCGGGTCGGCGACGCCGCTGCGCGGCACAGCGCGTCGCACCGGGCTGGCAGTTTGGCAAAAGAGCTTCCTGCGAAAGCGCACGATCAGGATATGCGTTTGGGGCTGATGGACGCACCTGGCCCGTCGTCATTTCTAGAGCCCGCTGCGCGCCATGACCAGGCACCGAATCCCGGAGAGTCCAATCACCAGCGGTCCCGGAACGAGCTGATGGGTGCACCTGCCTGGAGCAACCTCCTGCCAAGCGAGGAGGCCTTCATCGACGATGAGCATGACACAGCTGGGTTGAGGCCAGCGAAGAGGCAGAGGACCCTGGACGTTCCGCAAGGCCTTGCTGCAGAGCCGCAGCTGAACGGGATCGCTAATTCAGGCGGTCGCCTGCTGACGCCGGGCCCCACCCATCAACTGGGTGCATCGCCATGGGAGGCACGGCCGATGATGCAGGGGAGCGGATACGAAGACGCCGCGGCGCCGCATGCGGTCGCGACGGCCGTCGGGGACGCCGCTGCGCAGCAGGGACCTGCTACTTGGCCATTGGTCCGCCCGGAAGGTTACGATCAGGATCTGATGGTTGAAGACGGCCCACCATGGTCCGGGGTTCCCCCTGAGCCGGCGCAGGACATAATCCAAGCTGGACGGCAGGAACCTGCCAGGTCCACGTCAACCTGGTCGCTGCAGATGCCGCTCAACATTGATTGGAGTATGTGGCCAGCGTCGGAAGCAGCGCCAGTGCACTATGTCAGGGCTCGCTCAGACGCCTGCGGCGATTTTGAGGCAGCGGTTAATCCCAATCCGCCCGGGCCAGTACCGGGTCATCACCAAGGGCGCTCGACAGCCCGTGGCTCGCCGCTGGCGCTTTCTCCGCTGCCGGCCTCCTCGGACGACGAAGCTATGGCGTGGTTGAGCGAGGAGTTGGAGCGGCGGCAGATGCTCCGCGAGACGGAGTGGCAGCCCATCATGCAAGGGACAGGGTCCGCCGCCGTCTTCAGGCCGGGAGGGCCCGATGACGTTCAGCTCATCCATCGCGGGCAACTTTCGCCGATGAGTGAAGCTGCGCCAGCGGCAGCGCCACCGGCAAGAACTACCCAACCCGCCTCGCCAGCAACCGCTAGGCTGCCAGAAACCTACCGCGGTCTTCCAGTGGTTGATCTGACGAGGCCAACCACCACCTCCTCCGATGCCCAGATCGGGGCGTCGCATCCGACAGCCTCTTCCAATGTCCCCGTGGGGTCGGTGCTTGGCGCCGACGAGTGGCTGAGCACCGACCATATCCAGAGGGATTACGATTTGCTGGAGGAGCGGCTGCGGGGGATCGATCCGAGGCTCGCCGGCCAGACGCAGTTGGTGGATCCCCTCATAGCCAATGGTCCCCTGCGCTTGCGCGGTTTCAGCGAAATCGATAGGGAATACGCATTGCACCGCATTGTCTATGATCAGGATGGCAACGACACAGCCGATTTCCTGTTCCTGCCCGTGAACAATGCCACTGAGCATAGCCTCGGCACCCATTGGTCGCTGCTGCTGGTTGATCGCAGCAACCGGGAAAGGCCGGTCGCCTATCACTACGACTCCCTCCAGCGAGAGGGATACAACGACGCGCCTGCAAGACAGCTCGCAGGGCTGCTGAACGCCACCTTGGCGCCAGCCCGCATGGCCAGACAGCCGAACCGTTATGATTGCGGCGTCTTTGTGGTGGACGGCACGCGGGCGCTGGTTCAACGACTGGTGGACGGGCAGCGGCCGGACCACGAGCCGCTGCACCTCGACAACCTCGTCGCCGATCGGCAGGCGCTGCAAGACCGGCTGAGCTTGCCGCCGGAGCTCCGGCCGCTGTTGGCATTCGAGCCAGCGGAAATCTGGCGACTGTTGGATGATGAGCCTGCCTCCCCTTCGCCGCCAATTAGTTCGACCTCACATGCGCGAACGGACGGTGTTCATCAGCCGACCCAGGCGCCGTGGCTCCCTGAACGCAAAAGATACTATTAACCGCGACCATGCGCGTCCTGGTTCGCATGCTCGGCTTTGATTGGCCTCCGCAGGTTCCGTTGGTCGGTCGCGGGTGCTTGGCGAGAGAAGCGGGCAAGACAACAGTTTTCCTAGAGGTCAAAATATCAGCTTGACCCTATATCAGTCCTAGCCTATATAGGCTTCATAATGTGGACGCTCCTTGAGCATCCGGATTTCATCAAGGAGCGCGAAGGGCACTGTCACATTGTTTGAAGCGTGGACGCGCGGAAGCCCACAGCTGTTTTCAGGCAATCTGCAACGCCGCAGCCTTTCATTCTGCCATGGCATTGAGGCGGTGAGTTCGGATCTGCGTGGCGGACCTGTTTGAGCGGGAGGGGACAAAGAGATTGCGTATGGCGGAGAAGACGGAGACGAAATGCTGAAGGGAGCCAATGCTGCGGAAGCCTTGCCGAATTCGCTCCCGCTTTCGAAACGGCAGGTGAGAGTTCTCCGCCCGGTTGTTGAGGCCCTTGTGCGACCGGTGCTCGATATCGGGCATGACCTGACGTCTTGCCGCTGAATAGGAGCGCAGCTTATCGGTGACGATACGCTTCGGCGACAGGCCTTGCTTCTTCAGCAGACGAATGAGCAGACGCCTGGCCGCCTTGGTTATTGCGGCGGGTCTGCACGATCTCATCCAGCACATAGCCGTCCTGGTCGACGGCGCGCCACAGCCAGCACCGCCTGCCGTTGATGCGCACGGCTTACCTCATCAAGATGACAGACATCGTCTTTCGATGGCGCCTTGCGCGCAGGCGACGTGCATAATCGGGACTGTGCTTCTTTCCCCAGCGGCGGATGGTCTCTTAGGAGACGACGATCCCCCGCTCCAGCAGCATTTCTTCAACATCGCGCAGGCTCAGCCCGAACCGGTAATAAAGCCAGACGGCATGAGCAACGATTTCGATCGGGAAGCGATGGTTCTTGTAGGTGGCGCATGCTTCGACCATGCCAACCTGACTTATCGTCAAACCGTTAAGCCAAAATCAATGTGACAGCACCCTGCAATGTCTTCGTGGCAGTGGCCTCGCTGACCAGGACAGGATCACCACCGCGGATGAGATCGCGGGCCATCAGGGATTTGCCCGACACGATGTCGCTGACTTCGTAGAGGCTCATGACCGACGTCCGGAGCGCCTTCATATAAGCTTTTGCCTGGGCGCCTTCCTTCCAACCGCGCCGCTTCAGATAGTCGTCAACGATATTGCCGCCCTCGACGTCGAAATCCTGAGTGAGGAAATCCTCGAAGGCGCAGCCCCAAAGCGTCATTGCCCAATGATCGCCGAGCATCTCGGCCACATCATCGAACTCCATGTTGCTGGCGTCGAGAACCGGCCCGAAATGATCGTCGAGAGTGTCTTCGAAACAATCACGCCATTCGTCGCGGGAGAGGAACTTCATCAGACCCTTGAGGTCATGGCTGTTGGGCATGGCCTTTTCCCACCTTCCGTCTGTGCTCGGCTATAATTCTCGATACCGTTGGCTGGCTGACTTCGTAGAGCCGCGCCATTTCAGCGGCTGACTTCCGTCCGGACAAGACACTCTCGGCGATTTCCAGCCGTTTCTTTGGATTGAGCTTCTTGCGGCGGCCGCCGATCCTGCCCTCGGATCGCGCCAAGGCCAACCCGGCGGAGGTGCGTTCGCGGATCATGGCGCGCTCGAATTCGGCGAAGGAACCGACCATCTGCATCATCATGCGCCCTGCCGGCGTCGTTGTATCGATCGCCTCAGTCAGAGAGGATCCGGCACCGGCGGTCTCGATCCGCTCCATGATATTATGCAGTACGTCCTTGAGCGAGCGTGACAGGCGGTCGAGCTTCCAGACGACAACGGTGTCGCCCTGCCTCAAGTAAGGATCCTGTGTAATTCAGGCCGTTCCCAGCGACCGCCAGACGCTTCTTCCTTGAAGATGCGCTTGTATGGCGCGACAATTTGGGGTTCTTCCGCATATTTGGTGCAGGTGCCGGGATTCACGGGCGGTGCGAATGAGTCCATAGAGTGGGAATCGCAGTCGTCGCGGTGATTCGCCCCATGCCTTCCGCTCGCTGGTCTCGCCCGAGCTTTCGATTGTCCAAATTCTCCCAGAGGCCGACAAGGTGGTGCTTGTAGCCCGGCCGAAGGCGACAGAATCGTGCTGTCCCTCCTGCGGCTGCCGAACCGGCCGCGTCCACAGCCACTACATGCGCCGGGTGGCTGATCTGCCGTGGCAGGGACGGGTTGTCGAAATCCGGCTTCACGCCAGGCGGTTCCGTTGCGCCGATCCGCAATGCCGTCAGCGGATCTTTACGGAACGATTGCCGGAAACGGTGCAGCCGAAAGCGAGACGCACCGCCCGCCTCGGCGAGAGCCAGTTGGTGATCGGCTTCGCGGCCGGCGGTGAACCCGGCTCGCGCCTGTCGCGCAAACTGGCCATGCCGATAAGCGGCGACACGCTGCTGCGGATGATCCGCGCGGCCGGGTTCGAGCCGCCGGAAGCGCCGCGGGTGGTTGGCATCGACGACTGGGCCTGGCGCAAAGGACAGCGCTACGGAACGATCATCTGCGATCTGGAGCGCAACCGCGTGCTTGATCTATTGCCGGATCGAAATGCCGACACGGTCGCATCATGGCTGGAACGTCATCCGGGCATCGAAGTCATCGCTCGCGATCGAGCCGGCGTTTATGCCGACGGCGCCCGTCGCGGTGCTCCCGATGCAACGCAGGTCGCCGACCGCTGGCATCTTCTCCAGAACCTGGGCGAAGCGTTGCGTCTGGCCCTCGGCCGCCACCGCAAAGCGGTCAGTGCCGCCGGAAAGGCGATGATGGCCGAGATGAGTGGCGATGACGACGCCAATCCGGAACCATCAGTGGATGCTTCCCCGAAGCTTGATGGCCTGCGCCGGTCGCGCCGCAACCAGCGCAGTGAACTCTATTCTGAAGTCCTTGAGTTGAGGACGACCGGCATGTCGCCGCGACAGATCGCGCCCCGGACCGGCATGAGCGTGAGAACGGTTGAGCGCTGGCTTGCCGCGGGCGGGGAGCCCGAGCACCGGCGGCCGCCCGCGCGCTCGGTTCTCATGGATCCTTTCCAGGAGTATCTCGAAGGACGCTGGCAGGAAGGCCAACGCAACGGGTTGCACCTGTGGAGCGAAATCAAGCGCATCGGCTTTGCAGGCAGCAGGGCGACCGTCTACAGGTGGACCGCCGCCCACCAGCAGTGCTCATCGACCGCTCCGCCAAATGCGCGATGGCGGCCGCCGTCGCGCCGAAACTGTGCATGGCTGCTGAGCGAAGACCCGACTTTGCTCGATCAGCAGACCGAACAATTCTTGGGCCATCTCTATGACTGCGCGCCGGAGCTCTTGAAGGCGTGTGACCTGGCCCGACGTTTCGCTGCAGGCGACGATGATGCCGGCCTCGAGCAATGGATCGAGGACGCCACGGACAGCGAACTGGCTTCCCTTGCAGCAGGCATCGGCCGTGACATTGCGGCTGTTCGGGCCGCAATCACCCAGCCCTGGAGCACCAGTCCCGTCGAGGGACAGATCAACCGTCTCAAGACTATCAAGCGCCAGATGTATGGGCGCTCTGGGTATCCGCTTCTGAGAAACAGGCTGCTGGCAGCCGCCTAACAACCGTAGACAGACGGGGGGAACCAAGGGAACGACGCACCTGCACCAAATATGCGGAAGAACCCAATTTGGATGGGAAGCGCGACGATCAGGATGAAGAGTTTGGTGGCCGCGATTTGGTGAAGATGGGCTGTGAATCGGTGAGTTGCAAGCGCTATTTTTCGTAGTTGACGCTGCGCGACACCAGGCCGGTTTTTGGATTGTCGCGGAGCGCGTCAATCTGCCGCCCAGAGACGCCTGCCGGTCAATGGTCGCTTTGCTGGCTCTGGCCTCGACCTGCGAAGCCATTGAGATCACCTTGGCCGATCGTCTCGACGCAATCCTGGACGCCGGCCGGCTGCCTGACCTCGCCAAACTTGAGATCGAGTTCGCGAGCAAACCGAGCTCGTCGAGCGAGGTCGCCATCCCAGAGCCAAATCTCGAAGCCTACGATCGGCTTCTGCCCTCGGCTTGCGAGGTACGGCCATGACCGACGCAGCCATCCTCGCCTCCTTGCTGACCGAACTGCGCCTGCCCAGCATCGCGCGCAATTGGCGGCGCATCGCCGACACCGCCGACCGAGACGGCTGGCCAGCCCAAAAAACCATCGCTGCGCTAATGGAGATACGGGGTCGCCGAGCGCACCTCACGCCGCATCCAGCGTCATCGCGATCAATCCGAAGCGCCGGCTGGCAAAACCCTCGCCAGCTTCGATTTCGACGCCGCACCAGGCGTGCGCAAACAGCAACTTCTGTCCCTCGGCGCCGGCGGAGACTGGATCAAGAACGGCGACAACCTCTTGCTGTTCGGCAAAAGCGGACAGGCAAAAGTCACGCTATCGCGGCCATCTGCCATGCTCTTATCGATGCTGGAAAGCGGGTCTTGTTCACGCGTACCATCGACATCGTTCAAAGGCTGCAGACTGCGCGTCGCGACCTTTCCCTGATCGGCGCCCTTGAGAAGCTCGATAAGTTCGACCTCATCGTACTCGACGACCTTTCCTATGTCAGGAAGGATCAAGCCGAGACCAGCGTCCTGTTCGAACTCATCGCGCATCGATACGAACGGCACAGCATCGCCATCACCGCCAATCATGCATTTTCAGCATGGAGCACCGTTTTCCCGGACGCCGCCATGACAGCGGCGGCGGTGGACAGATTGGTCCGTCACGCCACGATCATAGAAATGAATGGCGAAAGCTATCGAGAGCGCTCCGCCGCCCGCAGAGCCGCCAACGAGGAAACTCCCATCTTGGCTTAGGCTTTAACAGCAACACATCATCGCATGGGCTGTAATTGTCGCCGGGACAATAGCTAGCGACAATTACTCACGCCGCTATCATAAACAGCCAGAGACAATTAAAGTGATTGTCGCTAAGCCTCCCTTTTGTCGAACGACAATTATAAGGATAGATGTCTTATCGCTACTCGGCGACTGTCCAATTCTGCCAGTTTAATTGTCGCTAGACGGACACCGTAATTGTCGCGTTGCAGCGACAGGACGTTTACTCTTGCCGCGGGCATCTAATGATTGATTCGTATTTTAGGAGTCCCTGAAATGAAAAAAGCCGCCGCTCCCCGAAGGGTAGCAAGCGGCCAGGTGGGGCAGGGCTATTGATCGTGCCTGGCGGCGAGTAACCTTGAGGGTCTCGAGCTGCATCAGCACCGTATTGCAGAGCCTGCCTATAACAGGCCCCGTGCCGTCGTCGCGCTTTCCGAAGAAGTCCTCTGCCCACGGCAACCAGAGCGTCCTATCGAGGACAAAGCATGTTGCCTGCGGCATTCCGAATCACATGCGAGATGAGGGGTTGCCAGCTAATGGGTTGGAAGGCATGAGTGGCGCGCCAACGGCACGCGGCCGTTGGCAATATTACGAGGAAACCCATGCCCCCCCCAATCACCCGTCGTCATGCCCTCTTCGGGATCGCTGCTGCCCTTTTTGGTGCAAAACACGCCCATGCCGTCATTCTCGGCAAGCCGACCACGTCCAAAGAGTATCCTTGGCACGTCAAACTCAATATTGTCGAAGGGGATGGCTATATCCCGTGCTGTGGAGGATCGGTGATCGGAGAGCGATGGATCCTCACAGCGGCGCACTGTGTAGCGGATTTAACAGTCGACCAGGTCAAGGCCGTTGTAGTCGATGGCGTTTCGTTGGATGTAGAGGACATTATTGTTCACGAAAAATATAAGCATGATGAAGAGAAGGAGAAGGAGAAGGAATACCCACCCGAACATGATCTGGCGCTCGTGCGGGTGCACAGTACGCGACCCGCAGCGGTCATTTCCCTTCCTAGCCCTAGGACGCACCTTCGTAGTGGCGAGCCCCTTATCGTGATTGGTACCGGAAAAACAGAAGATGGAGAAGAATCAGACCAGCTCCGAGAGGGCAAGGTCCCGTACGTCAGCAACAAAATGTGCAGCGGCGAATATGATGGGATCTCTCCTGGGATGATGTGCGCCGGAACCGAAAGCGGCTGGACCGATACTTGCCCAGGGGACAGTGGAGGTTCTCTGATCAAACGCGATAGCCAAGGCAACGCCATCTTGGTTGGAATTACATCGTGGGGGGGGGGAGGACGACGATTGCGGAACGACATACGGTGTGTATACGCGCGTGTCGCATTATCACGAGTGGATCATGAAACATACCGGTGCCTGAGGCGGCGAGTCGGGATGCGTGCAGGATGGAAAGTTCACGTTGCCGCGTCTATCTGAACGCGCAGAATGTCCCAACAACCGGAGTTCGGCTTAACAGGTATCCTCACCATGTCCCATGAAGGTGATGTCACGTTATCTGGCTCTGACCGCGCTGAGGCCTGTATGGCGGATTTCAGTTGCCCACGGTGACGACTTTCCACTCTGCCATAGCGTTGGTGCATGGATCCTTTGTCAACGGTTTGGCGATAGGCAGGCAGGATCGAAATCAGCTTGATGCGAGTGCCATGCCGTACAAACACAACGCAGATCGTCGTCATCACGTCGGAAAGATGAAATTCAGGGTGACGAATTGGCGTGACTACGAAGCAGGTCTGCGCCGGCGTGGTAGCCTGACCTTATGGGTAACGCCGGAGGCACTGGCGGGATGGCGCGCTCCGCGACGCAAGACCCGCGGCGGCCAAGCCCGGTATTCCGATCTCGCCATTGAGACAGCGCTGACGCTGGGTTGCGTCTTGGCAATGCGGCTGCGCCAGACCGAGGGATTGCTCCACTCGCTGCTGGATCTCATGGGGCTGAAAGTCCCAGTTCCAGATCATACGACGCTGAGCCGTCGGGCACAGAAGTGGGAGCCATCAGCCCGACGAAACCCGCCGCTGCCGGACGGCCCGCTGCATGTGCTTGTCGATAGCACGGGATTGAAAGTCTACGGCGCCGGGCAATGGCTGGAGCAGAAACATGGCGCCAGATCACGTCGCAACTGGCGCAAGCTGCATCTGGCAGTGGATACCAAAAGTGGCGCGATCATTGCCCAAAGGCTGACAGATCAGGACACGGATGATCCTTCCCAGGTGGCACCGCTGCTCGATCAGATCGACGGCGAGATCGACCAGTTCACAGCCGACGGAGCCTATGACGGCAAGCCAACCTATCGGTCTATCCTGCAGCACAGCGCAACCGCGAACATCGTCATTCCACCGCGTTCCACGGCGGTGGAAAGCGGTGATACCGGACCGCCTGGTCAAAGGGACAAGCACATTGCCGCAATCGCAAGCGACGGTCGGCTGAAATGGCAGGCAGCCTCCGGCTACGGCAAGCGGGCGCTGAGCGAAACAGCCATCGGACGATACAAGGGGCTGATCGGACGGCGCCTGCGAGCACGCTCTCTTCCGGCTCAACAGACCGAGGTTGCCATCGGTTGCATCGTTCTCAACCGCATGCTGGCATGGGCACGCCCGGAGTCTATCCGGCGTCAAGTCACGCAGGCATAACCAACTACATTAAAGATCGAAATGCGTTCGATTTCATATCCGCGCACCAACGCCTTCGTGGAGTGCAGAGGCGTGTGTGTCGTCACCGTGAACTGGAACCGGCAATCGCCGCTGGAACATTGATAAAGACCCGGTCGGGCGCGACGCTTGCCGGTATCGCGACCGGCAAGCGCAATCGAGCGTTTGTATCCGCAGGCGGGGCAGATCCGGCCATCCGGCCACACCATGCTTTCCAGCAACCGACGGCAATGCTGCTCATCCCGGAAGGCCGCGATCATTTCTTCAACAGTCCGAATGTTGGAAAGCGCTGCAAGTATTTCAGGCATTCTCATCTCCTTCAGATCAGCCCGAAGAATCGCATGAAAGGCCATAGGTCACAAGGATATTGCGGTCTTTGGTTGATAAAGGCCCTGTAGACTAACGTTCAACACTGCCATTTATGCGACATTTCGAGCACAAATGGCGAACATACCGCAGGCTGAACGTCAACCTTTTGGCGCGTTCAACAGCGTTTCCAATTGTCGGACGCTTTCGAGCACCTAGTTGAAATTCGGCACAGGCCCAAAGATCATCGCGGCCATGGCAACATAATCTCGCCGCAGGGCGTCAACCATTTCGTCATGTGGCAGCAAGGCGAAGGTCGGCGGTTCGGCTGATGCAAGGTCGTAGTCCTTGCGGTTGAAAAACATGCGAGCATGAGCCACGCAGTCGGCGCCAAGATCCCTGTTCGCGATCGCCCGGCGGCCGGTTTCGGAGCCCATGAGCCGGTGAATGTCATAGTAGTGGCGCGAGATCCGTTGTCCGCCACCACGCAGTTCACCCCGACGCTCAAACCACCGCCGCAGGCCGTGAAGGATCACGACCTTGTCCCAAAAGGTCCGCTCCGGATCGACTGTAGTGACGTTGGCCACACTCAGATCGAGACCTGGCGCGTCCTCATCGACATAGGGTCGGATGATCTGCTGCGTGTTCGGATCGAGTGCCGACTTCGCGCTGACTCAATCTTCACTGCCGGACGGACATACGTCTCAACAGGCGTTGCGGTCGGATACCAAAGCAGGAGAGTCTGCTTGTCATCGTCGTCAGCTCTTACCTGAAAGTCTTCGAGCGGCAGCCCCGTGCGCTCTGCGGCGGCAGCTACCAATGCAGTCAAGGCCGCCGCCATCGGCCCTTGGATATGGGCCGTACAGGCGTCCCTGATGGCATCCAACTTGGCCTCACGCTTGGTACGGCTGAGGTTCTGAAGTTCGGCGATCGACGTCCCCTCCCCCAGATCATCGCGGAACACAGTGACGTCGATGTCTTCCGAGAACCGGCTGATCAGGCCGAATCCCTTGGAAAGGGAAGTGCCGCCTTTGAACAGCAGCCGTGGACTACCGTCTGGCATGCCGTTGAACAGCGCGTCCAAGGTCCAGCAGACCCAAAAATCCTTTTCGATATTCTGCGGCGTGGAGCTGAGACGCTGAGCTGTTGTCGTAAACAGGCCCGCCCTTGTCTCGGTGTCGGCGCTCAGGACCTGGTCGTAAGCAGAATTCATTGGCTCGGCATTCTCGGAGGCGTAATCCCGCTCGGCTGGAGCCGGCCTTGGGAGACCTCAGCGGCTTCCTGCAGTAGGGGCTTCAACAGAACTTGCATCCAGGCGGGAAGGGTTGGCAGGCCGTCGGCCAAGTCGGCACGGAGGCGGTCACCTTGGGCGGGATCGTTCAGCAGTCGGCGCAGGCGCCGGAACAGTTTCCGGTTCCCTTCATCTTGGCCTAGCATATCGCGCATCCAATGCAGCGCCTGGACGACGCGCATTGCCGGACGCCCAGCCCAGTAGAGTTTGCTGGCCGACGTGGGCCGGAAGGTGATGTCGAGGTTGCCAAGGCGAATCGGCCGCAACCGTGCGTCGGCGTGTACGACAATGCGGGCTGGCACTGCGTCAGTCAGGCCGAGGTCATTTGCCGCGGTCATGCCGTCAACGAGAACCCGGATCTGATCGCGCCGCGCCACGGCGTCGATGACGCCAGGTGGGTCTGGTGGGCTTTTCTGCTGGGTCAAGGTGTTGAATGTCGGTCGATCGTAGAGCCCGCGATCAATCCGCCGCAGTTCAGCTGCCTTGACCATCCGCTGCAGCACCTTATCCACCGCATCGCGATTGCCGAGGTCAAGAAAATCCGCAGGCGTCCAGACCGTGCGGGGTGAACTTGCCGCCATGCGATGCTGGATTAGAGCCTTCAGGTCTGATCGAGTTCCACTCATGTCCGAAATATGTATGCATATTTCGGACACATGTCAACCTTCGAGTGTCCGAAATATGTCCACATATTTCGGACCAGCATGGGGTGACGACACAATCACCCGTTACTATCCAAGTTCGTGAATTGCTACGCTCGGCACAACAGCCTTGGCGATCTCACATAGATGCTGGTGATGCGTAAGATAGATCACCTGACCGGCACTTGCCATTTCGCCAAACAACCTGAAGACCTCCTCGGAACGGACATGGTCGAAGGTTTCCATGATGTCGTCTGCGATGAAGGGTACGGAGGGCCGAAACTGCGCAAACTCGTAGTACCCGCAAGCCTCAGGGCCAGATAGAGCTGAAAGCGCGCGCCCTTTGACAGCGCGTCGGCTACCTTGGATTGCCCATCGCGCTGCAACGCGATGAGCACTTCCCCACCCTTCACAGGTTGAGTTGTCAGGCCGGAGTACTGGCCGCGCGTCATGAGGGCGAATGCGTCTGATGCGCGCTCCATCATCCCGGAGCGGTGACGCTCGCGGTAGAGACGCAGAGCATTTCCAGCCGACATTATTCCCAATTTCAGCTCGATAAAGCGGACGGCCTTTTCCTCGATTTCGAGAAGGGCGGTGCGCCGTTCGGCATCTATGCGGGCAACAGCGCTGTCGCCGCCAATGGCGTCCAGCTTGTCGGTCGCGCGCGTCTGCCGAATAAGCTGGTGCTGTATTGCCTCGTCAGAAGCGCGAAGCCGTTGTTCGGCCTCAGCCTTCTCGATTGCGAGACTGTCGAGATCGACAGCATCCAATATCGAACGCGCCTGCTCGAACCCTTCCACAGCGAGCTCGGACGATGCCTGCTCTTCAAGCTCGGCCACGGCTGTGCGCAGGCGATCCCTGTCGCGCAGCAGTTCGTCGCGTTGCACGACGTCCGCTAGCGTGGCCACGCCAAAGACGCTCAGGACCTCGTTCTTGCGGCGCTCATGTGCCGAAATCTCAGCATCGAGGATTTCACGCGCATCCTGTAGGCGCTGCAGGTCATTGACGAGACTTGCCTTGGCCTCGCGCGTGCGCTCGCCGCGCTCCAGGCGCTCGGCAAGCCGGATCGCCAGCTGTTCCGGTTCGTCGGCGTCGGCCGCCTCGCCCGCTTCGGCTGCAACGGCGGAAACCTCGACCAGAAAATTGTCCCTGTCGGCCTCCATCTTCGCGATGCGAAGCTGCATGGCGTCCCGGTCCTGAAGGCTCTTGGAGAGTTCAGCCAGTTGATCAAGGACACCGCTCATGCCGGACGCCGAGATGCCGCTCTCAAGCCAGGTGCCCTTGAGCGCCTCGGCAATACCGGCCTGCCATTCATCCTCACGCCGCTCCGCGACTTCGACAGCTCGGCGCCTGGCAGCCAGATCCTCTTGCCTTGTGCTAACCGTCTTGAGCGCCTCGGTACGCTCTGCGTCCACCTTGAATTGTCTCTCAAGGAACAGCTCTGCCACGGCCATGACCCTCTCCAGGCTTTCACCAGGACCCGAACCAACACCAACGCTCGCCAGCGCCCCGCTCAACTCCAGGCGTATTCGCCCTTCCTCATCAACCGCCCGCTCGGCCTTCTTGCGGGAAAGCTCGATCTCTTCCCAGGCCGCGAGCGCATCGATCCGGGCAGCGATGCGATCCTCGATCAGCTCGATCAGCTGCTCGGGGGATGTTTCCTGGCACGGTCCGAGCAGCTCTCTTGCCGCTGCGCGAATTTCAAAGAGCACAGCCTCCCGATCTGAGCCGTTGCGTGCAAGTTGATCACGCGCATGCGCGATGGTGGCGGCGGTTTCTGCGAGGTTGCGGTTTGTGCTGCGAATCTCGACCAGTTCCCGGGCGTTGGCCAAACGGCCTGCTCCGACACTGTCGTCTCGGGCCAGTGCTGCCGCGAAATCATCCGCCGTATCGCCAGTCAGGTCACCGCGATGGCTTGCCCAGGCCTCATCGCGGGCGCGCCGAATGACATCCGCCGCATCATCGTCGGTGACATCGACCGAGGCACGAAGGGCTTTCAGCCGCGCCGAAAGCAAATCGTGATTGCCTTGGTGCTCGGCAAGACGTTCGGAAAGGACACCCCTGCTCTTCCCAAGCTCTGCTGCCAGAGCCTTCCATGCGCCAAGTTGTCCGGCATTCGGAATGGCGAGCCTGGCCAATGCCTGAGCATCGCCCGACCAGGGATGCAAGCGCGCGATCGCGGCCTCCCATCGAACTGCACCTGCATCCGCGACCTCCGTGCCGCCTTGGTCTCCCTCATGTACCCGCTGGCTTTTGCCGTAGACAAAGCCGAAACGAGCCTTGCCCTGGCAGGCTCTGGGACAGCCCGTTCTTCTCCGACCCGCTCGCGTGCCGTCTGGAGCGCATCAGCAGCTGCCGCGGCCTCCTCGCGCGCAACGCGCACGCTGGTCACAATCCCGGATCGCTGCTCGACCATGGTGCGCACAGCGCCAATGGTTGCAGCAGGCAAGAGCAGTTTGGCAGGATCTGGCTCGGAGGACCTTCCCAGTGCGGCAAGGCAGGTCGCCACGGCATTGTCGAGGATTTGCAGCTCCGTCCTGCGGCTTGGCAGGTCCAGGCCGGCCGAGACGTAGCGCACCTTTCTGTCGGCCAGGCCGCGAACCCGTTCGGAAATCGCAAGGATCACCGTGTCCACGTCGACCAAGGCGATTTTCGTCGTCACCCGTTCGAGCTCTTCCACACTTGCGGAAAGCCGCGTTCTCAGACTGGCGTCGGCCTCGATCATGTCGGCGACACTGCCGGTCCAGGTCCGTGACGGGGAAGCGATTTCAGGCAACTCGGCTAGTTGGGCTTCCTTACGTCGGATATCGGCAAGGATCGGGATCGCGCGAAGATATTTGGCTATGGTATCGAGCCGAGCCGACAGCACCGACCGTTCGGCGATGCTGCGGTCGTATTTTTCCGTCGCGTCGAGGCGCTCGGCTTCAAGGCTCTCATAAGTCGATGCCAAGGTGTCGACCGCGTCCTTATCGGCCTTAAGTTCCGCAAGCCGCTTCTTGAGAAGCGCAAGTTCGGTTCCATGTGCCTGCTTGCGATAGAGCCTGTCTGCTTCGGCCTCGAGCACGCTCAATGTATCGCTTGCGTGCCCGAGGCCGGCGCTTGCCGTGAACAGCAGCTTGCCCAGGTCGCCGCGCGATTCCAGGATTGATTTTCCACCTGCTTCCAGCGTTTCGTCGTCCAACGAGAACATGGTCTCGTATGCGTCGCGAGTCAGTCCGGCGAGATGCGCTGATATCGCCATTTCGCTGACCGGTTGGCCAGTCTCGTCCAACAATGAGTTGGTGCGCTGTTTCGTGCGTGTGAAGGTGTGCTCCGCGCCGCCGAGTTCGAGCACCCCGCCAATGCGCATCGCACTGTACTCGTGCAGGAAATTGTAGCGGCTGCGTTCCTCGATGCCGAACAGCAGGTCGAGATAGCCGGAAAGCGCGGTCGACTTGCCGGCCTCGTTCAGGCCGAAGACGATATGCAGGTCGGGACCGGATTCCGGTTTCGGCCCGAAGTCGATCACTTTGTCGGTGAACTTGCCATAACGGATGAGATCAAGTCGCCGGAGCCTCATTGTGATCCACCGGCCTTGAGGCGGGCGGTGACCAGGTCGGCGCCGTTGGCAAGCACCCTGTCGAGGAACAACTCCAGCTCAGCCTCGTCCTTGCCGGCGAAATCGCGCCCGTCAGGCGGAAGATCCGCGATCATCTTCTGTACCAACGCCCTCGCCTCGGCACGAAAAGCTTCCGAGCTGGCATCGGCACGCATGGATTGAGCGAGTTCGAAAATCGGATCAGCGACGCCCTCAGATGTCTCGGCTGCGGGTGGCGAGACGTTAAGTTCGAGCTTCTCCACCCAGGTTTCGCCTACCTGTTCCGCGACCTGCTCAGCTTCCGCGAGCAGCAGATCCCGGTCGCGGATCAGTGCCCACGACGAAGGCGACATGCCGGTCAGACTGAGGCGTACCACGGCATGGCGGGATCTGACGGAGGCCCGGATAGCTTCGAGCGCGGATCGGACACGCCCGACGACTTCGGACCATTCCACCGTTTCGGTCAGGTTGACGCTCACCCGCTCGAATTGCGCGATACTGGTCAGCCTTTCCTCGATCTCGATGGTGCGGTCGTCTCGTATCGTCACCAGGGTGACGGATTTCTCTCCGGCCTCTTTGATGTCCTTGCCCTGCGGAATTCCTGGCATCACCACGGTGCTCGCCCCAGGATGGACTTGGCGGACATGGATGTGCCCGAGCGCCCAGTACTCGAAGCCATGACTGTGCAGGTCGGCGACGTTGCAGGGCGCGTAGACGTCGTGGCCGGGCGATCCGGCCAGGCTCGTATGCATGATGCCGACATTGACCGCGCCTTCACGCGGAGCTGAATACTTGGGAAGCAGACTGTCCGGCGCCTTTGGGCTCGCGAAGCTCAAGCCGTGGAACATGACGTCAAGCCCGCCGGCTGTCCGCAGCGCTGACTGGGGACGGCCGCCGAAGATCGTGACCGTGTCCGGGAACACGAGCTGTTTCGATATCCGCGACATTGCGTCATGATTGCCACGGATCTTGAAAACCCTGATGCCGGCCTGGTGAAGTCGTGTCATCTGTGACGCCAGAAACCGCGCCGTTTTCATCGACGTCTGGTCGCCATCATAGAGATCGCCGGCAATGACCAGGGCATCGACACGTTCCGCAAGGCAGAGGTCAACTGCGGAGATGAATGCCTGACGGCTGGCGTCTCCGACAAGTTCGGCAAGGTCGGGGTTTCGCATCGCCAGCGAACGCAGCGGCGAGTCGAGATGGATGTCGGCCGTGTGTAGGAATCGAAATGCCATTGAGCGGTCTCCGGCCGCGAACATACCGGTGTTCGACCGAGGCTCGATAGAAGAATTTCATAGCAGCGGTGTTGGCTTTCTATCGCGTTGGACGGTGTGATTGTTGAAACTCAGCCGAGCCCGGCAAGGGGGAAACGTGAGGTTGGGTTCAGGGCGTCACAAAACACCACAGTCGCATGTACTGGGCAATCAAGTGTTGGACACAAGAAATCGTACCGCTTGTTTCGTTGGAGATTGACTTTGTACCCGATTACTTATCGGAATGACGGCTGATCGGGGGAGACAAATTGACAGTTCAGGACGTGCACGCGTCACCGCCCTCTCGGGTGACGGTTTGGGATGAGTTGGAGATTTGGGCGAAGGATTTCTCGCCCTGGCAAAAGCTGACACTTGCTTGGGCGGTGCGCTATGGCGTTCTTACTGCTGAGCAGATCGAACAGGTCTACGGTGTGTTCCTGCATGGATTTGGGTTGGCGCACGAACCAAGTCCTAAGCTAGAGATTCCAGCAACAATAACCGGCAAAGCGAGCGGGCTCGCCTCGCAAAAACCCCGGCTCTTGCGAATTCATGACGTCAGCGGCGTAAATGCGCTGACCCCATCTGCGGAGCTGGTTTTTTCGCCCCAGCTGACGCTCATCTATGGTGGAAATGGTGCTGGAAAAAGCGGCTTTGCACGCATCCTGACGAATGTGTGTTTCAGCAGAACTCGGCACGCGATCATTCCCGACATTTATGACGATACCGCTCCAAGAAAAGCCTCGGCTACCATTGTCTTGGTCGATCACGCTGGCAACGAAATCCCACTCGTCTTCAATGGAACGATGGAGCATGCCGAGCTAAAGAGGTCTTTTGCGGTTTTCGACAGTTCGGTGGCGGGAAAGCATTTGACAGACTCGGGACCTCTTGGCTTCAAGCCGGCAGGTTTTGACGTATTTCCCGAGATGGCGAGGGTGTATAGTCTGTTGGCTCAGAAGCTGGCCGCCGCCATCGACGCGCGACCAAAGCAAAATCGCTTCGTAAACGCTTTCATCGGAAACGTAACGGCCGCTTCCGCGGCTGTTGCTGCACTGGGGCCAAAAACCGACCTGGCGGCTCTACGGAAGCTAGCCGAGTATGGCAAGGACGAACATGCCCGAGTTGAGGAAATCCAGCGTTTAACCTTAGAATTGCAGTCCACCTCGCCGGAGGAGAGCATTCGACGGCTCACGGAAGCGCGTATGCCAGTCGCGGTTCTGCGTGACACCTTAAAGCAGCTGGACAGATCGATTTACCGCGGTTTTTGAACGGCAAGGCGGACAAACGGGTGCGGTTGGCCGAATCTGACACTATGACAAGGTTTTCGCCCCTTGCCTGGGTGGGGATGGCTGATCGATTTCGGCGTTGCGTCGGCGGTTTTCGCCGCACTCGCCGTTATGCGGACGCAGTTTGCCCCTCGTGCCAGACGAAGCGGGTGAGATTGTAGGCAAGGTTGGCCATGCCGATCTTCGTCCTGGCGCGGGCGATGCCGATGGTGCGCACGAACAGGCCCATCCTGGATTTCTGCTGCGCGAAGACGTGTTCGACGAATGCGCGGGTTTTCGATCTCCGCCCATTGGCCCGCGACGTCGCCTCGCTCATCGGCCGACCCTTCGGCTTCTTCTGGTGGATGTCAGAGACGTAGCCGTTCTTCTCCAGCCACTCCTCGTTCTTTTTCGAGCGATAGGCCGTGTCGGCCCACACCGTCGAGCCGGTGTTGCCGCGGTTGAGCACATTGCGAAGCTGCGCGCCGTCATAGGCTGACGCGCTCGTGACGTTCCATCCCCGGATGAAGCCGTGCCGGCGATCAATCGAGGCATGGTTCTTATAGCCGAAGGCGGGAATGGCGATGTCGCGTTGCTGCGCCTTTCCCTCTTCGGCGACCTTGGCTTTCGAGAACTTCACCGTCCAGCGTGCATCGCGGTCCTTCTGGCGCAGCTTCGCGGGCTTCTTCTTCCACTCGTCCGGAACCTTGCCCGCCTTGATGTCAGTCTTCTCGGCGTCGGTATTGCGCTGCTTGGGCGCCGCCACGATGGTGGCATCGACGATCTGCCCGCCCATCGCCAGGTAGCCGGCCTTGCCGAGGTGCTTGTCGAAACGGGCGAACAGGTTGTCCACCGCGCCGGCCTGTGTGAGATGCTCCCGGAACAGCCAGATCGTCTTGGCGTCCGGCACCCTGTCTCCGAGACCCAGCCCGAGGAAGCGCATGAAGGATAGCCGGTCCTGGATCTGAAACTCGGCCTGGTCGTCAGACAGGCCGTAGAGCGCCTGCAGAACCATGATCTTGAACATCATCACCGGATCGTAAGGCGGCCGGCCACCCTTCGCGCCATCGGAGCGCTTCAGCGCCTTGCCCAGCGGCTTGCGGAAAACCTCCCACGGCACCACCGCATTCAGCTTCTCCAGCGGATCGCCGGCCTCGCTCAGCCGGACATATCGCTCGTCAATGTCCCAGAAACCAGCCTGTCCCCGCATCCACTGCCTCCGTGCAAATCAACGCGTCGAGTGAATCAAAATCCGGTTCCAAAGGCGAGGTATTTCGAACTGTCCAGCTGCGCGCGGGTCTATCGCAGACTGAGCGGGATGGGGCGAAAAGCCTACTTGCGGAATTCAACGACACCGCCAGGAAGGTAGCGGCAACCGGTACGGCATCGTTCAAGTCGGAAAAGTTGAAGGGTGCCGGTGGGCCGGAATGGGAAAAACTCATTACAGCCGCTTACAAGTCGGCTGCCCTTGAACACGGTCATTATCCAAACGACGGTGACAGTTGTTTGCTTTGCCAGCAGCCGTTAGGCGACCAGGCCGTTGAACTTTTCGAGCGATATTGGGAATTCCTCACCAGTACGGACCGGACGGCGCTGGTGGCCTTGGACAACCAGATCAAGGCCAAGATCAAAGGTTTCGAGAGCCTAACCCTCGATATTTTCGGCGAAGACACCGTTGCGCGAACATATCTCAAGACTGCGCACCCTCGCTCAATGAGCAGATTATTCAGCTCCTTGCCATCCTCAAGCTCGACCGGGATGCCGTCGTTGTAGCCTTTGAACATCGAAATCGGGTTCAACGTTCGCTAGCGCCACGAGCGCAGTTACTAATCGCCTGCGGCGTGCGTCCTCGACAAGTTGTCGCCGATCCCGATCGACTTTCTTACGAGTGGCGAGAGCGTCTAATGTGCGGCCTTCTTCGTCGGTCGCCGCGATACCGAAGCGATGAATGCATTCAGTTCCGATCAGCAGCCTTCCGGCTGTATGCAAATTACGGATTTCGAATTGGTAGCGGATGTCAGAATGATCACAGAGTTCACAGTTCGCTGAGGGCGCTTCGAGGTCATGGTAGTCGCCAGTGTAGCGCCACTCGCGAAAAGCTTGCGAAAGGCTGCCCTTGTCCCAACTGAGCGGGAGCAGGTTGTTCGCAGCCCTCGTTTCCCAACTCATTGAGCTAGGCCAGAGGCCGGTTTGAATTGGTTATGAAGAGCTGTTGATCGATAGGCCCGAGATAGACCTTATTCAGCAGGAAACTGAATAGAGCCTTTGCGCCTTTTCGATCGGTTGGTATCTCGATACGGCCAGCACTTACGGCGATTGGAAATCCTATAGCCACTGCCTGCGCCTGAATATTTGCAACCGGGTGATTCCCAAGAACGTTGGCCTTGGTGATTGCAAGAACGTGCTTTCGGATACCTTCATCCGCTCCGGCTACGAACGCCGCGGCATCCTCGATGGCGAGGCTGGCGTGGCCGCAAAATGCAGCTAGCTCAGGATCGGTTGCTTCTCGAAAGATAGGGGACATATCGAGGACACGACGTAACATAGAGTAACTCTTGAACCGAACCAGGCCTGTCGCGTCGACGGTTGCTACCAATTTGTTATCCAGTGAGAATGCCGGTTCGACGAGCCGTCGAAAAACATCGCCCTCATATAAAAACGCGAAACGACTAGAAAGCACCTGTTGGGGGCCAAAGTTCTGGATCAAGAGGCGCCGATTTGGACCATTGCCGAGGACGGCGAATAGGCCCTTGACGGATTGACCTTGAAAATTGGCGACATCGAGTACGGGCAGTGCGACCGCGTTCTGGTCCGCTGCAGTTAGCAGCACCTGTGCTTCTGGCAGATTTTGGATGAAGAGCACATCCTCGCTGTCTGGAATCCAATCGCCGGTGAAGGCAATCTCGTTGGCGATACCGGCCATGAATTGAGCTTCTTGGTTTTCGAACACCCCGTTTAGTTGAGCCTGCAGCGGATTGGCCAATTGAATGTGTCTGACTTCGGCTACCTCGGCCGGACGGCACACCGCGTAAAGTTGAGTCATTTATTTTCCCCCAGATCGAGCAGAATGTATTCTGTGAGCTGGCCCACCTGCAATTCCGTGGCGGCAGTGCGAAGATGTTTCTTCGTTATCAGCACAAAAGTCACGCCCTCAGTGGATTGGACTTTGTAGAAGTGCCACCCAAGCAAACCAAGCAAGGGGTTGAAATGGTAGTTGTACCCGGTGGCAGTTATAACGCCAAAGATAACAAGAGTCGGTACCCAGAATTTCCAATCTAGTGTGTTGAATTGCGACGTGAATAGCGGCATCACATAGAGAAGGAGAAATGCGGTGTTCTCATGGTCCGCAGCCTCGATGGACGCGGCCTTGAATTTAGACGCGGGCAGCGAGCGTTTAGCGCTCCAGAGAATCCAGACACATAGGGCACAAAGGATTAGGCACCCTGCTAAGATGAACTTTGCCGTCTGCGGCGCGCTTTCCACCCACGCAACCCAAGCATAGGTCAGTCCGACGGGAGCGAGGGCAGTGCTTGTGAAAACTAGTCTGGCGAAAATATTGAACATTTGGCTCTTCTAGCAGTTGAAAGACTCAACGGCCATCCGACTACAGAAATCCACAGCTTCTTTTCGGGTGATCGATTCGTTGGCGCCGCCGGCGAACAGCTACCGTTCCCATCTGCAGCAAGTCTCCACACGTCCGCGACACGTGCCATCAAAATCTTCACAACAGAGAACGCTCGAGGCATCAAACCACACCCCAAGCTATACAAGCAGGAACTCCCAGCCGCTTGGCGGCATTGACTTGGCCCGCCCGACGAGGTCATTTCTCAAATTAGGGAGACAGCGTGGATGGATACGTTACTTTTACAGCCGGGCCAAGATCATCTGGAAAGGATCGCGAAGACAAGTGACCCTTTGCGCGGGATCATTGAGCTCGTGTGGAATTCCCTAGACGGCGATGCGCTTGAGGTTGCGGTTCAGTTTGACAGGAATCCGTTAGGCGGCCTGCAAACCATTCGCGTGGTCGACGACGGAACCGGAATGCGAAGCGACTCACTAAGGACTGAGTTCCACCAACTTGGTGAGTCTTGGAAGAAATCCGCGCCGCGTACCCCGAAATATGGGCGAGCAATGCATGGGAAAGAAGGCAGAGGCCGCCTTCGCTTTTTTTTCACTGGCAGGGCTCGCCGAATGGAATTCAACATACGAGACACCCGTGGGAATCCAGCGCGTTACTGCGAAGATAGAAGCATCAAAGCTTGGCAGGTGTGAGGTCGAAGATTCAGCGGTCACCGAGGAGGGTGTCGGCACCGGCACCGTCGCAGAACTCTCGCGGCTGAAGGAGACCTATGACTGGCTCGTAAGCAGAGATGCCTTTTTGGTGTTCAGTGCAACGTTTGCGCCCTATGTTTTGCAATACCCAAACTCCTCCCGCGCCGCATTTCAAATCGAGCCCGCTGCCACCTCCTCCCGGCAGCGGGCTTTTCTTTGTGTGTGTGGACAGCGGGCCATGGCCTACGCATTGGCGTCTAGGCGAGGCGAATGCTCCGGACTTCCAGGCCTTTCTTGCCCTGCACGCATTCGACAAAAACCTTCTGTCCCTCCTCCAGCGCGCTGAGCCCAGAGCGGGTTAGCGCGGTGGCATGGACGAAGACATCCTTCTCACCGTTATCGGGTCCAATGAAGCCGAAGCACTTTTTCGGGATTGTACCACTTAACCGTGCCCTCGATCTCCGGCTGCGCATCCATCCCGACAGTGGACTCTCCAGCGAGGCGCGTATGTGGCACACTTTTCGCTATCTGATCGCCGATCTCCAGCACTTGCGCGACCTGATGACCTTTTGGACTTTCTTCCACCGTGACCTTGAGACGGGTTCCCTCGCAGACACCGCGGCTTCGGGCTGTCTCCAACACACGGATGTGCAGATAGGCCTCCGTGCCATCCGACAGTTTGACGAAGCCAAAGCCCTTGCTGGCGTTGAACCACATCGCTTCGGCGTCGACAGGGTCAGCAATCACGGCCGACGTGTTCTGGAAGTAGCTTGGCTCGGTAGTCCGTTCCGAAAAGGAAACCGGGTCATCGTCATGGCGATGCCGGCGTGGCTCGCGATGGTCTCTATATTTGCCCATGATCGCCTCGACTGGCATGGCCACTGCGCTATCCGTAAGGATAGTCTCCATCGGACGACGCGTTGGTGTCAAATGACCGTGATGGCGCATATCTCGCTCTCTCGGTGACGAGCGTATTTTTCATAGGTGGAGGGGCGCATAGGCGTGCGTTGGGAGGAGATCGAGGAGTTGCTGCTGGAAGCATTGAGGCGAGTTTACGAGCAGGAGGGAGCATGGCGACATTTTCTGCGGTAATCGGCGATCATCGCGGCGATGGTCTCCGGTCCTTCCGCCAGGATCAAGGCGTCGAGCTCCTGTGCGAGGCGTAGTCACTCTCTGTCTCGGCCGGCAGGCCGTCGAGATAGTGGAACGGCCGCGCCGCGAATAGGACGGGAAGCGGCGGCAGATTGAAGGACTTGTGCATGTGCGGCAGACCACTGAGCGCCGCGCCCATGATTGTACTGCCGTGGAAGGCGCCAAACCTGCTGATGATCTTGCGTTTGTCGGGACACCCCCGCGCCGCCTGACAATACCAGGCGAGCTTGTCCATCGTGTCATTGGCTTCCGAGCCGGAGCCAACCAGAACGACGCGCGCGTTCTCGAATGGCGCCGACCGTCGTTCATGTCACCCGCGTCATCAACCACAATCCGGTTCCCTATCTGATCGCCACCGCCACCGCGTCCAATTGGGGCAGCTTCGCGACCATCACCGGCAGTCCGCAGAACATGGTCATCGGCGCGCTGTCGGGCATTTCCTATCCGGCCTTTTCGGCGGCGCTCGCGCCGGTGGCCTATTCGGGCTCGTCGCGGTCATCGTCATCGTGCGTCGATTGCCTTCTTCGCCGGCGAGCCTATCGCCAAAGCAGCACTGATCGGTGGCGCCATCCTCCTGCTCACCGTGCCATCAAGCCGAAACGCATCTACCGCGAAATCGACGGGCCATTGCTGTTCATGTTTGCCGGTCTGTACGTGGTGGTCGCCGGCGCCGAAAGACGCTGCTTACGCCCGACATTATCGCCTCGGCAAAGAGCCTTGGGCTGAATGATGTACATGGCCGCTCCTACGCCGACTCGCCGAAAGTGAGGCTCCAAGAGCCCGGACTTGACGTCGCCATCACATTGCCCTTTTTCATCAATGCCCACTAATCTCGGGCTGCCGGGCAGGATAGTTCAGCACTCAGTCCGCCGCCCTCGTGATCGCGAAGGCTCAAAGAGAATTGATGCAGCCGCGCTATGGCTGCGACCAGACTCAACCCGAGCCCAGATCCCGGATCATGGCGGCTCTGGTCGAGGCGATAGAAGCGCCGGAGCACGTTGCGCCGCTCCTCCATGGGAATGCCGGGTCCCGTATCCCAAACCCGGACGACCGCTGCTGTCGGCATGCCAACAAGCTCGAGCCCGACCCGCCCGCCCGGCGGGGTGAATTTTATTGCATTGTCGACAAGATTGGCCAGCGCCTCGAACAGCAAGTCGCCATCCGCGTCTACCGGCACCGCCGGCCGGCAAACGACTGCGAAGTCGAGGCCGCCTTCTTCTGCGATCGGCCCATAGAATTCAGCCAACGCGGTCACGATGTCGCCGAGATCGACACGTGAAAAATTTTCGCGTCGGCGGCTCTGCTCCACCTCGGCAATCCGCATCAGGGCGGCGATCGTCGCCAGCAGCTGGTCGATGTCCGTCAAGGACTTCTGCATCGCAGCCTTGACAGGTGCATCACCCGAAATCGCATTCAAACTGCGCTCGAGGCGGACGCGCAGGCGCGTCAGCGGCGTCCGGAGGTCATGGGCTATGGAATCGCCGACCCCTTTCACTTCCGCTACGAGTCGCTCGATCTCGTCCAGCATCGTGTTGACGATCACCGACAGCTTGTCGAATTCGTCCTGCCGCATATGAACCGGCAATCTTCGGTCGAAATGGCCCTGCATGATGGAACTACAGGCTCGGCGCACTGCTTCGACGCGCCGTAACATCGCCCGGCTCATCACCAGCCCGCCGATCAACGAAAGCGCGATCGCAGGGATGATTGCGAGCGCCATGGCCCGAGCGACGATTTCTTTTATTTCGTCCAGCGATGCCGTTGCACGCCCCAGTAAAAGTATGCTGCCATTGGTGAGGATGGTCGCGACGCCGCGTACGCTCTCCGATCGCTTGTCCGCACCATTGTCCAGGGACAGCACCAGAGTTGTCGGGCTATCGAGCTCCGGCAATGTTGATGGCAGCATTGCGATGTTGCCGGCGAGCCGCGTGCGATCGGCTGAGAAGATGCCGAAGGCCTTTTCCTGCCGCTTGTCGATAGCCAATGCTTTCTCGATGCGGGCTGGAAGGGATGCCGGATCATCCCGTGCGAAAGAACGCGCGTCGCCGATCAGCGAATCATCGATCTGTTTGGTGAGATAGCCAACTGTCTCCCTGTAGAAAAACCCAGCCATCAGCAGAAGCGCGAGGGCAAGGATCCCCGCCGCGCCGATCGTCCGGCGGAAGCTGGCCGTTTGGAAGATTCTAATCCTGCGCACGAAGGACAAACCCTCGACCACGGATCGTATGGATCAGCGGCAACTCATCTGCCAGATCGATCTTACGGCGCAGTCGGCCAAGATGAACGTCGACGAGGTTCGTTCCTGGATCGAAGCGATAGTGCCAGACATGCTCGAAAAGCATCCCTCGCGTGACGACTTGCTCGGCATTCCGAAGCAGATATTCGAGCAGGGCGATCTCGCGCGGTACGAGTTCGACGATGCGGGTACCGCGTCGTACCGTGCGGGTCAAAAGGTCAAGTTCCAGGTCGGCGAGCCGCAGGACCGTCGCTCGCTGATCGGGAGTTCGGCGCGCCAGCACCTCGATGCGCGTCCGCAGTTCAGCCAGCGAGAACGGCTTCACGAGGTAGTCGTCCCCGCCCGCCCGCAATCCTCTTATGCGCTCGTCAACACTGGACAGTGCACTGAGGACCATAACCGGCGTATCCACGCCGCCCCCACGCAAGCTTTCGAGAAGGCTCAGACCGTCTAGGCCAGGCAGCAGGCGATCGAGCGTGATTACGTCAAAGGCCTGGGTTACGGCTTTAGTCAACCCGTCCGGCCCGGTCGCGGCGCGCTCGACTTCGAACCCCGCCGCACAGAATTCGTCGACGATCTCATCCGCCGTATCTGCATCGTCTTCGACGACCAGGACCTTAATCACAGCGTGTTGTCCTATCCTATTGGCCGCGTTTGTTGCTGCACCCCGGCGGGCGTGTGGGGGCCAAGCACGGTCGCTCCCCAACCTACTCTGCCGGGACTGCGGGGTGCGGAGGCCGACGCCCGATGATCCGATACTTGATGCCCATCATCAAGCCTGCAAACTGCTGCATGTAGAGGTAGATGACCGGCGTGGTGTACAGCGTCAGCAGCTGCGACACGCAGAGTCCGCCCACGATCGCGATACCGAGCGGGCGTCTGAGTTCCGAACCGACGCCTGTACCTAAAGCGAGCGGCAGCGCGCCCAGCAGCGCACAAAGCGTGGTCATTGTGATGGGCCGGAACCGCAAGATGCAGGCCTGGATAATGGCTTCCTTTGGCGACAAGCCGCGGTCCCGCTCGGCTGACAATGCAAAGTCGATCATCATAATCGCATTCTTCTTCACGATGCCGATGAGCAGGATGATGCCGACAAGCCCCATCACATCAAGCTGACCACCCACAAGCATGAGCGCCGCGAGGGCGCCCACTCCCGCTGAAGGCAAGGTCGACAGAATGGTTATCGGGTGGATCACGCTCTCGTAAAGCATGCCGAGAACGATGTAGACGGCGATCAGGGCTGCCGCGATTAGCATCGGCTGCGTGCTGAGCGAGGCCTGGAAGGCCTGTGCTGTGCCCTGGAATCCGGTCTGCACAGTCGCGGGCAGGCCAATGCGTGCCTGCAGGGCGTCGACCGCCGTAACCGCGTCCCCGAGGGCGACGTTGGGCGCGAGATTGAAGCTCAGCGTGACGGACGGGAACAAGCCCTGATGGTTGATCGCCAGCGGCGCCACGGAGCTGTTGACCTTGGCGAAAGTGCTGAGCGGAACCTGCTTGCCCGAATTGCTCCCGACATAGATCGCATCAAGCGCGCCCGCATCGACCCGGTATTTCGGGTCGATCTCCATGACGATCTTGTGCTGGTCGGCTTGCGTGTAGATCGTCGTGACCTGCCGCTGACCGAATGCGTCGTAGAGTGTGTCGTCGATCGCCTGCGGCGTGATGCCGAGGCGTGAGGCCGTGTCCCTGTCGACTGCGATGCTGGCATGCGGCGCCGCGGCTTGCAGGTCATTCGCAACGTCTCGGACTTGAGGAAGCTTGCGCAATTCGGCGGTCATCGTGTCGGCCCATCTGTACAGTTCGGGCAGGTCGGGGTCCTGCAAGGTGTACTGGAATTGCGTCTGGGAACTGCGTGCGCCCACGTTGATGCCCTGTACAGCCTGCATGCCCACGCTGACGCCGGACACACCGGCCGTTTCCCTCCGGAGGCGTGCAATCACTTGATCCGCGGACACGGATCGTTCCGACTGCGGCGTGAGGACGATCTGCAAGTTGCCGGAGTTCATGCGCCCGGAGCCGCCGAGGGTGGACCGGACCGTGTCGACCGCGGGATCTTTGAGGATCAGATCGACAACGGCCTGCTGCTTGGCTGCCATCGCTTGGAAGGAGATATCCTGCGCGGCCTGGGTGGACCCGGAAATCAGCCCGAGGTCCTGTTGTGGGAAGAAGCCCTTCGGGATCGCCAGGAACAACTGCGCCGTTACAGCCAGCGTTGCGAAAAAGGAGAGGAGAACAAGCCTTGGATGTCCGACCACGACGCGGAGCGAACGGCTATAACCCCGCTGGATGAAGTCGAAGCCGCGCTCGAGCAGGCTGGATAAGCGGTTGGGCTTGGCTTCGCGACCGTGGCCTTTGATCATCAGGGCGCACATCATAGGCGTAAGGGTGAGCGAAACGAGCGCCGAAATGATGAGCGCTACCGCTATGGTGACGGAGAACTCCCTGAACAGCCGGCCAACCATGCCGCTCATCAGAAGCAGCGGGATAAAGACCGCGATCAGCGATGCGGTCATGGAAACGACCGTAAAGCCGATCTCGCTCGCCCCCTTCAAGGTGGCCTGAAGAGGGGACTCGCCGCCCTCGATGTGCCGGACGATGTTCTCGATCACGACGATCGCATCGTCGACGACAAACCCTACGGCAATCGTGAGCCCCATCAGCGAAATGTTGTCCAGCGAGTAACCCAACAAATACATCACGCCAAATGTGCCGACCAGGGAAACGGGAATCGTGACGGCCGGAATGATGGTTGCGCTCATGCTCTTGAGGAATAGGAAGATCGTGAGGACGACCAACCCGATCGTAATCATGAGCGTGAACTGGACGTCGGCCACGGCTGCGCGGACGGCAACCGTAGAGTCACCCACCGTCATGATCTGGACGGAGGGCGGGAGGCGCAACCGCAGTCCTGGCAGGGCGGCCTTGACGCCATTGACGACGTCCACTGCGTTAGCACCCGACTGCAGGTGGACGTCTATGAGGACAGCCTTCCGATTATTGTACCATGCACCCAACGTCGTATTCTCGACGCTGTCGATCGCACGTCCGATATCGCTGATCCTTATCGGAGATCCGTTGCGGTAGGCGATGATGGCCGCGCTCGCGTCCGCCGAGGTGAGGAGTTGGTTATTGGCGTCAAGCGTGACCGAGCGCTGCGCGCCTTCGAGAGTGCCCTTGGGTCCGTTGGTCGTCCCCACTACCAGCGCGGACCGAACGTCTTCGAGGCTCATCCCGAGGCTGGCCAGCTTCATGGGATCGAGCTGGATTCGGATGGCCGATTTCGAAGAACCAGGCATGTCCACGAAGCCGGCCCCCGGAATCTGGGACAAGGTCTGGGCCACCATATTGGACGCCGCATCCATGACCAGCGGGAGGGGGATCGTGTCCGACTGCAGCACGATGGAGATCACGGTGAACAGCGCCGGATTGACCTTGTGGTAGGTGGGCGGACTTTGCATTGCCTTTGGCAATGAGCCGCTCGCCGCGTTGATCGCCGCCTGAACGTCCTGGGCCGCGCTGTCGATATTGCGGCTGAGATCGAACTGCAGCGTCATGTCGGTTTTGCCGAGCGTACTCGTCGACGTCATCTGGGCCAGGCCGGGTATGGTCGAGAATTGCTGTTCGAGCGGGCTCGCTACCGTGCTCGCCATCGTTTCGGAGTTGGCGCCGGGCAACGTCGACTCTACAGCGATGGTCGGAAAATCGACCTGGGGCAGCGACGAGATCGGCAGAAGCATGTACGCAACCATGCCCACGAGCACGATGCCGAGCGTCAGCAGTCCGGTCGCAATCGGACGTTGAACAAATATGTTGGAGACGCTCACACTCGATCCCTTCGATGGCCCAAAGCTTCGCCTGCCGCGTCCTGCGATCCGGCGCTCTGCGTCGACACTTTCATCCCGGGCTTCAGGCTGTATTGCCCTTCGGTGACGACCGTATCGCCGGCATTCAAGCCCGAAGCGATCACTGTGACGTCGCCGGCTACGCGTTCGACCGTCACCGGAAGCTGGACCAGCGTCGAGTCCTCCGGCTTGACCAGATAGACGTAGCTGCCGTTGGCCGACTGCTGAACGGCGCTTGATGGAACTGAAGTCGCCTCGGACAGGAGCGCGCTCTGGAACAGGGCATTGACGAACTGCCCCGGCTTAAGTTGATGGTCCTTGTTCGGGAAAGCCGCCTTTAATTTGATGTTAGCCGTCGCGGGATCGATATGATTGTCGACGAGGCTTAAAGTTCCCGTGTCCAGCGTCCTGCCATCGTTGGCCGCTAGGGCCGTGACGGAAATCGCGGAGGCAGGCGTTCCGACCGGCCAGTCAGCGACGGCGTCCGCCGGCACGGTAAACACGACGGAAATCGGCTCGAGCTGATTGATTGTCACGATCCCCAGATCGGTCGAAGTGATCATGTTGCCCGCATCGATCATCCGGATGCCCGCCACGCCGTCGATCGGCGAGGTGATGGTGGTGTAGTTTAGCTGGGTCTGCGCGTTCTCGATGGCGGCTTTGTCCGCCAAGATCATCGCCTCCGTCTGGGCGATCAGCGCCTTTTGCGTATCGAGGACCTGGCCAGTCGCAAAGCCCTTCTGGGCAAGGCTCGAAACGCGTTGCAGATCGGCTTGAGCATTGGTGAGTTGTGCCTGATCCTTGGCCAGCGTCGCTTCGGCCTGATGCAGGGGTCCAAGGAAGGGTTTCGGGTCCAGGTGGGCGAGCACGTCGTGGGCATGAACCATCTGGCCTTCAGTGAAGACGATATCGTTGATCTGTCCATTGGCGCGAGGCTTGACCGTCACACTGTTGAAAGGCTGTACGGTTCCGAGCCCGATGACCCGGATCGGAACGTTCCCAAGTTGCGCCTGCGCGGCCTTGACCACAACGGGAGGCGCCGGTGCGACAGCTGCGAGCGCGACCGCGTCCGTAGGGCGAGCGCTGCTGTAGGCATAGATGGCAAAAGAGCTGCCGCCCGAGAGGGCGATAGCGAAAATTAAACGCAGCGAACGCGACTTGCTGGACTTCGCGGCGGGAAGGGTCTGCTGCGCCAAAGGCTCCTGCGGCTTGTCTGGGGTCTGTTCGAGCATTCGGTTCTCCTGGTGACAGTGCATAAACGGCGCGCTCAAAGACCGTTCTGTTGCACTGCAGCATTACGTCGGAAATCCCTTTGCGCTATTAAAATCGGTGTTAAGAAAGGTTGCGCGAGCGTGCTTCGAGCGATCCCAAATGGGCGAACTCCCTGCCACTGCTGCAGTCTCTGGGTCCGCCGCATATGGCGATCGCGACCGAGCTCGCAGTGGCCGTGCCGCAGCCGACTTTGGTGAAAGGCTATTGGTCCGGCTGATAGTCTCGCGCGTATCAGCTGCCGGACAGGGCTTATCGCCGCGGCTCCGGCGATCCATCCTCGGCCTGGGGCGCGCTGCTACCTCAATTTCCTTACCCCTCAATCAGTGTGACAGCACCTTTCGAGGAGGTGATGGGGGACCATTTCTGGGCCGCCATGGATGAATTCGATCTTGAGCATGAGGAGATCGGCGAAGCGCTCGGCGACCACTGGACCAGGATATTGTGGGGGTGCGCTTTCGAGGATTTCCTGACCCAGATCTACGAGCCCGACGGCCGGACCTTTGTCGATGCCTATCTCAAGCGCCGCGGCTGGAAGGAAAGTGTGCAAGCCAAAGCCTATATGAAGGCGCTCAGCGGTTCCGTCATGAGTCTCTATGAGGCCAGCGAAATCGTTCCCGGCAAATCCTTTCTGGCGCGCGATCTGATCCGCGACGGCGCATCGATACTGGTCAGCGAGGGGACGGCCACCCAGACCCTGAAACAGTGGGAACGGATCGCCGCCCGGATCGTGCCGATCGGCGACAAACATATCATTGCCGGCGGCCTGCTACCCTTCTCCCCGGAAGCCTCCGATGCCTTGCTTGAGGGATTGAAGGCTTTACCCGGCAAGCGACGGCGCTCGAAAGCCAAACCGTCACTCGATGACGAAATGCTGCGCATCGCCGCTCCCCTGTTCACCCACGCCTGGCTGTTCGACGTACTCCCCAAAGCCTTGGGCGAGACGCAGCCGTTCGTTCACAACAGCGACGGCGAGGAAATTGTCTTCCATGAGGTGCGCTTTCCTCTCGAAGCCGGAATAACCCAGAAAGACATTGCCGCCCGCCTCGAGGGGGTTCCAAATCTGCGCCAGGAGAACGCTCAATTCTGGAACTGGCTGGGTCAACGGTTGCCTAAACGGTAGCTGAAGACAGCCCGCGCCCCAAATGCCATCGCCGCCGGCGTGACGATGGAAGACGGCACGCCGGTGCTCGGCAATCTTGAACTGAAGGGCCGCTTCCTGGTCCTGTCAGTCAACTCCGCTTTGCGCTCGGCCAAAGGGACCGCTCTTCTGGAAAACGTGCTCGGCAAAATGGTCCGTGCCCCGCTGGCGACAATCCAGACCATCGATCAAATGAAGGCTTCCCGAAAGGGGCGCCAAGCATCGGCGGACGATATCCCGCTGGAGGTTGCAACGCCGCTCGTCCACGCCATACTCGACAAACAATATCGCGATCAGGGCCGTGCTTTCGGCACCATCGGCGGATGGTCTCGTAGGAAACGACGATCCCGCGATCGAGCAGCATTTCCTCGACATCGCGCAGGCTCAGATTGAAGCGGAAGTAGAGCCAGACAGCACGGGCCACGATTTCGATCGGATAGCGGTGGTTCTTGTAGGTCGGTGCACTCACGGTCATGGGCGCGCTGCTACCTCAATTTCCTTACCCCTCAATCAATGTGACACCACCTTCCGCAATGGTACCACGCGCGACCGCAAAAATCCTGCGGCCCACCTCGGATGGATACTGACTATGAGATGGCCGCGTTGGTTATTCGGTGTCTCGGAAAGCCTCATGCGAAGTGTTGCAGAAATGCTGATAAGGCGGGAGATGTGTTTTCGTGATGCCATGCCAGTGCCAGTTCGATAGTCGGTGCGTCGCCGTCAAGTTCAACCCCGACGACTCCTTTCGGAAACAGCAATGTGGACCGTTGCGGCAACAGACACATGCCGCCCGCTGTACTGATGAGCGATAAGGCCATTACCAAGTTCTCGGACTCATAAGCTGAAGTGAACTCGACGCCGTGCCGAGCTGCATATGTTTGAATAATATCGAAAAGTACCGGCGCATCGCTGGCGGACACACCGATCATTGGTGCCCCGACCAGCTGTCGAATGTTCAAGGAAGCTTCAGCGGCGAGTGGGTGGTTGACAGGCAGTGCGACGATGAGCCGCTCCCGACGAATGATTTTCGCCATCAAACCCTGAGATTGCTTGGATGGCCGAATGAAGCCGGCATCAACGCGCCTTTCACGAAGGGCTGAGATGAGCAATGGGGATGGTAGGCTCCGCAGTACAATCTCGCCACTGCCGAGGCTGCCGCCGACAGCACCCATGACGCGTGGGAGTTCCTCGATTTCGACGCCAGGGACAAAGCCTAGCGACAGTGAGTGCGCATTTGCCTTGGCCGCCTGCCGGACGCGCTCTAAGGCCATTTCGGAATGCTCTAGCAACAATCGAGCCTCAGCAAGAAGAATGACCCCGGCCGCCGTCAACGATATCCGACGACTGGTTCGCTCGAGGAGGCGCGCGCCGACATGCTCCTCCAGGTCGCGAATTTGACGGCTGAGTGACGGTTGAACCGTGTTGAGGCGACTTGCTGCGCGAGTGAAGCTGCCTTCATCGGCAACGGCAACGAAGTAACGGAGATGACGAAGTTCCATGGTGGTGATCTATAGCGAATTGGTATCGATCCAGCAAATCAAAGTATTGGCCCTTCCCCATTCGCGCCCCTATGTGAAGCTATGGCAGTCACGAATTGCTACCGCAATCAAGGAGCGCATAATGAATGATCCATTTGGATCAACCAAACCGGAGCAGTTGAAGGGCTTCATCGGCAAGCACTTCATCTATACCTACGAGAATGGCTGGCAGTACGAAATGTATCTCAAGGACTCTCGTACCATCGACTACCGTATCCACAGTGGCATGGTCGGTGGGCGGTGGGTCCGGGATCAAGAAGCGCATATCATCCGGTTGAGTGATGATGTCTGCAAAATTTCGTGGGACGAGCCCACCGGCACCACTGTGAGCGTGGCAATCAATTTCGCGGAGAGACAGCTACACGGAATTATTTTTTTCCGCGATGGGTAGCTCAAGCCCCGGAAAAAACCATTTGTTTCCAGAATGATCACTTGGACGCCATGCTAACCTATCGAGATACCGGGCCCCACTATCCCAAGCTTGTGATCGACGAGTTTGCTCCTATTACATTCATCGAGGATCGGGGCGAGCGCGACGAGACCGTAATCGACTGCGCGCCGGCGGATCTTCCCGACGGCTATGCTGCGCGCCGCGGCTGATCTGGCGACTTCGCACCCTGCCGATCACGAGACTGTCGCTGCTTCCGCATGCGCCAGGTTCGATCTCGCCCACGTGCAGTCATATTTCATGGCCACGGACGACCGCATCAACAATGTCGCCGTTGCAATGCTTAAAGCCTGTAATCATACCACTGCTCAAGAAATGGGCGAGAAACAGACGAGGTCTTTTCGATGTATATCGATCCTGAAGTGAAAAATCTCTTCGCGAAAATAAACGAACAACCCGCCCCGTCGATGGATCAGCTTAGCGTGGCTGACGCGCGGCAGCGATATTGCGATCAGAGCGCAGTATTGGGCGGACCGGTGGTCGCGATAAACCAGGTCGCGGACTTCGCCGCGGAAGGACCTGCGGGAGCAATTCCGCTTCGTCTGTACCGTCCTGATGGTGTACCCGAGGATGCCGCACCGGCATTGATCTACATCCACGGCGGTGGATGGGTTATAGGCAGCATCGAGTCGCATGACCGCGTATGCCGTCAGATTGCGCATCGTGCCAGCTGCGCGGTGATATCAGTCGAGTATCGCTTGGCTCCCGAGCATCCAGCTCCCGCCGCTGCGGAAGACGTTATCTCGGCCTTGATCTGGATTGTCGATCATGCCACGGAGATCGGCGTCGATGCCGGTCGTCTGGCTGTGGGCGGTGACAGCGCAGGCGGTAGCCTGACGGCAGTCGCGGCCCTCGCGGCAAGAGATGCCGGTATCCCTCTACGCTGCCAGATTTTGATTTATCCGGCCACCGACAACAGAGACAGCGCATGGTCGTATCCATCGCGGATCGCCTATGCTGAAGTTCCGCCTCTGACACGTCCAATAATGGAATATTTCCGGGAAAGTTTCTTACCCGACAAGACGGCTGCGCAGGATTGGCGAGTGTCGCCGCTGGTGGTCGAGTCTGTAGAAAATGTGGCGACAGCTCTGGTTATAACGGGGAGCTGTGACGTACTGCACGACGAGGGAGTGCTTTACGCAGATCGATTAGAAAAAGCCGGCGTGGCGGTCATACGCCGGAATTTCCCCGGCATGGTCCACGGCTTCATCGAAATGGCAGGCGTGCTGACGGCCACCCACCTCGCTCTCGACACCATCGCATTCGTACTGCGCGAGCAGCTGGTTCAATCAAAGTAACACTGTCAGTGCCTTTGCCTATCCAACTCAGCGACACCTTTTGCCGAAAGCACCGGCTCCGGCATCGTAAACTTAACGCTGCGAAGGCACGATTTGGAGTTCTGCCTTTGGTTCAGGCGGCATGAAGGCGTGCGATCTGGCGCCATGTTTCCGTGGCTATTGCTCGCAGCTCGCGATGATGGGTGGATGAGATGTCGTGGCGGGGAATGTGAAAGAGGTTGGCGATCGGGTCGTGGATGGAAACAAAGCGTTGAAGCTGCCTGGCTGACTTGAAGCGCTTATCCTCTCACGCCTTCGGATCGGCTGATGGGAGTTTTCCGCCCGATTGTTCAGGCCTTTGTGCGAGCGATGTTCGACGCTGGGCATGATGTCGCGTTTTGCGGCGCCATAGGACCGGAGTTTGTCGGTGATCATCACACGGGGCGAACGGCCTTGTCCTCTCAGGAGTTTTCTCATCAACCGCTTTGCAGCCCTGGCACTCCGGCGGTTCTGGACCAGGACGTCAAGGACGAAACCATCCTGATCGACGGCACGCCATAGCCAGTGTTTCTTGCCGGCGATCGTGATCACAACCTCATCGAAGTGCCATTTGTCACCGAGCTTGCCGGCCGTTCGCCTCCGGATATCATTGGCAAAGTGTCTGCCAAACTTCTCCGCCCAGAGCCTCACGGTCTGGTGAGAGACGATGATGCCACGCGCTGCCAGCATATCCTCGACCATGCGCAGACTGAGCGGAAAACGGAAATAGAGCCACACCGCATGGGCAAGCACTTCTGCAGGAAATCGATGGCGACGATAGAGAGGATCACGGGCAGGTTTGGTCATGCCGCTAAATCCCACATCTTTCTGGAAAACCAGTTAAGTTTACGATGCCACCCACACCAATAAAAGATCCGTGCACCAACGCCATTAGAAAGTGCTAAACTAATGGTCGGCCACGCGGTCGATGACCGGTAGCCTGAGGCACGCCAGGAATGCCGACCCTCTATGGATAGCCGCAGGCATGCGTTTCAAAGGGCTTGATCTGAACCTTCTCGTCGTGCTCGACGCCCTGCTGGCCGAGCGCAATCTCTCGGCGGCGGCAC